>CAZJXD010000114.1:0-14790 GCA_964549945.1 uncultured Desulfobacteraceae bacterium | reverse complement strand
AGAAGGTATCGCTGGCTGACCTGATCGTTCTGGCCGGTTGCGCGGGCGTCGAGCAAGCTGCGAAGAATGCCGGTCACGATGTGACGGTTCCCTTCACGCCGGGGCGCATGGAAGCCTCGCAGGAGCAAACCGACGTGAAGTCATTCGCCGTGCTCGAGCCGGTCGCGGATGGGTTCCGTAACTATCTAAAAGCCAAATACGCTGTATCGGCCGAGGAACTGCTGGTCGACCGGGCGCAATTGCTGACCCTGACCGCACCCGAAATGACAGTGCTCGTGGGCGGCATGCGCGTCCTGAAGGCCAACTTCGGAGGGTCCCAGCACGGCGTCTTCACCAAGCGGCCAGAGACACTCACCAATGACTTCTTCGTGAATCTGCTCGACATGAGCACGACCTGGAATGCAACCTCGGAAGACAAAGACGTGTTCGAGGGTCGTGATCGCGCAACGGGCGAACTCAAGTGGACCGGCACCCGTGTCGACCTAATCTTCGGTTCAAACTCCCAACTCAGGGCCTTGGCGGAAGTCTACGGATGCAATGACTCCCAGGAGAAGTTCCTGCACGACTTTGTAGCGGTGTGGAACAAAGTCATGAACCTTGACCGTTTCGACCTCGCCTCATCGTAGCATAAACGTCTTCGAGGGCTTCTGACAGGGCGGCGAAAAAACGGTCAGCTAATCGGGTAAGGGGGAGCTTTTAACTCCCCCTCCCCACACCACCTAGCAAGCGGGTCCGCACTAGGCGGTTCACGAAGACTATAAAATGTAAAATCAAATCGAAGTCAATCGCCGATCTAACTAAGATCGTCATCCAGAAAATCCTTATCAAGCTCTAAGAAATTTCCCTAGTGCTGCCCTCCCCCCTCATATCGTGGCTTACCCCCGGTATTCTACACTATACATGGTATCATACCGCCGATGTGCCCCGCCCACCTGAAGGAAGAGAAATTCCTTTTTTGGGAAATATCTTACCGAAAATCAATATTCTCCCGATAGACGGGTGCGCCACAGCCTCTTTATCATATTTTATTACAAGAGAGGAATTCGGGGCGCTTCCCTATAAGCCTTAAGCCAAGAGAGAGAAGGGCAGGCCATGAGCACCGCCCTCATCATGGACAGGGACCAGGCGTGCTCCACACAGAATCTTTAATCAAATGGGTCATGAGACTGGAAGGAGGGAACAATGAATGGGCGAGAATCAATTGAGAGAAGGAACCACAAGCGTTTTTCTCCACGATCGCCCGCATTCGTGGCAGTCGGGACCCCTAACAAGAAGAAGATCGCTCATATTGTGGACATTTGCAGGGGTGGACTCGCATTTCACTACATTGCCGATGAAACTCGATTCAATACATGGGATTCTCTCGATATCTACTCGGCCGAGGAGGGATTCTACCTCAAGGAGGTACCCTTCACCACGGTCTCGGATGTCGAACTCCCTAGGGAGTTTCCGTGGAGCACGATTACCATGAGGCGACGTGGCATCCAGTTCAATACCCTCACCCCTGAACAGGTATCGCAGGTAGAGGCTTTCCTCCTGCACCATGTGATGGGGTGAGGAATAGAAAGAAGAAAGATATTCATTGAAAGACAAGACAGACAGGATTTTATCACTTGTCTCGCTGCCCTGCCAGAGGCTAGCTCGATGGATATTTATGCGTGGGCATTGTCGCCAAATCACCTGCTCTGCAGGACCGAGAAGCGGCCATTGTCATCGAGTATGCATACATTGCTGACTGGATAGCCAGTCAGGATCCAGCCCTCGTTCTCTCCTCCCTTTCCTCGCTCATGGCGGCTTCAATCCCCTTTACCTGATCCACGGTGGCGAGTATCAGCGCGCCTGCAATAAAGAAGATGACGATCGCGATAATGCTCAACCTGCTCGTGCCGGTGATCTGCCCGACCACCCCGAAGAGGAACGGCCCGATGATGCCCGCGAATTTGCTGCTCACGTTGTAGAAGCCGAAGAACTCCGCGGACTTCGATGGCGGCGACATGGACCCGTACATGGATCGACTGAGGGCCTGGGTGCCCCCCTGCACCATGGACACCAGGAATGCCAGAAGCCAGAAGTGAAGCGGCTTCTGCATGAAATAGCCGAGAATGGTGACGATCACATAGATCCCCAGGGCACAGAGGATCGAGTTCTTGGTCCCCAGCCTCGTGGGAAGCCTCCCGAAGAGCAAGGTAAAGGGGATCCCGAGGAACTGCACCATCAGGATCGCCCCGATCAGGTGAGTGGTGCCGATCCCGATCTCCGCGCCGAAGATCACGGCCATAATGATGATGGTCCCTACCCCATCGTTGTAGAGCCAGAAGGCCACGAGAAAGGTAACCAGCTCCCTGAACCTCCTGATATCCCTGAAGGTCCTCCTCAACCTCTGATACCCCGCCACCAAAGGCCTCGCGCTCTCATCCCGTGAGACCACGGCTCGAGGTTCGGAGACGTTTCTGAAAATGGGTATTGAGAAGGCCGCCCACCAGATAGCCACGGTGACAAAGGATATCCTCGAGGCCCACGCCGCATCCGGTATGCCGAAAAGGCCCGGCTTCATGATCATAACGAGGTTGAGCGCCAGCAGGATCCCCCCGCCCAGGTACCCATAGGCGTAGCCTTCCGCGGAAACCCTGTCGATTTCCCCCGGCCCAGCCACATGAGGCAGAAGGCTGTCGTAGAAGATGTTAGCGCCCCCGAAGCCCACCCTTCCGAAGATATAGACCAGGGACGCGTAAAACCACATGCCCTTGCCCGTGCCTATTAACAGCGCAGTAGCCACAATACCGACTGCGGCGAAGCTTCCGAGAAACCTCTTTTTCGCTCCTGAGTGATCTGCCATAGCGCCCAACAGAGGTGCGGTGATCGCGACGATGAGCATAGCAATAGTGTTGGAGTATCCCCAGTAGCTGGTTGCGGTGGTCTTAGCCAGGGTGGCGCCGGCAAAGGAGCTGTAGAATTCGGGAAGCACCGCGGCCATGATGGATGTGGCGAATGCGGAGTTCGCCCAATCGTACATCTTCCAGCTTCTGACTATCTTATTATGTTCCCTCTCCATCGTGCTGTTCGTTGATCGACTAACGGTATTTTATGCTTTACACCTAGAAATCACTACCATATACTTCCCCCACCTCATAGGGAAAACTTCCACACGATAACGCCTGGCTCTAAATCCGGATAAGAAGATGAACAAAACGAAAAAACGGCGTACACGAGACCCAGCGATGGGGGAAAAGTTAGATCGCATACTAGATGAGATTAAGGCTGCCCAGAGCCAGAATGTCCCCCTTAATGAAGTCCTAAAGAAGGCCACCTCCTATCTCAAAGAGGAGCCTTACCTCACCATTCACTTGATTGAGGCCCTGGCAAGCATCCCTAACCCTGAAACCGCCCAACTCCTTACGGCTATGATGACCGAATGGGAAGAAAAGCAGGTTGTCAAGGCCATAAAGAGGACCCTCTACAAGTTGAGGCAAAAGGGTGTCAGGTGGCAGGAAAAACCCACCGATAAGCCCACATTTACGCCCCCAAAACCAGCCGAACCTGAAGGCTACCTGAGCGCGATCGATTCCACCGGCAGCAGGATCATAGTCGTTGCTCGACCCATACCCCAGAAAGGTCTGCTGGTGGTGTTCAGCGTCGTGAGAGACCTGGAGGGAATTCAGCAGTTCACGGTGAACCGATTCAGCAAGAAGGAATTTCGGGAGTTTGTAAAAAGCTCCCTCTCTTCAGGGGATTTCCCGGTTGTTGAAACACCAGGGGCATACTGCCTTCATCTTATTAAGGAGGCCGCGGCCCTTTCTCAGGCCCTCTCCAAACCCCTCCCCCAGGGCTACCACGAGGTGGAAAGCGTGTTCAGCGATGTGACCTGGGATGAGCCCGCACCCCTCATCTATCAATTTATGAAAGAGGATGAGATCAAGGACCTGCCCCATCTCCTGAAGGACTCGGCACACCTGCACGAGACCATGCCCGTTTCCACCTGGCACCTCGGGGAGAAAGAGGTGGAGAAATATGCCTCTCAAATCACCGAGGCACAACAAAGCAGGATCGTGCTCAGGCCCGATCAAAAGGAGGCCCGCGTGAACGACGTATACAGGGAGGCACTGGAGGAGCTCTTCCCGGAGGAAAAAAGATTGCTGTGGAAGAGGCGGCTCGAGGAGATGGCCTATGTACTTCTCAAAACAGGGAAGGAGGATGAGGCCAGGGCAGCCCTGAGCGCGGCGGTTGATCTCAAAAATCCCTTAAGCCCCATCGAGCCCAACCCCTTTATCTGGGACCTGCTCCTGAAATCCATCCAGATCCTGCTCGAAACCGACCGAGAGAAAAAAGAAGAAGAGAAGAAGACCTCTCTCATCATCACCCCGTAAGGAAGACTATAGAGAACCACAGAAACCTCGGAAAAAAATAGTATTAAAAAGCATAAACAGTATTCGGAGTGTCGCATGAAATCTTACAATATTGCGGTCATCCCAGGCGATGGTGTGGGAAAAGAGATAGCCAGGGAGGCAGTCAAGATCATGGATGCCGTGGCGGACAAGTACGGTTTTAAGGTCACTACCGAATCCTTCGACTGGGGATGCGATTATTATCTCAAGCACGGCACGATGATGCCTGATGATATGCTCGAAACCCTCAGGGATTTTGATGCGATCTTTCTGGGCTGCATAGGGGATGCCAACAAGGTCCCGGATCACGTTTCACTCACCCTTTTGCTCGCCATTCGCAGGGGATTCGACCAGTACGTGAACCTCCGCCCGATCAAGCTCTACCCGGGCGTACAAACCCCTGTAAGGACTGCAACCCCTGAGACGGTGGATATGGTGGTAATCCGGGAGAACACCGAGGGCGAGTATTCAGGGGTTGGCGGGCTCTTCAAGGCGGGTACGCCCGATGCTATTGCCCTCCAGACAGGCGTATTCACTCGAAAGGGCTGCGAGCGGGTGATACGCTATGCCTTCGAGCTGGCCCGAAGGAGAAAGAAGCTTGGGAACGCGCCCCCGGTGGGAATGGTGACGAACTGCACCAAGTCCAACGCCCTTAACTACTCCATGGTGTTTTGGGATTCCGTGTACCGCGAGGTGGCGCGGGAATATCCCGACATAAAGACCGATATGGCCATGGTAGATGCCACCACCATGTGGTTTGTCAAAAACCCAGAGCACTTCGACGTGGTGGTGGCCTCGAACCTCTTCGGGGATATCATTACCGACCTGGGGGCCATGCTTCAGGGAGGCATGGGATTTGCGGCGGGGGGCAATATCAATCCCGAGAAGGCCTATCCCTCCATGTTCGAACCCATTCACGGCTCCGCGCCCAAGTATGCGGGCAAGGAGATGGTAAATCCCATAGCCACTATCGAATCGATTCGAATGATGTGGGAGCACCTGGAAGAAGCTCAGGCTGCCCAGGACATTCAGGATTCTGTCGTGCAGGTGCTCTCATCGGGACAGGTGAGAACCCATGACATGGGCGGTGCCAATAAAACCTATGAAATTGGTGATGCGGTAACCCAGGCCATTCTCAGTTGAGCATTGAAATAAACCATGGAACGGTTAATCAGGTCATCTATTTCCCTGCTCTTCCATTATTAGCTCCCCAACCCAGCGTGCTGCCTTTCCCACCACCACAGGGCACTTATCCTGGTGCCCGCCCAATCTATCCTTCTCCTCTCGTTCTTCCTTGCTCAGGCTATCAAATGATCGACCAAAGATCTTCATCTCGATATCATTACAGATCGTGCTGCCATAGTCTTCCATAAATCTTTCACGGAGTTTCAGTATCAGGGCTCCCAGTCTGTTCGTTATCTCTTCCCTCAGCTCAGAGCGGATGTTCTCATCCGGGTGCGTCATAGTCTCTCGGTCGCGGCCGAACAGAAGGCCCAGCGCCATAACACCGCCTGTATACGCTCCGCAAACCGAGCCGGTTCGGCCGATTCCCCCTGAAAAGCCCGTTCCTGCTTTAAGCAGGCCATCGTTCACAGGGAGACCGAGTACCTCCTGAAGGGCAAGGAGCGTGCTTTGACAGCAGTTCCTGAATTCCCTCTCGTTCTCACAGCCGTTGCGTTCAACCTCGGACAATAATTGATCCTTCGACATATTCCTCCTCCTCTCGTATACTGGCTGGATCTAACGATACATCTCTGATAAGGCCCAAACTTCCCCTAAAGTAACCGTATAAAAAATCCCAAGATTGAGCTGTTCCTCAATATTGAACCGTTGCAGCTGAGCCATCGCAAATGGGTTTTGCCTTCGGGCTGAGCCTATCTCATAGGCCTGGTCCCGAAGGAGATATCGTAGCTGCGGATGAAATCGACAACGAAGGGACCCCTGGGGTGAGTGTATATCTCCTCAGGAGCGCCCACCTGAAGGATCGCGCCTTCCCTCATGACCGCAATCCGATCGGCCATGGCCATGGCATCTGCCATGTTGTGGGTCACATACACGGTGGTGGTCCCCAGTTCCCTGTGCATGGTGAGGATCTCCTCCCTGAGGGCTATCCTGCTGGGAGGGTCGATGTTGCTCATGGGCTCATCCATCAGAAAGACCTTGGGCGGTATCACGATGGACCTGCCAATGGCGACCTTCTGCTTTTGGCCCTCGGAGAGCTCATGGGGCCTTCGGCCAAACAGCTGGCTGCCGATGCCCACCCTGCGGGCCACCTCCCGAACCCTGTCTCTGATATCCGCGCGAAGCCACCTGCGAACCTTCAACGCGAAGTTCACGTTGGCGTAACTTTTTTCATCCATGACCTTCATATGGGGCCACAAGGCGTAGCTCTGGAAAATCATCTGCACCCCTCTCCTTCCAGGCCCCAACTCGTTCACCAGCTCGTGGTCGATGTAGATGCTCCCGCTGTCCGGCTGCTCGAGCCCCGCGATCAAGCGGAGGGTGGTGGTCTTGCCGCAGCCGTTGGGACCCACGAGCACTAAAAATTCCCTATCCGGAATATGGAGGGTGAGATCGTTCACCGCCACGGCATCGCCAAATCTCTTGGTTAATCCTTCCAATCGAAGCGTAGCCATACATTCCCCGGAACTATTAGACCATTTCAGAAAAATTATGCATTTTAATCTATACCTCTGTCCTTTGCCATAAAGCTTTGGGCATTAAAGCAGTGTCTTAGAGCCTGGAATCCATCTCGCCGCAGCTATTCGTGATAGTGGCAATCCAAGGCACTGCAAGATCCGCAGTCAGAGGGATGCACCTTCACCGGGAGCTCTCCCTTTAGAGACTTTACCAGTTGAATCGCACTCCGCACCTTACCCTCGCTGCCATTAAGCAACAGCGTGATAGCGCCCTCTGCTCCATCTACACCCCCGGAAGCCACTGCAACGGCGTTGACCCCCATGAGGATTTCCATGGCCTCGATCTCAGTGACTACCTTTCCGTGTAGCGGAATGTATCCTACAGGAAGACCCATGGAGTAGTCTATTTTGCCCTTGCCCATTTGCTCTGAAATCCTGAAGACAGATGTGGGGATGAGCTTCTCTAATCCCACCGGTATTATCAGGTTTACTCCTTCGGTCACTATGGTGCCAAATGCTCGACCTATCGATCCCCCTCTCAACCCGTATAATAGGATTCCGGCGTTCCCTTCCGGGTCTATAGCGTTGGCGCTCTTGATGAATACATCATCTGCCTTGAGCATCCTGATCGCTTTATAGCGTGAGATATCTTCTCTCAATCTCCCTTTCTCTATTATGACTCTCTTCGGCTTTTGAGTATGATGACAAAGCCCTTTGGGAACGATGAAGCCGCTCGCGTACCCGCCTTTTTCCATGCTCTTTCCCAGAATCTCCTCAGCAGCATAGGCACAGGTGGTCCCCCCGGCAAGTATTATCATGCCATCCTTCAGTGCGTGCTTCACCTCCTGCATGTGCGCAACAGCTTTCCCAATAAGCCGCTTTGACTCTGATGGCGTTAGAACAACGAGCGCTTTCATAATCACCAGTTCTGAGGGAATCCTCGTAACGTTATGGCAAGATGTTTAGGAGGATTCACGATTATCAAAGTTATCCTTTGGTACCAACGAAAAAACCGGTGATACCTCGCGTTTGAAAATCCCATGCCTAGTCGATGAAGAGATGGTAAGGATGCCCCTAGATGTATTCCCTGAACATCTCCAGGTTCGCGGGCTCCGAAGCTATCTCTCCTGCCTCGAGACGGTGCACCGCATCCACCACCGCCTCATTTAACGAAGTGGCGATTCCCCGCTCCCTGCCCTTTCGCACCACCACCCCATTCAGGTAGTCTATCTCGGAGCGCCGGGCCTTTTGTACATCCTGAAGCAGGGACGGGCTGTGATCCCTGATACCTTTCCAAGGGCCTGCCTGCTTCAGAAACGCCTCATCGATAACCCGGGCGCTGTCCCCCTCCAGATTCCTGTAATGCTCGGGCGATACCCCTCGTATGCGGTCAAATACTATCCCGCAGGCTTCCCCTACCTCCACCACTTCCCCCCCGATATGCATCATGACCCTGCGGGCGGTGGCATCATTCCACAGAGCGCGTCTGCCCATCCCGGTCAGCCCCGCGATGCCGTTGCTCATGGCGTTGCTCGCCAGCTTGGCCCAGAGCGCTCCCCAGATATTGTCCGTGGTTTTGCATTGGCCGGCCTGTGACAGAAGCTCGGCCAGGTCTCGGAGCCTCGGGGTGTCGCTGCCATCCAGCTCCCCTGGCCTAAAGGCGAGCTGGTCCCCGATGGCGGTCTTTCTGAGGAGCGTGCCCGGGGACGAGAGAGAGCTGGGGCTCGAGACCACCATCCCCATGGTCTTCTCAACGCCGACGATGGAGGAGATGAGCTCCTCGTTCAGGCCGTTCTGGGCCGAGACAATGAAGCCTTCAGCGGACAGGTAAGGAGCGAGATAGCGTGTGGACCACTCGGTATCATAGGATTTGACCGCAAGGAAGAGGATGTCTATGGGTGCGCCCAGATCCTTGACCTGGTCCACGTGCAGGGCCCTGAGGTTCACCGTGAACTCCCCGTCGGGATCTGTCACATGGAGACCCCGGTGCTGCATCGCCACCACATGAGCGAACCAAGGATCTATAAGGGCAAGCCTTTCACCCGCCCTGGTTAGGTAAGCGGCGATCAAGCTTCCGATGGCCCCTGCCCCAAATATCACAATATTCCTGTTCATGGTTTGCAAACGATCTCCCTTCAGGGGAGCCACTATAGAAGGTACTCCTATCTTTTGTCAAATGGAATAGCATGGATGGGATGAGGCGCGAATGTCATAACTCCATGCCCAGAGGTGCTGGGGATTCTGATCTAAAGAAGGTTCACTGTTAGGCCCTCTGACAAAGCTCCGAGCTTCACCTTCGTATGGGGGCGTACCCCTTTGGAACCCGAATAGCGATTTTTCCTAAAAATCAGGAACTACCCAAGTCCACGCTTGACACTTCAAAGGAAACTCTTCTACAAAGTGATGAAATACCCGGTGAAATGCGATCGTACCAAATGATGCTTTAGGAGATAATGATGATTAGAAAAACATCGCCGTCTGATATCTTAACCGTCGAGAACCAAGGACGGCCCCCGGTGCAAGTATGGGCAGCAGAGGCGATGGCCTCATCAATGCATCCCCAAGCTACGCAAGCGGCCATTACCACGCTGCAGGCGGGAGGCAGTGCGATCGATGCGGCTGTTGCCTTGGGAGCGGTCCTCTGTGTCACCAATCCGGATCTATGCAGTATTGGCGGGGATTCTGCGTGGCTGATTTACTCCGCCGAGACAGATGAGTGTTATTATATAGACGGCTATTCCAAGTGTGCCGCGGAGATGACCGCGGAGGTTTTAGAAAATCATTTCGACCTCACTCCTGAAACTACCCCTCAAGCCTATGGAGAGGAACCCGATAGGTACCGAAGAGAAGGAATCATCGTCTCAAATGTGCCCGGCACACCGGGAGCCTGGGTTAGAGCCTGGGAGCGTTTCGGAAAGCTTCCCTTGCAAACGATTTTATCCACGGCCATAAAGTGTGCCGAAAAGGGGTTGCCCGTCAACCGATTCTTTGCCAACAGGCTTGATGACGGGAAGACTAAATTGCATACGTTCGAGTCCTCCCGAAAGATCTTCTTCAAGCCGGGAGGAGAAGCTCTCGGTGAAGGAGACACATTAGTTCAAGGCGACCTTGCTGGTACATTGAAACGAATAGCCGAGCATGGTTACTCGGGATTCTACAAAGGAAAGACAGCAGAGATGGTAGCTGATTATTCAAGGGCCCACGGAGGGGTTCATACGCTTAAGGACTTCGCGGACTATGATGTTGTCTGGCGACCGACTCAGACCTCAAGCTACAGGGGCTTTGATGTGGTCGCGGCAAGCTACCCCACCTCCGGCATCCACATGCTTCAAGAGCTGCAGATTGTGGAAAATTTTGACATGAGGGCTTTGGGGTATCACAGCCCTGAGTCGCTGCACGTAATGATCGAGGCGGCAAAGCTGGCCCGAGCGGACCGGCGTGGATTTGCAGGCGATCCTGACTTCCTAAAAGTCCCGGTTGAGAAGATGCTGGATAAGGATTATGCGGCAAAGAGGGCTAACTTGATCGAATTCGGCAAGGCTAAGCGCGCGGAACCAGGGATCGAACCAATTAAGGGCATGAGAGCTCCTGTTTTGAGAGGAAAGTCATACGAGGGTGGGACCACTCACTTTGTGGTGTTGGATAAAGAAGGGAATATTGTTTCTGCGACACAAACGGTTGGGGGGCCTTTTGGTTGCGGGGAAGTCGTCGAGGGAACCGGAATCGTAATGAACGATAGAACATGGTGGATGGCTTTGAAATGTAGCCCCAACATCGTAGCGCCCGGCCGTCGGGCCAATATCGGACATGCGCCCACCATTGTTTTAAAAAACGGCCGCCCCTTTATGGCAGCGGGGAGCCCAGGTGGTGACGGAATCATCCAATACGTGATGCAGACAATCGTCAATGTCATAGATTACGGCTTCGGTATTCAGGAAGCTGTTGAGGCGCCGCGCTTCCGAAGCGTGGACCTCGGTTACGAAGTCATGATGGAGAAACGGATAGACGGAAGAGTTTGTGACGTCTTGAGGAGGTGGGGCCACAGGATCACTGATTGCCCTGAGTGGACCATGGAGGTGGGAGGGGTCGAAGGTCTTATGGTGGATCCTAAAACAGGAAATATATTGGGAGGATATGATCCACGTCGTAACTCCATGGCCGGTGGTTACTAATCGGGATAGGGAGTTGCCTCACGACCTTCGCCCTGCTAACGATAGACAGGAGTCGTTACATAGCGGTTCATATAGTGTTGCCTAAAGATTCGTATTGATTCAAAAGGCGAAGAAGGCCTTTTTACTAAAAGAAAGGCATCGATACTGCTGGCTTCACGAGTTTCTTGCGAGACATCGCCCCCGGAGCTCTAGGGGAGCCAGCCATATGGCGAGTGCTTTTTTCTCCCACTCCTAATGCTTTAGTTAGCCCTTTATATCGAGGATGATGTGCGCGGCGATTTTTGCCGCCTTGGCGCAAACCCCGGGGCATCCCTCAGGTTGGTGTCCACCCGCGGACAGGAATGCCTCATAGTCTTTCTCATCGTAGAGCTTGAACGACCTGCCGTAGAGGATTTTGTGTATTTCTGCGCAAAGGGTGTGGCCGACCTCATCCTTGAACCTCAGGTACATATCATTCGCGGGAACCATGGCACTACGGTACTGCTCGGTATCCTCAATGGACTCCCTCCCAACTACCTGGCAAATGGCCATCATCCCCCCAATCAGGGCGCCGCACGTCTCCCCTCTTCGGGCTATTCCTCCAGAGAGTGCACTTGCCGCCTTAAAGGCTCCTGCATCATGGAGATCCAGTTTTTCCTGCAGAGCTGCAAGAACGGACTGGCTTCAACCGATATAATTCATATCATAGCTCAGGGCCAGTTCTCCGATTTCTTCGATCAACTCTTCTCTCTCTTGGATCAAAATAATCCTCCTTTCTTTGTGGATGGCAGCGAGAATTCAATGTCCTGCTCTAAACCCAAAAATAGGTTTCATGGATAACACAATCTGAAACAATCCTATATCCCTTTGACTGGCTTCTCGTCCAATCTCCCCAGGGGGGTTGTGAGATGGACGGAACGAATAGCATTCCAGAGATACATTACTTAATTCTCAAGATCAAGCCTATTGCCAGACAAATGAGTCCACAAAAAACAACCCAGACGAGCTGATAACTTCCCATAGTATCAAATACCCATCCAGCTGCGGTAGGCCCTATAATCCCTCCAACCGCTGCGGATCCCATGGTTATCCCTATTAATTTGCCAAAAAATTCCCTTCCAAAATAATCCCTTATAAGTGCTCCCCTTAAAACCATAACCCCTCCAAAACCCGGAGAGAAGAGGAAGAGAAAAACGAGGATGGCCCATTTCAGATGTACATAACAGAAGGCAAGCATCCCCGCAGCCATAAGGAAAAGTGCCAGCGCCATGACGTGCCTCTTATCAAACACATCGGCCAACTTCCCAAGGCCCAGTCTTCCGATGATACTGAACAAGGGAAGAGCGCCTGCCACAAGCCCGGCAGTTGATCTTGGCATCCCTAAGTTATTGAGGTAGGGCATCACATGAGTGATAACCCCCATGACCGTCATCATCCGAATCCCATCCGCGAAGGCTAAGTATAAGAAGGCCTTCTTCTTGAGGGCCTCTTTAAAGCCGACTTGCACTTCCTTGCCTTCAATCTCGAGCTCTGGAAGGGGACCCTCCGAAACCTCGCCATCAGGAAGGTATCCATATTGTTCCGGTTTGTTGCGGATGATAAAGGATAAGGGTATTCCAATGACCCACATTCCCAATCCAAGGATGACCACCGTGGTTCTCCAATGATAAAGATCGATAAGCCTCACGATCAAGGGAATAATCAATCCACTGGCGCCAAATCCCGAGACAGTTATGCCGAGCGCTAATCCAATCTTTCTATAAAACCAGTTCGCAACCGCGGTGGTGAGCACTACGCCTGCACATCCACCAGCCCCAAAGCCAAGGAGGATAAAGCATGCGTAGAATATGACTAAGGAATTGGTTTTGCTGAGAAGCAACAGGCCGAGGCCGATGATGCTTGTTCCCCATAAGATCAGCCTTCTTGAGCCAAAGCGATCTGCAAGAAAGCCAACGAGAGGCGCAAAGATCCCCATCTCCAGACCGCGGAGGCTCGCGGCGAGCGATATCTGGGTGTAGGTCCAGCCAAATTCCCTTCTGATCGGCTCGATAAAGGCCGTGAAGCCAAAGAAGACAGCGCTGCCTACATAGAGGCCAATAAGGAAACCAGCCAGGACAATCCACCATCCGTAAAAAATCCTTTTTGTCATGCTTTTCCCTAACGGGCTGAGAGACAATAGGGAACACTCGAAATTACGGCTCACTGATTAATCTGTTAGCCACGTTATGTCAATAACTGAATTCCTTCAAGCAAGGGAGTAAAGCGATTAAGATCGGCAAAACCTTTTTATCGTCGGTTCAGGCTTGCCAATATCCACATCGCGCAGACCGATGTCACCAAGAACAAAGCGACACCGGCAATGGTGAAGCTGCGGTAAAACCCCAGCCGGTCTATAAGCAGGCCCAGTATTGGAGTTAGTACACCACCTCCCTCCTGACCCGAAAAGAAGTAGATGCCCAGCACTGTTGAACGATGATACTCTTGAGTTTGACTGATGATGTACGACTCCGCAATGGGCATCCGCATCTTGATGATCACTCCGATGGCAAGCAAAATGATGCCTAAGCCCAATCCATAGGACACGAGGGTCATTATATAAAGAATGGGACCTGCAAGAAAACACAGTGCCAATATCACCGGTACACCTCCAAAACGATCGGAAAGGTACCCACCCAAAGGGCTCGCCCAGAAACCGGCGGAGTGAATAACAGCCAGAGAGGAGGCGGCAATCTCTTTGTTTACCCCGTAGCAATCGACCATGAATAGAGGAATGAACGCCACGACAGAGACACTGACTGCTTCGTTGAAAGTACTCATGGTCACAAACGCCACAAGGCGGCCCGCTCGGCTTTTAGGTGGGGAGCTTTGGCCGTCATACTCGCGTGATATTTCCCGCGTTCCATTGTCATGAGCCAGCCGCCTGCCTAAGATCCCATACAGCATGATCCCGAATACAAGCGTGGGAACCGCCAAAACTATGTAGGAGCCGCGCCATCCCCACACGGCGGCGATGGCAACACCGATAAGAGGCGTCAGGAAGTTACTGGCACTCCCCCCGATGATGTGTATCCCCAGTGCCTGCCCGCGAGCCCTTGACTTAGCCGACATCGAGATCAACGTGGAAGCAGCTGGATGATAGCCGCCGCCTGCTACCCCCATGAGTACCATAAAGGCAATCATCATAAGGTAGGTATGCGAGAGGCCTACCAGAACTCCGAACAGCGCTACACCGGAGATGCCTATGGCAATCATCAGGCGCGGCCCTAAGCGGTCGGCAAGCCACCCTGCCGGCAACTGACATATCCCGTATGACAGGGTGAACGCGGATACTGCCCATCCGGATAGGGCGTAATCGAGTGCAAAGTCATTTCGAATGAAAGGCAGAAGCGGCATGGGCAGCGCGGTCAGCACGTGATGGCTAAAGTGTGCCAGCACAAATAAGGGAAGGAGTCCCGAAAAAAAAGAGGAAAGGCGGAATTTGTTGATGGTATTATCTTTCAACAGGGTCTCTTACGCTTCAGCATATGCTCAAGTCAGCCTATAATGTTCCGGCCATCCTTTGGTGGTTTACCCCATTCTTTCTCGCCCCTGCGATGCTTGATAACTTCAAAACTCTCA
>CAZJXD010000113.1:0-15035 GCA_964549945.1 uncultured Desulfobacteraceae bacterium | reverse complement strand
TGTAAAACAGAATGATGAGGGGATACAAGAGAAAGAGGGCCAAGACAACCAGGGAAAGGAGAAAAAGCGAATACATCACCTTTTCACGGGATACCTTCCTGTAAGTCAGTGCAAAAAAATTAGACATAGTACTTGAAACCCAAGGGTGTTACTGCATTGAATAAACCCATGCCCTATCCCGGGGAACCAGCCTGTCCTTAGGGGTGACCGGCCTTTACGAACCCCGAACTCGAGAAGATCATTTCAGAAAAAGGCAGGATTAGGCTTCTACGTCGATGATGGGTAGGCAACGGATAACATGTATAGTGGCAAGCTATACGTCTTGGTCAGATCTGATATCTTGATTTCCACACGTAAGAATCACCAACACAGCCCTTTGCTCCAGATATACCCCTTGAGGCTGATGTTCCAGCCCGCGCGCCGGGTGAATTCGACGCACCAACCGGTCTCTATCCATACCCCTCTAAACACTTGCTTCATGAATATCCTGTATTCAGGCGCCAGACCAAGAATCAACTCCCCGAAAGTCGGTATCAGCTACTCGGCCCTATGTCAAGCAAAAAATAGCTCGGGGGAATAGGAATGAGTGATTCACCTTGAAAAACGCTTTACGGGAGGTATGTACCACCATTTATATCCAGGATAGCTCCCGTGATGAAATTTGCATCATCGGATGCGAGAAACACCACCGCCGCTGCCACTTCTTCCGGGGTTCCCGTGCGACCAAGCGGGATCTCCTTGATGAGGGCGTTTCTCTGTTCAGGAGTTTTCTCCGCCAAGTGACGTTCTGTCTCTATGCTTCCAGGGGCAACGGTGTTGACTGTAATGTGATAAGGAGCCAATTGCCTGGCCAGATTTCTGGTGATACCAAATACGCCTGCCTTGGCAGCGACATAGGGTAGTGAGGATCTGCTCATGCCACGGCGGGCCATTTGGGATGAGATATTGATGATTTTTCCTCCTTCCTGCTTGATCATGAATCGAGACGCTTCCCTACAGCAATTAAACACCCCTTTGAGGTTGAAGTCTACTAGCCGGTCCCAATCCTCCTCGGAGATCTCTTGAATTGGCTTATTATAACCCAATCCGCCGCCGGCGTTGTTGACGAGAATATCCACTCGCCCGAATCTCTCGATAACACTCCGGAACATGGCCTGGACGATAGTGAGCTTGGAAACATCGGCCCGATAAACCATGGCTTGCCGGCCCTGACGTTCGATCTCTTTTTGAACCTCCTCCGCGGCTGCTTGGTTCTCATGGTAATTGACAACCACGTGGGCGCCCTGTCTTGCCATGGCGATGCACGTGGCCCTGCCAATGCCCCGGGATCCGCCTGTAACGAGCGCAATGCGGTCAAGGAGTTTCATCGCATCACCCTTTATCCCGAACCTGGCGAGGCACTGGATCCAGCAGGTCCTTTAGCTGTAAGGTTGTTTCATACGCCTTTTCCCTCATCATCCCCATCTCCTTGATCTCCGGCCACGTTAGATGATCGTAAAAAATCTTCTCCATAAAATACTCCCCTTTCTCTTGCAGACAGTTATGAAAAAATCAGGAGTTCGTTTGAGAGGAGCTATGCAGCGCGGAAAGGCGTATTCAAAGGGCTTTGTAATCCCATTCGTGCCTCGAACTGAGCAGACCTTCTCGCTCTCAAAAGAGGCTTTTCCCCGCAGGGCTGATACGTCGATAATCATAAATATCCCTAAAAGTCAACACAAAACGCATAGTATATCCTTTATCGTTCGTTGGTCCCCCTGGATGCACCACCGTGTTTGATAATGGATTCATACTCGTGGTATGCCTGCGCATGTATTGCTTCGGCTTTGGTGTTGACAATGCCCTTTGAGTGTGTTTGAATCGTCGCCCCGTGCGTGCGATGATAGAAAAGGAGAAATCATCGCATGGCGGTCTTGACCCTCTTATCTCGGACCTAATGCCCGTGTGATCCTTTTATGATTATACGAACGCTTCTACGAGAGCGCCGCGGTAACCGGAGATAGGGGGATTATTATAGAGCGACATACGCCAGGCTTGATCTGCTTCTTCACCATAATGAAAAAAGGAGTTTGAGATTATGCCCTATGGATATAACGGACGCATTTTACATGTGGATCTTGGCGCAGGTCGATGGCACGTTGAGGAGCCGACCGAGGCATGGTATCGAACCTATGTAGGCGGTTCCTCTCTTGCCTCATACTATTTGCTGAAGAACCTCATGCCGGGCATCGACCCCCTTTCAGGGAACAATGTTTTAGTATTTGCCTGTAGTGTGGTCACCGGTGCTCCCTTATCCGGATTCAGCCGGTATACCGTAGCCGCCAAATCACCTCTCACCGGTGCCTTTGGTGAGTCTGAGGCTGGCGGATACTTCGGACCCGAGCTGAAATTTGCCGGCTATGACGCGATCATCATTCGGGGCCGCGCCGAAAAACCGGTCTATCTCTGGATTCACAACGGAGAGGTGGAAATCCGTGATGCCGGTCATCTCTGGGGTCAGGATAACTGGATAACCCTTCAGCGAATCTGCGAGGAGTTGGGAGACAGAAGGATTCGGGTCGCATCTATAGGCCCTGCTGGAGAGCGGTTAATCCCGTTTGCCTGTGTGCAGAACGGGGTGGAGCATTTCAACGGCAGGACGGGGATGGGCGCAGTCATGGGGTCGAAGAACCTCAAAGCGATCGCGGCACGTGGGCGGAGGAGCATGGAGTTTGCGGATGAAAAAAGGGTAAAGGAGATCGCTCGCTGGCATAACGCACGCATCAAATCCCATAAGCCCAACGTCGCGTTGAGCGCTTGTGGGACCACGGGTTTAGTAAAAAGTTTAAATGACACGGGGATACTGCCTACACATAATTTTCGTTCCGGCGTATTTACGGGTGCGGATAAGATAGATTGGGATGCATATAGACAAACGATCTTTCACTCGGCAGGCACCTGCTACGCATGTTCGGTCAAGTGCAAACGACGGGTTTCCTTGGAAGACGATACGTATCCATTGGATCCGAGATTTGGAGGCCCTGAATATGAAACCTTAGCTGCGTTGGGCTCCCTCATTGATAACGATAACCTGCCAGCCCTGGCCAGGGCAGGCCAGATTTGCAATCTTATGGGTTTGGACACAATTTCCACCGGATGTGTGGTTGCCTTCTCAATGGAGTGTTATGAAGAGGGCATTCTCACAGAAGCAGATACTGGCGGTCGATCCCTTCGTTTTGGGGATGCAGATGCAATGCTCTGGCTTATCGAGGAAATTGCTCATCGCAGGGGTATCGGCGCTCTATTATCACATGGAGTAAAAAAGGCGGCAGAGCTCATTGGCAAGGGCTCTGAGAGGTACTCTTTTCACATCAAGGGTCAGGAAATGCCGCTTCATGACGGCAGGGGGAAGACCGGGGTGGCGATGAGCTTCGCCCTGTCCCCCACCGGTGCGGATCATATTGAAACTCCTCATGACACCGCCTTTGCGGGCAGCAACCCGAGCCTCCTTCCCCTTGGCATCCTGGAGCCCATCAAACCGCTCGAGCTAAATTCAGAGAAAGTAAGGTTTTTCTCCCTCGGCCAAAAGACATGGGGACTCAATAATTGCTATGGGATCTGCAACTTTTGTTCGGTGCCTATCCACGCTATGACCTTCTCCGGGCTCGTTGAGGCAGTGCGAGCAATCACGGGGTGGGATACCAGCTTGTTCGAGATAATGAAAGTATCCGAAAGGTCGAATGTGATGGCAAGGGTCTTTAATAACAGGGAAGGATTTGGGCCGGAGGATGACAGGCTTATTTCCCGCTGGCATGAAAAAATGCCGAACGGACCCCTGAAGGGTCAACGCATTGACCCCGAACAGCTTCGGGATGCGATTAAGCTTTATTACGAGCTCTCCGGCTGGGATAACCAGGGAAGGCCTACCAATGGTAAACTGGCCGAGCTGAATCTCGAATGGCTCATATGATACACGGGCCTCGAATCCATGAATGGAGGCAAAGCTCGGGATTTCCCCTAATCGGAGATGCACAAGACGATCCGAGAGCAATACTTGACGACTCCCAGGCGTGGAATAACCCGGGAGGATGATTCCCAAATATGCTCGCAATGACAGGTACCATACTATGTCATTCTAAATTAGAGGTGCTGGAGATGAAGAAATATATTATGAACATCGATGATGTTGCGGTTTCAAGGATAACCGGAAGGGAGATCAGGGACCTTGTGAACGAAAAAACGCTGGGATCAGAGGGCATTTCCCTCCGCATAACGGATGTATTGCCAGGGGAAACCACCTATCCGGGGCATATCCACACGGAATGCGAGGAGATCATATTCCTTCTCTCCGGCCGGGGAGAGATCAAGATAGAAGACGATATATTCTCGATCATCCAGGGAGACGCAATCTACCTGCCAAAAGGGGCGAAACACCTCATCCGAAACACCGGCAAAGAAACAATGAGAATGGCATGCTCCTTCACCTCATCCGATATGGGCCGAGATCTCCACAATGATGAGTCAATGGACTTTGCGTAGGGTGAATCCTATGTGAGATCGTCCATAATTCTCAAAAAGCCGTCTTTATCAGCTTGCGGAAGCATCTGAGTTCTCTCGGCGGGTCCATGGCGCGGCCCACGGAGGTCCACGAGACCTCCCCTATATACAGATCCCCTCGGGAGTCCGTGGCAATACCGTGGGGAGCCCAAAACTGGTTGGGTTTATCACCGCGCCTTATGTCGCCAAGGCGGCCACGCAGTTCTCCCTCCAGGGTATAGATGCTAATCCGTGGACCCAAATTCGGAAAATCCTTATTGGTCGAAAGCACCGGACCGAGTTCCCCCACATAGCACAACTGCACATCATTGCCGCCTATGTGGAGGGCGCATGGACGGTGCATGTTTTTCCATTGAGTCACGTAGTTGCCCTTTGAGTCGAACACCTGAACGCGGTGGTTCTCCCGGTCCGCAACATACACAAGGCCATCCCTATCGGTACAAACGCTGTGCACGAGGTTGAACTCCCCGGGATCGCTGCCGGGTTCCCCCCACGAGAAAAGCAGCTTTCCGTCTGGAGAGTACTTGTGAACCCTTGAGTTGCCATACCCATCGGCGACATATATCTCACCGGTTTTCGGATCCAGCGCTACCTTGGTAGGACGATGAAAGGGGCGCCCGCTCTGGAATGACGCCGCCGAACCGGCGGTTCCCAAGGTCATCAACAATTCACCCTCCATTGTGGTCTTCATGACCGTATGGTGGCCATCATCCACGCAGTACAGCATATCGTCAGGGCCTATGGTGACCCCATGAGGCCGCTCGCTAAACAGCCCCTTACCCCATGATGTAAGGTAGTTGCCCTCGCGATCGAACACGATCATTGGATGTTCGCCCCTACATAACACGTACACCCTATCCTCGGAGTCCACCGCGACGTCCGCCACTTCGTGAAAAGACCACCCCTCCGGCATCTTCGTCCAATCGACGGCGACCTCATAGGTGAGATCGCCCCGCCCAAGTTTATATCCCATTCACTATTCTCCTTTCACCTGTCTGCTTAAAAGCCGTCCATAGACGCAAAGAGGAGGGCTTTGGCAGTAACCAGGGTTTTGACTACTAAGAAATGAACGCTTATTTCCTATTTTGACTTTACTCAGCAGCCCTTTTTGTTGATGCCGGTTCATCGCAGCGTCAGGGAGAAATCTCCTTTTTTGATATGGATAAATGCCGAGTTCTTGCGCTTAGTCAACTCGCGGATCAGTGCCAAGACCGGCTTTTCCCCCTTCGGGTACTCATAATCCATTTGTCCGGCGGCTAATACCTCATCTACCGCCTGTTGATTCGTGGTCAAGACGCGGAGCAAGAATTCTTGATCTGGGAGTTCGGGCCCGAATTCCCGGCGGAGTTCCTCTATCGATTTCTCCGGCGGCTCCCAGCTCAATAGCTCTTTGGTCCTGGGGAGTCGCATGATCTTATCCCGCACCTCTCTATCCACTGGAGCGGCGAGCTCGCCGTAATGACCCAGCACATATTGTATGATCTCATCGGTGACAACCTTGTATCTCTCCCCTGCGGTATGATTCAATATAGCCTGGGCACCCACATACTGAGAAAGGGGGGTAACCATGATAGGATACCCGAGTTCCTTCCGGATACGCGCAATCTCCGCGAGCAATTCGTCCAACCGGTGTTCAAGTCCTCTCTTTAGGAGTTCCGCTTTGTAGTTTTCCATCATGCCCCCCGGGACCTGGTGCTCGTACTGAAACAGGTCGTATTCTACCGGTGAACCCAATGGAAAACCCTCTCTCATCGCAATGTAACGAAAATGGTCGGCCATGGCCTTGAGTGGTTTCTCCTCGAGATGTGCGGAAAACCCCAAACGCCGTGCGTTTTTCATGATATTCTCGGTCGATGGCTGCGAGGGGCCATTCGCAAGCGGGGATATTGCGGTATGAACGGTGCAGACCCCCTTCTTAATCGCCTCCAGATAACACAAAGGCGCAAGGCCTGTGGTGCAATGTCCGTGGATTTCCAAAGGAATCCCATCGATGTTCTTCAAGATCGCTGGCACAAGGGTTTGAGTTCGTTCGGGAGTCAAGAGGCCGTCCACGTCCTTAATAAACATTCTTTCGGCCCCGGCTTCCGCTATTTCCAGCGCCTTTTTGGCATAATATTCGTCGGTATGCACGGGGCTGTAAGAATAGATTAGCGCGACCATGGTCTTCAGCCCAGCATCTTTCGCCCATTTTATGGCCTTGATGATCTGCTTGATATCATGACAGGGGTCATTGATTCGGATTCTCCGCGCACCGGCTTGCGCGATCTTCTTTGTCCAAAATTCCGTGACGGAATCCGGGATACTGCCAAAGTTTCGAAGCACACCGCCAACGATTAACGGGGTATGCGGCATGGCCTTGGCAATAAGACGCACCCTGTCCCATGGATTTTCCTTCTGCTGCCGGATGCACCATTCCATGCTAATCAGCGCCATAAAATCCATGGATTCAAATCCCACTTCATCCATGACCGGTGCAATGGGGAGCATCATTGATGTGGTCATCTGTCCGTTCCATAAGCTCTGATGGGCATCTCGCAATGTGGTATCCACAAAGGTGATTTCTTTCATCCCTGGTCATCTCCTCAACCGCACACGCTAGATCAGGCGATCTCGTTGTCGGTTCCATTCTTGGTATTGTTCATCTCAAAACCGCATAACCTGTTGCAATATAGGTAGTTAAATGAAGCATATTTAATGCACAATCTTATAAAGACATCAAGAAAAACCTGGATCCTTATTCCACCTTATTTGATATGGCCCGCTCTATTTTGGTTTTTGAGGGAACTTGCCCTGGCGGCCCGCTTCGTTGAGTTCTTAAAGCCTTCATCGTATTCGAATCCTCGCATCGATGCATGCCCTGCTGCAAGAATGCTTTGAGCGGCAGCCCGTGAAAGGCTGATCCCGACCCTTATTTTTCGTTGACACACATTGACACGTTCCCTATACTTCGCCCCACAAAAAGCGAGTGAGTTTCTTCTTCAGGAAATAAATCCCTCCGATTCACCCTGGTAGGCCGAGCGAGGAGACGGGGATCTATTGTTAGCATCTCATGGGCCTCGCTTTTTTAGGATTATCAACTTCCTGCAAACAGCGGCGTAGCGGTTGATCGAGAAATGAAAGCGGGAAAGTAAGGTAATTGTTACCGAGGAAGAGCAAGGGGCGCTCAACAAGGAATAGGGTTCAGGCATACAATGGCCATTGAGCTAATGAGAGAGGGCCTATAGGCACTTGATGCTGAGAGGATGGGCATTGTACCTCAGAGGTCATAGTTATTGCAGTGCTCTTACCAAGGATGGAAGGAAAGAGAGATGGACAGGGTGTTCATGGTAGATGCAGATAGATGCGGCGGTTGCCAGGTCTGCGAACTCATCTGTTCCATGGAGAAATTCGGGGAATACAACCCTGAAAAGTCCCTTATCAAGGTGCTGCGGAACCAGGAACTCCATATTAACATTCCTGCTTTCAGAACAGGATGCGATTGGTGTGGGAAGTGCGTGGAGTGGTGTCTCGAGAAAGCGATCGCGATTGTCCCCTTGAGTGAAGCTGTTCTAGCCAGGAAGAAAGTCAGGATGGGGAGGTTTCCTGCCCCGATAATCGAGTAGCGAAGCTAACCTAAGGAGCGTATGAAATGTACGGGTGGACGGGCGCGGTTCTAAGGGCTAACCTCACAAGTGGAGAGATAAGCAAAGAACCGCTGGATGAAAAGGCGAAGCACGAATATGTGGGTGGAAGAGGCCTGAATATAAAGCTCTTGTTTGACGAAATAAGGCCCGGCGTGGACCCCCTCGGGCCGGATAACAAGCTGTTCTTCAGCGTCGGCCCTGCCTGCGGGACACCTGCCCCCGGAAGCTCCAGGTTTACCACGACTGCAAGGTCCCCGCTTTCCGGGTTCGTCGGTGATACGAGTTGCGGCGGAACCTTTGGATGTGGCTTGAAATACGCCGGTTATGACGCCCTGATAATCGAAGGCAAAGCAGAGAGGCCGGTATATATCTGGATAGATGACGACAGGGTCGAGATAAGGGACGCCCAAGGCCTCTGGGGAAAGACCACCGGCCAAACCAGGGAGATGATACTCACCGAGCTGGGCGACCCCAATATTCACACCGTCTGCATTGGTCCGGGCGGTGAGAAGTTGGTCCGGTTTGCCTGTATCGTAAGCGGTGGTCGGGCCGGAGGCAGGACCGGGACAGGGGCTGTGTGTGGCTCCAAGAACCTCAAGGCAGTGGCTGCCAGAGGCACAAAGGGAATCAGGGTAGCTGATCGTCAACTGCTGGAGGATACGGTTCACGAGATGTATCGGGAGTGGAACCCCGAGAAACTGGAAAGACTGCGCAGGTATGGATCCGGTACTGCATCCCGACCAATCTATGCCAAACTCGGCTTGGTGGGCACCAAGAACTATCGGGAGGGCACCTTCCATCCCTGCGCGATTGTCCCGGATACTCTGGCAGAGAAATATTACATAAAACCGAACCGTCCCTGCTTTGCCTGCCCCGTGGGCTGTAATCTGTTTTACATAGTCGCTGAAGGTCCCTATGCCGGGGTGAAAGGTGACGGCCACATCCCTACTCAGCAGTTCTTCTCCCGCCTCGGTATAGCAGACGTGGCCTTCATACTGAAGGCCCATTCCCTGCTTAATGATTACGGCCTTGACGAGAAGGATGCTGCCTCAGTTGTCGCCTATGTAATCGAGTGCGTTGAGGCGGGGATCCTCGGCAAAAAGGACCTGGATGGCCTGGAGATAACATGGGGGGACTGCGATGCGGTTTTGAAGTTGATTGAAATGATCGTAGGGAGAAGGGGAATAGGAGACCTGCTGGCCGAGGGGACAACCAGGGCCGCACAGGCTATCGGAGGGGGTTCGGACAAGTTCGTGATGTGTTCCAAGGCAATGAGCATTGACTCGAGGGACCCCAGGGGTTCAAAGGGTTGGGCACTTGGCTATGCCGTCTCCTCCAGGGGGGCGGAGCACTGTCGGCACCTCGTAGTGGACTTTGACAGCGGAAGGGGGGTCGCAGATTGGTACAAGGATGAAATAAAAGGCTTTAAGGGCTTGGACCCTCTCTCTGAGGCGGGAAAGGCGCCAATGCTCAAGTGGTATGAGGACGTACGCGCTTTTGAGCACTGCCTGGAGGTGTGCATGTTTGCCCATCCGGATGCTACGGAGCAGCCATTTACCAGGATGCTGGCGAGGCTCTACAACGGCATTACCGGGGTTGGCATCACCGAGGGCGAGGTCAACCTTATCGGCGAGAGGATTGTCAACCTGGAGAGGGCCTTCAATGTGAGGGAAGGGCTGACGAGAAAGGATGACAGCCTCCCGGAGAGATTTCTGAAAGAACCTCTGCCGGACGGGGCCTCCAAGGGCCAGGTGGTGAACCTGGACTTCATGCTCGACGAATACTATGAACTCCGTGGATGGCAAAGGGAGACCGGCTATCCCACCAAGGAAAAACTTGAGCAGCTTGGGCTTTACCAGGCGGCAAGAGAACTGAGGGACATGGGACGGCTTGCCGAGTGAATCACCCGAACGGCATACCTGCACCCATCGAGCCGAATTCCTTAATGGAACTGCTAAAGAAACAAAGGCTTCTGTTTCACCACGAAGCAAGGCTCGATCCTGTTTTCTTCCCGGAGGCCGAGGCGGCGGTTTTTCTCCCTATTTCTTGCGTCAGCACTTTGGATGGTTACAGATTACAGTCATAATATCCGCGGCATACATCAAAGCGGCCCAATTGCCCTCCGCCCTCCCATACCTGGATGATCTTGCAGTCGCGCCAGTATTTCTCCACATCATAATCCCGCACGTACCCGTATGAACCCATCAGTTCCATTGCCTTGTTGGTTACCATCACGGCCACGTCTCCGGCGTATACCTTGGCGATACTCGCCCTGGACAACATAAAATCCGATACCGGGGGCACATACGTTTCAGGGTGATCGTACATATAGGCCGCCGCAAGATAGTAGTTTCTGGCCGTCTCTATGCCGATCGCCATATCCGCTAACATACCGGCGCAGATGGAATGCTGCCTGATTGGCTTATCCGCTACGATTCTTTCCCCTGTAAAGTTTAACACGATTTCAAAGGCCCCTTGCGCATTTCCCACAGCAAGTGCTCCGGTGAGAATGCGGGCCGCGATCACATTGTTGTGCATCAGCTCGGCATCCGGCCCCGGTCCGGCTGCCCGAAATCCCTTTGGCACCCTCACGTTTTCAAGGTAAATCATGCAGTTTTTGTCACCCTGCATGCCGGCCTTGTTCTCGAATTTGCCAAAAGTCAGTCCCTCACACGGTGAGGGGACATACATCAAGGCAATACCTTCTTTGCCCGAATCGGGATCGGTAGTGCAGACCACGCAATAGGCATCCGATACCCCGGCGTTCGAGCCCCACGCCTTTTGCCCGTTGATCACCCATTCATCACCTTCGAGTCTGGCAATGGTCCTTATCTTCCGCCCGTGCAACGAGGGGTTTTCGATGTCGCACCCGCCGCCCCCGTGCGAGCCGCCCGGCTCCGTGATGGCAAAGCAACCCATCTTCAGGTCATCGCCGCAAAACATGGGGGCAAAATGATCCAGCACCGCCTTGTTGCCTGATATAATGGCCGGAAGGAACGCCCATGTCGTCACCGTGGCAGAAGTTGCGATGCCGCTATCGCCCCTGGCAAGCTCTTCATGCATTATGGCGGCGGACACGATTGAGCTGCTGCCGCCACCCCCATATTCCTTGGGAAAGGCCGCCCTTTGAACGCCCAGATTTGTCAGGCCCTGAAGGATCTTGTTGACTATCTTGTGCTCCTTATCGTCGTCCACCTGTTGTCGAACGGGCATGATCTCTTTGTCAACGAAGTTGCGGAACATCTCCCTTGCCATGCGATCTTCCTCCTTGAGAAAGACATCCAGATATTTGTGCTCAGACATATCAATACCTCCTCTTGAAATAGTTTTTTAAAAATTTAAGGCACTGTTATATCCGATCCCGTCAAGCGAGACCCCGGGGAATGCACAACGATTCACGCGCCGAATGACGCGCTTTTGAAGGATTTAAAATGAATATCCCCATATTATGCGCAATTTGCAACCTTTTTCTATTCAAGGAAATTCAGGCAAATCCACATTCCGTTTTTTGCGGGATATGGATAAAAAACTATAGCATATTGAGAAGCAGTGCTATTCATTGCTGACAGTGCATTCTAAAAGTTATCAATGTGCACCTGTGGTGGACTGATTGATTGTCCTGATTTTCCGTCCCTGCCTCGTGAAATCCTTGCCCTGTGGACTCTGTGTGCTCTAGCTGATCTGAGTAGCATCAAAAGGGAGCGGGCGAGAGATTGTCATAAAGATCTTGACAATTGCAATCGAAGAGATATAAGTAAAATTAGAGTAATAAAGGCAAAAATGATAGAAACTGAGCTACTATTTGATTTCGTTATATATCCGGAGACTGGGCCTTGTATGCCATTTCTGTTCCCCGGATCATGTCCGGGGCAGGCTTAGCTCATAGCGTTGCGCTCCAGCTTCCTTCAGACACCGCCTCACGACAATGCCCTTGCCTTCGGCTAGTATTTATATCAATGATATTAACCATTAACAGGGTTCATCCTGATACGCTTTTGATACAAATTTATTGTGCGGACTTCATAGTGTACGAGAAAGATGCTCCTAGCAATTGAACACAAGGGGTCGCTACAGGACAGGCATACAGGGGACTTACACCCCATAAGCCCTTCGGCCTTGAGTCTCTCGACCTTGAGCTCGAAACCGAAAGGCTCAGGGCCGAAAGGTTCACGCCCATGCCGGGCGTACACAACGCCATGCAGCGGATCGCCAATAAATCCGGCTCCCACTGATGGCGAGCGTTAGGGCTCCAGAGAATATGAGGTGATCATATGAAACGAGATGAATTAATTGAGCAAATTAGACAAGCTGTTCATGAGGTGGAACTTGAGGCGGAGATCATTCTTTACGGTTCCCGCTCCCGTGGAGATGCTGTCTCGAAATCAGACTGGGACCTCCTTATCCTGGTTGATGGCCCTATAAGTGATGAACGTACAGATCGGATTCGGCACAGGCTCTATGAAATAGAATGGGAATCTGGAGAAGTCATCTCCTCGATTGTGCGGAACCGTGAAGAATGGAATAGTGACCTCTATCAGGCTATGCCATTTCACCAGCGAGTCCAGCAGGAAGGAATCAGACTGTGACAGAATGGACCAAGGATCTGGTGTTGTAACGTATGACCCGAGCAAACGAGACTCTGGAAGATGCTCGTATTCTGTCCAATGCAGGTCGGTGGAATGCCTGTGTGAACCGTCTCTACTATGCCTGTTTCTATGCGGTCTCGGCTCTTCTTGTACGTCACGGCCTGTCATCATCTAAGCATACGGGCGTGCGTAGCCTCTTCAATAAGCAGTATATGAAGACGGGTAAGATCCCGAAGGATTTGGCACAGATCTACAATGATCTTTTTGAGAGACGTCAAGAGGGTGACTACATCGATTTCGTCAGGTTTCAAGAACCGCAGGTTCTGCCATGGATCTCAAAGGCAGAACAACTTCATGCTGAAGATGGACTGGCAAAAGCCGCGCTCGTTCCTCGCTTGGCTTTTGCCAGCCACTTAGCATCACGTTGGGCAAAAAGACAGAATAGATGAAAAAGGTAAATTTTGAAGTCCTCAAGAATGAATACCAAGGGCTGGCTGACAAAGCGGAGCGGCTTATGGAGTCTTTGGTTGAACAAATTGGCCGGCTCTTTTCGAACAACAACCTTACCTTAGGCGTTCCGATTGAAAGCCGCGTTAAGCCGTGGTCTTCGATAGAAGATAAGATCCAAAGAAAGTCTCTCGACATCAAAAGCGTTACTCAACTACCTGACCTGGTCGGAATCAGAACAATCTTGCTTTTTCGGAGAGACCTCACAGTTGCGGGAGACCTTCTGTGCAGTACCTTCAGCGTAATGAGTTCCGAAGATATCGGAATGCGATTGCCGGAAGCACAGTTTGGCTATCAATCCAGACATTACATCGTCCAGCTACCGAAGGCTTGGCTGGCGATCCCAAGCTTCTCACAGTTGGGCGGGTTACTATCCGAAATCCAAGTGCGCACATTAGCGCAGCATATCTGGGCTGCCGCTTCGCATAAGCTTCAGTACAAACACGAGGAGAGTGTACCTCAACCGATTAGGCGAACAATCTACCGGGTCTCAGCACTCTTGGAAACTGTCGACTTGGAATTCGAGCGGGTCTTAGAGGAGCGACAACATTATATTGAAAGAGACACTATTGCGTTACAGCCCACGGAACCGCTAAATGTAGACCTCGTTGAGTCTATACTGTCCGAGCTCTTGCCAGAAGAGAATAAAGAACAACCTGAAGAGTATGCGGAATTGCTAACCGATCTTTCACATTTTAAGATCCATACCGCAAGTGATTTACGTGCACTTATTCAAGCGAATCTAGATGCCATAATTGAGGAAGACCAATCGAAGGTGAGAACTGCCTCGGGGGACGGGAAATATTACTATGATGACCCCGACGGTGAGAGAATTCATCGTGGTGTGTACTTTACTCACGTCGGTCTTGTTCGAACGGCCCTTGAAAAGGCCTTCGGCTACGATGTTGTAAGGCGCTACATGAAGAGGCAGTATAGCCCTTCAAGTGCCGGAGAGGCGTGGAGCCTGGAGCAATTTGGGCGCAGCTGACCAAGATGGCATGCCTTTGGCGCTTGACGAGGAACAACGGGCTGGACAAGGATGCGCGGAAAAGACGCCCGCGCACCTGTCAGCCAGGACGTTAGACATTGAATCAAAAAGCAATGCTAGAGATGATCAAGAATCTTTTTCTCCTATTCGCACGGTTTGACTTTTGGAGCTTTCTTAGTCTCCTAATGTTGATTCTAGGCTCTGTCGCTGGTTACTTAAAGTTCTATAGGCCGCGAAAATCTATTCGAAACTTCATCGTCAATTTCCACTACGAACGGGCTCCAGGTTGGAATTTTCCATTGCGTATCACAATCGCATTCGCAAATCATACTGGGAGAAATGTTCATATTGCGTCTGCCTCATTCAAGTGCAAGGATTTGAGACCAGATCCCAAGGCAATGGGAGACACGTACACTGGCAAAATGCCGATGAAGTTTCCAAAGGAAGTTACAATGTCAGACGGGACAAAACAGATATTACTGCAGGAGTTTGAATACTATTTGAAAATAGATGAAAGCACTGGCAGTTATGCTCCGATCGATCCAGACCATACTGACGAGGAGGTAGAGCAAGCCTTCATGCGTGGCAAAGTGGGCACATTTGATTGTTATGTCACGCTCCTGTCACGCGATCATAAACCACTTGTGCATCGCTTGAGGATCAAACCTCAGAAGCAGTTCCCAGCGAAACAAGGCTCTTGAAAGCAGCGGAACCATGATCTCATAGATATTGGATACTTGTTGAATCGGGTAAGGGGGAGCTTCTCACTCCCCCTCCCCACACCACCCCTCGTGCGGG
>CAZJXD010000112.1:0-15251 GCA_964549945.1 uncultured Desulfobacteraceae bacterium | reverse complement strand
ATGGATTAGTTCCGAGTTCTCGTACCTCGACTCGGAACTAATCCTTTATTTGTTAGGCGGAGTTATGGGTTCTTCTACTCTTATCGGGGCCTCCCGGAGCCAAACTGTAGTGCGCCCATGGAGTCGGGTGTATCTCGATGCATTTACGGTAGTCCAGCGGCTTGATCTCAAACACATCGCTGTCTCCGTCCGACGTGTAAGACTTACCTCGCAGCAGTAAGTCCGTTGAAATTTGCGGCGCGAACTGCTGGTGGCAGATGAAATGGATTGGCGACTCCTCATATCCCCTGCCCTTGCGTCCAGCGTTGCCCGCAATATGCTCGAGGGCAGGCTTCAGTTTGCCTTTGAACCAGTGGCCTGTCCAATCAAGTTCTCTCCCGGACAGGTTACCGCGACCGTCATCTTCGACAACGCCTCCGGTTAGCGCCATACCGAACGGGAACGCCTTGGGCATGAGCCTGTTCACGAATGAGAGCTGGTGACAGTGATAGGCTATCCATGCCGACGCTGCTATGCACTCGAAAATGGTTCGGAAAAATCCATAGCGGTTATCTCCACTATTGAGATCTGTCTTTGACAGTCGCCCGCCCATAGCGATAATCCAATTCTCAGCGACCACATTGAGTAGACGCTCGATGCATGTTACCTTGGTTCCGATCTCCTTAGCATGATCCTTTCTCGCGCCTGTGTGGTCGTAGGCAAGAATATACCGAAAGCCGTCATTGCCCGAGGGGCGGTACACATATTGATCGTAGTATTCCTGTCCACGATCTTGGGCACCCAGTGCATAGATCCAGTTTATCAGATGTGTGCTTGCCCGAAGAAGAAGTGTTCGCGGTTGGGTGCTTCCTGTATTGAGAGTGTCCTCCGAGATGCCGAGCGTACGGAGACAGGATGATAAACGATCGCCGTCGTCCTTATGGCAGGCATCTACAATCCCCAGGATTTGCTGGCAGAGGGCTTCAAGGACGAGATATAGGTTCTTCTCTGGGAAGATCTTGGCCTGTCCAAGGATCGATTCTGCCTCCACTCTCGCGAGTGGGGCGAGCTGCCCCAGTCTTGAGCAACGCCGCTTGAGTTTGGCGAGTAGATTGTCGTCCTGATTGTATAGGTCCTTGATTAGGATCAGCTTTTCTTCAACACCCTCACGATGTTGCCTCAGATGTTCGGCTGCCGAGCTTTGTGTTGAAAGGGCGTACTTGAGTATCTGCTCAAGGTTGTACGCCACGTACTCTGTTCCTCCGAACTGTCCGGTTGTGATGTTGAGAAGAATCGCCCCGTTCCGACCGAACTGCTTCATGAGAAACAGCGCCGCCTCAATTGGTGTCCGATACGCGGCTATCCTAGAATCCCGGCTGATACTGGCTGCCACAGACTCTTTGCTGGGTTTGGGCACGAATTCAAGCGCCTTCTCTGTGTCCTTCCCCCGGCGCTCCCATAAGTCGGAAGATATGTCGCGCCAGTATAGATCTGCGCTCTCGCTCATTACGACGTTGTTGTAGTCGCCGAACGGTCCCTTTCTGCAGACAAGGATTCCGTCGAAGGACCCGCCCCCTGTGTTCGCGACAATTGGAAAGACCTTCGAAATCATCCAGGCAGGTGTGGGATTCGATTGTGAGTATATTACCGTACCACCGTACACTTCGGCGTGATGAAGCAGAGGCGGTGTCTCGGTGGTTCGCATAGCCCTGGCCCAGTTACCGGTTTTGCGAAGAAAGGCAGCGACATAATTCATATCAAAGCAGTAGTCGATCGCCGCGTGAATTTGTTCGACGGTGAAATCCCGGAGAGTGTCGAGTATTTCCTGTCCCGTGAAGCCCCGGTTTTCCCAGTCCTTTCTGGGCACTCCTTCCTCAGCCTGTTGTTCGTAGGCATCTCTCGACAGAGCGAGCATTCGTTTGGCGGCACCGAGGAACCCGAAGGGTCCATTCTCTGCATCTTGCGTCGTTCTATGTGGAATCTCTATCGCCACATCAGGGCCATAACAACCTTCGGCTACTGCCACAACGTCGTCGGATATTCCAGGGAAGTACCGATCAAGATGCGTTCTGCCAAGGCGAAATGGGACAGGGCAAGCAGACAGGTAGGTCTTCATGATAGGAATGAGCTGAGCTCGCGCAGTGAAAACGGCTGAATCGTACAGGGCGTATTGCCGCGACTCATCACTGAGGCACCCCAGTCCAGATAGGAAGAGATCCCGCAGCTTTCTGTAGACCGCCTCGTACGACTGTTGAAGCCATCCATGATCTCCGTCAACGTGCGGTGTGGCTGTCGGTGCCGCGCGAAGGATTCGTTGATCTGGATGGTACCAAAGACGTATCTTCGGCGGAAAATCCCATTGCCCATGGAAAAGATCATCAACGAGAATCGAACTCGTAAGGAACGTGCCTCTTCGGCCGTACTCGAGAAGTCTATTTTGGTCTGCAGCACGGGACAGGATATCTTCATAGTTGCAAGGGTCAATGGAGTTACCAACGAAGAGCAAGTGGTCGTAGGTCGAGGGGATTCGTGCCTCCATGATGCGAGCGTGAATCAGACGCAATGCTTCTTCCCGCGTTACCGCCAGATGCACTCCCTGTGGGAAGGAGATGCGGCGGTGGATATCCTCGTGGTAGTCCTTTCCCGGCGCCCCTGAGGTGAAATCTAGCAGAGCTCCTAGGCGGATGTGACTTTCTGGCACCCCTCTGGAGATAAGAGACAGGTAGACATCACGGAGGGATTTGCACGTAAACACGGCATCATCCACAATTAGGAATCGCCCAGACTGAAGCCTTTCGTCAGCCATGTAGTGCATAGCCCGCGGGTAGACGATTCTCACATGGCTTGAGATGTTCTGACGGACAGTTTCTAGAGACATCTCCAATAGAATGGCACCCTTTGTCTCAAGTGGAACAATGTAGTCCGGGCGAAAGCTCGATACCATTTCCTGTATGAGCCTGCCGAAATGCTGCACCAAGAGGTGCAGATTGCCTGACTGTGAAGATCTCTGTTCAATCATTCTTGCTTTCCTCCAATCCTATCCGCATCCATGCCTGCCGACCCCACGGCTCGACCTCAGCAAGTTGGTCCAGAATCATCGCGTCTAACATGCACGAACCCACATATCATACCCAAAGAAGCCTTTCGTTTCAAGCGCTACAGTACTCTTTCAGCTGTGTACCATACACAAAATCTGGATTCAGCGAGGTTTTATTACGGTTTACTTTTAGTAATGATAACCGTAGCAAATCCGACAAATTCTGTCAAACTCTTTTAAATCTATGATTTTAACCCATTAAAATCTTATAGGAAAATGTACACTATCATTGGTGCGCTATTGGGGCATGGGATTATAGATTAGCAACAGAACCATACATAATAGAGATAACAAGCAGTATCGATAATAATCCTTCACAGTTCAGAGGCAAGTGTATTATAAGAAACCTAGTAGATATTATGGTGGGTATGGTATGGAAGTTTTTTTGATTAAACTTGCGTTAACTTGCCGCCATCCCAACAATAGCTCAACCTGTGATCAGTAATGGTGATCACATAAAAATCGAGCTTTCAGATTGATTTGATCTCTTGCCACGATCTAGACTTGCTAATAAACCGGAAACCTTTGGATATCGTTCAGGTATAAGAGTCGAATTGGGTGTTGCACGGGATTGAACATCCTTTTCGCGAACACAACATCTCGTATACACCTTGATTCAGGCTATTCGATTGATTTGCATGCCATAATCTGAACTATCGTTAATCTACAGATTGCATATAGAATTCGATATCAATTAATTTTCCATGACATCACCTCAACATAATCCCCATGACCAAGCGCACTTTGGGTTTCTCTTCAAGATACTTTACTTTCCCTCGATACTCATCCTTTACTTCCATCTCTCCATCTTCCTCTTCACAAATTATTACGCGGGGCACAAAATTGTTTGTGACCTGTCATCAGTGCCAGGACACAAATTCCGGACACAAAATCTCAATCCTTGGAATCTCGCTTTCCGAGGGTTTTTGTTTGGGTTGTCCCAATGTTGGGGCCATTAAGGGATTGGACCCATAAGATCTTTGACATTTTGGTCATACCGATATAGGATGCATTCACCTGATGCAATTCCATACAATTTGGAGGACGGAGAGCCATGGCCAAAACTGTCACGACCCGTCTCGATGATGAGTATGTCAGAAAAATCGATGAATTCGCTGCTCGAAAGGGTGTAGACCGCTCGGCCCTCTTGCGGTCATTCTTGATCTACGCCTTGAGAGAACACACCATACTCGATTCTCTGGCAAACTACGAAGCGGGCAAAATAACTCTCTGGGAAGCAGCTCATCTCTGCAATCTGTCCCTGTGGGAAATGATCCAGGAGGTGAAGCACAGGCATGTCCATGCCCCATATGACTTTAGGGAATTGGAAAAGGATCTGAGGGCTCTTAATGGATAGGATTGTTTCCAATGCAACACCGCTTATCTATCTGGCCAAAGCGAACCAGCTAAATCTTCTTCAAACCCTGATCAGAGAGACATTAATCCCAGAAAGTGTCCACCAGGAAGTGGTCATCAAAGGAAAACATTTAGGGGAAAAAGATGCCTTTCTTGTAGATAGAGCGATCACCCAGGGTTGGATATTGGTTCGGAGCATCAAGCAAACCTATAATGTCGAGATAGAGATACATCCCGGTGAGGTAGAAGTTATCTCGCTGGCTAAGGAATCAGGCATTGAAATAGTTCTTATGGATGATATCAAAGGTCGTATCGCCTCTGAAATGGCGGGCTTGCGACCTCGAGGCACCTTATGGTTACTCCTGAAGGCTGTCAAGGACCACATATTGAGCTTTGACCAATTTCTGACTACCCTTGAGGATATTACCAGGGCCGGTTTCTACCTTAAAGAAGAGGTTTATCTGAAAGCCGTTCGCGAGGCAGGGAAGCTGACCGAAGCATCTTAATCACAATTAATGCAGATGGTGGATGGTTCACATTCTGGGCCTACCGAAGGAACCCTTTTCCAGGCAGAACCACAAGGAAGGTCAAAGTGCCCTGAGCACAAAACTATGAATAAAGACGCTCGGTACTGCTAGCCCCCTTCAGCCAGTTCATTTTTGCCTGCCTATGTTAACCTCTGATGCGCATCTTGCCGCTTTAGCTATTGAACACGGTGCCCGTTTATATTCCACGGATAATGATTTCAGCCGCTTTCCCAATTTGAGATGGGCTAATCCCATCGATTAAATGTGATGGATAACATTGTAACATCTCATAAAATTCGGGTAGTTGGTTTACGATTGGTTAAATCTGGATTCCGGCTCCCCGATCAGGTCGAGGACAAGCTTCGCCGGAATGACTTTCCCGCCTGCCTTGCCTGAGCCCGCCCGGCATTCGCTTGAGTTGAAGCTGATGGCGGGCAGGTAAAATCAAAGGTTCTTTCGAATCGTCATTCCGGCGAACCCCGGATCGGGGTCTGGGGCAGGCGCCGGAATCCAGTAATATTACTGAGAAGCTTTACCCGGCTGCGAACAGCGAATTTGTTTCGTAGTGAGACTCCTTGCTCTAATTCAATGCAATGCAATAATTAGAGTGATTACATTGACATATGGTATATATTTTGTTGTTTACGTTACCAACCATATGAAGGGGGCTTCCATGAGAACAGCACGTCTTTTTATAAACGGTCGCAGCCAGGCCGTGCGCCTTCCCAGGGAATACCGCTTCTCGGGCACAGAGGTCTACGTCAAGAAACTCCAGGGAGTCGTGATGCTCATCCCAAAGGACAACCCATGGGCTTCGCTCGTTCATAGCCTCGATCACTTCTCCGAGGATTTCATGACATCGAGGGAACAACCCGAGTACCAGCCTAGGGAAGGCCTGTGATAACCCACATGCTCGATACCAACATCTGCATCTACATCATCAAGAGAAAGCCAGCGCAAGTGATTGAGAGGCTGAGACAGGGCGGAATTCCAGAGATCGGAATTTCATCCGTAACGCTCAGTGAGCTTGAGTCGGCAGGATCTACACGACAACCTCTGAAATTTCATATTTCACAGGTAAAAGCCGTTCAAGGGTAACATGCTTGGAAGCGTCAAGAATTTCAATACCGATAATTCTATCGCCTTCCCCAATGTCTAACACCACATCATCTGATACTCGCCTGTTAATTACATCCTGCCTGGTATCGTCTAGCCGGATATAAAGAAGATCAGATCTGTCATTATATAAAACGTGCATTTCATATCTCCCATTTCCCATAAAAGACGTAAGCAGTCACGGTGATTACTGTATTTCCCTCAATTATATAAAATACTTCAACCCTTTTTTGTTGATAATATTTGCCATGGCGTTTTTGTTTAAACTCACAAACCTTTGCTTTGCCAATTCGTCCATGCTTAGCAGGTATTGTAAAACCTCCTTACAGCTTGCAAGCTTATCTATCCTTTCCCCAGAAACTTCTCTCTGTCCTCCATAAAGCTCTTATACACTTGATAGTGCTCCGTGTCCTCGTATTCCACAGGTTTTATGGGACTGGAGTCGAAGCTGTAAATGTGGGCCCCGGGGCATGCCATGAGGATGGGAGAGTGGGTAGCGATAATGAATTGCGCATGTCCTGCTTTGGACATATCCTTGAGAAGGGTAAGAAGCTCCAGCTGGGTCTTGGGTGAGAGGGCCGTTTCGGGTTCATCCAGAAGATAGAGGCCCTTGATCTTGTAGCGAGCATTAAAGAATGACATGAGCGACTGGCCGTGCGATTGGGTCATTAGAGACTTCCCCCCGAAATAGTCCAGTACCTTTGAGCTTGCCGCTGCCCATTCGTCCAGGCTTTGGGCGAAATTTCGGAATATCTCAGATGAAAAGAATGATCCAGGCACCACACCATCGCTCCATTCCGCCGCAATAAACCTGTGAAGCGCCTCTTCGTAGCGATTTACCTCAAAACGCTTCCGCTCCATGCCTCTCCATATGTGGATGCCGCACTTGTGGGCAAGGGCCTCCAGCAGGGTCGATTTCCCGGTGCCGTTCTCCCCTATAAAGAAGGTGACAGGCGAGTGAAACGTAATGCCGTTTGTTTCCCGAAAGATGGCAAGGTTAAAGGGGTAGCCTTCCTCGGTGGGGAATTGATCAGCAAGAAGGGTAACGCGTGTAAGATGCATTGTTGATACCTTTTGCATTAGGCATTAGTGCCACATGTTTACTCCAGTATATCCCCTGATGTCAAATAGTTACCATACAAGTAAAATACAACGCATCTTTGTATGGTAATATAAGACCTCTATCATAAGCACTGAAACACGTTATACACTTTTGCTGTCCCTCCATCACTACGATGGCTTTACTTGTCAGATAGATATATTCCTTTTTAGCTCACGATTCTGAGTACCGGAATTGAGAGAACATAATAGTACCTGTGGGCTAACTGACCTGGTAGGTTGGCTCTTGAAGGTGGGAACGCTTGCACCGGGGGCAGCGGCCTGGGCGAGTGAGCCGCTTTCTGTCCCCGAACACATACCCACAGGCGAGACAACGGGCCGGATGTACGAGGAGCCTTTTTCTTTGCGCCGCTGTTGATCGAGCAACATGGGGAAGGTGAATATAGACCTCCTTTTCCCTGATTCCTATCGCCTGGGAGATCTCTCTGGCGGTCATCTCATCTTCGCTCAAAAGATCGATGATCCGCTGGCGGATTGTCCGTCCCCTATCCCGATTCGCATCTTGTGTCATGTGAGGGATCGCGAAGGTTTTCTAAAAGGGCATGGCGAGGTATAATTCTCGTATATCATTTACGGAAAAAAACTATCATACCCGCGCCTGATTATCAATTAGTATACGCGGAGAGATGCAATCTTTAGGGGAACCCCCTTGACAAGGAGAAAGAAATAGTCTCTTTATACTCAGACCTTGTGTGAAGCAATGAAGCCCTTTGCAAGGATCAGGAAGAACGGATTACCCTGCAATAAGGAACCTATGTGAGGAGCTACCTAGTGACCGAAAAGATCACCTATTACACCATTGATGAGCTCATGGCGTTCTGCCTTGCCAAAACCATCAAGGAAGGGGATACGGTTTTTAACGGCGTTGCAGTTCCGCTCCCCTTTACGGCCATTATGCTCGCGAGAAAGACCCATGCGCCGAATTGTTTATTCTGGGGAGGCCTGCCTGCGGGCCTGAATCCAGAGCCGTGCTTTCTCCCTCCGACCTCAGCGGACTCCGTCATGCTTCGAGGTGCTGAACCGGTTCTCCATCTCTCTCAGATATTCGACCTGGTGATGCGAGGGGAGCTGAACAGGGTTTTCTTCAGCGGAGCACAGATAGATAAGTATGGAAACCTGAACAACACCCTTATCGGCACGCCGCAAAAGATTCGGGTAAAGCTCCCCGGAGGGGCCGGGGGAAGCCATGTGGGGTCGTTCGCCAGAAATTTCACCATCTGGAACGTTCGCCATGAGGTTCGAGCCACATCGAAGGGTACACGTGTGTACAATTTCGTGGATAAGGTGGATTTCATCACTACCATGGGGCTTCGTACGGATAAGGGCGATCGCCGGGAATTGGGCCTGCGCGGCGGAGGTCCCGATGTGGTGGTAACCAATCTCTGTATCTTCGATTTCGATGAGGCTACCAGCCTTATGCGGCTCAAATCCCTCCATCCCGGGGTAAGCATCCAGGATGTCCTGGATAATACCGGGTTCGAGCCGGTGATTGCCGACGGGCTGGATGAAACTCCTTCTCCCACTGAGGAGGCAATCCGGATTATTCGAGCGCTCGATCCCCTTGAGACGAGGAAGAGGGGTTTTTCATCGGAGGCACTCGATAAGCGTTATGATCTCTAGGGGCAGATTATTATTTCGCATTCATTCATGAAGCCAGTGGCTATAGAGAACGTAAGCACTTAATTTATAAACCGGAGGTTTTAATGGGAATCTTTCCATACAGGGATAACAAGATTACCTCGCTCTCTGAGGCGGCTTCACTGGTAAACGATAACGATATGGTGGCCATCGGGGGTAACCTTTCCGCACGGGAACCCATGGGCATGATCAGAGAGCTCATCCGTCAGGGGAAGCGCAATCTCCATACGGTGGGAGGTGCCCACGGCGTGGATATCGATTTGATGTGCGCGGGAGGGATCGTGGGGACGGTGCAGAACTCATTTGTGGGCCTTGAAGCCGACTTCGGCCTTGCTCCGCACTTTCGACGAATGGCCGAGGAGGGCACTATTCGGGTGAGAGAAACCGACTGTATTGCCGTAATGACACAACTCCGAGCCTCCCAATTCGGGCTGCCCTTCATGCCAACTCCGGCAGTGGATGGCACCCAGGTGCTTGAACTCGGCACCGATTTCCATCGGATGACCTGCCCCTTCACCGGCGAAAAGGTCAATCTCCTGCCGGCCCTGAGGCCGAACGTGGCCATTATCCATGCCCATAGGGCCGATGACCGGGGAAACGTGAAGCTTTACCCGCCATACTTCGCTGACCTTCTATTCGTAGTATCCTCGGACAAGGTCATCGTTACCGTGGAGAAGATCATTACACGGGGGGAAATGAGTAACATCGGCTCTAATATTCCCTACTATGAGGTCACTGCGATAGTGGAGCTTCCGTTGGGCGCTCACCCCACCTCCTGCTATCCCGACTACTCATATGACCGGGCTCATCTCGCCGAATACATGAAAGCGGCGCAGGACGGGCCTGAGGCTTTCTCTTCCCAATATTTGCAGAAATATATCCTCGAGCCCGCAGACCATAATGAATATCTGGAACTCATGGGGGGGGAGCGGAAATGGACTGCTCTCAGAGGTTGGAGCAAGGACGAGGAAACATGGAAAGGGCTGATGGAGGCCAGGGTGAAAACAGAGGATTGAAAGGAGTTATCCATGGGCAAAGCGCTCGAAGGCGTCAGGATATTGGATCTGACACGGGTTCTGGCAGGGCCTTTCTGCACCATGGTATTGGCCGATCTGGGTGCGGAAGTGATCAAGGTGGAGATACCTGGAACAGGCGACGACAGCCGATCAGCCGGCCCATTTATCAGGGGAGAGAGCTCCTATTTCATGAGCCTGAACAGGGGAAAGAAGAGCCTCACCTTAAACCTTCGCCACCAGGAGGGGAAGGCCATCCTAAAGGAGCTGGTCAGAAAGGCGGACGTGGTAATCGAGAACTTCCGACCAGGGACCATGAAGAAATTAGAACTCGATTATCCCATTCTTTCCACTGAAAATCCACGGCTCATCTATGCGGCCATCTCAGGCTACGGACAGAGCGGGCCTTACAGGAGGAAACCGGCCTACGACTTCATCGTCCAGGGAATGGGAGGCGTCATGGGGCTTACCGCACATCCCGGCGGACCACCCACACGAGTACCGGTGGCCATTGGGGATATCACCGCGGGGCTCTTCGCAGCCATCGGCATCCTCTCGGCCCTCAGAGAACGAGAGCTCTCAGGTAAGGGCCAGATGATCGATGTGGCGATGTTGGACTGCCAGGTTTCGCTGCTTGAGAATCCCCTCGCCCGCTATTTTGCCACCGGAGAGGTACCCGTGCCTATCGGCAATATCCATCCCACTCTCAACCCCATGGGTGCCTTTCCCACCAAGGACAGATACATACTCATCGGCGTAGGAAACGATGCTCTCTGGAAGACATTCTGTGAGGTGGTGGATAAAAGACAGTGGATCGAGGACGAGCGCTTCATCACCAATGCCAAAAGGACGGAGAACTCCGCCCAGTTGGTTACACTTTTAGAAGAGCTCTTCCGCACCCGGAAGACCGCGGAATGGCTTGAGTTGCTCGAAAATGCCGGGATTCCCTGCGGTCCTATCACCACGGTAGATGAAGTAGCCAACGACCCACATATAAATTTTAGAGAGATGATCGTCTCTATTCAACACCCTATCGCCGGAGAGGTCAAGATGGCCGGGGTGCCCATCAAGATGAGCCGCACCCCCGGAGCCGTGGGTGCACCAGCGCCCATCCTGGGAGAGCACGCCGATGAGGTCTTGCAAAACCTCCTTGGATATTCGAGCGATAAGATCGAAACTCTCAGAAAAAAGGGGATCATGTGAATAACAATCTAGGGAGCGCAATTCAGTTTGCTATAAGATTTCTAACTCACCTCATTGGGGAAATAAAGAGAGAGGCTCGGTTGACACATCTCCCATGGCATACGCGATGTTTTTCACGGCATTTTCCCCTTGACACGCCACGCGGCTTTGGCTATGGTTCCAACTGAATTTCCGATCATGCCCGCATCAGATCCAGTAAAAGTACATCAAAGGCTTTGAGCGGCTGAGTGATTCTACCTAATGAAATAGCCCTAAAAACACCTCGTCATTCCGCATTCATGGGTGTCGTTTTCTTGTTTTTGAGTGCATTGTCTGATACACCACACAGCAATTTCAAGGCGATATTAAGGCCATGGTGGCTTTGACTAATTAAAGAGTAACCCTTTAGAGGAGGTGCCATAATGAGGAAATGCATTCTATTCACGATTATTGTCTCCTTGGTGGTGGGTTTCTCTCTTCCATCAATATCAGAGGCGATGGAGAAACCCGGCGGGTTCCCGAGCAGGCCCCTAACCATGATCGTACCGTATGGTACAGGTGGTGGATCGGATCAGCTCACCCGGGCCATGACAGCGCCGCTAGAAAGTATCATAAAGGTCCCGATCACCGTTGTCAACAAGCCTGGGGGCGGCGGCGTTGCCGGCCTATCCGACTTCTTCGCTGCTCGCGCTGATGGTTATACGCTCACAGAACACATTGATGACGCAGCCACCCTCTATGCTGCGGGGCAAATCAAGGAGAATCCCGCAGTGGACTGGTTCCCCCTGTGCATCGCTCAAATTACCTTTAGCCAGATCTATGTGAGGCCGCAGGATGAGCGCTTTCCCAACTGGGATGCCGTTTTGAAGCTCGCCAAGGAAAAACCAAGGGGTCTCACGATAGCCAACGTCGCACACGAGGGTTCCATGGAACGGGTGACAATGTACCTTCTCCAGAAAGCACTGGGGTTTGAGGTGAGGCAGATCAGCTTCGACAAGCCGGTTGAGCGCTACGGAGCGCTAGTCGGCGGCCATGTGGATCTCCTCTTCGAGCAACCAGGCGATGTCCGCGCCTACATCGAGTCCGGCGACATGAAGCCCGTGCTTACCTTTCTGAACGAACGGCCCGCAGCCTTTCAAGACGTACCGTGCCTGAAGGATATCGGAGTCGCTATGGAGCCCCTGTTCAGGTTCAGAGGATTCTTCGCCCGCAAGGGGGTGCCGCAGGATAGGCTAAAGTACCTGGAGTGGGCCTTTCACGAGGCATGGAAGAGCGACTCATTCCAGAAGTTCAACCGCAGCAAGTACATGCACCTGATTAACAGCTACAGGGATATGGAGGATGGAAAGAAATTGATCCGAGATACAATCAACACCTATGTACCGGTATACAAGGAGCTAGGAATAATCAAGTAGCAAAGGATCACGTCTCCAGCGGACGGGAAACCTCCAAACCAGCTTAAGGCCCCTTTTGGGGCCTTAAGTGCTGCAATATGAAACAGGCAAAGAAAGATGAACAAATTTAGGCCTGCCCTTGTGGAGTTCGGCATCTGGATTGCGATTACGGCGACGGCCTTCGGGCTTACCTTTCAGTTCAACGAGCCCCTGGCGCAGTATCGCTACGGCGCGGCGGGATGGCCGCGGGTGATCATCTTCGGCATCGCCTTCTTCGCCCTCATCCAGACGATATGGAGGCTTCTCAATCCTGAACGCAAGGGGGCAGTTATGGGAATGGCCGAAGATCATCACGCTGCCGCTCCTCCTCTCGAGGAGAGAAGCATTAAAGTCCATCTAAAGCACGCTGCCACCTTTGCGGCACCGCTGATCTACCTGTATTTAATGCCCCGGATGGGCTTCTACATCATCACCCCCTTCTTTTTAGGGGCGTACATGCGGCTACTGGGTGAGAAGAAGATCCGCCACCTCGTGGGCACGACGCTCTTCATCTATGCCCTCACCATACTGATATTCCTGGAGTTGCTCTTCGTGCCCCTGCCCGTGGGCAACTGGCCGGGGTTCTACGACGTCAACTCCCTGTTCGTCTCCATAATCAAGTAGGGGTTGAGGCTCGAGGTGAGAGAGCCGTTAGATCAACCCATCACCGTCGAGAAAGGAAGCGCTCATAGTGGAAACGCTGCACCTATTCGCAAAGGGCTTTGTCATGCTCTCAACCGATCCCTTCGCCGTGTTCCTTTTCTTTTCTGCTCTCATAGTCGGTTTGTTCTTTGGAGCCCTCCCCGGGATCAACATGGTCACACTGGGTGCCATCATCCTACCCTTCACGGTCTACCTGAATCCCACCCACGCCATCATGATTTATGGGGTGATTTACGTTGCAGGGACATACGGGGGTGCAGTCATGGCAATACTGTTCAACATTCCCGGCTCCGCCGAGAATGCCCCCACTGCCTTTGACGGGTACCCCATGACGCAGCAGGGCAAATCCGGCAAGGCCATCGGAGCTGCCATCGTGTCCTCTTCCCTGGGGGGAATGGTGTCAGCCATCGTAATGATGCTTGCTGCTCCTACCATCGCGAGATGGGCGATCCATGCATTCGGGCCACCGGAGATATTCTGCCTGATCTTCTTCGGTCTTTCAGTAGTAGCAGCCGTGGGCGCGGAGAACCTCTGGAAGGGATGGATATCGGTTCTGCTCGGCCTTCTCCTCGCCACGGTAGGGACGGACCCGTCTGGAGGGCTTCACCGGTTTGCCTTTGGGACCTACTATCTCCTCGCCGGCATTAATTTTATTCCCCTCATCCTCGGCTTCTTCGCCATCTCAGAGGTCTTCGTTCAGGCGGAGAAGATGGTCACCATGACGTACCATGCCCCTAAGGTGGGAATAGAGTTTCCCCGTTTCATGGAGTTCTGGCGCCTCAAGCTGGCCATAATCCGCTCAATAATTCTGGGTTTTTTCGCCGGCGTCCTGCCCGGCATTGGGGCAACCCTCGCGGCCTTTCTCAGCTACAATGAGGCTGTTCGGTGGTCCAAACATCCCGAGCGTTTCGGGAAGGGAGAACTGGAAGGAGTGGTAGCCTCAGAGACCGCTAATAATGCCGCCACGGGGGGAGCGATGATACCCCTGCTCGCCCTGGGATTGCCCGGCGGCGCCATCACCGCCATGATGGTGAGCGTGTTCATGGTTCACGGGATGGAGCCGGGGCCGTTAATCATGTCCAGGGCCCAGGATCTGGTGTGGGTTGTCTTTGTGGCCATGTTTGTGGCCAACCTATTTATCTTCATCTTGGGCTACATCGAGACAAAGACGATCGTGAACCTTCTGCGCATCCCCTTCAGGATCCTTGCGCCCTGCATCATGCTCCTCGCCACCGTGGGAGCCTTTGCCCTTCGCAATATGCTCCTGGATGTCTGGGTGATGTTCATCGCGGGCATTGCGGGTTACTTTCTTCGCCGCTCCGGCTACTCCGTGCCCGGCATTATCTTGGGTGTGATCTTGGGAGATTTAGGAGAGGCTGCATTCGTGAAATCAATGCAGATGCTGGATTATAGCTGGTTCGGGTTTTTTAAGAGCCCGGTATGTGCCGTCCTGCTCATTGCCGCCCTTCTTACGTTGTTCTTCAACGCCTTCAAGTCGGTTAAGGCAATGGTGAGATCTGGCTAGCATCAATCCAATCACGAAAGGAATTTCGTTATGTCATCTTCAATTACCGGTATCAAAGTGTACAAGACGCGCCTCCCACTGAGAAGGCCGTATCACCTGTCGTTAGTGACGTTGGAGGCCTTTGAGAGCGTGGTGGTGCGGATCCAGGCCGATGGCAAAGAGGGGCTTGGCGAGGCCACCGATGTGCCCGGCTACTATGCCCAGAGCCTCTTGGATGCGTGGAGGTTTGTGACGATCCATGGACCTGGACTCCCTGGAGAGAACCCGGAAGCAGCCCTTGTGCGCATGATCGAGAAAGGGGATGTCTTCTCCTTTGCGGCCGCACCTCTCCTGACGGCACTGGAGAGCCTGATCGAGTCCTTCACTGCGGCCACGCCCAGCTCCATTAGACTTCCCCTCTTGGGCATAGTGCAGGGTGAGACCCCTGATGAAATCGTCGCCGATGCCGAAAGGCTGATACGTGATGGGTACACTACATTAAAGTGCAAGGTGGGTTTCGACGTGGTTGAAGATCTCAACCGGGTTCGCCACCTACAGGCTCGCCTCACGCCGGGGATCGACCTGCGTCTCGATGCCAACCAGGGCTATAACTACGTTCAGGCG
>CAZJXD010000111.1:4928-15289 GCA_964549945.1 uncultured Desulfobacteraceae bacterium | reverse complement strand
TTTGCGTACTCTGAGAGAACGAGGCCTTCGATTGTCTTTCGACCAAAGCCACCAGGCCCTTCGGTCAACTACTCATCATCAGGGGACGTTGCATAAAGGTGTGGCCTTTCCATCTACACAATTATCAATATGAACTGCATCTAGCGATACCCAGCACCGGCAATTCCTCCGAAGGAAGGCGGGATTTTTCAGCCTAACGCCATATTAGGCTTGAGGTGAGATTCTTTCAAGGTGGCTGAAAATCACGAGTTTCAGGTCGGTATGAATTCCATGGGGATCTACCTCAAAGGAAGGAGGTGAGAGAAGCCACGGTTTAGATTCGCGGAAGATGCCCAATGGGTTCATGAGGGTTTCACTCAACGAGTTTTTTAAGGGAAAGTAAAGAAAGGAGAGAGTAACGATGACTATTCCAACAAATCCTTGTGGTGCAGACTATGAGGCGAGGATCAACTACGACCGCATGCGAGAGGAGAGATTGGCAAAGATCCAATCAGTGCTCGCCAAGCACGGCGTGGACGGCGTTCTGCTCTTTAAACCAGAGAACAGCCGCTATGCCACCGGTGCTCAAGGGATGCACGTGGCATGGTGGATCTGCGAGTACGGGCTGGTGCCACAATCGGGAAAGCCAACCTTCTATCCCACCGGCGGTGACATGGCCAGAAACAAGGCATACTGCCCCTACCTTGAGGGACACCTCATTCCCTCCAGGAACCTCGAAGAAATTGGTCCGGCACGAACAAAGACCGCGGAACTCCAGGTAAATGACATGATCGAGGAGATCAAGAAAGCCGGGTTTTCAGGAGGTAAGATCGGGGTGGATATCATGAACTTCCCCATCATGGAAGCCCTCCAAAAGGCAAAGGTGACGATCATTGACGCGGAGCCGTTGATGATCGAGTCGCGCATGATCAAAACCGAGGACGAGATCGTCTTGCTGAAGCACGCAGCTGCCATCAATGATGCTGCCCTCTACCACGTGATCTATGACCTCAGTAAACCGGGGCTCAGGGAGTGGGACGTGCACGCTGAGATGATCTATGTGCAGCGCAAGTACGGCTGTGACGTTCCCAACGATGGAATCAGGGGGCTCTGTGCCAGCGGAGAGCGGGTGAATCCCTACTGTCGGGTCATGGGGGGCACCGATAAGATCATCAGGCCCGGGGAGCTCATGGTCATCGACAACCACCTGTCCTTCATGGGCTACCACGTGGATTACACCCGCACCTTTATGTCCTCGGGCAAGCCGACCCAGGAGATGATCGATGTGAACAAGAGAAACCTCGAGTACCTCTACTCGGGCATTCAAAAGGTGAAGCCCGGCAATACCACGGCAGATGTGCACAGGGCATGGAAGAAGGGGATGCCGTCGGATTGGAGCCGTTTTACCCTCGATTTCGGTCACGGCATCGGCGCCACCGGCCACGAAGCACCTTGGGTGACCGAGGCCTCTGAGGAGAGCCCCACGGTCTTTGAGCCCAATATGACCATGGCATTCGAAACCTACATCCCGGGGGGTCCAGGAGTGGCCTCGAGAATCGAGGAGAACCTGGTCATCACGGAGACCGGCTATGAGATCATCAGCCTCTGCCCACACGATCCAAAGATCTACGGTGATTACTCCATTCCCATGAAGATGTGAGGTGGTCCCTGGGGGGTGGGCGGTCCCACCCCTCGGGGAGCAGGAAATAGACGAGAGGAGTCTCGCACCTGGTGCTGCTGCCCTCCTCAGCGAGGGTTGGTGCGGATCGCCGGGAAAGGCCAGCTGGTTCCATACATATGAGTATAGAAAAAACCGCTGCCGATAAGGACTATATCTCAGCTAGAACATTATCCCAATAATCCATTTAAGGAGGGAGAAAATGGAGAGAAAACCGAAAGTCATCGATATCGAAAGAAAAGAGAAGGAATACTTTGAGGGAGGGGGTTTTCACAGGACAGCTGTCTCCAAGAAAGGGGAGGGTGTCGATCTCACCGTTCACTTCTCTAACATTAAACCCGGTCAGTCCCACAGCTGGCACTCTCACGAACAAGATGAGACGATGTACATTATTCAGGGGTCTGGCAAGTATATCTTGGAAGACGGTGAAATTCACTATAAAGCCGGGGATTTCGTTTTTATGCCGAGAGGAACCTTTCATGAGAATGTAGTCACAAGTGAAGAAGATGTGGTTCTCGTGGCTATCTTTAATCCCGCGCAATTTTAGAGTTCTGTTAAAGGAGGTGGACTTGTAAAAATGAAAAATAAGAGAGCTGCCGAATTATTTCTCAAATACCTTAAATTATCCACATCACCCGTTGCTATAAAGATGTGCATCTCTAAGGATGAGCTTCCTGCGGAAGCAATAATACCTAGCAATGAGTGGAATATAGATCTCAGGGCCTGCCAAGCTGTTCAAGTTGCCCGGAGATATGAAATTGCAGTAGCCTTGCCACGGTATGAAATGCCATGCCCCACAGGAGCTGTCGCGTTAGGATTTTATAAACCCAATGATTTGTATTGGAGCGGTCTCTGCCTTTCTCCTCCGTATATGAGTCAAGAAGCAAAGCAAGTGCGAGCAAAGAACACGCCGAAATTAGAGGCGGGAAAATACGAATACCTGCTCGCTTCCCCTCTGGATAAGGCCACTTTTGACCCCGATGTGATCGTGATTTATGGGAATCCAGGCCAGATTTCAAAGGCAATTCAAGCGGCTATTCTCGAGAAAGGAGAATCGCTTGTAGCAAAGACGAGCATTGGTACGGCATGTTCAGAATGGATATGTGCCGCTATGATTACCCGAGAATGTCAATACGCCTTTCCATGTGATGGGGAAAGAAGATTCGGTGCCTTAGATGACAGCGAAATGATATTTTCCCTTCCCTATGAAAAAACTGAGGAGATACTAAACTCACTGAAAAAAGCCTATTATTCCAGGGAACATCGAAAGTATCCTGTCGAGAGGTATTTAATCCATCAAGGTCCCAATAGTGAGCGATATGCCAAGCTGATGGCTTCTCTCAGAAAAGATGAGGGCTTGGAGCCCCGATATGAACAGGAAAAGCATCGGGAGGATATGGTGGTATAGATCGCTCGATCCTAGTAGTACGATTCTAAAATAACATAGCATGTTGCCTGTTATTTCGCTCGCAATGACTTCTTGTATTGCGAGCTCAAAGCAGGAAGGAGGTGAGAGAAGCCACGGTTTAGATTCGCGGAAGATGCCCAATGGGTTCATGAGGGTTTCACTCAACGAGTTTTTTAAGGGAAAGTAAAGAAAGGAGAGAGTAACGATGACTATTCCAACAAATCCTTGTGGTGCAGACTATGAGGCGAGGATCAACTACGACCGCATGCGAGAGGAGAGATTGGCAAAGATCCAATCAGTGCTCGCCAAGCACGGCGTGGACGGCGTTCTGCTCTTTAAACCAGAGAACAGCCGCTATGCCACCGGTGCTCAAGGGATGCACGTGGCATGGTGGATCTGCGAGTACGGGCTGGTGCCACAATCGGGAAAGCCAACCTTCTATCCCACCGGCGGTGACATGGCCAGAAACAAGGCATACTGCCCCTACCTTGAGGGACACCTCATTCCCTCCAGGAACCTCGAAGAAATTGGTCCGGCACGAACAAAGACCGCGGAACTCCAGGTAAATGACATGATCGAGGAGATCAAGAAAGCCGGGTTTTCAGGAGGTAAGATCGGGGTGGATATCATGAACTTCCCCATCATGGAAGCCCTCCAAAAGGCAAAGGTGACGATCATTGACGCGGAGCCGTTGATGATCGAGTCGCGCATGATCAAAACCGAGGACGAGATCGTCTTGCTGAAGCACGCAGCTGCCATCAATGATGCTGCCCTCTACCACGTGATCTATGACCTCAGTAAACCGGGGCTCAGGGAGTGGGACGTGCACGCTGAGATGATCTATGTGCAGCGCAAGTACGGCTGTGACGTTCCCAACGATGGAATCAGGGGGCTCTGTGCCAGCGGAGAGCGGGTGAATCCCTACTGTCGGGTCATGGGGGGCACCGATAAGATCATCAGGCCCGGGGAGCTCATGGTCATCGACAACCACCTGTCCTTCATGGGCTACCACGTGGATTACACCCGCACCTTTATGTCCTCGGGCAAGCCGACCCAGGAGATGATCGATGTGAACAAGAGAAACCTCGAGTACCTCTACTCGGGCATTCAAAAGGTGAAGCCCGGCAATACCACGGCAGATGTGCACAGGGCATGGAAGAAGGGGATGCCGTCGGATTGGAGCCGTTTTACCCTCGATTTCGGTCACGGCATCGGCGCCACCGGCCACGAAGCACCTTGGGTGACCGAGGCCTCTGAGGAGAGCCCCACGGTCTTTGAGCCCAATATGACCATGGCATTCGAAACCTACATCCCGGGGGGTCCAGGAGTGGCCTCGAGAATCGAGGAGAACCTGGTCATCACGGAGACCGGCTATGAGATCATCAGCCTCTGCCCACACGATCCAAAGATCTACGGTGATTACTCCATTCCCATGAAGATGTGAGGTGGTCCCTGGGGGGTGGGCGGTCCCACCCCTCGGGGAGCAGGAACATGTAATCTTAGAAAGGGGTTTTCCATGAGGGCACTTTTTGTCTTCACTCCTCCTGAATCAAAGCGGTTTATCGCCAAGGCAGTTGCTCAGTTGCCTGAAGTTAGAAGCGCGAAGGATGATGGGGAAATCGTGATCGGTCATGGGTCCACGAACGTACGCGTGGCCGAGGAGATCCTTGGTGAATGTCCCGAACCCGACAAATTCCTTTCAGGGCAGATTATCAACGGGATTCTTTGCGTAACACAGGCGGAAGAAAAACCCCCCATGATTCATATCAAAAAAGGCAAACTCATTCCTCCGGAATTGACGATGGAGGAGACACTTAAAGATTTTGATGCACAATCGGTCTTCATTAAAGGAGCAAATGCGGTCGATCTTGAGGGGAATGCCGGGGTGTATGTTGCGAATCCCTCGGGGGGCACCATCGGTTATGCTTATGGCATCCTCAGCGCGAGGGGATGCCGGATTATTGTGCCGGTAGGGCTTGAAAAGTTAATACCATCTGTTAAAAAAGCTTGCCAGCAGGTTGGCCAGGACAGGCTTTATTATTCCATGGGAATCAAGATAGGAATGATACCCCTTATTAATGGGAAAGTGATTACTGAAATTGAAGCGTTCAGAATTCTCTTTAACTTGGAGGCAATTCATGTTGGAGGTGGTGGGGTCAGCGGCTCCCAGGGATCAGTAGTCTTGGCAGCGGTAGGGGGAAAAGAAGAGCTCGACAAAGCCATTAAGCTCATCGAATCAATAAAAGGAGAGATGCCAATCCGGACAAAAAAGGCATTGTGCATGGAATGCTCGGTAAAGTCACGGGGCGTTCTTACCAATCCGGATCAAAAGTTTCCAGAGAGGGATACCGATCACTGTATGTTCCGAGGAAAGAGAGAAGAACAACTTCCAGCGTATTTGTGCAAGGGAGTTTGAAAGAATTAAAGGCCACTGCCAAAAATTGACTGTGTGAAGTCCATTATGCAGGTGGGCGAGGTATTTGGTTTCAACGATAGACGAGGATCCTCCTTTGGCCTGCACGCCTTGCGCCGCCTGTGCGTTGTGAAAGTAATGCACAGCTACATCAGAGCCTTCCTTGGCCAAGCCTCGGCAAATCGCCGCACCGATACCACCTGAACCGCCCGTTACTAATGCCGCACGATTTTGAAGTCTCACCTGTCGCTCTCTTACAGCCGTATTTTTACATCTTCATGGGTTGCCATCGATAGAAGCGTAGCCGTTACTATATGTCCCAGCATTCCAACTACATGTGCACAAATATCGCCGGGGATGCCGTCCACATCAGGCTCGATAAACCCCGTGATTCCATCCATAGCGCCTTTGTCAGCGCACACCCGAAGCACATTGCGTTCCAGTGCTTTAGTGTGCAATACCTCCAGCCGGCCGGTGAGCAGAGCCAGGCACGCTTCGATACCCCAGGCGCCCCAGTTGGAGGTTGTTGCCACCGCCACCACATCGGCGGCGAACTCTGGCGCGATGCCCGCGCCACAAGGGCAGATACACCTGGCACCGAATGGGATGGCAGCGCGAATTTCATCCCGGATGAGCCCTAATCCCAGTTCGTTTCCTCCGTCACCAAGCCCAATAGTCAGCACACCGGACTCCCGGCCCAGGCGAAACAGCTCGTCCAGCTTCGCCACCGCAGTGGTCAGATTGGCCTCGCCCTTGCCGTAATGGTACACGCCCTTTTCGTTTGCGCCTTGACGTTCGATTGATATCAACGCTGAAGGATGTAAGGTATTCAGTAGGTGATGAGCCGTATCCTTGGCCTCGACAGGGTCTATGGGAAAGCCCTCAACGATTGCCGGAGGGATGTGCCGCCCAGGCACGTAATCCGGAGATGCCTGGCCTGTTTTCCATTCCGCAAAGGTCGTTATCACGAGCCCCGCTGCGCGGCATGCGGCCTGCACCAGCGGGACCACCGCCTCTTCGCATAGCAACACCGGTACGGCGTTCAGCCCCACGTACAGAGCCCGGGCCAGTGTTGCCGCACCAGCGGGACCGTCGCTCTCGGCTAGTGCCGGTGAAAACCACCCTCGGATCGGCAGCCCCGTAGCAATTACCACGGTGTCGCCGGACTTCACGACATCTGCTAACCGCTCAGCAGCCACCATACAGAGGGGACGGTCCTTCTGAGCTCGCCGAGCTGCCGTATACAGGACGTTTACCACACCCCGGGTTGCAAGGTCCACTGTCAGCAGACGATCGATTGCCTCGGCCGCTCGCGGTATCGCTTGTTCATGGCGATCTGGCTCTTTCAATATATCACTTTCCCTTAAAAGAAGGCTTTCGCTTTTCTGAAAATGCGGACATCCCCTCGTGTGCATCTTCTGTATCAAAAGCGAGGCCTATCATCGCACGTTCAAACTCCAATGCAACTGGCAAGGGAGCTTCCAGCCCCTGGTTTATCGTCCGCTTTAGCAACTCCAGGGTAATTGTCGATTTTTGAGAAATTTTTCCCGCGATTTCCTTAGCAACCTTCATGAGGTCAGTCTGTGCAACGACTTTATTTATCAGACCGATTTTTTCGGCTTCTTCCGCGTCAATCATTTCGCCGGTAAAAAGCATCTCCTTTGCACGACACAAAGGTATCTGACGTGATAATCTCTGAGATCCTCCTGCACCCGGGAAGATCCCCAAATTTATCTCCGGCACCCCAAATTTCGCATTCTTTGAAGCGACTCTAATGTCACACGCGCAGACCAGCTCCGTTCCTCCACCTAATGCATACCCTTGAACCGCAGCGATAACGGGTTTCTCGAGATGCGCTATGGTATTAAATACCCTATGAATCAATTGCGCGTATTCCCTATAGTGGGCTAAGCCTTTCCTCGAATTCAAATCTCTAATATCCCCTCCGGCAACGAAGGCCTTCTCCCCGCTACCGGTCAATATGACGACCTTACTATCTCCATCATCCCTTATAGCATTGACGGCAGATTCCATCTCCAATAACGTCGGAATGTCGAGAGCATTCAATGTCTTTGGGTTGTTGATCGTAATTGTTACAATCTCACCCTCTTTTTCGAGTAAAATGTGTTTGTATTCCATAGATGCCTGATCCCTCCTTTCACGTCTTCTCATACCGCACAGCGCGGATCCCCCAGGCTATAGAAGCGATGTCTTCAGAATTCGACTTTATCTCTTTAATTTATATCCAGCCTTAACCCTATCCCAAGTATTGTCTGTTATCCCTTCGCTCTTTAACTTGTATTTCTCGACTTTTTCGGTTGGAGTTCTGGGAAGGCTTTCCTTAAATTCAATATATCTCGGAACGGAGAAGTATGCCATCCTATCCTCACAGAAGGCGATTAATTCCTCTGGCTTCATCCTTTCACCTTCTTTCAACACCACAACTGCCATCACTTCATCTTCGGCTAACTGCGAGGGAACTCCGAAGACCGCGCTTTCAGCTACCTTAGGATGTTTATTGATCACTTTCTCTACCTCGAAAGAAGATATATTTTCCCCCTGCCTCCTTACCACATCCTTTGACCGATCCTTAAAATAGAACCAGCCGTCCTTATCCATATAGCCTTGATCTCCTGTATGGAACCAGTAATTTCGGAGGGCCTTGAGGGTTTCTTCCGGCATCTTATAATATCCCAACATCATTGCGTACGGTTCTTTAGTCCGAACCAAAATTTCACCTACCTGTCCAGGCGGTAATTCCATATCATTTTCGTCCCCTATGATGGCCTCATACAGATCGCCTGGCAGGCCGCATGATCGCTCCCTGCGTTGTTCATCCCAAGGCGTCGAAATAACCAGGCCGTCTTCAGTGGCGCCGTAGCATTCTTGGAGCTTTGTAATATTGAACCTTTTCATAAAATCGTCGGCAATTTCATAGGCTATTGGAACACAATAGCCCTTCTCAATAGGATTATCCGCATCGTCTTCCTTTGGTGGCTGACTATATAACATATTCATAATTCCACCCAGTTGGAAGAAAATAGTAACTCCATATCTTCGAGCATCTTCCCAAAATTTACTTACGCTGAACCTCTCCAGCAGGACCATTTTCGCTTCAGTAAAGAGAGCTGCAAGCACTACCATCTTTCCACCGATATGAAAAAGAGGCAGATAACAATAGGTAACATCTTTCGAGTTATAGCGCGTTATCTGGGCATGACGAGTCCCGAGCCGGTACATGTAGTTCACCGGAATCATTGCCCCTTTGGATAAACCTGTTGTTCCCGAGGTAAACAAGAGACAGGTTAATTCCCCCCAATCGAGCTCTACGGTGGGCTCAGTCTGCGCCCCCTTGAGTAATTCCGAAAATGGAATTATTTCAAAGGAAGTAGGATTGGATATTTCACTGTCTGGTTTTTCCGAAAACACTATTAATTTCTTGATGTTTTTTAGGCCGCCCTCTATCATTTTAATGCGATCGAGGAGTTGCTCATCCAATATCATGATCTCAGCATCGCAGGTGTTGATAATGTACTGAAGCAGATCCCCTTTATAGGCCGTATTAATTGGAACTTCAACCGCGCCGATCTTCGATAACGCAAACCATTGATAAAGGGATTCGGGTTTTGAAATCATCATGGTGCAAACCTTATCGCCCTTCTTAACTCCCATATCCAATAACGCATTCCCCACTCTGTTCGCGCTGTTGTTTAGCTCCTCAAAGGAAACAGTCTGATCCTTGAAGTATATAAAAACTTGATCTTTGAGTTTTCTCGCTTTGTCGGACAGAATAAAACCTGCCGAACGTTTGTTAATTGGGTATTCTTCATAAAATACTTTATCATCCATGGAAGATCCTCCTCATCTAAAGAGTTAACATTATTTGGATCTTGCCCAGAACGCAGAGTGTCGAAATCTATTATAAGTGAGCTTCTGCATGCAGTTCATCCTCCACTACGCCTTTTTCTTCTTCCTGAATTTGGAGGGGTCCTTGACTTTGCCCACACGAGTGAAGTATTCCTCCGGAATGAGTTCGGGATCTTTGTAGAAAAGCCAGGCACAGGACCCATCTGTTGAGTCCTCACGGTAGTCATTGACTCTAAGGGGATAGCCGATCTGCTCAATCGGAACAATTTCGTTATTAATACAGCAATGGCAGCAATAATATGGAACACCAGCCTTTCCCCAGGACCAAGGGTGCCCCTTCTTCGTTACACCAAAATTAAACGGTGGCTCGGTCCTCGGGGGAAGGTTCCCGATCTCACAGTAAGCCCTCATGCGGCCCCCGGTTCCACAGGGCCTGAAGGTGAGCACATACCGATCCTCCTCTTCGGTGACTTCGAAATCCCCCCACTCTCCTGGCCCGTTTGGATGACATCTCATGGCTTCGCATCTGTTCATGGCGAGTTCCGCCACGGGAAGGTCAGCCATTTTTTCCATAATAGGGGTCATCCACCATGTTTCGGCTTGTTTCTTAATAGCATTATAGACTTCCTCCTCTCCAAGCTTTTCTCCAATATAGGTCAGCGATCCCCAGATCCAATGCTGGAAAAGATCATGGAGTCGCATAGTCTCATATCGCCACATGTAATCTACCAGCTCCTTTGCCAGATCCTTTTGTCCGCTGTCGATGGTCTCCTTAATGCGTGTAAGAGTAGGTATACCCTGCTCTTCCCAGGGATCTTGCCTTATCACTCTGCCGATAGCCTCTCGAAATCCGAACTTTAACATTTTACTCCTCCTTTCATAGCGTAAGCTCTAATCTTCCCTTCCATCAGCGAGAAGGGGTGGATAATTACCTCAATCCATAATAGTTTTATAAATAATAAAGAATCCTAAAAGGTTAAGCAGGATTAATATGATTTTTTTATATGATTTTTCAC
>CAZJXD010000111.1:0-4828 GCA_964549945.1 uncultured Desulfobacteraceae bacterium | reverse complement strand
AAGAATCCTAAAAGGTTAAGCAGGATTAATATGATTTTTTTATATGATTTTTCACTGATAGTCCCATATAAATAAGAGCCAATGTAGGTTCCAAGAGCGAAAATGGGCAGTGAAATAAAAAAATATTTCAGAACAGTGCCTGTTACAAGGCCTGCACAAGCGTGAAAAAGGAGAGTCATCGGACCACTAAAGATAAGATACCCTTGCATGGTTGCCTTAACCTTGTCTTTGGTCCATGGCTGCAAAGATGTATAGATGATTATTGGTGGTCCGCCAGCGCCGATCACTCCCCTGAGAATGCCTGAGATAAAACCAAAGAAATATGCCCATATTTTCTTCATAATTGATAAGGATGTTTCGAAAAACAAGCTGTAGGTAGAGTAAAAAATCAGGACACCTCCCAGAATCAATTGGAGGATATCCTTGTTAAGTGTCTTTAAAAAGAACACCCCTATCAAGATACCTGGGGAAAAGCCTGCAAGAATGGGAAAGAGGTCTCTCCAGCTCAAATGTTTAAAGAGACCTATTAAAAGGAAAATCGAAGCATAAACTGCCAGCATATTCGCAAAAGGGACAACCGTTTTAATATCAATGATTATCGTCAGTAATGGCAGGGCCACCAAAAGGGAAGCGAACCCTGAAAGCCCCTTAATAAAACCGGCAAAAAAAACGATTACTGCTAACCAGATATATATTTGCATAGGTATTTCCCCAGGAAATCGGCGATAATGCAATGTGATTATCCCTCATCTCGTTTCTTTCTCAAAGAGCAATGATGCCCAGCCCATAAGGCAGGAAAACTTTACTATAAAACGCCACACGAGGTTTTCGCGAGATTGCTGTACTTGCGTCTTGAATCTAACACCAGTTAAGTTATAGATTCGGCGACTATTTCCGTAATATCCATGACCCTGATTTTGGGCCTCTGCTCCCTTGGAATAGACTTTAGACCCTTTCGCAGGTTATCCTTACAAGCAGAACAACTAGAGACTATTATCTCTGCCCCCACCTCCATCGCATCTCGCACCCTTTCGGCAGCCATATCCGCTGCGAGCTCCGGTCTGAGGGCGAGCACGTTACCACCGCCTCCACAGCATCTCGCTGCCAGCCGATTTCTGGTCATCTCAACGAACTGGATATGGGGAAGGGCATTCAGAATCTCCCTTGGCTCATCGAATATCTGAAATGTTCGGCCCAGGTCACAGGGATCATGGTAGGTGACTCGTTTTCCGGGAGAACCATTGAGTTGTATCTTTTTCTCATCGAGGAGCTTTTTAATGTAGTGAACGGAATGAAAGACCTCCATCTCCAGATTCTCCACCTCGGGATAGTATTTCACGAACGTTTTGTAGCACCCGGCACAGGGGGTTACCAGCTCCTTTGCGCCTGTCGCCTTAATATGTGCAATGAGTTCTTTGGCATTTTCCTCAAACTTTTGCCGATCTCCCATGAGGGACAGTGGAAGTCCGCAGCAGATCTCCTTTGCGCCAAGCAACGTGTAATCCACGCCAGCGGCTTCTATAATCCTCAAGAAGTTTGGAACGATCTTCATATCCAGGTAACTCGGGACACACCCCATAAAGAGAAGCGTATCGGCCTTCTTCTTGAGCTGATCCGTTTCCATCATTTCCTTGATATGGGGCGGATACGTAGCGATTCTATCTTTTCCTTTGGCGGCGTAAACGTTGTGTGTCTTCAAGATGGTATCCCCCAGTGCCGTGATCGTTCCGGGAATAACTCCTGAGGCGAAGAGCCTTTCACGACCCCCTTGAATAATTCTCTCTATCTCAACCTGGGAAGGGCAGGCATAGAAACAGGCGCCGCATGTTGTGCAGGTGAAGAATGACTCCGCCAATTCCATGGATAGCTCGGAATTCCCCGCGAGATTCTTCCCAAGAAAATGCCGTGCAAGCTGCACCTTTCCACGAGGACTCGCCTCTTCCATGAGAAGCTGTTGGTACACGGGACACCCAGGGAGGCATAAGGCACACTTCACGCAGCATTGGGCAATGTCATCTAGCTCACGATCAACCATGATGGGACTCCTCAACGCCCTCGTTTAGGCGAATGATCTTATCCGGGTTCAGAATATTCAATGGATCAAAGGCCTTCTTTATGTTCTTGCTGACCTCTATGGCTACCTCGCCGATTTCAAGTACAAGGAGTTCTCTCTTTGCGATACCGATCCCGTGTTCACCGGTGAGGGTGCCGCCGAGCTCGACCGCCTTGACGGAAATCTCATCGATTGCTTTATGTACTCTTTCCATCTCGTCCTTATCCCTGATATCCGTGAGGATTTGAGGATGAAGATTGCCGTCTCCTGCATGAGCCAACACGGGGATCAACAGGTTGTGCTTTTTAGCGATCTTCCCTACCTCGCGGAACATCTGCCCCAGCCGGCCCACCGGAACCGTGCAGTCCTCGGCGATGGCCGTGGGTCGTAACCTGGCCTCAGCCCCGTACGCTGAGCGCCGAGCCTTCCAGATCTCCTCGTTCTCCGCAGGTGTTTTCGCTACCTTGATATCGAGGGCTCCCAAATCCTCACAGAGGCCCTTGATTCGATCCGCCTCGGCATCCACGGAGGCCTCAGGGCCATCGACCTCTATGAGTAGAAGGGCCTCGGCCTCTCGTGTGAGGCCGATATGGGTATAATCTTCTATGATGTTGATGAAGACGTGATCAAGGAGCTCCAGTCCAACGGGAAGGATTCCCAGCTCTGTGATCCTTCTCACCGTGTCGCCCGCGCCCTCTAAATCCTTATAGGCAATCTGGAGGGTCCTCTTCGCCTCGGGCACGGGCAGAAGCTTGACCGTGATCTCGGTAATCAAACCCAGGGTTCCCTCTGATCCACAGAGCAATTGGGTGAGGTTGTATCCGGTGACGTTTTTCATGGTCTTTCCGCCGGTGCGCATAACTTGGCCTGATGCGAGGACCACCTCCAAGCCGAGAAGGTAGTCCTTTGTCACACCGTATTTTACCGCCCTCGGCCCGCCCGCATTTTCGGCCACGTTCCCCCCCATGGTGGAAATCTCCATGCTCGCGGGATCGGGCGGGTAAAAGAGGCCGTGCTTTGCAAGTACTTTTTGGAACTCCATATTGAGTACGCCTGGCTGGAGGATCGCGATCCGATTCTCCTTGTCGATCTCGAGAATCCGATTCATCTTGGTGAAGGTGAGCACAATTCCCCCTTGTGCGGGTACTGATCCCCCAGTGAGGTTCGTGCCGCTCCCACGGGCGGTGACCGGAATTCGCTCCCTTGAGGCAACCGCCATAATCCTTGAGACCTCCTCCGTAGTGAGGGGGAAAAGCACTACCTCAGGCTCCTTTTGCACCATAAAGGCGTCGTAGGAATAGCTGATGAGGGCTTCCTTATGGTCCAAAACCTTATCCGCTCCCACGATTGCCCTCAATTCGTCTTTGACGGCTTTAGTCAGCATCTTATTTTCCTCCTGCCCGGATTCCGCTGGCAGTTAGATACCTGGAATCAAATAACGTCTCTGTCTATGAGTAAGGAGCATCAGCAGTAAATCGGGAACGAAACCACGAAAGGCTCATTAGCTCCTTCGAGGATTCTAGGATATGTGAGACGCCTACGCACTTCCAAGACGACATTTAGGAAGGCACTCTTTTCGGTCGAAGAAGCATTTCTCCGCCGTGCTCGATAATCAGCTTGTAATTATAGCATCTGTGATTACTTATGAGATGTCCGGCTTAACCTGTTCTATGTACTTGGCGATTTCATTTTTAGTGTGATCATCGACTCCAGCGATTGTAAACGGAATCCTTGCGGTCTTCACTATTCCCATCTGCTTGAGAATTTCAAGGGGATGTATCTTCTCGTTATAGCCAAATGCCCTCCCGTAGAGGAGATCGGCGAGAGGAAGAATTTTTGTATTCCATATCTCCCTTGCCTTGTCGAAATCGTTCCTCTCAAAGGCCTCCCACATGGCCACGTGCTCGGCGGGAATCACGGCGGGTAGATACCCGCAGAGCCCCACCGGCCTATTGGGTTTGTCCCATGAATAGCAGAGGTGGTGGAAATTACAGTAGGACTTCCCGGCTATGATCTTGAGCCTGCTCTCTGCAAGCCCATCTGCCATAATTTTATACTCCGTCATCTCCCTGGGGCCGGCCTTTACGTACTCGACGAGCGGTGCCGCTTCTTCGATCTTTCGAAGTGTCTCCGGCGACATTATTCCCGGCCAGGCACCTGGTGTGTTGTAGAAAGAGATCGGTATGCTGACAGCGTCACTCACCCGTTTGAAGTGTTCGACGATATCCCGTTGCGGGTTGTTGCCCAGGGGGAGATCCAGTGGAGGCCCTGTCATGAACACTCCATCAGTACCTATTTTCTCGATCTCTTTTGCTCGTTTTACTGTCGTTTCGGTATCCCACGCCGAAGCCCCCATAATACAGGGTACCCTGCCGTTCACCTCTTCGACCAAGATCTCGGCTACCCGCCTCCTTTCGGCGTCGTTGTAATCGAAATCGGCACCGCAGTTGAGTCCGATGGCATGAACGCCTTTCTTGATTAACCACCGGATGTGATTTCTGAAGCTCTCTTCATCAAACACGCCGTCTTCATCACTTGGGAAGTATTTGGTCATGAGCGCCAGGACCCCCCGTATTTCTTTCTTCGCCATTTCTCTAGCCTCCTTTCTAAGCAATATAGATTGGACAACAATATCGGTGTCTATACCATCTATGATCGTTTGCTACTGCTTTTCGTCATTTCAGATTCCAACACTCTATTTGGTCGATTTGGCTGAGTCGGCTATTTCTTTGAACTCCTCCTCCGTAAGCACCCGTTTGAGGTCGTGTGACCTGA
>CAZJXD010000110.1:2264-15418 GCA_964549945.1 uncultured Desulfobacteraceae bacterium | reverse complement strand
CACCGTGATCAAGACGCGCTTTGAGATCGCCAAGAAGGAAGAGGAGATGGGGATAAAGGTGGGTTAAGGATTTGGAGATAGGAAGTGAAAAGACGAGTTGCCATAACCGGTATGGGGGCTGTAACTCCCCTGGCTGTAGGCGTTGAGGAGAGCTGGAAGAAGCTATGCGCCGGGGAGTCGGGGATCAAACGAATTACCCAGTTCGATGCGTCTCCCCTGAAGTGTCAGGTGGCGGGAGAGGTACGGGGATTCAATGCGGGGGACTTCCTAACCCCTAAGAAGGCGAAGAGGACCGATCGGTTCGTCCACTTCCTCCTGGCTGCCGCGAAAATGGCCTTAGGGGATAGCCAGCTCAAGATCAGTCCCGATGAGGAATACAGGACGGGCATAATCGCTGCCACGGCCATTGGATCGTGCAAGACCTTTGAGGCAAACCATGAGCTCATTATACAGGGGCGCATGAAGAACGTGACCCCCTACCTGGTTATCAACCTTTCCGCCAATACCGCTGCTGGTGAGATGGCGGCCATGTGCAGGGCCCGAGGAACCCACCACTTCCTTCAAGAGGCGTGCTCGGCCGGAACGAATGCGATAGGGCTGGGATTCAGGGCCATTATTCACGGAGAGGCCGAGATAATGCTGGTTGGTGGGGCTGATGCAGGCATCAGCCCCACCTTGATGGCGAGCCTGGATAACCTCGGTGCAATCGCCACCTCCTGGAACGATCAACCCCATAAGGCGAGCAGGCCTTTTGATGGGATGAGAAACGGGTTCGTCACGAGCGAGGGCTCAGGGGTGCTCGTCCTGGAAGAACTCGAGCACGCGAAGGCCCGGGGGGCAAAGATCTATGCGGAAATCCTCGGGTACGGCTCCACCTGTGATGCCTACCACGCAGTGGCACCGCTTCCAAGCGGCGAAGGGGCGGTCAGGTGTATGGAGCTCGGCATCGAAGACGCCGGGATTACCGTGCATGAGATAGACTATATCAATGCCCATGGAACCTCTACAGTCGCAAACGATGAAACGGAAACCGTTGCTATAAAGAAGCTATTTGGTCCGAGGGCGAAAGAGATCATGATCAGCGCCAATAAATCCATGATAGGCCACATGTGGGGTGCTGCTGGTGCCGTGGAGGGGATCTTTACCGCAAAGACCCTACAGGAAGGCATAATACCTCCCACCATTAATCTGGATGAAGCTGACCCAAAGTGCGATCTGGACTATGTCCCCCACAAGGCCCGACGTAAAGAGGTGAGATTTGCCCTCTCGAATTCATTCGGCTTCGGGGGCATAAACGCGAGCGTCCTGTTTAAGAAATACGAAGCATGAGCACCTAGGCAAACATATTTGAAATTCGATTCAACTTTGATTCAACGTTTAATCATAATGCAAGTGTTCAAGTATGCAGTGTTCAGCGTTCAGAGTTCAGGGGGGAGCAGGAGTCATGAAGGGGAGAGGGTCTTTCCTGAACACTAAAATGCCTATTGATTGCAATACGCAATCGAAATTGTCTAACCCATGTAGTCAAACAATCAGCATGTAAGGGGCTAACGTGCCCGGCTCATCCAGTCGCTCCAAACAGTGTTGGAAGCCCACCTGTCCACTAAATTCCTTGACATCGCTTTCTTTATCCCGTACCTTTTCCAAAATATATCAATGGTCTTAATGAGTTACACCCACTTATATGGCAACATCTAATTCTTTTAAAAGAAAATCCCCCTCTCACACGAGGGTCTTCGATATATGCTTCTTTTTACTCATTGTAATTGTCATCATCCTAGTCTCACTATATTTCACCAACAAGGATTTTGCCACCGAAATTAGACAAGTCAGACAGCCTAAACCCAATCGCTTCTACATAGGGATCGACGTATCACAGACCATCAAATCAGATACGCTCGCTTCATTCAATCGAGCCCTCATCGCACGGCTGAGACATTTCATCGGGGAAGAGAAGGTCTTCTACCATATCTCCATCTTCGGGCTTCAGGGTTGTGGCAGGGATGCCATTGCTGAGGTAGTCTCAACTCACTCACCAAAAGACGCCCGTTCATTTAATTGGAAGGTTGAGCAAAGGATCAAAGGAATATCCATCGCCGGAAAATCGGATGAAGAAGATGAAATACCACTGACGACCCCCCTGTTCTGCTTTCTCGAGAAGATACTCACGGAAAGGATCGGCGAAAGGGTGATAATTTTTTCCGATCTCGTCAACGACGATGAAGGTTGCGGAACGCACTACAGCTTTCCTTTAAAGACGATACTAAAATTTGGGGCCAACAAGAAGAGCCAGCTTATCTTTTTATATACCACCCCCTTTGTGTCCTATAATAATCAAGCGCTCCAGAAGAGATTGATGAAAAAGCAGAAGGACTTTCTCGCGGAGATGCGGAAACTAAGCGGCAAAGGTAAGGTGAGGGCATTCTACTACCACCTCCCGGATGATCCGATGAAACACGATAGGTTTCTGGGATCACACCTGACCAAATCCATGCCCTCAACCATGTTCGAGATCGTTTGGGAAAGGGTCTCCAGAATGCTTGATACGATAATCGGCGCAATAAGGGGGTAACGGTTAATGGAACTCGTATTCATAGAGGCGAGGGATTTACCCGACGCGTGGTTTCAATGTGTCTACCAGATACTCGAGAAGGGAAGAACCTACACCATAGACAGGGGAAGCTTTAAGGGGCAGGAGAGGCTTGAGTTCGATTACGTAACCGTGCATATCAAATTTCCAGGTACAAGGCCCCTTTTGCCCGACATCCCTCCTTCTCTCGGAATACCGAATCCGGTTGCCATCGATTACCTCGATCAGTACCTTCCCTACCTCATGACCTCATCGAAAAAGGAGGGCGAGGAATACACCTATGGGGAGTATCTTGAGCCACAGATCGATGAAGTGATACGAATGTACATAGAAGATGGTCATGGCACGAACCAGGCATATATGACGGTGGGCGATCCACGCACCATATACCTGGAAGACCCCCCCTGTCTCAGGGGTATTGATACGAGAATCAAGGACAATAAGCTCCACTTTATCACCTACTTTCGGTCATGGGATCTGTGGAATGGGTTCCCGGCAAATTTAGGCGCCATCCAGCTGCTAAAGGAATATATGGCCGAGAACATAGGCGTGGAGGATGGTGAGATCATAGCTGCAAGCAAGGGCCTTCACCTCTACGATTATATCTGGGAACTCGCGAAACTACGGACAATGAAGACGTGAGTACCGCAGACACACTTGTGCAAACACAGTCGATCATGAAAAAGGTGGATTTCAAGGATCTGGACCTTGAGGAGACGAACGTCTGGATAGAAAAACTGGGGCTCGAGGCATATAGGGCTCAGCAGATCAGGAGCTGGATATTCGGTCATCAGGCCGAATCATTCCAGGAAATGACCAATCTCTCCAAGGACTTGAGGAGCTTCCTTGCCTCCTCTTGCACTATAAGCCAACTGAAAGCGATCAAAACCCAGGCATCCCTCGATGGGACCAAAAAATACCTGTTTGAGCTCGAGGATGGTAACAGGATCGAATCCGTTCTGATTCCCGAAAGGGGGCATTACACGGCCTGCATATCATCTCAGGTTGGCTGTGCAATGGGATGCGCCTTTTGCCTTACCGCAAGGCAGGGACTTATCCGTAACCTGAAGAGCTCAGAGATAGTAAACCAGGTCATCCAGATCAGGAAATCCATGGATGAACCCGAGAAACTCACGAATATCGTGTTCATGGGTATGGGCGAGCCCCTAGCCAATTTCGAGGCGGTGAAAAAGGCGGTTCACAATATTATATCACAGGATGCGCTCAACTTTTCTCACCGCAGGGTAACCCTATCCACCTGCGGCCTTATACCTCAGATAGAAAGGCTCGGCCGGGAACTCCCGATTAACCTCGCTATTTCCCTGAATGCCGCAGACGACGCCACCAGAAATCTGCTCATGCCGATTAGCAGAAAATACCCGCTTGGAAAACTGATAGAGGCGTTACGCGTCTATCCCCTGTCAAAGGGGAGGAGGATTACCTTTGAGTACATCCTTATAAGGGATATGAACGATCGTCCCGCCGATGCCCGAAGCTTAGCACTGCTTCTGAAAGATATCAGGGCGAAGATAAACCTGATTCCATTCAATCGTTATACCGGGAGCCCCTTTCACCCCCCCGATAAAGGGAGGGTTCTCGAATTTCAACGAGAGCTAATCGGAAAACATCTCACCGCACCAATCAGAAAGAGCAAGGGAAGCGATATCAGCGCGGCCTGTGGGCAGTTAAGCACTGTGTGAGAGCCCCTACTCAAAGGCCTTCGCTCGTATCACGATTCATTGCCGCCCTGCCCGCCATACAAGTACGACCATAATAGCTCCTAAAATCATATTAGGCATCCATGCCGCCAGAACAGGATGAAGTGTGCCCGTTTTTCCAAAGCTGTCCGCTGCTGTCATAAGGATATAGTAGAATACGAAGATAATAATGCTCAAGGCAACCCCATACGATCTGCTCTTCGCGCCCATCATCAAACCTAGAGGCAGCCCAATAAGGCCAAAAATCAAGCAGGTAAAAGGAACGGAAAACCTCTTGTGCACCTCTTTAAGCAATTTGTTATAGACGATTGTTCCCTTTTCGAACTGCCCCATTCGTTTCCTCAGCTCGGACAAGGACATTTCCTCATTATCCTTCCTCCTTGAGGAGAAATTCCTCATGATCTCTGATAGCCCTAATTTCAGGTCATATGATGTAAAATGAAGCACCCGGGATGAATCAAGGTCCCTGTTTACCATATACATTGTTCCATCCTCGAGTCGCAGATTGAGAGACATCTGCCCTGAGTCTGAATGTATCTTTCCTCGCTGGGCTACAATAGTGTTGGGAAAGGCCGGATCTCTCTCGTCAAAGATAAACACCCCCTTCATCGTATGGTCGTGGGCCGATATTTGGTTAGCGTACAAAACCATATTGGGGATAGTATCATTGAATATACCCTGCTTTATCCCTACGCTTGCGCTCGATCTCGCCACATCAAAGAGCACCTTTGCCATAGCATAATTACTTGCGGGAAAGAGATAAATAGAGATGAAAAAGGCCAAAAGGTAGATTATTGCTGAAAACCCAATTACCGAGGGCATTATCTGGTACAGGCTCACTCCTGATGATTTTAGTGCGGTGATTTCGTTGTCTTCGTTCAGCCTCGAAAAGGCAATCAGCGAGGCCAATAAGGCCGCCATGGGAAAGGTAAAAAAGAAAACCGAAGGGAGCGTATACAGGGTTATGAGAAGAACTTGCTCCAGCCTTGTACCGTGATTGACCATCCATTCGGTGAGCTTCAAGATTCTGCCCGCCAGCACGAGAAAGGTGAATACAATGAGGCTGGTCGTAAAGTGAGGAACCATCTCCTTGAAGATATAGACGTTAATGATTTTCTTTATGGCCACCATATGCCCCTGTCAAACCTTAGGATGTAGAAAAGCAGGAGGCCTGTGAGATAGGTGATGCCACCAGCCCACACCACATCGCTCGCGAAGTGACCTCCCTGCACCATCCTGCCAATACCCATGAGAACGCCATAGCCTATCCCCAGGGCCAGAAAAAATACGGCCCACCTTTTTGCACACCTTCGCAGAAAGAAAAAAGGCGCGAATAGGTAGAAACCGATTGAGGCATGGCCACTGGGAAACGATTTTCCTGCCCCTGGCCCACCTCTTACCCAAACGGGTAAAAACTTCTCCTTGCCGCCAAAGATCTCGAGTTGTCCCGGTCGAGGCCTCCCCCAGTGATCCTTGAAAATGGAATAGGTGATAAGGCCAGGGCCGAGGGCCAAAAACACAACCAAGAACAACGCAATTTTTCTGTACCTCATTGCCTTACGGTGAGCGAAACTGAGGACTAGGACGATCAGGGAAGCGGCTGCCAAAATAAGTCCGGGTATGTTGCCATAGTCATACAGTATCTTCCATGGATTCGAGTCTCTCAGATACCAGCCTTTATCCGGTGAATAAAAGCCCTTTTGAAGCGCAATATCCGCGTCAGTGAACCAAAAGACCATCGTAAGGCAACACAATACGAACAGAGGGACCAAGAAATCATAGGAAACCTTTCTTTTCATTTATAATACCCTTCCTGAGAAACTAAATATAGAAAAGAGCAGGAGATATGGTTGAGGGAGAGGGTCCGCCTTTAGCTCCTTATCTGCTGATTGCTTTACTAAATGGGTCAGACAATTTCGATCAGGTATTGCAATCAATAGGCATTTTAGTGTTCAGGGTTCAGGGATTCAGTGTTCAGAAAAGACACCCTCCCCTTCATAGCTCCTGCTCCCCCCTGAACTCTGAACGCTGAACATTGCATACTTGAACACTCACATTACCTGAGGCGTTAAAAAAATGATAAACGTTAATTCAAATTTGTAGTGAATCACAAATATGTTTGCCTTGTGCTTCCGGTAAAGTTCAATGTGCTTCCACGTAAATGAGAATTTGGCCCGCTGCTTATTCAGACGCGAAACAGCAATCGAAAGCCTTGCCTTTGGTCCAATCGCTTCAGGCCCGCATCTTGAGCCCATTTAAGGGCCTCCGAGTATTCCTTTCCCAAGATCCTGCGATTAATATATTCATCCTTATACGCCATACCGCACGGCCTATACTGATCCATCACATTCACATAGGTATATGGCGATATCTCTTTGGCGAGAAACTCCATGACTTCCTTTGTTCCAGAAACCCCATGGGGCATTACAAGATGTCTCACCAGCAACCCTCTCTCTGCTATTCCATGGCTGTCCACTACGAGATCGCCGACCTGGGAATGCATCTCCTTGAGGGCACTAACAGCTATTCCCCTGTAATCCGGCGCATTGCAATACCTTGTTGCCCATTGCTCATCCCAGAACTTAAAATCAGGCATGTAGATATCAACGATCCCCCTCAACAGCTCAAGGGATGACACCCTATCATACCCGCTGCTGTTGTAGACTATTGGAATGGATAGGCCATTCTGGACGGCCAGCAGCAAGGCCTCCAGTATCTGGGGTACCACGTGGGTAGGGGTTACCACGTTTATATTATGGCAGCCCCTTTGCTGCAACTCCAGCATTATTGCGGCGAGGTCCTTTGCCTCGATTTCCGCTCCCTCGCCCTGATGGCTTATCTCGTAGTTCTGGCAAAAACTGCAGAGCAGATTGCAAGAACCAAAAAAGATGGTGCCTGAGCCAAGTCTACCAACCAATGGCGACTCCTCGCCGTGATGCGCATGAAAGCTTGCGACTATTGCTTTCCTGCCGGTTCGGCAAAACCCCCTCTCATCTTGTAACCGATCCACCTCGCACTGCCTTGGGCAAAGACGGCACTCCTTTAGCAATTGGATAGCTTGCACTACCCTCCCTTTGAGGTGACCTTGATTGTATAAACGAATATAGGATGGTTCACGCACAGCTGCCTCGAATGCTCGTAAGATCGGCCTTCGCCGTTAGCTCCTTACATGCTGATGGTTTGACTTTATGAATTAGACAACACAGGCGGCATAAGGCATAAGGCTCAAGGTTCCTATGTTTTGTCCTGCGCCTTGCGCCATGCGCCCTGCGCCTTTTCATCATGAATCTTCAACCTGGTTCTTCTCCCTCATCCTCCTCCTTATCTCCCTCTCAAACCCCCTGTCATTAGGGCGATAGAACGTCTTTCCCTTTATCTTCAAGGGAAGGTATTCCTGCTTCACTCGGGCTTGAGGGTAATTATGGGGGTACTTATAGCCTTTTGAATACCCCAATTCTTCCATCAGCCTCGTGGGCGCATTTCTGAGATGCAGAGGTACCGGCTGGGGGCCGGTCTTCTCGATCTCCTTCAGTACGGATTTCTCCGCTACATAGAGGGAGTTGCTCTTTGGCGCGGTAGCGAGATACACTACTGCCTGAGCAAGGGAAAGCTTTGCCTCTGGCGGGCCCACCTTTTCCCATGACTGATAGGAGGTAAGTGCGACCTCAAGCGCATGAGGGTCGGCCAGGCCAATATCCTCGGAGGCAAATCGAATGAGCCTCCTGCCTATAAAAAGCGGATCCTCTCCTGCTTCCAGCATCCTGTAGAGCCAATAGAGGGATGCATGCGGGTCACTGCCCCGCATGCTTTTGTGAAGTGCTGATATAAGGTTGTAGTGTTCCTCACCGTCCTTGTCATATGGTAGCGGCTTCCTGTTTAAGGCCTTTGAAATCGCATCTACGGTTAAAATCCTTCTGTTGTTTCCGTCTGGCCGGACGAAATAAGCAGCGGATTCAAGATTATTAAGGGCAGTGCGAGCATCTCCATAGGAGATCTCTATGAGGTAGCGCAAGGCATCTTGCTCGAGCTCGACATTCAGGTCTCCGAGCCCTCTCTCCTTGTCCTGAACAGCCCTGTTTAGAATTATCGCCATATCTTTGAACTCTAATGGGTTGAGCGTCATAACCCTCGTTCTCGAAAGCAGGGGGGGGATAATCTCGAATGATGGATTCTGTGTGGTAGCCCCAACGAGGATAATCAGACCGCTCTCGACATGGGGGAGAAACGCATCCTGTTGGGCCTTATTGAAACGATGGATCTCATCGACAAAGAGGATCGTCGGTTTGTGATCGTAGCTATAGTATCTCTTTGCTGCATCAATGATATCGCGCAATTCCTTGACCCCAGACAGCACTGCCGAGAACGATTCAAAATGGCATTCACTATACTGCGCGATCAGCCTCGCGATGGTCGTTTTACCCGAACCCGGAGGGCCCCAGAATAGCACGGAGAACAGGCTGCCTGTCTCGAGCGACCTCCTCAGTGCACTCGATGGACTGAGAATGTGGTCCTGTCCCACGACCTCTTCAAAGCTCTCAGGTCTCATTTTCGTGGCCAATGGGGCTGTCTTAAGATCCATTGCTTTTTCCCGCTTATTCTCTAAACCTCACTTATGAATAGAAGCTATGGCGCTCTTTATAAGCTTATACGCTTTATCCATGACGAGGGGTTTACCCATAACGAGATCAACGCCGACATCCCTCAACTCCTCTTCTTTAAGCCCACTTTCCCATCCCGCCAGTAGTACAGTGGGTGCGAGGTGATTGATCTCCTTGATTTTCTTTGCTACATCCAGGCCGCTCATATCGGGAAGCTCGAGATCAATCATCACAATATCGAACCTACCCTTCCCCTTTTTAAAGGTGCGTATTCCATTTAAACCGACGGAACGGTTCACTACCCTATAGCCCTTAGTGGTCAGCATCTTGGTCAATATGTCCCTGACCACATAGTCATAGGATATAATGAGAACGGCACTCCCTTCCACCTTGCGTTTTCGCGTTACCATCTTAAAAATATCTACTACAGATCCAGGAAACGAACCTGCGCGCTTATCATTGTCACGACTTTTATCCTGGTAAAATCCCCTCTATCCGCACACATTGCAATCTCATTATCTGAACCATGTGAAGCATCAGGAGCGTCTCCGAAAAGCAGTCTCAAGAGGTCCATTGTGCGGTGAACAATTCGCGGCAAACAGAGTAGAATTATTTTGCTTAAAAAAGCTTGAAGCTCTCTTGTCTTTTCCTTATGATAATTTTATTGAGATCGCGATGTCGGTCGGCACGTTTGGCCCTCCTCATCTTTATCGATCTCACACTGACTTATACTGTTTCTGAGTACACCGGTAATCTATCCAATTTAACAACGTTCGTCAAACACATATGTCCACAAAACCTACTATCGAGCGCGGAAAGGCAAATAACTCTCCATACGTTCACCTCCATGTTCACACGGAATTCAGCCTGCTCGACGGGGCAATCAGGGTGAACAGGATGTTAAAAAAGGCCTCTGAGCTCGGCATGCAATCAGTGGCTATCACCGACCATGGAAATATGTTCGGCGCAGTGGAATTTTACTCGCAGGCCACAAAAGTGGGCATCAAGCCTATCATCGGCTGCGAGGTATATATTGCGCCCGGCAGCAGAACGGATAAGTCACCTACAAAGGATGGTCAGCCGAACGCATACCACCTCGTCCTCCTTGTAACTGATGAGACTGGCTATAGGAATCTGAGCAGGCTTGTGACGTTAGCTAACCTTGAGGGTTTCTACTACCACCCCAGGATCGATATGGAGCTCTTGAGGCAATACAATGCCGGCTTGATAGCCCTCTCCTCTTGTCTCAAGGGCCATGTACCCTATTATCTGAGGGTTGGAAGGGAGGAAGAGGCCAGGAGGTACGCCCGTGAGCTTGCATCCATATTCGATAATGAGCGATTCTACTTAGAGGTAATGGCCAACAAGATTCCCGATCAGGTTGTGGTGAACAGGGCCCTAAAAGAACTCGCCCAGGAGCTTTCTCTCCCCATGGTGGCTACCAACGATTGCCACTATCTAAATAAAGAGGATGCAGAAGCCCATGATATCCTCTTATGCATCCAGACTGGCAAGAGCGTGGATGATCCCAACAGGTTAAAATTCTCCAACGAAGAGTTTTATTTCAAATCCGCGGAAGAAATGGCGAGCGATTTGGGTGAGTTTCCAGAAGCCCTGGATAATACGCTCGGCATCGCTGAGAGATGTCACTATGAGATGGAGTTCGGTCAGTATAAGTACCCCGTGTTCAAGGTCTCGGGCAATGTGAGCCTGGAGGAAAAATTGGAGCAAGAGGCCAGGGAAGGCCTGAAGGAGAGATTGGCACGAAAGGAGTCCCTCGAGGGGCAGATGACCGGCGAGTTGAAAAGGGAATACGAAGAGCGTTTGGCCTATGAATTGAAAACCATCAAGGAGATGGGTTTTGCTGGCTATTTCCTGATCGTTGCGGATTTCATTGATTATGCGAGGAACTCGGGCATTCCCGTCGGTCCAGGCAGGGGATCAGCTGCTGGCTCTCTGACAGCCTATGCGCTCCAAATTACCGATATCGATCCAATCAAGTATGGGCTCCTCTTCGAGCGCTTCCTCAACCCCGGCAGGATCAGCATGCCCGATATCGATATAGACTTCTGCATCAAGAACAGGGACAAGGTTATCGAATATGTGAGCGAAAAATACGGGAGGGAGAATGTTTCGCAGATAATAACGTTTGGCACCATGAAGGCTCGGGCCGTTATCAGAGATGTGGGACGCTCCCTCAACATGTCCTATGCAGAGGCAGATAGAATTGCGAAACTTATTCCGGAGGGAATTAATATTACCTTGGACGAGGCCATTGAGGCTGAGCCCCAGCTCAAGGCCCTGGAGGAGGGAACGAATGATGAGAGGAGGCTCTTAAGGGTAAGCAGGTCCCTGGAAGGCCTATCCAGGCACGCCTCTACCCACGCCTCGGGTATTGTCATATCTGACAGGCCCTTGGTTGAGTACCTGCCATTGTTTAAGGGCCCTAACGGGGAAGTCATGACCCAGTACACAATGGATCAGGTGGCGAAGCTCGGGCTTATCAAGTTCGATTTCTTAGGGCTAAAGACCTTGACCGTTATTCAGCATACATTGGACCTCATCAAAGAGACGGCCGGCAAGGCAGTGAACCTGGATGAGATACGAATGGATGACGAGGAAACCTTCAGACTTATCAGTGAGGGGAAAACCACAGGGGTGTTCCAGCTGGAAAGCTCCGGCATGAAGGAGCTCTTGAGGAATCTGAAGCCGGGCGTTTTCGAGGATATCGTTGCGTCAAATGCCCTTTACCGTCCAGGTCCCCTGGGCAGCAATATGGTCGATGATTTCATAAAGAGGAAGCACGGTGAAATCAAGATAACATTCCCCATCCCCCAGCTGGAGGAGCTCCTCACGGAGACATATGGGGTAATAGTATATCAGGAACAGGTTATGCGCATCGCCCAGGTCCTTGCCAACTATACGCTCGCAGAGGCGGACATATTGCGGAAGGCTATCAGTAAAAAACAGCCTGAAGAGATGGAACGACTGAGGGAACGATTTTTAGAGGGCACGAACATAAACCAGATAGATCCCGCGAAGGCTAGAAACGTATATGAACTGATAGAGAAATTCGGAGGCTATGGTTTCAATAAATCCCATTCGGTTGCTTACGCCATGATAGCCTATCAGACCGCCTTTCTCAAGGCCCACAATCCCGTGCAGTTCATGGCCGCCTTGCTGACCGAGGACATGGGAAGCCAGGACAAGACTATTAAGAATATTGCGGAGTGTAAGGATATGGGCATTCCCATTCTTCCGCCAGATATTAACGAGAGCCAGGTCGATTTTGCCGTTGTCGGAGATAGTATCCGTTTCGGGCTTGCCGCAGTAAAAAACGTCGGTATTAAGGCTGTCGAAGCGATAGTCCAAGAGAGAGAAAGGGGAGGACCCTTTGCCTTGCTGGCGGAATTCTGCAGAAGGGTGGATAAAGCAAAGGTAAATAAGAGAGTATTGGAAAGCCTCATTCAGTGCGGCGCCTTTGACTTTACCGAAGAATATCGCTCCCGGCTATTCGCGTCGCTGAACGATATCCTCGTCGCAGGGGGGATCAGCGAAGATCCAAACCAACTCAATATGTTCGATCTTTTTCCATCAGGACAACCGGAAGGCAGTACAATTGAGTTGGAGGGGCTGCCTGCCCGGCCAGGGGATGAATGGGAAGACGATGAAAAGCTTCGCAGGGAAAAGGAATCCCTCGGATTTTACATCACCGGGCATCCTTTGGATAGATTCAAGGAGGTGATACATCAATTCGCAACTGTCACTACGCAGGACCTCTCGAACATTCAAGACAAATCAGTCGTTAAGCTCGCTGGCCTCATCAATAGCATGCGAATAAAGAGAACGAGGAGAGGGGAGAAGATGGCCCTCATCAATGTGGAGGACAAAAGCGGCTTTGCCGAGGTAATCGTGTTTCCAGACGTGTTTGCTCAATGCACTCCGGTGTTAAACGATGACAAACCGCTCCTTATAACGGGAGAGGTGGAAGTCGGCGAAAACGTAGTAAAGATTAGGGCCCAGGATATCGTTGCCTTGGAAACGGTGAGGCAAAGGTCAGTAAGGTCGATAGTCATACCCATAAACCGGGAAGGACTCCCCCGTGCAAACCTTATGCAATTGAAGGAGCTTATCTTTAAGTATCCGGGAGAATGTCAGCTCAAGTTTCGGGTTGCCCTTGGGGGGGATAAAAAGGCAATGGTAACCACCCACAACCGGTACAGTATCATGCCCAACGAGAGCCTTCTC
>CAZJXD010000110.1:0-2164 GCA_964549945.1 uncultured Desulfobacteraceae bacterium | reverse complement strand
AACAAGGAGTACATAGAGGAGTATCTCGTGGGGGATAAAAAGGTCGTTATCACCACCTGGCATCGATGTGCTATCTATTTCCTCCTTAAATACGGATCTCTTCATCCCATGGTTCTCTTCTCTTCCAGCAGGGACGGGGATCTTCTTGCCGATTTCGCGCAGAAGGTCGGCGTCATTGCTGCACGCGGCTCATCAACCAGAGGGGGAAAGGAAGGCTCTGAAAGATTGATCGACTTTTTAGCATCCCAGGGCAGTGTGGTAGCCACCGTCGCAGATGGTCCGCAGGGACCAGCGTTGAGGGCCAAACCAGGGCTTGTCAGAATCGCCCAGAAATCGGGCGTTTATCTGATGCCTCTAATCTGGTCGGCAACGAGGGTATGGATGTTTGCGAAGGCATGGGATAGAACGATAATCCCAAAGCCATTCTCAAGGATCGTGATCTCCGCATCAAAACCATACCTCATTCCCAAGTCTGCTGAGGGCGAGGAATTCGACGCCTACGTGAAAGACATGGAGCGAACCCTAAATTCCATGACAAGGGACGTGGATAGAATGGTTGATCACCACGACCCCAACGTGGAACGTATCGTTCAAGAGGATGGCCTTTGATGTTTGTAGTTATCCAACTCACTTAACCGCTGACCCTCGCAGACAGACGCAGACATTTTGTTCGGCCGACTTGGCCGAACAAAAAATGCATTCGCTTCGCGAAAGAAACATATCGCTGAGGGATCAGAAGGCTGAGATTTAAGGAATGGTTGTAGAGCTGCCCGAAGGGCATGACGATTATTGTGGCGACAGGTCGTCGCCACAATAGTCTGTGTAAGTCCGCGGTTGGAATATTTTTTTCAATGGATGACACATAGTTGGTTTTTACTGTTTTCTGTATGTCAACGCAGTCTTAACGAGGGACATGAAAATGGAGCGAAAGATACAAAGCCTTGCGAGCTTGGGCACAAAGAGCTTCACCGTATACCTGGATGAGGTGATCCTCAGGAACGGGCAGGTACGAAAGAGGATTTTCGTTGACCATCCACAGGCCGCTGCAATCGTTCCCTTTGTTTCAGATAACGAGATAATCATGGTGAGCCAATACAGGTATGCCTTGGGCAGGGAGACACTCGAGATCCCCGCCGGCAAGCTCGATAACACCGAAAACCCTGAGCAATGTATCCTGAGGGAACTCGTGGAAGAGACTGGTTATGAGGCCAAGCATATCACATGGCTTTATACCTATGCACCGGCTATTGGGTATTCCAACGAGCTCATCCACCTCTATGTAGGCAAGGATTTAAAGCGGCTTGAGACGAAGATAGATGAAGATGAAATATCATCCGTGAAGATACTAACCCTCGAAGAGGTCATAGGCATGATTAGGGACCACAAGATACAAGATAGCAAGACGATTCTCGCACTGGCCTTTCTTCGGTCCCTCTTTTAGCGTCACTTCTTCTCTTCTTTTTTCTGACTCAAATCAGGGGGGTAAATAAATTTAGTGTTTATCTCGTAGGTCCAGGGAAGGTTCCACCATTGCCATCCATAAAAACGTCGGTGATTGTACCCGGGGATCTTGTTTCTGTTGGCCAATTGTCTGTAGAATTTATGCCTGTTCTCATCCTCAAAATAGGGAAAAAGGGGGCCTTCAAATCCATCCTTCACGTTGTAGACGCTCTTAAACCCGCTCTTTATGAGATCCCTGGCTGCAAGAATGCTTCTGGTGCCGTCCCTGCATATTATGAGGAGGTTGTTGGTCTTTTGAAATATTTTGCTTATCTCCTCCACAAAGGCCTTATTTTTTATATTGAATTGATATTCCCAGTTTTCACCTTTCTTTATGAGGTTGCCATTCCAGAAACAGTAGGGGAACAGATATGCCGTTGGGGGGTGACCAATAAATTGATACTCCGGCCGTGTTCTCACATCAATCAGGTACGTATTAGGAACGGTATTGAGCATGTCGTAAGCCTCAATGGATAGAATATCCTTGGGTTCCTCTGCCAGAGCAGGCATAAAGGAAAAAGTCCACAATAAAAGAAAAGTCCCCAGCAATATAAAAGGTGCCTTCTTCATCGTAATCAACGCTCTCCTCGGCAACATGTGTCTGGTCTGTGAAAAATTATCACTGAATTAAGCAAAGTTGTAAGTCTTTGTCAATAAAAAAAGA
>CAZJXD010000109.1:5957-15704 GCA_964549945.1 uncultured Desulfobacteraceae bacterium | reverse complement strand
GAAGTGTCGGGGTCATTTGCTAACATCTAAGTACTAATGCCATTCACAATAGCTAAGGAGGAATAAAAGTGGTATTAACGAGTAAGGATAAGCAGGAGATAATCGAGAAGTTCAAGATTCACGAAAGGGATACGGGTTCATCAAAGGTTCAAATTGCGCTTTTGACCAAGAGGATAAACGATCTCACCGAGCATTTTAAGGCGCACCCCAAGGACCATCACTCGAGGAGGGGACTCTTAAAGATGGTGGGTCAAAGAAGGCGCTTTTTAGCCTATCTTAGGAAAAAGGACCCTGCTCAATATACAGACCTTATTCAGGAATTAGGCCTGAGAAAGTAGAGGAAAAGAAGAGATGATCAAGAATGTAATAAGGGATTTCAATGGAAGGACAGTAAATGTGGAGACCGGCAGGGTGGCGGGTGAGTCCAGTGGAGCTGTGGTGGTAACCATGGGCGAGACGGTTGTGCTGGTCACGGTGGTCTCCACTGATCAGAAAAGGGAAGGCGTTGATTTCCTTCCCCTCACCGTTGATTTTCAGGAGATGTCATATGCCGCGGGTAAGATTCCGGGCAATTTCTGGCGCCGGGATATGGGCAGGCCAAGCGAAAAGGAGATTTTAACCTCTCGCCTGATAGACAGGCCCCTCCGGCCGCTGTTCCCAGATCACTACAATTTCGAGACCCAGATAATAGCCAGTGTGCTGTCATTTGACAGGGAGAACGATCCCGATCCCCTGGGCATTTTGGGTGCCTCGGCCGCGATCACCATATCGGATATCCCGTTCATGGGCCCTGTTGGAAGTGCTCGGGTGGGCAGAATTGATGGAAAATTTATTGCGTTTCCCACCCTGGAGGAACTGGAAAAGAGCGATATCGACCTCATTGTGGTGGGGACAAAGACGGCCGTGGTGATGGTGGAAGCCGGGAGCAAATTCGTCTCGGAAGACGATATGCTCGATGCCATATTCTTCGGTCATGAGAGCTTGCAGCCCATAATCGATATGCAATTAGAGTTGAGGGAGGCAGCAGGTAAGGAGAAGAGGAGTTTTCTTTCACCCGAGACCGATGGACAATTGATGGCGAAGGCGACCGAATTAGGGGAAACCCTCATGAGGGAGGCATTGTCGCAGCCCAACAAGACCTCGAGGCAGAAGAAGAAGGCCGAGGTCACCGACTCCATTATAGCGTCAATGCAAGAGGAGTACGGAGAGAGAACGGGAGAGATAACCGACGCGATCCACGATCTCGAGAGGAGATTGGTGCGGCATATGGTATTGAAGGAGGGACGAAGGATCGATGGCCGTTCCTTCACGGAGGTCAGGCCCATAGAATGCTTGGTGGGCGTATTGCCACGGGTTCACGGATCGGCGCTGTTCACCAGGGGGGAGACCCAGGCCCTGGTATCCACCACGCTCGGCACCGAGAGCGATGAGCAGAGGATAGAATCGATCTATGGGGATAGCTTTAGGAGATTTACCTTTCACTATAATTTCCCCCCATTTAGCGTGGGTGAAGCCAGAAGATTGGGCGCCCCGGGCAGGAGAGAGATCGGCCATGGGTCCCTGGCAAGGAGGGCACTTCTGCCGGTATTAATAGAAAAGGAGGATTTCCCATACGCCATCAGGGTGGTCTCTGAAATATTGGAGTCAAATGGCTCATCCTCCATGGCAAGTGTATGCGGGGGCTCCCTTTCCCTGATGGATGCAGGCATTCCCGTAACAGCAGCTGTGGCGGGCGTGGCAATGGGCTTGATCTCGGAGGGGGACGAGGTGGCCATATTGACCGACATTGTGGGCGATGAAGATCACTTCGGTGATATGGATTTTAAGGTTGCTGGTACGAGGACCGGTATCACAGCACTTCAAATGGATATCAAGATCGATGGGCTCACCAAGGAGGTGATGGGAAAAGCGCTGTCTCAGGCAAAGGAGGCAAGGCTCAAGATCCTCGATGAGATGGATAAGGCGTTATCAGAATCCAGGCCGGAGATATCCAAATACGCGCCGAGAATTACCGTCATAGAGGTGAAGCCCGAGAAAATAAAGGATGTCATCGGCCCGGGCGGGAGGATGATCAAGCATATTACCGTAGCCACGGGTACACAGATAAGCATCGATAATGACGGCAAGATCTCTATTGCCTCTACCGAAAGCGAGGGCGCGCAAAGGGCCATAGAGATGATCAAGGATATCGTCAAAGAGGCGGAAGTCGGGAAATTATATGCGGGAAAGGTCATAAAGATTGTCGATTTCGGGGCCTTTGTGGAAATCATGCCAGGTACGGAAGGCCTGATACATATATCTCAGCTCGCCGATGAAAGGGTAAGGCGGGTTACCGATATTCTCAAGGAGGGTGATGAGGTATTGGTGAAGGTGATTGACATCGACAGCAACGGAAAGATAAGGCTTTCCAGAAAGGCAGCACTGGGGCACAGCGTGGATGAAATATAGGAAGACGATCTTTGACAACGGAATCAGGCTCATTACCGAGCGCGCAGCCCATGCGAAGTCGGTATCGATGGGTATCTGGGTCAATGCCGGCTCGAGGGATGAAGACGAGAAGGAGCGCGGGGTATTCCACCTCATAGAGCATATGATCTTCAAGGGCACCAAGAGCCGATCGGCACTGGAGATCGCAAAGGATCTAGACGCCATCGGCGGGTTTTCCAATGCCTTCACCAGCAAGGAACAAACCTGCTTCTATGCCAGGGTTCTCGATAGGCACCTCCAGTTTTTAATCGATCTTCTCTCCGATATCTTCATCAATTCGGTCTTCGCTGAGAGGGATCTGGAGCTCGAGAAATCCGTTGTGCTCCAGGAGATTCACATGATGGAGGATACCCCCGATGAGTATGTACAGGTCCTGTTCGACCAGGCCTTCTGGGCAGGAGACCCATTGGGGAAGCCCATTTTGGGCACCAAGGAGACCGTCACCGGCATTACACGGGATGATATCCTACGATATGTGTCACGATTTTATTCCCCCACAAGGGTAGCCATCGCAGCTGCTGGAAACCTCGATCACGACCTTCTGGTTGCCTCGTTCAAACCGCTCTTCGAAACCCTCTCCCCGCAGCAGGGCTCATTCCCGGATAGACTTACTCCCTCAAGCACGCCATCCCTATCCTCCCATACTAAGGAAATGGAACAGGTGCACCTGTGTTTGGGCGCCCGGGCATCGTCGCTCTCGGCAAGGGAGCGGTTTGCGGAGTCTATCTTCAACACCTTGCTCGGTGGAAATATGAGCAGCATGCTCTTCCAGGAGATCAGGGAGAAAAGGGGACTCGCCTACGCCGTGTATTCCAGTCTCAGCGGGTATATCGATACGGGCATGATAAAGGTCTATGTGGCTACGGACAAAGAACAGACTAATGAGGTGCTGGAGCTCATCGTTCAGCTTATAAAGGGCGTTCAAAACGGAGATCTGGATGACGGCGATCTCGCCCGGGCCAAGGAGTACCTCGCCGGCGGCATTTTGCTCGCTACAGAAAATAACGATGTCTTGATGACGCGGTTGGCGAGAAACGAGTTCATTTTCGGGAGATATATTGGATACAGGGAGTTACTTGCTGAACTGAAGAAGGTGACGCTCCATGAGGTGGTAGAGGCCTCGAGGAGGATCTTTTCCCCGGAAAGCCTTTCATTAACCGTATTGGGACCCATACATGAGGATCAGATAGCGGTGGATCCCCTCAATTTCTGAAATGGGCTACACTAGGTGGATAGGCTGAAGGCTGAAGACTGTCAGGTCCTTTCCCGCTTCGGTCTTCAGCCTATCAACCTGAAGAGCTACATTTTAGCACTTGACTCTGACGCTGCTCTTCAGAGTTATACATGAAAGAAACTCACTGTTGAGCATGGGGATGTCTTTTTTTGCTGCATGCCCTTTAACAGGGGGTATCAGCGTGCCCCGTAAATCGGGGCACACGAGCAACGCGGATTTGACTATGATACGACACGGCGGTAGGTGCCCCGATTTATCGGGGTCTGCCAGTGCATTCATTATAGGGCATGAGACAAAAAAAGACATCTCCATGCTCTTTTACACATTTGGTTTCTTAGGAGTTCACTGTAGCCACTTCTCTTTATGTTATGGACCGAATTGTTATCAAGGTAAAGAGGCTGGATAATAACCCGGATTTGCCACTGCCGTCTTACCATTCCGATGGATCGTCCGGACTTGACCTCTGCGCAGCAGTGGAGGAAGATCTCACCCTGAAGGCAGGTGAAATACGGCTTATCCCAACTGGTTTATCCATTTCGCTGCCAAGGGGTTACGAGGCACAGGTTCGACCGCGGAGCGGGCTGGCCTTGAGGCATGGCCTTGGATTGGTGAATTCTCCGGGAACGATAGATGCTGATTACAGGGGCGAGATAGGGGTGATAGTAATCAATTGGGGAAAGGAGCCCTTCACCATTCACAGAGGTGATCGTATCGCCCAGATGGTTATCGGCAAGGTGTACCGGGCTAGGATTGAGGAGGTAGATGAGATTGATCCCACGAGAAGAGGGGAGGGAGGTTTTGGTCACAGCGGCATCTAAGCCGCCTGAATCTCATCGTTTTGGACCCCTGGCTTGCAGTTTTCCTCAACCGGCGTTCCATCCAGCTTGCGTATGATAGCCCTTGGGTGGGCTTTCTCGTGTTTATCAAGCCTCTCTGTCCAGCTGTTTCGTGTGTCCTTGTCGAGCGAGCTCCAGGAAACTCTTCCCGAGCACTTCGGATACATGGAACAGCTCAGCCACAGGCCCCGGCCTCCTCGGCGAAGATTCAGCGGGGCCCCGCACTTCGGGCACGGTATATCAGTGAGCAATGGCGGTGTCTTTGGGGCTATGAGGCGGCCCTTCTTATCGAGCTTCAGGCTCCCATCACAGTCAGGGTATTTGGTGCAGCTCAAGAAGGGTCCGAACCGTCCCTTGCGCAACAACATCGGCGCCCCGCACTTCGGACACGCTACCTCGGTCTGCTCCGGAGAGAGGGGATTTCCGTTGCGGTCAATGGGTGCCGAGAACTTACACCTGGGATACTGTGAACAGCTCATGAATCGACCTCTGCTGCCAAAACGATAGACCGTAGCACTGCCGCACTGTGGACAGGTATGGGGTGAGGGTTGAACCTCCGCCTTGACATGCTCCATTTCCCTGTATGCGCTGTCGAGACGCTCCTTGAAGGGCTTGTAGAAATCCTTGAGCATCTGTCTCCAATCGGCATGCTTTTCCTCGATGTCATCCAGTTGTTGTTCCATATCACTGGTGTAGCTGATCTGGAGGATCTCAGGGAATGCCTCGATCAGTTTGTCGGTAACGATCTTGCCCAGATCGGCTGCGTAGAACAGGTTTTGGATTTTTTCCACGTACTTTCTGTTCTGAATAACCTGAATAATCTGAGCGTAGGTGCTGGGTCGGCCAATCCCCTCGGATTCGAGCTTCTTAATCAGAGAGGCCTCGGTGTACCGAGGAGGCGGTGAGGTGAAATTCTGGATTGGATCGATCTGAATTGCTGCCAGCTCTTGCCCCTGATCGAGGGAGGGCAGAAGCACATCCTCGGATGTGTGCGGCACGCCAGCCACCGCGTAATACCCGTCGAAGACGAGCACACGACCGGTGGCCCGAAAGACCAGGTTCCCGCCGTCGGCCATGCCGGAGATCAGGACAGCCGTGGAGTCCCATTGGGCTTCGGTCATCTGACATGCCACAAACCGCTCCCAGATGAGCTTATACAGCCTGTAGTGCTCCTCCCTTAAGGATGAGCGAATGCTATCCGGCGTGAGGTTCACATCGGTGGGTCGAATCGCCTCATGGGCCTCTTGTGCTGCCTTCACCGGAGAGGTGTATCTGTTTGGTCTCGGTGGCAGGTACTCATCGCTGAAATGGGAGTCGATGTAGGCCCTCGCCATGCCGACAGCTTCATCTGAGAGATGGGTGGAGTCGGTCCGCATGTACGTAATAAGGCCAACCGAATCCCTTCCATGGACTTGCACACCCTCATACAGCACCTGTGCGATGGTCATGGTGAGATGAGGGGGAAAGCGAAGTTGGCTGGAGGCTGTCTGCTGGAGGGTGCTGGTGATAAATGGCGCATAGGGGTGGCTTTTCATTCGCTTGCTCTGAACAGAGGTTACCCTCCAGGCAGGACCTTCGACCAGGTGACCCTTCAACCGTATGATATGTTGTGCAGGTCCTGTGGCCTTAGGGTTCTGTTCCTCGATGCGCTCATCAAGGCTGAAGCCCGCGCGCTTCACGGCCTCCAGGGTTGCCTCTGCGTCCTTGGGCTCGAATTTTCCGCCATCGATCTCCACCAGCTCCGCGGCGAGGCTGTGGTGCTCAACGAGCCAACGGTTTTTCTCCCGTGCCGTTCGACTATCTGGTTTTCTCCTTTTTCCCTCTGCGGGCGGTTCCGCGAGCCATTTCTGCCATTGCTCTCCTATGGAACTGGCATTGTCCAGGTCAGTGGTAAAGTAGCCCATCACCTTCCAATACTCCTCTGGTACAAATGCCTCGATCTCGCGCTCGCGTTCCACCACCAACCGGACCGCTACGGATTGTACTCGGCCGGCGCTTAATCCACTGGCAACTTTTCTCCATAGAAGCGGCGAGGCCTGATAGCCGACGATACGATCGAGAATCCGGCGTGCCTGTTGAGCGTTGACCTTATCCATATTGATTGTACGCGGATTGCGGAAGGCCTTGTCAATTTCACGTTTGGTGATGGCATTGAATACCACCCTGTGGGCATCCTCTAATTCGATCCCGAGGGCCTTTGTCAGGTGCCATGCAATAGCCTCTCCCTCACGATCCAGGTCTGTAGCAAGCCAGATGCCCGATGCCTTTTTTGCCGCCTGTTTTAGTTGTTTGACCGTCGCCGCCTTCTCCTTGATGATCTCGTAGGTAGGAGTGAAATCGTGATCGAGATCAACACCGGGCACGGGGTTCTTAAAGCCTTTTGGATTTTTGTCCGGAAGATCTCTGACGTGGCCCACAGAGGCCGAGACCACGAACTGGGGACCTAGGTATCTATTGATAGTCCGCGCCTTGGCGGGCGACTCAACAATCACCAGTTGCTTATCCTCTGTATCAGGTATCGAAGGTGATCTCCTGCTGCGTATTGTTGTTTTTTTCTTAGCCATTTTTATTTTGATACTCGATACTTGAGAATACCTGTGCGTGCCAGGTTTCAAGAAACGACAAACATCTTTCCGGGGAGTTGCTTGATTACTCCCTTCAGCTCAAGGCCCGTTAGGATGCTTGCTACCTTTGCGGAATCAAGCTTGCTCGATCTCGCTATTTGATCTATGTGGAGCGGGTAGTTGCTAAGGATATCAAATATCCCTCTTTCATCCTCCTCCAAGGGTGGCAGTGCTGCTTTTTTAGGTGGAGGCCCGTCACCAGAGGAGGGGAAACTTGATCCAAGCTCCTGCAATATATCATCCGCGTTTTCCACTAGTTTGGCCCCTTGCTTAATGAGGAGGTGGGTTCCGGTGCTCTTAAAGGATTCAATGCTCCCGGGTACTGCAAAGACCTCTCTGCCCTGTTCCAAAGCCAGGGAGGCAGTGATAAGAGAGCCGCTCCTCCTTGAGGCCTCGACAACGACAACGCCCTTTGACAGGCCGCTGATTATCCTGTTTCGTATGGGAAAATTCCTCCCCTCAGGCGGGGTTCCAAGGGGGAACTCAGTGATCACCGATCCGTTCTCCACGATGTAGTGATATAGTTTGTCGTTAGAGCTCGGATATATCACATTTATACCGGAGCCTAACACGGCAACGGTAGAGCCCTTTCTCCTTAAGCAGCCCCAGTGGGCCGCAGCATCGATCCCCTTCGCCATCCCGCTGACGATCGCGATATCGAGCATAGCAAGGCCCTGGCATATCTCCTCGGTCACCTTCAGCCCATAGTGGCTTGGATTTCGTGAGCCTACCACCGCGATCATTGTTTTATTTAAGGGTAGATCGTTTCCCTTCAGGTAGAGGAGGGGAGGGGGATCATGGATCTGTTTGAGATCCATTGGGTAAGAAGAATCGGAGATCGTTATGAGCCTTGCCCCGATCTTCTCTAGTTGCTGTAACTCTCTGTAGGGATCTCCCTCCCATCCATTCGAGACAATCCTCTTTGCTGTTTCAGCTCGTATTCCCTCTATCTTGAGTAACTCATGAAGTCTTGCGTTAAACACATTCGCCGGATCGCCAAATCTATCGAGGAGGCGTCTGTAAGTGATGTTGCCCAAATTGGGAATCATCTTGAGCGCGAGCCAACTAAATGTGGGATCAGCCCATTGTTTCATGGAGCGGCATAATGTGAATGTTTTTTGGTGGAATATAATCAAAATAATGCTGAGTCAAGGTTTTTTTGTCTTCTCTCTATTCTCTTTCTTAAAGGAATGTCCTCATTTTCATTCATCTATTCTGCCTCCTCGCTCTCTGGTTTCTTGAGCTCCCAAGGTTTAAGGGCGCAATTAAGCCGAGCACATTTAATAAGCCTGGCATCGCTGCGGTAGATTTCGGGAGAATTTCCTGGTGATAAACCCCTGAAAGAGGCCTTTAGCGCAACGTTCACAAGGGTGGAGGCCCCCTTTTCGCTTGACATTCGGAAAAGCTATGTATTACGTTTCGTTGCTCATTGGGCCGGCTCAACTCCAGAGTCGGCTTTGTTCGAAAGGATCTTTTCCCTTGCCAAAGGGGTGAGCTGAGGCCTGAGACTTTAGGAGCGATATCGAAAAAGGAGGTGGGCGCTATGGCGGAGGGCACGGTTAAGTGGTTTAACAACAAGAAAGGGTACGGCTTTATCGAACAGGAAGAAGGTCCTGACATATTCGTCCATTTCTCCTCCATTACTATGTCCGGCTTCAAGAAGCTTGCGGCTGGAGATCAGGTGAGCTTTGATATTGAAGACGGTGAGCGAGGCCCTGTGGCCAAAAATGTTTATAAAATCTAGCTTGCCAGTGGCTATTCGGACAGCCTCGGTGTAGCAATCGGTAGACTCCAGTATCACAACCCATCATATTCCCCATCCCCCTGAAACGGGCAAGGCAACGCCGGTGATAAATGAGGCATCATCGGAGGCCAGAAATGTAATTACCCGTGCCACCTCCTCGGGTTCAGCCATCCGGCCCAAGGGCGTATCGGCTATTATTTTCCGTTTGTATTTCTCAGCCATAAAGGTCTCTATGGTCGGGGTTCTGGTGAGCCCTGGCAGCACTGCATTGACGGTAACCCCATCTTTTCCGCATTCCTTTGCCACGGATTTCGTCAATCCAATAATCCCCGCCTTTGCAGTTGAGTAGGCAACCTCTCCTTTGCCGCCAATAGCCCCATACACGGAGCTCACGTTGATGATACGGCCCCATCCCGCTCTCTTCATATCGGGAAGCAATATCTGGATGAGGGTCAAGGGGACGGAAACATGAATGGTCATAACCTCCTCAAACCCTTTTCTATCTATCTTATCTGAGGTGCCGGGCCTATCGAATCCGGCGTTATTCACAAGGATATCTATAAGCCCGACCTTCTTTATATTACCGGCAACATCTCGGAGCCTCTCGAGGTTGGTCAGGTCCACCACATGATCCGCAACCTTGTAATCCAATTGTTTCAATTCGCGAGCAACTTGGCCAAGGGTATCGGGGTTTTTATCCAATACGATCAGCTCCGCCCCTTTTGATGCGAGGGCAAACGCGCAGGCCTTGCCGATGCCCTGGCCAGCACCGGTGATCAATGCGATATGGCCGTCAAGCGACATACTCTTCTATGCGGTATA
>CAZJXD010000109.1:0-5857 GCA_964549945.1 uncultured Desulfobacteraceae bacterium | reverse complement strand
TCTACGGGGCAGGTTGGCAAACTAGCTAATTCCCTGAATTGCTTTTGCCAGAGCACAGGCCTGATCTTCGCACCATTGCCGAAGCTTCTGGAGGCCCAGAATACCACGCCGGCAGAGGTGTCTTCCGTGGTTGCCAGAACGAGAATTTTAGCAAGAACAGCAGGGGGCAGGGCGACGCTGTGTTTGTCTTCCGTGTACGATTCCCTTTCCTCTATGACTTCAAATATGTTGCCCCTCCTCACGCCTTTGCTGAATCCACTTTCAATATACACCACGGAGTACTGGCCGTGGAGCTGTAGATCGTCTTTTGCGGCGAGAACATGGCCAGCAAGATCACCTTGGTAGGGAAGCGGAAGCACGCAAGGAGAGACTGAGTGATACGGCATGAGGAGATCATCTTTGTAAATAGTCCTGAATGATTCAACTATCCTGGCAACATGGTAGCCCTTCTTGGCCTCTTGAACTATCAGCACTCCCTTAAAGAAGTGGATGTATCCGCATTCTTCTTTGCTCAATGGATCTTCGATGGGCTTCGAGATATTATATACGGTAAATTTATCACCGGGCTTAATACCTTCTTTATACATCTTTACATACACGATATCATTCTCGCCGATCATTACCTTCTGACCCTCGGAATCAAAGATTCTTCCCCATGGCTCAATTGGATGCCGGCGGAGAAAGCCGAGGGCCTCCACGTTGGTGAGGCTTGCAACGTTTATTCCCCTTATCTCCCTGGGCTTCTCAGGCTCTTGAGGTAATTCTAAGGGCTTCTCTTCCTTTAGTGCCACTTCCTTTTTCGCGGGTGTGGGCGTTGCTTCTTTCTTGTATTCTAAAAGGGTGATCACATCGCCGGGCTTAAGCCAGTGAGGGTTGGTGATGAATTTATTCATTTCCCAAAGCTCTGGCCAGAGGTAGGGATCACCGTAATACTTCTCGCAGATTGACCAGAGCGTATCACCCTTCTGAACGACATGGGTGATTGCCTTTTTTTCCGCGAGTATCGGCGGAGAAAAACTTAAAAGAAGGGAGAGGCATAAAAAAAGACCGAAATAGATATACTTATATCTCAACTGTCTCCTCCTCATTGGGGTTGATCTCCTCTATGCGTTCACATACAGACTTCCTACGCCTTTTTCCCTATTATTGTCAAGTTGTTTTCCAGCAGCCACTGTGGCCGATATTCGCGCTAAGCAAAGGCTGTTGCACTTTTTTGAGGATAGAAAAGGATGGCCGGTATGGCATAAAAGGCATTGATTGTGGTGGATATACGGAAGATGCGCCTTGGATTCAACGGGGCGCATGTGTTCGGGCAATTTTCTCGCCTTCGCCGGGATGCCCCGTGCGGAAGCGCGGGGAGCTTTCCTATCTCTTTGAGAAGTAGATTTCTCCATAATAGCACTCGGCCCTGCTCTTTGTGTGTTGGGAGTTGATGAATATGGAGATGAGATTCGCCTTGGATGGTTCCTTTTCAAAGAGGGCCTTGTAATCATCGGAGACATTTCTCTTCTCCCATATCCACTTCCCGATATTTTCAGATCCACTCTGGAGCACGATCAAGCGTGTCTTACCCCAAGCAGGGCTCACACCGGTTGTGAACTTGGGTGCCTTGTTCTCCCACAGATACCCAACTATCTTGGCAGTAAGCTTGAATGTCCCGAAGACCACATAGAGCTGTCCTGCCTGGTCATCCGTGTCCTTCTGCCGAAAATCCCCACCCTTGGGAAGCTCCACCGCTTTCCATCTGAAGTTAATGAAAGGGTATTGCTTGAGATCAACATCTATCTCCTTTGTTAGCCCGAATGAGGCCTTGTCGCTCTCGAGATGCAATACGTGATCATTGTTCTCCTTCACGATTGTAATTTGCGGGGCTCCCTCGTTCTCCTTCAGCTCCCATCCGATCGGCGTACCTTTTTCGTCAACACCGTGGGAAAAGGTTTCTATGATAATCCGGTCCTCATCGGCTTGCGCGGCAAAGGGCAGTGATAAAAATATAGCCGCTATAAGCGGTATAGTCAGATAGCGCATTATTTTCATTTCGGAACAAACCTCCCTTCCTCTTACCAGTGAATTGATAGTATCGCCTGTCTCCCTTAAAGCTTAACAAATGTAACACTCCATCGCAATAGATCAAGTCCTAAATGGGCGTGCAGAAAAAAATATTGAGAGAAATACTCTTTCATGTATTATTGGCCAATAAAATCGTGAAACGCTTTTATAAGCTGAGGCCCTTATGCTTAGAACCTTCAAGATAGAGAAATTCCACGCGGAGATTATCCCAAAGTCAACGCTTCTTAAGGTATTGACCTACATCGACAAGCAGGATATTCAAACGCCTTTTCTGCTCATGGATACCGAGAGGATAAGGGAGAATATCTCAATAATTGGGCAAAATATTAAAAATTCCACGGTATTCTATGCCCTTAAGGCGAATCCCGATGCTGCGATTGCCGATCTCATTAATAAAGAAAATGCGGGATTCGAGATTGCCTCCCAGGGAGAGCTTAAGATACTCGCATCTTTGGGGGTTGAGCCTTCGAGGATTATCTCGAGCAATCCCGTAAAATCCATTCCGTTTCTCCAGAAGGGGGCCGAGTATGGCGTGAGGTATTTCGCCTTTGATTCACTTGAGGAGTTAGAGAAGATCGCGAGGTATGCCCCGGGATCAAATGTCTATGTGAGGCTATCGGTGCCCAATGAAGGCAGCGAATGGCCGCTCAGCAAGAAGTTCGGGCTTGAGATCGATGATGCTGTGGAGCTTTTATCATGCGCCGAGGGGAAGGGGCTCCATCCTGTTGGAATCACCTTTCACGTGGGATCTCAGTGCCAGAATCCCTACAACTGGAATATCGCAATTGATAAGGCGAAGATCCTGTGGGAGAGAGCGGAGCGCAAGGGAATAAGGCTTAGCCTGTTAAATATCGGCGGAGGCTATCCAATAAACTACACGAAGGTGGTGGCCAATATCGACGCCATCGAGAGAAATATAGCGAAGCTCATCGGGGAGAAGTTCCCCGTAGATACGAAAATACACCTGGAGCCCGGCAGGGCGGTAGTAGGTGATGCGGGCATATTGGTAAGCTCGGTGATAGGCAAGGCGAGGAGGTATGACGAAGACTGGCTCTACATCGATGTGGGGGTTTTTAACGGCCTGATGGAGAGCCTCGGGGGTATTCGATATACCTACATTGTCGAGGCAAGAGGAGGTACCGAGAGAAGATGGACCATCGCGGGGCCCAGCTGCGATAGTTTCGACATCATAGACAGGTATGTGGCGCTCCCGAATCCCGACATGGGGGCGCTCATTCTCATACTATCGAGTGGCGCCTACACGGTATCATACGCCTCCGAGTTCAATGGGTTTTCCATCCCCAGGAGTATCCTAATATAATGAGTGGCTACTTAGGCTGAAGCTGTTTAGACTGAAGGCTTAAAGTGATCAGAAGAGCACTATTGCTACGCTTTGTTGAAAAGACAGCATCTTCTCGCATCAAACACGGCTTCAAAATGCGCCGTATCCTCATTTTCTACTAATAGTCTTCAGCCTACAATCTATCTACCTGAGTAGTTACTATAATGAAAGGATAGCGCCATGGTGAGATTCTTTGAAAATGAACCATACTCGCCCATTGAGTATGCCTACAAGGTCGAGGGCGTTCTCTACAAGGGGAAGAGCAAGTACCAGGAGATCCTGGTCATAGAGAATGCCTATTTCGGGAAGATGCTCATTCTCGATGGGATAGTGCAGCTCACGGAAAAGGACGAGTTCTTCTACCATGAGATGCTCACTCACGTGGCAATGCATGCGCATCCGGAGCCCAAGCGCATTGCCGTCATCGGCGGGGGCGACGGAGGCGCGGTAAGGGAGGTGTTGAAACACAGAACAGCCGAGAAGGTCTCCTTGGTGGAGATTGACGAGGAGGTCATCAAGATCTCAAGAAAATTCTTTCCCACAATATCTTCTCGGATAGATGACCCAAGGGTCGAGTTGAAGATAATGGACGGAGCTGAGTTCATAAAGGACCACGCCGAGGTCATAGACGTGATAATCGTTGACTCCACCGACATTATTGGCTTCGCGCGGTCCCTCTTTACGGAGGATTTCTTTCGATCCGTTCTCAAGGCATTAAGGCCGGAGGGCCTCTTCGTGACCCACTCCGAGTCCATTCACTTTCATCTGGATATCGTGGTAGAGGTACAGCAAATCCTCAAAAGGGCGTTTCCGCTTGTGGATCTGTACACCGCACCCATTGCCACGTACCCCGGCAACTGGTGGGCCTTCGCTATCGGCTCAAAATCACTGGATCCCCGGGATATGAGACGGCCCTTCGAGATAGACACCCGATACTATGACGACGAGATTCACAGGCAGGCCTTTCTCCCGCCGAAACTCTACCGGAAATTGATGGGGAGAAAGCTGGCGTGGTAGAAGAAAACCCCATCTCCCTAAAAGGGAAATGGGGTCCCTCCTTTCGCTTCACAACCCGCTCTAATCAAGAGTGGGTACAGTATAGGCCAAAGCGAAGCACAGATCTGCGCTTACTGCTGGCCAATCGATTAAAATAGAAACAATCTTTATATATCACACTTCAGACCAATAAAGCACACCGGAATCGTAATCATAGGTGCCATCACCGTCAGTATCCGCTTCGACCTTAAATGTGGTGGAAGAGAGCACCGTTAAACGGGCCTTCGTTCCCTGAGCACCAGTCACCACTAATACACCCTGGGAAGGATAGTAATCAGCATAGCTATATATAAATGGCTCTTCTGTTGAAACGGTGATGTATCCATAATCAGGATCATAGAACTTGCCGGACATCTCGAACTCTATCTCATTTCCCGCCTCGGTCAAGGTCATGGAGTAATCCTCGACCTTGTTCACCTTCTGTTCGGTGTTGTCCCGCATTGTCATATCCATTGCGAGAGTGTAAGAGGAGCCAGAAACATCCCAGGTAATCTCCCCGTCGAGTGTGTAGGATTCATATTCCGAGGTAGAAGTGAGCTCATCGAAAGAGAAGCTGAAGGTCGTCAGTTCGTAGGTGTCCATATCAAACTGGCCGGAGTAGCCCGCACTGCCATCAAGGGTGACGCCTCCGCTACAGTAATCGGTATAGGTGAAGTTTCCGGTGAAATATCCGGTTTGATCATCCAGGCTGATGGAATAGTCCGCACTGCCGCCACAGTCGCCTGTCAGGGTACCGCTTACGGTACTAACGGCTTTAGAATCCCTTACGCCGGGTTTATTGAGGATCTCGATCTGGCGGAGGGAGTCCTCCAAGGCTTGCGAAAGCCTCAGGATACGGGGGAGCCCCGTATCCTCACCTGAATCCCTTCCGGCTTGGCTTCGGCGCGTCGCACTGCCTGTTTTTGCTCCATCGTATGCGCCTACGCAGAAAGCCAGGCAATTACCGCTGTCTATGATGGCCTCGCTCGTTGATCCCGTGTAGGTAAGGCCGGCTTCACCTCCCGTACCCCCGCCTGTGCCACCGCCAGTACCATCCGTAGTGGTCGATGTTGTGGTCGTACCACCCCCGCCACCTCCTCCACCGCTGCCAACGATTGCTACCAGGCCGAATGCGATCAGGCATACCAAGAATAGGTATCGTAGGTTTCTAAAAAACATAGTTCCCAGCTTTTTCACAATAGCACCCCCTTCCAATAAAAATCCCCATCTCTTAAAATAAGAAATGGGGTCTTTGAATTTATTCCACAGCTCCCCCTTGGTTTAGGGTTCACATCTTTATGGAAGAATATTGTTTTTAATACCATATTTTCGCCAAAATAGCAACCCTCTTATTGTCGGGTTAGCGTATCATAATTTGTGTCAGAGAAGAAAAAGGGGTACCACCTAAGA
>CAZJXD010000108.1:0-15846 GCA_964549945.1 uncultured Desulfobacteraceae bacterium | reverse complement strand
GGAACGCTGCTCACCATGGTCGATGGCCAAGAGCCTCTCCGTGATGCCAGGGTAATGATTTCCGGTGATACTATTGAGGAGGTCACTTCCCGTCATAAGGGCCAGATGCCCGAAACTCAGGAGATGATCAATGCTGAGGATACCATTATCTTGCCAGGCTTGATCAATAGCCATGGCCACTCCCCCATGACGATATTCAGGGGTTTGGCCGACGATCTTCCCCTAAAGCGATGGCTGTTCGATCATATCTTTCCGGCAGAGGCAAAGCACCTACATCCCGAGGTCGTGTATTGGGCGTCTCTGCTGGCCTGTGTGGAGATGATCGCATCGGGAACTACTACCTCTGTGGACGGTTATTTTTTCGCCGATGAGATAGTCAGGGCGTTGGACAAGGCGGGGATGCGTGCCCTCGTGGCCCAGGGAGTTATTGATTTCCCCGCACCAGGCGTACCTGATCCTGAGAAAAATATCGATGTCGCCCTGGGCTTTCTGGAGCGATGGGCGGATTTCTCCGATCTCATCACCCCTGGCCTCTTCTGTCACAGCCCCCTCACCTGCTCGGGAGAGACGCTGCGGAATTCCTGGGACATATCGAGGAGATTCGGCGTGCCCCTCCAGATACACCTCTCTGAGACCGAAGAAGAGGTCATCGAGCTGGAGAAAAGAACCGGATTGCGGCCGGCCTTTTATCTCGATGATCTCGGCATCTTGAGGAGCGGTCTGGTCGGTGCCCATGCGATTCACCTGAATGAGGAGGAGATAGGGCTCCTGGCAAAGAGAGGAGTAAAGGTTGCCCACTGCCCGGAGAGCAATATGAAGCTCGGCTCTGGTATCGCACCGGTCAATGCTATGCTGGAAGAGGGCATCACCGTGGGCCTCGGAACAGATGGCTGCGCCTCCAACAACAATTTGGATCTCCTAGCCGAGATGGATGCCGCAGCAAAACTGGGAAAATACGCCAAGCTCGATCCAACCCTCCTCGATGCCAAGACGGTACTCACCATGGCCACCCGTGGAGGTGCCGAGCTTATGGGAATTGAGGATAAGGTGGGGACAATAGAGGCGGGAAAAAAGGCCGATATCGTTATCGTGGATGCCAGTGCCCCGCATATGGTACCGATGTACCATCCCTTCTCACAGATTGTGTATTCCGCAACCGGGGGAGATGTGAGAGACGTGATCATAAACGGCGCCATAGTATACAGAGATGGACAATTCACCTCCCTCGATCCCGTTGAGATTATCAAGGAGGTGCGAGGGATCGCCCAAATGATACGATCCGATTAGAGGCCCCCTTTTCAATCCCTCCATGACTGTCTCTTCATGTTTTGCTTCCCTTTCCCCACTTCATGTTCCAGGGCCTGAGAGGCTAGATATCGGCGTAAGTGCGGGGTCCAGAGAGATACTCAATATAATATTTACTAAATTCAATATTGACTGAAAATAATAAATATATTATAAATAGATATTTTTTTATTGCATAGTATCGAGGATATGGATGAGGTTGAAATGAGGCAATTCATAGAAGACGTAGGGATCCTCTACGGAGAGATGGGGTTTCCCCGGATGGCGGGAAGGATCTTTGGCTGGCTTCTACTATGCGAACCACCGCACCAGTCCGCGGAGCAATTAGCCAACATAGTTGAGGCCAGCAAGGGATCCATAAGTTCAATGACACGGCTCCTCATTCAGATGGGCATTGTGGAGAAGATCGGTATTCCCGGAAGGCGTGATACCTGCTACAGGATACGATCCGGTTCATGGTCGGAGCTCATGAGGAATAACCTGGCAAATCTGACTGCCATGCGTAAGCTCGCCGAAAGGGGCCTTGATCTCATCGCAGGCAGAGCTCCGGAATCACGGCAGAGGCTTCAGGAACTGCGGGATTTTCATGCATTTTTAGAGCGAGAGATTCCGTCTTTGCTGGATCGATACGAGCAGGGGCGTCACAAGGAAAAATAACTATGTGTGGAGCGAGGCGAGGGGCAGGCGGAAAGTGGTGGCAGGAAAGAGAAAAGAAGGATGAGGGATTTTTTGTGAGAAAATCTATTGTTATCTTACTGGCGTTTTTTATCTCGGTGGCTGTCTCGTGCGAAAAGCTGCAAAATGAGACACCTGCGGTGAAGGCTATTCTCGTCGAGATCGTCCCAGTAAGGCAGGGGAACATCGCCAGGGAACTCAAGTTTACAGGAAACATTGAGGCTAATACCAAGGTTGAGGTGTACCCAAAGATCACGGCGAAGATCGAGGAAATGAAGGTAGACTCGGGCGATTCGATCAAGAGAGGCGATGTGATAGCCCTCTTGGAATCCGAGGAGCTCCAGGCTCAGCTGGCGCAGGCCGAGGCCGCTCTAAAAGTGGTTCAGGCTAAGTGGGCACAGATGGAGGTAGGCGCAAGACCAGAGGAGGTTTCACAGGCGGAGGATCAGATTGCAAAGGCCAGGGCGAACCTGGAGGATGCAGAGAGCAATTACCAACGAATGAAGGTGCTCTATCAACGGGGAACCATTGCGAGACGCCAATTTGAGACGGCTGAGCTGGCCTATACCGTGGCGAAAGCGGAACTCAATTCAGCCGTAGAACGATTGGGAATGCTCAGACAGGGTGCAACCAGGGAGGAAAGGCAGGCCTTACAGGCGCAGGTCAGCCAGGCCAGGGCAGCCCTGGATTTAGCTAGAATCCGATTGTCGTATGCGAGCATTACCTCCCCGATAGACGGCACGGTAAGCGAGCGTTTTTTCGATGCCGGGAATCTCGCAGTCCCCGCAAAGGCCCTGGTCGCGATTGTGCAAATGGATACCGTGAAGGTGATCGTTTATTTCCCAGAGGATCTGATTCGATACATGGTCCCGGGGATTCATGCACAGCTCACGGTCGCTGCCTATCCCGATAAGCTCTTCCACGGAAGGATCGATAAGGTGAGCCCTACGCTCAACCCCGAAACCCGCATGTTCTCCGCGGAGATAAAGGTCTTGAACGAAGAGGGTCTTCTTCGGCCCGGGATGTTTACTTCGGTTACCCTTTCCGTGGATCCTCATCCAGATGCACTGTTAGTGCCGAAAGAGGCGGTGCTCTACAGGGAGGAATACCTGGAGAGTTCGGAGAGCAGCAAAGGCGATGTCCGCCGGAGCACGTACCTTTTTGTTGTTGAGAATGGGAGGGCCTGGATGCGGGCTATCCTGCTCGGCCATGAATCCGGCACTGTTGCGGAGGTTTCCAAAGGGTTGAAAAAGGGAGAACAGGTAGTAGTCCGCGGATTGAATCAGCTCAAGGATGGAGACAGGGTCAAAGTGGTAGGATCTGAGGGGAGTGGAGCATGAGCCTTTCAAGCCTCTCCATAAGACGCGCTATTACCTTTACCATGATCTATGTGTTTGTGGTCGGGTTTGGTCTGTTCGGGCTGGCTCGGCTGAAGATAGACCTCTACCCTGATATCTCCTTTCCGGTGATAGCCATCATCACCACCTATACCGGCGTTGCACCGGCGGACATGGAGACACTGGTCACCAAACCCATCGAGGAGGCGGTTGCCTCGGTGGAAAATATAAAGCACATTCGGAGCCAGTCCAAGCTGGGTGCATCACTGGTATTGGCCGAGTTCGATTGGGGCATCGACCTTGATAAATCGGAGAAAGATGTCCGGAACAACATCGATTTTATCCGGGAGTATCTGCCGGACGAGGCCACCGAACCCCTCATTGTGGCATTCGATCCCCAGAAGATGCCCATCCTGTTCATGTCCGTTTCTGGACCAATGGGTCCCGCAGAGCTCCGGGAGCTTAGCAGGAGGAAGATTAAGCCTTCCCTTGAGCGAATCGTGGGCGTGGCCTCGGCTGAGACGGCCGGAGGCCTGAAGCGGCAGATCCAGGTGCAGATTGATCCTGCTAAACTCCACGCCCAAGGCATCGCCCTTGATGCGATAATCTTGGCCCTTCAAAGGGAGAACCTTCAGGTTCCGGGGGGAAAGATCGATGAGGGGGAGACGGAGTTCAGCATCCGCACTTTGAGTGAATATAGCTCAGTGGAACAGATAGCGGACACCGTTATCGGATACCGGGAGGACACGCCGATTTACATCAGGAATGTGGCCCAGGTTGAAGATGCTTACGAGGAACTTACCCGCGTTGTTCGCAACAATCGAAAGCCGGGAATCTTGCTCCTTGTCTCGAAAAACTCGAAGGCAAACACCGTTCAGGTGGCAGATCGTGTTATCGAGGCACTTCCTGAAATCGTTCGCGGCCTGCCCGAGGGCGTAAAGATAGGGGTGATCTTCAACCAGGCGGATTTTATTAAAAAGTCCATCAGCAACCTCAGCACTACCGCTGTTCAGGCATTCTTGCTCGCGGGATTGGTTCTCCTTTTTTTCCTGCACAATATCCGGGCCTCTATCATAGTGGCGCTTACGATCCCCATATCCGTCGTGGTGACATTCGCCGTGCTGGATCTGGCGGGGCTCACCTTGAACATGATGTCCATGGCAGGTCTGGCCCTTGCCGTGGGCATGCTTGTGGATAACTCCATCGTCGTTCTGGAGAACATATTTCGTCATTTCAGTAAGGGGGGAGAGCTTCTGGAGAACGCCGATCGAGGAACCGCAGAGGTGGCTACGGCCATCATCGCCTCGACCCTCACCACGATCTCGGTGTTCTTCCCCGTCCTCTTTGTGCCCGGCATTGCAGGGGTGATGTTCAACGACATGGCCCTCACCATCTGTTTTTCGCTCTTTTGCGCGCTTCTCGTTTCTTTGACCCTTATCCCCCTCCTTGCCTCGAGGTTTTTGAGGATCAGCGGTGAGGGGAGGTCCACCCTCTCGAAAAGGATCTCCAATGGAATTGATTCTCGACTACAGAACCTAATCGACGGCTATTCTCGAACCCTGAACTGGTGTCTGAACCATCGGAAGACAACCCTGTTTATTGCCCTCATCTCATTTGGCGTGAGCCTGGCGCTCATTCCGCGAGTGGGTATGGATTTCTTTCCAAAGATGGATGAAAGCCAATTTCAGATGCAGTTGGAGAGGGCCCCTGGAACAAGCCTTAAATCGGCGGAGATGACCTTCCGGCACGTTGAGGATATTATCCACGATACTATTCCCGAGCTGAAAAATCAGAACACGGATCTCGGCGTTGGAGAGGCCTTCGGCGCCTTTGCCAAGGGCTCATATGCGGGGGAAATCCGTGTCAGCCTCATCGATAAGGGAAAAAGGAAGCGATCACAGGGGGAGATTGAATCCGCCCTGAGAAAGAAATTGGAGCAGATACCGGGCATTACCTTTTCGATCACCCAGGGCCATTTCCTCGGGGAGGAGGGAGATCTCATCATCTATCTCTATGGGGAAGATCTCGATAGAGCACGAATCCTGTCCGATAAGATAAAAGAGGGCATCAAGGATGTCCCCGGTGCGGTTGACGTCAGCACGAGCCTGGAATCGGGGAGGCCCGAGCTGCAGATCGAGTTGGATCGAGACAGGATATCCGTTCTCGGGCTGAGCGCCTTTCAGGTCGCAAACGCGATCTCCACGTTTATCAAGGGAACCGTGTCCTCGCTGTTTCGCGACCAGGGTGAGGAATATGACATACTTGTTCAGCTTGATCCGCGATATCGGGAACGCACAGCGGTCCTTGAGGATCTCTTTGTCGCAAATCCTCGCGGCGAGCAAATCCCCCTCTCGAGCATTGTCAGGATTCGTCGGGGCGTATCGCCCACGAGCATCCTGAGACGTGATCAACAAAGGGTGGTCAATGTTTCGGTCACGGTTCAAGGCAGAAGCCTGGGGGAGGTGACCCGGGACGTGGAAGAGAGGCTGAAGAAGATGGAGATCCCGTCCGATTTCAGCTACGAGACAGGGGGGTCTGCCCAGGATATGAGAACGTCCTTCAAATGGATGGCAGCGGCCTTTGGTGGAGCAGCACTCATCGTGTACATGGTCATGGCGTCACTGTACGAGTCGTTTATGGCCCCTTTTATCATTTTCCTGACTATTCCGCTCGCCGTGGTGGGCGTGATCGCCATGCTCTTCATCACGGGAACCTCGCTCAGCGTTGTGGCCTTTATCGGGGTTATCATGCTGGCAGGGATCGTGGTGAACAACTCCATTGTCCTGGTGGATTATATCAATCAGCTCAGGGCAAGGGGCTATTCTCTTCGAGAGGCCGTGATAGAAGGGGGTAAGACGAGGCTTCGGCCCATTTTAATGACTGCCTTGACGACTATCCTTGCCCTTACTCCCCTCGCCCTGGGATTAGGAACAGGGGGAGAGGCCTGGTCTCCTATGGCGCGTTCCGTGATCGGGGGGCTCTCCGCGAGCACCATCCTGACCCTCTTAGTCATTCCGGTTATCTATACCTATCTCTCGCCGAAAAGGCTTCGACGATCAGGGCAAGCCACTGCTTCTTCAAGCTCCCCGTAATTCCCTTATGCCTCGTCTGTTGGAGAAGCCATAGGCATGTGGAGGCGCTTGTGAAAGGCGTGCTGAGGCGTCTTGAACGATGCTTGGGGAAACTAAGTCCCTCGATTCATAAATACGGTAACATATCTCTTCACTCGGGACTAAGTGCTGAGTGAGCGTTTGTAAAGAGATCTCTCGTTTAGATACGTGACTATATTTGCGAATCGAAGCACTAAGGTCACCGGCGGTGGGGGCAAAGGGCCTGGAGCTAAGAGCCGAGTTCCAGCTCGAGACCAACCTCTCCCCTTTTTAGAAAGGCTTCCAGGTCCTCTTCTGAGTAATCGAAGCCGAGGTCTGGCAGGGGAGGGGCCTCCTCTCTTGGTTCCGTTTTACCTAATGCATACTTCTTTGCCTTTGGCGGTTCCTGAGAGGCCGGCAAGGGAGAGGTACTCGAGGTGAAACCTATCCTCTTTCCCTCTATTTCATACACAACGCCGTTGATAAACCATCCAAGGTGAAGACCGTTAAAGCCGTAGACATGATGACCGTACAGATAAGCAACGGGGTGGCCATCCCAAAGAAAGATAATTTTCCTGGCGTGCTCAGTGATATAGGCTACAGGCTCGCCCCTTGAATTGAACAGCGCCTTTTCCATAGGCTGCAATAATAGGTCCTTTTCGTGCCTCGTGTCAATCTACTAACCTTATATAAGCACGCCTCGGGCGCATAAAATCGCCAAGCGATTGTCTAAGATGAAGCAGAAAAGAATTGACTTGAAAGCAGATTATATATAAATAAAATAGTTTTATTTATTATCAAGGAGTGCGTCTTATGCTCAAGATTGAAAAGGTAGTGAAGAGCTTTGGTGGCCTCACCGCGGTTTACGAGTGTTCATTTGAGGTGAATGAAGGTTCAATCACCGGGCTCATTGGTCCCAATGGGGCGGGAAAGACGACTCTGTTTAACGTTATCACCGGATATTACAAACCGGAAAGGGGCAGGATCATTTTCCGGGGAGAGGATATCAATGGATTGGCTCCCCATCAGATATTTCAAAAGAAGATCTATCGAACATTCCAGATTACCCGCGAGTTTTCCCAGATGACGGTGATCGAGAACCTGATGTTTGTGCCCGAGGACCAAGCAGGGGAAAAGATATGGAACACCTGGTTTCGGCCTTCAGCCGTGAGGAAGCAGGAGAAGGCTATTCATGAGAAGGCCATCGAGGTGCTTGAATTCGTTGAGCTCATAGATCTCAAGGACGAGTATGCGGGGTCGCTCTCAGGGGGGCAAAAAAAGCTCCTTGAACTGGCAAAAAGCTTGATGGCTGATCCTAAATTGGTTCTCCTGGACGAGCCGGGCGCCGGGGTGAACCCTACCCTGATGAGAAAGCTCATGGCCAATATTAGAAAGCTATGCGAGGAAAAGAAGATCACCTTCTTTCTTATTGAACACGACATGGATCTCGTGATGAGCCTCTGCAACCCGGTGATCGTGATGAGCGAGGGGAAAAAGTTGGCGGAAGGGACCCCGGAGGAGATCAAAAAAGACGAGAGGGTCTTGGAGGCCTATTTGGGCGGGCAGTACCGGTGACAATCCTCAGCGTAAAAGATATTACCGTAGGCTATACCGAGGTCGATATCCTTCACGAGGTGAGCATCAACGTAAAATCCGGTGAGATTGTCTCCATTATTGGCCCCAACGGGGCGGGAAAATCCACCTTATTAAAGACCATTTTCGGTATCTTGAAGCCCAGGTATGGAAAGGTCACCTTTAAGGATTGGGATATCACCGGCCTCAAGCCTAACATAGTCGTGAGAAAAGGGATTAGCTACGTCCCACAGGTGGATAACGTATTTCCTTCCATGACGATTCACGAAAACCTGGAGATGGGCGCCTTTATCCGGAATGATGACTACAGCCAGAGGCTCAGAGAGGTCTATGATCTTTTCCCGGTTATGGCGGAGAGGAAGAAGCAAAAGGTAGGGCAGCTTTCAGGCGGCCAGAGGCAGATGGTAGCAATGGGCAGGGCCCTGATGCTGGATCCTCAGGTCCTGTTACTCGATGAGCCATCCGCTGGTCTGGCGCCGGTCCTCGTATCGGGAATATTCGAGAAGATAAAAGATATCAATGCTACGGGGGTTGCCATAATCATTGTTGAGCAAAACGCCAGGGAGGCATTGAAGATGGCACATCACGGGTATGTGCTGGCTATGGGCAGAAATGTCTTGGATGATACGGGGGATGCCCTGTTGGAAAATGAGGAAGTCGGGCGACTCTATTTGGGAGGCTGAGTGTGGTAGAGCTCATCATCTATGGCATTGTGCTCGGGAGCATCATCTCCTTAGGGGCGATCGGCCTTACCCTGGTCTACGGGATCATACGGTTTGCAAATTTTGCCCATGGGGATTTCCTGTCCGCGGGGGCATACGTTGCCCTTTTTATGGTCACGGGGCTCCTGGCTTGGATAGGGATTCCCGACACCAACTTCGGATCGCTTTCCTTTGGCTGGAGGATGGCGATTGCCTTCCCAGTCTCCATGGCGGTGGTGGCGGGAGCGGCCATTCTTTTAGATCAGATCCTCTATAGAAGGCTTCGCGCGAAAGGGAGCGGGCCGGTTATCTTGGCCATGTCCTCTCTGGGTGCGGCCTTTATCATTCGAATGATCATACTCATCCTCTGGGGCGCGGACTCCCTCTTTTATAAGCCGGGGCTTATGAGGCCTGCTATAGAGCTCCCTTTGGGGGCAAAGATCAGGCCCGACCAGATCTTGATTCTCATTATGGTTCTCGTTCTGGTGAGCTCGCTCCACCTCTTTTTGCAGAGGACGAAGATGGGAAAGGCAATGAGGGCCACCGCAGATAATAAGGAGCTGGCACTTATCACAGGAATCGATACCGAGAGGATCATTATCTGGACGTGGGGAATAGGAGGGGCTTTGGCCGCTGCTGGTGGGATCCTCTATGGGATCGATGTCCAATTACATCCCTACATGGGTTGGAATTTCCTGATTCCCCTCTTTGCAGCCACCATATTAGGCACTATCGGCAATATGTATGGCGCCCTCATCGGCGGTCTCACTATTGGAGTGGCTCAGCAGGTTTCCACTTTATTCTTGATGCCCACCTACAAGCTCCCGGTTGCGTTTATCATCATGATCTTGATCCTGCTGATTCGTCCGCAAGGCATATTTGGAAAGGAGTAGCGATACGTGGAAATTGGAGGGATTATCGCGTATCTGGTCTCACTCGCCATCATGGCGGGGATCTACGCGGTCTTTTGCTTGGGCCTGAATATCCAGTGGGGCTATACGGGACTGTTTAACATCGGGATCGCCGGGTTTTTCTGCATAGGAGCCTATGCCTCAGCCATGATCACCACCCCCAAACCAACCGGTGTCTATGCCCATTATGTGCGCCAGCTCTTCGGCCTTAATCTTCCCTTTATCATCGGATTATTGGGGGCGGCCATCAGTTGCGGGATTATCGCCTATCTCATTGGGATCCCGACGCTTAAGCTGCGTGAGGATTACCTTGCCATTGCAACACTCGGAATCGCCGAGACAGTTCGGCTCATCTTCAACAATGAGCAGTGGCTGGCCAATGGCCCGAGGGGATTGATGGGCTTGCCACAACCCTTCCAAAGCCTCGTTGACCCTAAGAACTACAATTATATCTACCTCATCATCGTTGTCATAATCATGGTGGTCGTCTACCTATCGATTGAACGGGCTATACGATCTCCCTGGGGAAGGGTGTTGAGGGGAATAAGGGAGGATGAGGTCTCCGCAGCCATGAGCGGGAAGGATATCTTTCACTTCAAGATGCAGTCCCTGGTCTTTGGTGCGATGGTTATGGGCCTTGGCGGGGCCCTGTATGCACACTATACCAAGGCCATCTCTCCCGATGTCTTTACCCCGCTGTATGGAACCTTCATTATATGGGTTATGTTGATGGCAGGGGGAAGCGGCAACAATAAAGGGGCTGTGCTGGGGGCATTCGTGGTGTGGGGGATCTGGATAGGAACCAAGTTTATGACCGATCTTCTTCCCTATACCTTGAAGGCCAGGGCGCCTTATATTCGCTTCCTCTTGATAGGCATCCTCCTTGAGATTATCTTGATCTACAGGCCTCAAGGGCTTTTAGGGGAAGAAAAAGAGGTATCCAAGCTGATGGATTAACTGCCTTTTTGTAAGGCGAAAAAAAGAGGGGGCTTTTGGCAAGCCCCCTCTTTTATGGTGAAGCCTTGCCTTTTAGATATCGGGGACCTCCATCTCAATTCTGACGGTTACTATATCGCCCTTTGAGTACTTCCATATCTCAATAGGCGTCTTGACATCTCCGTTTTCATCGAAATCAACGGATCCGGCCGCCCCTTCATAATTGATCTTCTTGCCGCTGTTCAGCAAGTCAAAGGCCTTTTTGAACTCCCCTGGTTTGACGATCTCTCCCGGCGGATCGGCCACTGCCCGAAGATTATCCCTGATATTCTTCGCGGTCAGAGGCAGCCCCTTAACCTTGGCCGCATAGGCAGCGAGGCCTATAACTGCCATTCCATCGTAGGCGTTGGTAATGAAGGGCAAGGGTGGAAGCTTTCCGTATTCCGTCTTATAATCGGCACTGAACATTACATAAGGTTCGCCTCCAGCCGATCCGGGAGCGGTCCCCATCTGGCCCTCGACATTTTTCGCACCAAGTGCTTTTATGATTTCCTCTGATTTCGTTCCATCGCAGAACAGAAATCTCTTGTACTTGAAGAACTCGATGGCCTCTTTCAGGTAGACCTTTGCGTGTTCGGGGTAGCTATAGGCGCACAGCCTGTCGGGCTTCCCTGCGAGGGCCTTCCTGAGCTCTGCCGTGTAGGATTCGGCGGCCTTCTCGTCATGGGGAACCATTGCGAGTACCTTACCCTTGCGTTTCTCAAAGGATTTCTTGAACTGTTCCGCAAGCCCCTGTCCGTAAGGGTTGTTCACGTAAAGCACGGAGGCCGTTTTGTTGTAACTGGCGCAGAGCTTGCCAGCGATCACTCCCTGAAGGGCATCGGATGGACATGTTCTGAACAGGAAATCCTTTCCCTTATCCGCGGGCAGAACAGTGATGAGAGGCGATGTTGATGCCGGGGAGATCAGGATCACGTTGTTAGGGCAGGTCACTGATTCCGCAACGGGAACGGTCACGCCGCTCGCCAGTGCGCCGATGATGGCCACCACCTTGTCGATTTCTACCAGCTTCTTGGCAGCATTCGTGGCGGGAATTGCAGAGGTCTCGCTGTCTTCGTGGATGAGCTTGATGGTGAAGCCGGCTGCGGCCATCTGTTTGGCAGCGAGATCCACCCCATTCTGGATGTTCGGGCCGAATTCCTTGAGTGGCCCGGTGTGGGCCATAAGGGTCCCAACCTTTATTTCTTGGGCCAAAGCACCGGAAACAAAGGCACACGAGAAGATCAAAACGCTGAGAAAAACAATGCCTCTTTTCATGATATGCCCCTCCTTTTTAGAGATTTATGATCTAATCTTGCTCTATACTTTGAAAAACCGGGAAGGTCAAGAGAAAATATCGATGAAACCCTTTCATAACGTGTTCCTGCGCGTATTTTCAGACGCTGAGCTTTCTCGTACCATGCGTTCAGTTCTTGAGCCGGCTCACGGCTTCCACAAACGGATGGCCTGAGGGATCAAATCTTTTTGAAGAACTCCTGTATCTCCTTGATCACCTCGACCTTTGTATCCAGGGAGACATCGTTTGTAAAGACGAATTCCAAAAGAAAGATCATCTTATAGTTCACCGCCGAAGTCTCATATTCCTGCAAGGACGTTACCTTCACGTCCTTCAGTTTTCCGCGCTCCTCTCCCTTGAATAGATCCGTTTTTCGCAGGATAAGATTAATGGCCTCCTTGGCATCGTCTTCGTTTTCCAGTATCACCTCGATCCCATCAAGCTTCTTCACGGCCTTGACGATCTTCTCGCTTTCAACCTTTACCTTCATAGTGCCCTCTATCAAATTAGTTTAGTTGTCCTCTATCTTTTCAAGGTAGCTATCGAGCTCTGCGCCGGTGAGTGTAGCATCATTATAGAATATCTTAAGGAGCTTGAGCAATTTGACTTTAAGACTGTAGTCACTGACGGCCTCTTTCATGGAAAGCGTGTCTCTTACGTCGTAGAAATCCTTGAGCTTTTCGAATAGCTCCCGAAAGAAGACCTCTTGATCTTTTCTTTCACCTGCTTCCTCAGAGATATAAACAAGCAGCGCAAGGAGCGGTTTGACATATTTATTGATCTGTCTGTAGTGGTAGTAGTACATCCCTCGTTCCTCGAGGTAGCGCCGGGGTGCGAACTTCTCAATGCGGTTAATCACCGTCTGGAGTTCATCATCTCGCTCACGGCCCTTGCTTTGGCCCCGAACCCTGAAGATATTCCAGTTCATCTTTCCCCCGGAATAGCGTTCTGCACGCCTTAGGCCTTTTCAGGATAGTGACTTGAAATCTTCACCTTGTCAAGGATTTCTGGATTTCAATTTGATATCGAGCACCGGCCTGCCATCGAGTGCATCGAGCCCCTAGGCATAGAGGGTAGTTCCTCTAATCTCAAGCAGCCCTACATCCTGGATGGCGATCTTAGATGGCCTTTTATGCTATCCTCTGAGTTCTCAGGAGGGTTGGGTGGACCTCCCGCAGCCTCCTATAATATGGTATCCCGATCATAGGATTCCTTTCTCACGATAGAGATGATTTCCCTTATCTCTTCGAGATAGGCATCTGGAGCACTGATATAACCCCATCCCTTCTGGGTTTGGTAGAGGCCATCATAGGCAGTATCGTAATAGGAGGTAATAAGATGGGGCACATTTCTCTCGTTGAGTATGGAATCCAGAAGACGAGCCTCGATCTCGTTTTCCAGTGTTGCAGCCTTTTTATATTCTTCCTTCATTCCCGCTCAAGATGTTTTGATGAGGATCGGAATGAAACCACAATCCCCCTCAGCCGCTACCCGCTCGGAGAGGGGACATATGGAGAAAAACATTGTATTCGGAACGACATCATTACCTACTCGATTCGAGGGCGAAAGGCAAGTGCATTTCGCTTTACATCGGCCTGCCAGGTGTTGTAAAGGTGAACTACTAATCGGAAGGTTGGCATCCTTTATCTCAGCGCTCTGCCGCTTATATATTCTTTATTCGAGGCCTTCTCTTCATGCAATCATAGGGGGTTATGCATATGATGCAGTGCAGCTTTTGTGACAAAGAGATAGAAGTCCACGGTGCGATAATACGCAGCGATACGTGTCCCCACTGCGGACACGATCTCCGTTGCTGTGTGCAGTGCAAATTCTACGATCCCGGATCATATAACGAGTGTAAGGAGGTCTCAGCTGAGAGGGTAGTTGACAAGGAGAGGGCCAATTTTTGCGATTATTTTATCATTAAAGGAGCAAAGGAAAACGTATCCGGAAAAGAGGCAATAGCGAAACAGGCATTGGAAAACCTCTTTAAGAAGGAGTAGCGCTATGCTCTCACGATCATGGATTGCCTATTTTCTCCGCTGGAACTGCCATCAGAGTGATGATAGCCTCAGCCACTTGCGTTTCGTGACCTCTCCTCACATCATAGAGCTTGGATTCTGACACAATAATCTGTTTCCCCTTGCTAATTACCCTGGAGCGGCATCTCAGCTCATTGCCGTAGGCGGGCTTTAAAAAATTGATCTTAAACTCAATGGTTAGTATTCGGAACTCCTCGGAAACCATGGTAAAGGCCGCATAACCGGCAGTGTGATCGGCCATGGTAGCCATGAGGCCCGCATGGACAAAGTTGTCCTGCGTTCTATGGTGTTCTCCGATCATAACACGAGATTCGAACAGCCCCCTCTTTATATGTACGGACTCTAAGCCGCAGTGCCGAATGAATCCACGGCGATAATCCTTTGCCAGGAACTCAATCCTTTCCCGCGTAAGCGAAGTACCCACAGGTCCACCTCTGCTACATTTTATCGTCCCGCGATGATGAGCGAAATACTGTGTTCCTTCGTATATTACCGAAATGGTGCCGACTGATCAATCCTTTTGGGGCCATGGCCGGGGTAGGGTCAGATCCTCGATGTGAATGGCCTGTAATCTTAAGGCGCAGGATTGGTGAATTATCCTTGATTCAGGATAACCGATCATCTAAGATAGAGCGTACATAGCACAAGGAAGGCGACATTGGATAATTTGATCAGGATACTGCGTTCATTTAGTGATGGAGAGGAAGATACCACCTTCACCGAGAGGTTTATCGGTCTTCTCAGGGATAAGGTGATGAGCAGTGTTGGAGATATGTACGAGCAAGGGCTCAAATTAACGAATAATAGGGTTGTTTTCCCCCCTTCTTGGGAGCCTATCTATTCCGGCCTGAGGGAAATCGGATTTTTCAAGAGATTTATCCCCCCCGAGTACGGAGGCGCCAGGACAACCGAGGAGAATATCTATTTTATTATGGAGCTGTTAGGGTATACGTGCCCGAGCATGGGAATTATCTTCGTTGCCCATAGTCGTGCAGTGGATCTCATCCTTGCTGGAGAAGACGAGTCTCAAAGGGAAAGATTTCTCCCCCGATTGAGGGAAGGGGAGTTCGGTGCTATTGCGATGACCGAGGAAAGGGCCGGTACCGATGTAAGCGCTATTGAGTTTTCCGCAAGGCCAAGAGGGGATCACTATGTGTTTAACGGGGAGAAGATCTTCATCTCCAACGCAGGCCTCGCCGGCATTTACACAATACTGGTGAACACAAGGGGAAGAAAAGCGGCTCGGTCTCTGAGCGTCTTTGCCGTTGACGATAGTATTGAGGGATTCAAAGTGGCCCTTTTGCCTGAAAAGGACGGGCTGAAACTCCTTCCAACGGGGAGGCTCATATATAAGGATTGCATCGTTCCAAGGGAAAATCTCGTGGGGGATGAGGGCAAGGGCTTGCTCCTTGCACTCGATGTCATTGACAGAGGGAGGATATTGCTTGCGGGCATCTCCTGCGGCCTTGCCTGCCGGATATTAGATGAGCTCTTCTCATACTCCCGCAAGAGGGTTCAATTCGATCGCCCACTCACCAGCAGCCAGGACATTGCCTTTAAGATGGCCGAGATGTATACACAGATCAACGCGGCACGCGCCTTGTGCTTCCATGCCCTGAGACAGGGCCGAAGTCCATATTACAGGAGTGTCTCATCCCAGGCCAAGCTCTTTGCCACCCAGATGGTGACGTCAGTAGCCCAATTAGGACTGGTGATCATGGGGGGCAGAAGCTACTTTAAGAACAATGTCATCGGTATGTTCAGCGCCGATGCGAGGGGTATGGAGTATCTGGAGGGGACATCGAGTATTCAGAAGATGATCATCTCCAGGGAGCTATTCAAGAGCTATACCTAGCTCAACATCACGCAACTACTCAGGTAGATAGGTTGTAGGCTGAAGACTGTTAGGAAATAACGGGGA
>CAZJXD010000107.1:0-16112 GCA_964549945.1 uncultured Desulfobacteraceae bacterium | reverse complement strand
GTTTGTGGTGAAACGCAACTTACCATACTTTAGGGGGAGGCCTTAAATAGTATCAAGCCGGTGGAGAGGGACCGGGCTAGTTAGCGGCCGCCTCTGAAGCGTGTGCTTCTTTGGGCCGTGTGTGTGTTGGTACGGAGGCGAGACATTTGTAAGCCGCCCGGCCTCTCACCTCCCCGTTAAGCCCAAGATGCGGGAAATCTTCAATGGGAACGCTTGATCAAGAAGAAAGATTGGTTGCAGCCGGTCGAGGGAAGTGGTCGAAACCAGGTGTACCTCACAAGGGTTGGCAGTGCGTTGATATTGAGGACTTAGGAGAACCTGATCTCGAATGCGAAATGTGTGAATCTCAAATTATTCGCTATGTGCACCACATGGAACACCCCAACTATCCGGAGGCCCTGCACGTTGGGTGCATTTGCGCTGGTCACATGGAGGGCGACCTTGCCGCGGCGCGAACTCGAGAGGCATCCATGAAGAGTCGCGTCGGCAAACGGAAGAGATGGTTAACCAGGGCATGGCGCGTCTCGGCGAAAGGCAATGAATGGATCAAGGCGGACGGCTTTCGGGTTGTCGTGTACCCGCGAGGGGATGGCTGGGCAGCTACGGTGAGTTCAGAAGACAATTCATTTGTGCAGCATAGCAGACGAAACTATCAGACGGAACAGCGGGCCAAACTTGCCGCATTCGATCATATTACACAGCTGTTGGGCAGAAAAGCTTAACAACTGGGTCAAGCCGACGGGAATTCCGCTGGCGCTTCATTCCCGCCGCTTACCCATGCGTTCGGCGCCTTGTACTATCATAAAGGAATGTTATGGACTACGTAGAATATTTTCTTACTTTTTTAAATATTGAAGAGGATTTGTGGAGCTGGTAAAAAAGTAAGTTGAGTATTGTAGTTGGAATTAAGTTTCCCTGTTGTACAGTTCTCAGTAGAAAGGGGAGAAGCGATTGCACGTGAGAACAGATACCATTTTATCAATTACATTTTTACTTTTTTACCAGCGTCCCCAATCACACCAGATCAAAAAATTTATTTTGTTAACATTGAGGGCTATATTTATTTAGTCACGCATATATTAAGTGAAGAGCATATTTTTTTAAAGACAATTATCCCAAGCAGAAAAGCAACAAAAGATTACCAAAGAGAGCAGGGAGGGCAATAATGAAATACAATAAAGAAGAAAAAGATATTTTGGATGCCTATGAAAGTGGAAGGATGAAACTTTCTACACCATCTAAGAAGGAAATAGAAAATATCAAAGCCATGGCCAAAAACACTTTTAAAAAAGACAAACGAGTTACTATACGTCTTTACGACCATGATTATAAAGGAATTCAAAAGAAAGCAATGGAAATGGGTGTCCCCTATCAGACTCTCATCTCTGGCATCATTCACAGATATATCGAAGGTGAATTAGTATCGAAGAACGGATAACCTTTAAGGATTGATGCGACCTGAAAGGTCGCTTTCAATCCAATGTTCAAGAAGCCCTGTTGACTATAAGTAAAGGATATGAATAGTTCAAAATTGGTGTTCTTCTTAAACAGGCAAGGCTTGAAGCCGGTTACACTCAGGAACAGGTAGCTGAAAAATTACAGACTAAAAAATCTGCTATTTCACGAATCGAAAATCATGCAGAAGACATCCGCCTTTCAACTCTGGTGAATTATGCTCAAGCATTAGGTAAAGAACTCCATCTTGAAGTAGCATAAGATCAGCGAACAACCCAATGAACCAGACCGGGCTATAAAACGCCCGTCTGGTTAGTGGGGGTGTTATGTGGAAAGAGGTCCGACCCGGATTGGGGACCGGCAACCCTAATTCCCTTCCTGAATAGTGGATAACGTCCTTCCATAACTCAATCTTAATCCTTCTCGTTCGATCCAGACCTTTGATTTCTTGCCAAGCGATGAAAAAGTATAAAATATCGTGTATCTATTTAATATATCAAGGAATATAGGGAGGAGTCATTCCGGCTTGACTATGTTCCCATGAAACAACTATGATTCACCAGGCTGTGCGGGTGCTATCTAAGACGTTGTATTTGTCTCTCACAGAGCGTGCGGAGCACACCGGGGTTTTGACCTGAGGCATTTAAGGAAGGATTCCATGGAGCCTGAGGGAAAATTCGATTACGACTACGTAATCATCGGATCGGGGTTCGGCGGGAGCGTCGCGGCCCTTCGCCTCGGGGAGAAGGGCTACAAGGTAGCCGTCCTTGAGAAGGGCAGGCGCTACCGCACCGAGGATTTCCCCCGCACCAACTGGAACGTTCGAAAAAGCCTGTGGATGCCCCAGCTCGGGCTTTACGGCATCTTCGCGCTCACCTTCCTCAGACACGTGTTCGTCCTCCACGGCGCCGGCGTGGGCGGAGGAAGCCTCAACTACTGCAACCAGCTCCTGGTGCCGCCTGATGAGGTGTTTGAAAAGCCAGAGTGGGGTCCTGGAGACTGGAAGGCGAAACTGGCGCCCTTCTATGAGGTTGCCAAACGCATGCTGGGGGCGAACCCGAGCCCTCGGGTGGGCAAGGCGGACGAGATCTTGGCTGAGATCGGCAGGGAGCTCCGCGGGGAGGATACTTTCCACATCAATGACGTGGGCGTGTTCTTCGGGGAACCAGATAAAACAGTCCTAGACCCCTACTTCGACGGAGATGGCCCGGAGAGAACGGGATGCACCTTTTGTGGCGCGTGTATCGTGGGTTGCAGGGTAGGAGGTAAAAATACGTTAGACAAGAACTACCTCTACCTCGCGGAACACAAGCACGGCGTCGAGATCATCCCCGAAACCGAGGTCACGGGAATCCGTCCCCTGGATGGGGGATACGAGGTGCTCACCAGGAAATCAACCGGGCTTCGCCACAGCAAGAGGATTTACCGGGCAGGCGGCGGGGTGGTCAGCGGCGGGGTGATGGGCTCGGTGAAGCTGCTCCTCAAATGCAAGGCTGAGGGCTTGCTCCCTCACCTTTCCGGTCAGCTGGGCAACTATGTCCGCACCAACTCCGAGACACTGGTGGGAGCTACCGCCAGGGACAGAAATGCCGACTATTCCGACCAGATATCGATCACCTCGGGCGTCTATCCGGATGAGGACACCCACGTCGAGGTGGTGCGGTTTAACAAGGGCTCCGATGTGCTGGCGTTTCTGGCCACATTGCTCATCGATGGAGGTGGCCGTATCCCTCGCTGGGTGCGATTCCTGGGCAATGCGCTCAGACATCCGTGGGAGTTCCTGAAGTCATTGTCGCCCTTCGGCTGGGCCGCGCGAACACCGATACTCTTGGTGATGCAGACCACCGAGAGCTACCTGCGCCTGGGCTACGGGAGGCGCTGGTGGCGCCTGGGAAGGACGAGCATGAACTCCTCCCTCGCGCCTGGGGCGAAGAAGATCCCCTCCTATATTCCCGTGGCCAACGAGATCGCGAGGCGCATGGGGGAGAGGATCAACGGTCAGCCCATGAGTTCCTGGCCGGAGGTGGTGTTCGATGTGCCGATTACCGCGCACATCCTGGGAGGAGCGGTGATGGGAGAAACCCCGGAGAAAGGGGTGGTGAGCTTCAATGGAGAGGTCCACGGGTATCGCAACCTTTACGTGGTGGATGGTTCCAATGTGCCGGTGAACCTCGGGGTGAACCCCTCGCTCACCATCACGGCCATGGCCGAATATATCATGTCACAGATGCCCCGAAAGTTTGAAGGGGAGCAACGATGAAAGAGAAGGGCGGGGAAGCGGGTATCGCCGGTCGGGAGGTCTACCAGAGGAAGCAGGCGGATAAAGGATCTTTTGGATAAAAAATGACATAAACTCCGGGTGTTCGTGCCCGATATTTCGCGGCTGCGGCTCATTGATCATATAGAGCCATCACTGCGATGGGTTGCTTATCATACGGGCGCGCGTGACGTACCATACCACGTGAAAGATGTTCGAATTTACTCTCATTCCTATCTGCGCCATGTTCATCCTTTCAGGATTGATCTATGGCATGTTCGGGTTCGGCTATGTTCTAGTCAGCGTTGTGCTCCTGGGCTTCTTGACGAGCTTGAAGATTGCTGTTCCTATGCTTGCCGCGCAGGGCCTGGTTCTCACCGTGTGGATGCTCTACGGCCTTCGTCGACATTTACGCAAGAGGATCGCGCTCCCGATTTTGGTAGGGCTCCCATTGGGCCTTCCTTTAGGGGTGTATCTGCTTCATGTGTTAAGCGAAGAGAGCATACGGAAGTTGCTGGGCTCCGTGGTGCTCCTATATGTGCTTTGGTCAATTGTAAAAGTATCACGAACCACGCCGATGCTGAGAAGCGATGCGTGGGGCTTGGTGGCTGGATTTCTAAGCGGCGTCATCGGCGGCGCGATCCTGGCATCCGGGCCAATTATCGTCATCTACCTTACGCTTTGGGGACTTAGGAAGGAGGAGTTCAAGGCGACATTTCTCCTGTGGTCTTTGCTTCAAAATTGCCTACTGATTCCCTTCTATACCATGGCAGGGATGTTGACCCCGAAAATCTTTTTTTGGGGAGCCATCTCCTTGCCCTTTTCAGGTGTGGGAATTCTCATCGGGGTGCGACTGTTCGAAAGGGTACAGGAACAAGTCTTCTATCGGCTCGTCATTGTCCTGCTCGCGCTCTCCGGTGTGCGCTTGCTATTCTCTTGAGGTGCTGCTATGGCCTCAACCACCAATACAAATGGAGACCTTGGTGAATTTGTTGCACAAGCGGTGCCGGGATAGAAGTACCATTTTCGAGCAATAAAGGAGTATTTCCACTCACGAGGGTTCAGGACGTGCGAGGCAAAGGACGCATTCGGGATGTTGTGGGCGTGGCTACCCGAAGATGATTGAAAGGGCCATGATTTCGCAGCCCTACTGAAACAGTCGAAATATTCCAGCCTTGGGGTATGTGATTACATTTTATCTAGTAAAATCATTAAGCTATCATTTTAAAATCATAGAATTAGGGTTTTCTATGGACTCGCTGCTAAAGTGAAAAAATATTACATACCCTAGAGAGTGTTTTCGTAATAATGATTCTCCCTTTCCCTGATTTTATCCAGTCCCAATACCTGGTTAAAATCTCCAAGGGTGATCATTTTGCCCATCCATCCGGCGGTGGTTCCAGACGTAATGAGCTCCTCCATGACTCGTCTTACGGCCCAAGCAGCCGCATAAAGGGCTGATCCGGGATACACGACCACGCTGTAGCCTATCTGCTCGAGTTCTCTCGCGGTCATCAAGGGAGTTTTGCCACCTTCGCCCTGTATGGCCATTGTGGGTGCCTCTACCTCACGGGCGATTTTGACCATGTCCTCTTTCGAGGTAGGGGCCTCCACGAATATGAGATCAGCTCCCGCTTCCCTGTATCTGTTTCCCCTTTCTACGGCTTCATCGATGCCGTGGGTAGCAAAGGCATCGGTTCTGGCCATGATGATTAAATCTCGGTCTTCCCTAGTATCCACCGCGGCCTTAATCTTGGCCATCATCTCTTCAGCGGGGATCACTTGTTTGCCTTCCATATGGCCGCACCGCTTCGGAAAGACCTGGTCCTCAATAAAAAGTCCGGCTGCTCCCGCTTTTTCAAACTCCCGTACCGTTCTCATCACATTCGTCACATTCCCATGACCGGTGTCTCCATCGACGAAAACAGGGATATCCACTGCCTCTGTAATATTCCGGGTATAGGTGGCCATTTCCGTGAGGGTGAGCAGGGAGACATCCGGTTTGCCGAGGAGGGAGGCGGAAGCAGCATATCCCCCCAGAGTAACGGCCTTGAATCCCACCTGCTCGATGATCCTGGCCGCCACTGCATCGTAAGCTGCCGGCATGATAAGGATCTTTTTATCGAGTATTAGCTTTTTCAGAGTGGTGGTTTTTTTCATTGTTCCCTCGTAATGCCTAGATTGAAGTAACCTGATAAGTCTCTGTAACCTGCTGATGAATTCTGCATGGAACCCTCCTCTGTAAAGATAGTTCAGTTTGGGACTATGTTCGACACAGAGTAATCGGTCCCTAAGTATCTGTTTGACATTCACTCCTCAAAAATGCGAGTAAGCCACCCTTTCTCACTATATGGACTAATTCAGGCGGCAGGGGCATCCCTTTCAGCACATCGCCTTTACTCAGGTTTTTCACCACAGCGTTTTCGAAATCGAGTTCCAGTTGGTCCCCCTCTTCAAATAATTCTGGAACTCCCTTAAAGGACAGGGCAGGCAAAGCAATAGCCATACAGTTTCGAAAGAAGATACGCCCGAAAGACTCTGCAACCACACAACCTATTCCCAGCCGTTTCAAATTGTCGGGTGCGCTTTCCCTGCTCGATCCGCAGCCAAAATTCTTTCCGGCAACGATCACATCTCCTGGCTGGAACTCTCTGGTGAATGCCTTGTGGATGTGTAAGATATGTCTCTTGCGTTCCTCCCAGGATTCCTCCATGTCAAAGCTCGGGGCCATATAGTCAGTGCTAATGTGGTTCCCGAATTTCCAAACCTTGCCTGTTATAATCAGGCCCATAATCATGCCTCCTGCTCACTTGAGGAGAAAAGGTAAAAACCCAGAAAAAAGGCATACAATAAGTCAGCTGATATATTCTCTTGGGTCTGCGATTTTGCCTTCTATTGCTGAAGCCGCCACCGTCTCCGGCGACGCAAGATAGACGAAGCTCTCAGGGCTGCCCATCCTGCCCTTGAAATTACGATTTGAACTGGAAATGGCAGTCTCCCCGGGCGCAAGAATGCCGTTGTTCAACCCGCCGCATGGGCCACAAACTGGCGGCGCAAACATGGCCCCGGCTTCTATTAATGTTTTGAGTGCCCCCGACTCGGCAATGTGCGCATACACTTCACGGGATGCGGGAATAACCAGTAATCGTGTTTCGGGGTGCACTCTTCTTCCCTTCAAAATAGCCGCCGCCCGTTCCAAATCCTCCGCCCGGGCATTGGTACAGGACCCTATGAAAGCTTGTTGGACGGCGATATCCTTGATCTCGGAGATCGGCTTCACATTGTCTACGTTATGGGGACATGCAACTTGAGGTTCCAAAGCGGAGATATCCATTTCATAACTTGCGGGGTATTGAGCGTCAGGATCAGGACCAAAAAAGCCTATCTGTTTATCGGTCCTTCCCTTCAAGAAATCGTAAGTCTTTTCGTCGGCTTCGAAAAAGGCAAACTTGGCACCGATCTCCACCCCCATATTGCTTATGGTCATGCGTTGTCCGATGCTCAATGTTTTTGCTCCAGGTCCTGAAAATTCAACGGACTTGTATTGTGCCACTTCAGCGGTATACTGACCGGCAATCTTCAGCATGATGTCCTTGCTAGAGACTCCTTTAGGGAGTGCGCCATTCAGTATGAAGCGGATGGTTTCCGGCACACGAAGCCAAATGGAACCCCTCGCCATCACATAGGCAATCTCTGTGTGACCTATGCCACAAGAGGCAGCGCCAAAAGCGCCATATGTCGTGGTATGAGAGTCCCCTCCTAAAATAAGAAGGCCGGGCAGAATATGCCCTTTTTCTGGTAACACCTGGTGACAAATGCCGAACCCTCCGTCGTAAAAATACCTTATGCCCTGTTCTTTCACATACTCACGAATTTTTCGATGGGCCTCGGCTTGTGCAACATTCTGAGCAGGATATTGATGGTCCATTACCAGAATGATTTTGTCCGGATCCCAGACCTTTTTGCAGCCGTTGTCGATCATCAAGTTATATGCGGGGTAGAAAGACATATCGACTACCATTAGAACATCAATATTCGCCGTAACAGACTCATCGGGCTTCACAGTCCGTCTGCTAGAAGCCCTGGCGAGCACCTTTTCTGCCATTGTCATTCCCATCTTTTGCCTCTCTTCCGTCTATTTCCTAGTCGGGGCTAGGAATGTAAACCAGGCCATCCATAATTTTTCGGGCGGTACGACTAAAGCCAAGAAAAGCAAACTTATAATCGAGCGTGTTTTTTGATTCCCGTAATGCAGCTTTCACGGGCAGAATACCTTCGGGATGGGCAATCCGCACAATGCCACCTTTTGAACGAAGCAGTAGGTTGGGCACGGAACCAGGGAGGGCTGCACAAGCAGCTGTGCAGATGGCCCCAGTCCCTGCATAAGCTGGATGACAAGTGTTAAGGATGATAAGCCTTGCGACTAAATCCACATCCGAGACTGCAATAGGTTTCCCATCAGACGTCAAATGATCGGCCGGCTCTGCAACGACTGCCACGAAGGGCAACATCATTGTTGGATCTGGCGCTTTCCAGTCCTCAGCTAAACCTATTTTCACCGCCGCCTTGTTTTTAATTTCCGCTGTCTGTATAAGGACACTTTTATTATGCTCTATTTCTGAAGGCAATTCTGTGCCACGCAAGCCTAAGTCCTCTGCCTTCACAAATACTCCGGGGTTTGCTGCATCACAGATACTCACTCTTACGGTTGTTCCTTCTTCAAGATGAATCTCCTCGATTACTTTTCCTGTCGGCAATAATTTACCAGTTTTGGCCCCCACTGTGTTGCTAAAATCCAAAGTTATCTCAGCTCCAGTTCCAGGTATCCCAGCTATTGCATAGCTTCCTTTCACTTTAACCTTGCCATCGATTACAGGGACTCGAGCAATGAGCACTTTTTGGGTGTTTGTATTGTAGATACGCACAACAGTTTCGGGTTCAATAGGTTTTACAAGGCCTGCATCGATTGCATAAGGAGCTACGGCGGAAGATATGTTGCCACAATTGCCTGTGTAGTCTAAAGCATCTTGATCAATTAGAACTTGCGCAAAAGTATAATCAATATCTGCATCCGGTATGCTTGGTGGTCCAATTATGGCTATTTTTGAAGTACCTACTTGCCCACCTCCTAATCCGTCGATTTCAAGATTGCCGGGTTTTCCCATTGTTCTCATGAGAATATAGTCACGTTCTGGACCCTTTGGGGGCAAATCCTTTTCTTTGAAAAAGAGCGCTCGACTCGTCCCTCCCCGCATGACTGTGCAAGGGTAAGCGATTTGTTCAGCAGACATGCCGACCTCCAATTAAAAGAATACCCATATTGCCAATCATACATCACTTGGCTGTCCGGGCATTCAAAGACAATCAACTCTTAGACAATAATTTTGGGAGCTTTTTGACATTCTCTAAGTACTCAAATCTTGCTACCATATCATGTATGCTCTCGGACAATTCTATTGGAATAACTTTTTCAGAGTGGTGGTTTTTTTCATTGTTTCCTCATCCAATTGAGCATCATCTCCAGGCTGTACTTATAAGCCTAGTATGCTTGGAAGCCATAAGGCCAATTGCGGGAACATGAACAAAAGAACCGCTCCCAGAAGCAAAAGGGCAGCGAAAGGGATATTTCCTTTAAAAATAGGCCACAAGTTGTCACCGGTAATAGCTTGAACAATAAAAAGGTTTAAGCCCACAGGAGGAGTAAGAAGAGCTGTCTCAAAAAATATCATTAAAACTACCCCAAATACAATGACGTCAATTCCCAGAACAGGCATTAAGGGGAAGAGGATAGGTACGGTAAGTATTGTAGCGGAGAGCCCATCCAGAAACATGCCCAGTATCAAATAAAGCAGAAATATCGCAGTTATTGTCATCCAGTACGGTATCTGAGCGGTTGCGACCCATTCTGTGATGCTAGCTGCGACTTGCAAACGTACAGTTAAGTGTGCCAATACCATCCCCCCTAACATTACCATCATAAGGACAGATCCAAGCTCTGCACTTTCTTTTAGAATTAACACAAACTCACGCCAGTTCACACTTTTGTGAATAAGGCTGATGATCATGCTGTAGACGACAAGGACACCAGCTGCCTCGGTAGGAGTAAAAAAGCCACTATAAATACCACCTAGTGCTATTAGTGGCGCAGACAATCCTAAACTGGCCTTTTTCAACGAAATGATCCTGCCTTTCCATGTGACTGAAGGTTTTTCATATTTGCCAGTCACTAAACAATAGAATACACAATAAGTTGCAAAGAGCCCAACGACGACGAATCCAGGTACAAATGCGGCGGCAAACAACTTCCCTACGGAGGAATTGGTTAAGTAACCATAGAAAATTAAGCCCGCACTGGGGGGAATAAGGACGCCAAGAGCTCCTCCAGCCACACTGCCATAAGCTAGTTCTTTGGTATAACCCCGTGCTAGTAATAACGGAATGGCAGTAAAACCAATAGCTGCGGCCACAGCAGTGCTAATACCTATAATTGCTGAAAAAATAGCGCATGCAATCACTGTTGCGATCGCCAACCCACCTGGAAGGGAACCTAACCAGTTACTGGCAAAATCGAAAACCCGCTCTCCAATGCCGCATTTGTTTAGAATTATTCCTGCCATAATAAACAGGGGTACGGCGAGTAACACAAAGTTATTCAGAGTTCTTTCCACGATGACAGGAATCATAGCTAAGACAACAAAGCCCTGATAATGTAAAAATAGCCCTATGAGACCGCAGCAGCCCAATGCAAAGGACACGGGCAAGCCCCCAATCATCAAGCACAGAATCAAGAAGATGATTCCAGCTAAGGGGCTGACCTGTACTATATAAACCCCCAATGCGGTTAGACCCAGATATAATGCTAAAACTAGACTAGACTTGCCCTGCCATCCTGCCTTGGGAGCAAATCTGTTTGCCAATAATTGCGTCACTTCAGAAAGGATCAGCCTAATGATTTGAAGGCACATCAAGGCGGTCGCAACAGGAAAAACAAGGTACATTAACCATTTTGGATATCTTAGAAATTCTACGCTTGTAATGCCTCGTGCGTATGCATCCATGCACATGTCGAGGCCGTAATATCCGAGCGTAACAATGAATATCAAAGAGAAAAAATAATTTATGACAGTCAATTGACTTCTTATGCTTTCAGGCAAACGGGAAACCAGAAAGTCTACCGTTATTTGCCTTCCTTCTCTAATGCCAAGGGGAGCCGCCAAGAGAGGAAACCACACCATAGCGAAAAGAGACAAAGAAAAGACCCAGGTTGTTGGGCTATTGAAAATCCGCCGCAAAATCGCCTCATAGGTCGTGATGATTGCCACTAAGAACATGGCCAATGCAGCTATCAAACCAGAGAAAAAAGAGGCATTTTCGATTAGTGCTGCAAAAGCCCTCGGCCCAATCTTTCTTTGTTCTTTCATAAAATAACTTCTTGGAGCTCCCCACAAGGCACTCTGTCTTCCCTAATGAAAGCCTCGCCTTTTGCATTTCTTTCAGAAACCCTGGGGTATTCCACTTGCTAAGGGCTGAGCTACATTCTGAATCGGTATTCTCTAGGCTTCAAAAAGAGTACTATCTACTTGATTTAGCGTTTAAAAGCAGGGTCCAGAGTTCGTCGCCCATTTCCTTTCCCGCTCTCTTGACGATCAGGTTGTGCATTGTGGGTCCAGCGATCTCATTGATCTTTGCTACTTCACTTTTAGGAAAGAAGTAGAAATCCTTCACCAATGGTCGCAGCTTTTCGTAAGCCTCCTCGGTTTCCTTAATAGAATAGGTGCGAGTCCATTTTTCAAGATCACGTGCTGTCTCTGCCAAAATCAGTTGATCCTGTTGGGATAGCTTATCCCAGAAATCAAGGTTAATTGCCAACCACATACTGACCCCAGGGACAGCGTCATCCTGGGTAAGGTACTTTGTCACTTCATACCATTTCGACTTGAAGAAGCGTTCAGGGCCCGATGAGGCGCCATCGATTGTACCCCTCTGTAAAGCCATATAAACCTCCTTAGCGCTGAGCTCAGTAGGAACCATGCCAAGGGCCTTGTAAAGTGAAGCTTGAGCACTCCCAGCAGCTCTCACCTTGAGGCCTTTATAATCTTCTACGGTATGAATGGGCCTCCTTGAGTTCCCAATGATTCCAGGACCATATGAGAGCAGACTCAGGAGTTTGGCATTGATTTTGGCCTCAAACTCACTTCTCGCGATCCGACGAGTTTCGGGTAAATCAGTAAACCTCCAATAGTGGTCACGATCAGACCAGCAACCTTGTGCCCCTAAGCCTCCAATGAATTCAAGAGCAGGGGACCTGCCACCGACATGAGACATGCTAAGAATAGCCATTGCTAAACCCGCTTTAGCTATTGCCTCAATCTCGCCCTTGGGGTCATATAGCGCGCCATGTCGATAAAGAGTTACTGAGATCCTGCCTCTGCTTCTTTTCTCAACAATAGTTTTGAATTCCACTGTAGCTAGGTCAAGGACACTCCCTGGGGCTGCGGTACAGGAAAAATCTATCTTTATTTCTCCGCCGGAAGCGGATTGAGCGGCAGGAGCCTCAAGGGATATAATCCCAACCATCATGAAAAGAATTACAATGCCACTTACAAAAACTCTCTTTCCCATTTTACACCTCCCCCATTATATGGTTTGCAAATAAGCGGATAAATGCTCCTCGTATTTCCATGAGGTTATTTCGAAATGTCAGTAAGAGCCAGGTATCTATAACGGTCAGCTCGGAGATAAGCATGGGTTACGGCAACTGCTTTGGCCATTTTTGAATAATAAACAGTCTCTACAAAGAAAAGGGGATCGGCATAATCAATGCCTAGCAATCTGGATAAATCAATGTCGGCCATGATAGCATGGACCCGTTGCTCCATCCTGGATGGCTTTATCTCGGAAATATCCTTAAATACCTCAATAAAGCCACGTACCTCGACATCCTTTTTCCCGATTTTTCCCATGAGCTCGGGCGAGCCGTAGTTCACGTAATAGGAAATCGGCTGGCCTTTAATCTTGCGAACCCGTTTCATTCGCCAGACCTGCTCCTCAGGCTCGGTCAAGAGAATTTCTCGAATCCTCTTTTGCCCGGGGACAATGGCAATCTCGAGAACCTCTACTTTAATTCCCAGGTTCGGCGGAATAAATGAACCGGAAAATTCCATAAAATCGCTGGTAAGCTGGACCTCAATAAAATCATCCTCTCGCTTGGCAACCTCAGCCTTAACTCCCCTCTTTGCGGTGAGGAACCCCTCCTGGGCGAGCAGAGTCAAGGCCTTGCGGATGGTTATATTGCTTACTTTGAACTCCTCTTCCAACTCACGGTGAGATGGCAACAATTCACCGACCTGGTATTGGCCCTCCTTGATTCGCCTCCTGAGCGTCTCAGCTACCTGAAGGTAGTAAGGAATTTCCCTTCCCCAATACATTCTCCGATACCTCGTAAAAGATTTTTTTGGATACTTATTATGTGAAATACATGGTATCTTAGTATACAAGTATACTAAGATACCATGTTTTCTATTGTCAAGAAAAAAAATAAAAATTTTCATAAAAAATTAGTTGAATCTGTTGAAGGTGTTTTAAAAGAATTGCTTGGAAGAGAAAGATTACGTCAACCCTAGGAATTGACACGATCACCCCGGTGGATTATACCGCTATCCGAATCTTTTCCTTTGTTTTTGACATATGAAATGGTAATGGGACTTAGAATTTTCTTGTACGGCGATAACCATGATCCCGCATAACCGTAAAAACATACGATCACTGAGGGAGCCATGAGGAAGCTTGTCTTTGTGATCCCTCTTGCAATTATTCAGCTGTTCGTTCCTCGTCCTCCAGTTACACACGGCAGGGTGGATGGAACCCCTCCCGGGAGGGAGGCGCTGGAGGAAGCGCCGCGGGGGCTCACGGAATCAGTGCTCTTTGATGCGGCCATGGGATACTGTAGAGACGGTCATTATAGAGAGGCGATAATGCATTTCAAATATTTCCTCCTCTCCTACCCGCAATCCGGGCTCGCGGACAATGCCCAGTTCTGGATCGGCGAGTGTTATAGGGCACAGCATAAGCTCGAGGAGGCGATTGCAGCCTACCAAAGGGTTATTGATGACTTTCCGGGGGGAAACAAGGTGCCAAGGGCTATGCTCCACCAGGGATTCGCGTACCTAAAGATAGATGACAAGGCAAATGCGAAGCTGGTGTTAGGGAAATTGGCCGATGAGCTTCCCATGACCGAGGAGGCGGAGATCGCCCGCACGGTGCTTGAGCGGGAGGCGAAGAGGGAAACCGGCATAATCACTCACCTATCCCCGGATATGAGGGAGTGGGGGATTCTCAAGGGAAGTCCACATGAAGAGGAGGAACCGTGGATTACCGTAAAAGAGGAAACAACGGTCAATGAGGAACTCGCCAGCAGGGATCGGGTTGTGGAAGGTTATCAGATGAAGATCGCACGCGCTATCAAGAGGAATTGGTCTTTCCCGTTCCTCCTCTTTAACGTAAAGAACGAGGAGATACCCGAGGCGGTAGTCCTGCTTACCATCAGAAACGACGGGACAATCCTCACGGTATCGTTCAAGGAGCGGTCCAGCAATGGGCTATTCGATGAGTCCATCGTGAACGCCATCCAGAAATCGAACCCTCTCCCTGAATTTCCCTCCGGATACGAGAAGATATATGATGAGGTCGAGATTCGATTTAGCCTCAAAGGCGCCATATTTAAGTAGCAGCAGGGGTCCTCTCATTTCGGGATGAAGGGCCGCATGAAGAGGCGGAAACAACAGGGTTGCCGAATTGGAATGCTGGTAAAAATATTGTCTTTTCGATAAGTTGTAGAAATTCCCAATATCTCAAATTATCCCTACTGGATTAAAGCCCATCGCCTGAATCTTTTAAAATATGTCTTTACTAATCCTCGAAAAGCAGTAATATCACTGTCTTTCGATTATGCCTCATGGATGTTCGCGTTGCGCCCTGAGCGATTATAAGGGCCGATGCAGTAGTAGAATGAAGTAATTCCACTGATTCAGCAACTCCCATAAGATGATTGAGCGCTGGTCAAAACCGAACGGATACAGGGATGTGCTGGCCATCAGCCTGCCGCTGGTGGCCTCCATGGGCTCTATTACCCTGATGCAGTTCACCGACAGGATATTCCTGGCACACTACTCGGTTGATGCCATTTCCGCAGCACTACCGGCCGGAATCGCCTCCTTCACCTGCATCGCCTTCTTCATGGGGGTCGCCAACTACACCAACGCCTTTGTGGCCCAGTATGTAGGGGCCCGTGCCTATATCCGGGTCGGGGCCTCGGTGTGGCAGGGCGTCTATTTCTCCCTTGGAGCCTCCTGCGTGCTGGCATCGCTCTACTTCGTCTCCGGAACGCTGTTCGAGCTCATCGGCCACTCACCACACATACGGGCTTTAGAGATGGCCTACTTCAACATACTCACCTTGGGTGCGGGGCTCGTGGTGCTAGGCTCAGCCATGGCCAGCTTCTACACGGGCAGGGGGCTCACCTGGACGGTGATGCTGGTCAATATGGCAGGAGCGGCCGTTAATATACCGCTGGACTACTGTCTGATCAATGGAGTGGGCCCTTTTCCGGAACTCGGGATCGTGGGGGCGGCAATTGCCACGGTGACCGCCTCAGCCACCATCGTGGCCATACTGGGCATTCTCATCCTCAGTCCTGCCAATCGAAAGAGGTTCGGTACCTGGGACTCCAGGGCCTTCGATGGAGATCTCTTCGGCAGATTGATGCGATATGGACTTCCCAGCGGGGTTCAGTTCTTTCTGGAGATCTTCGGAATCACCTTCTTCATTCAGATGTTGGGACGGCTGGGAGACCTGGAGCTGGCTGCCTCCAACATCGTGCTCTCCATCGAGACGCTCTCCTTTCTGCCCATGGTTGGCTTTCACGTGGGCAACGCCACGCTGGTGGGCCAGGCCATAGGCCGGGAGAGGCCGGAGGAGGGCGCATATTCGACCACGAGCACCCTGCACCTCATCATGGCATACATGATGCTCGTGGCAGCTGCCTTCATCTTCACGCCGGGGCCGCTCCTTCATCTATTCAAGGCGCACCAACTCGCTCCTGCCCAGTACGCGCAGATCAAGAACCTGGGGGTGATCCTGATGCGATTCGTGGCCGTGTTCTGCTTCTTCGATGCCCTGAACCTCGTGTTCTCCGGGGCCATTAAGGGAGCCGGTGATACCAGGTTTATCATGTGGACCGTGGGGGCACTGTCGATAGGTGCGATGATCGTCCCGATCTATCTGGCGGTGGAGGTCTTCGGGGGTGGTCTCTACACGGCCTGGACCATCGCCACGCTTTACATCTGTGCCCTGGGGCTGGCCTTTATGTGGCGCTACCGCCAGGGCAAATGGAAATCAATGA
>CAZJXD010000106.1:0-16247 GCA_964549945.1 uncultured Desulfobacteraceae bacterium | reverse complement strand
TAGCTATTGTGAATGGCATTAGTACTTAGATGTTAGCAAATGACCCCGACACTTCGCTTCATGGTTATATATGCCTCTATAGGGAGCATGGAGATGTCTTTTTTTGTCTCATGCCCTTTACGTAATGCACCGGCAGGCCCCAATAAATCGGGGCACCTACCGCCGTGTCGTATCATAGTCAAATCCGCGTTGCGCGTGTGCCCCGATTTATCAGGGCACGCTGAGGCCCCCTGTTGAAGGGCATGGAGCAAAAAAAGACATCTCCATGCTCCTTTCCGTACAGTTTCTTAGAAGGCCAAAAGCACAAGACATAATGCGGTGCACCATGCACCTCGGGCCTTGCACCCTATCTCGTAAGCCACATGACTGTCAATGGTATCGGTCATGTAAAAACCCTCCGCACCTCATATCCGCTGTTGGATTCACTGAGGATCGCAACCAATTCCTCCCCTTTGACGGCCTTGCAATAGCGCCCGGGGTTGTGCAGGGAGACATTCCCCCGGTCCAGCTCTCCTCTTTGAGGTATATATCCGTTTCTGATCCTTCTGGCCATTGTCAAGGGTACTTCTACCTCCTTCATCCCTTCTATGGCATCCTTTAGCGGTATTAGGATCTCCTCTACTGTATTGTTGGCGAGATGTCTGGTAACCTGTTCCACCGTATAGCTCATGCCGGCGTGAAATAACCCGCTTCTCATTCTTCTCAGGGAACCAAGATGTGCTCCCGTTCCCAATCGCCTTCCCAGCCCTGAGGCAAGGCTTCTGATATAGGTCCCCGAGCTACAACCTACCTCAATCCACACCACCGGAAGATCGATAGAAAGTATGGTGATATAGTCAATCCTCACCTCCCTTTCCCGAGGGACAAACTCCACGCCTTTTCGCGCCAATTCATATGCCCTCTTGCCCTTATGATGCACAGCTGAATAGCGAGGGGGAACCTGTTTGATCGTACCGATAAATCCCTGTATCCCTTCCTCGACGGCCTTCTCGGTAAGAGTGCCAACGCCTCTTTCATCGATTGTCGTGCCCGTTGCATCATCGGTATCCGTTTCAATTCCGAGCCTGAGAGCTGCCCTGTACACCTTATCGTGGGACATCAAAAAGGGGGAAAGCTTGGTCCCCTGGTTCAAGAGGACTATCAAGAGCCCGGTGGCGAATGGATCGAGGGTGCCAGCGTGCCCGGCTTTTCTCGCTCCCGTGAGGTTCTTTATGCGTTCTACCACCCCGAATGAGCTAGGCCCGGATTCCTTATCCACGAGCATGATCCCATCTATCGTCCATAGCCCGTGGTCCCTCGCCCGTTGTCCTCTAGGTGCGGTACTCATGAATTGCCAATGGCGGATTACAGCGCACTGCTGAGGTTATCCAAAAATAGCATGTCTTTGCCGAGAAACTCATGCTTCACCGACTATCCGATCTGGAACCTACTTCCTCCAAAAGCCTCTCTATTCTCTGCCCTTGTTCAAGCGATGTATCATATCGAAACTGAATATCCGGCACATACCGTAAATGGAGGCTCTCGCCTACGGCCTTTCGAATGAACCCCTTTGCGCTTTCAAAACCCGCTTGAGCATCCCTTTTCTGCTCATCCTGGCCCAGGAGGCTGTAGTAGACGTAGGCATGTCTCAAATCCCTGCTCATCTTCACCTCGGTAAGGGTAACGCCCCGTAGCCTCGGGTCCTTCACCTTGAACAGCAGGAGGCTCGATATCTCCCGTAATATCTGATCGCCAACCCTGTGAGATCTGCTGCCGGCAAGCATGATGAATTCTCGTTTTTCATTGCTTGTCACTGGTCACTTGCCCAAGGAAAACGAGTAACGAGCAACCAGAGATTAAACATTCACTATCTCGATATCCGAATCGATAATTTCCCCAAGATAAAGGGAATCAACGTAGGCGAGGATCTTGTCGAGGGCTGAATTCACAAATCTTCTATCATTTCCTACCACGCTAATCCCCAACCCTATCATCTGCCACTTATCATTGGACTCGACCTCCGCAATCGATGCGTTAAACCTCTGATGCACCTTTGCGACGACGCTCTTTATGATCTTTCTCTTCTCTTTAAGCGAGTGGTTATCCTGGATATAGAACGAAATCTTTGCAGTTCCAACCACCACATCAAAGCTCCGCCTTCATCTGCTCGAGGGCATAAAACTCCAAGACATCTCCTGGTTTGATGTCGTTGTAGTTCTCCAACCCCACTCCGCATTCAAAGCCCGCGAGAACCTCTTTTGCATCGTCCTTGAACCTCTTGAGCGAGGCGACGCTTCCGTCGTATACCACCACCTCCTCTCTCAAGAGGCGGACCTTGGACCCCCTCTCAACCTTGCCATCGGTGACATAGCAGCCTGCAATGGTTCCCACCTTGGAGACATGGAAGATCTGTTTCACATCCGCCCGACCGATAACGGTCTCGCTGTAAATGGGTTCGAGAAGACCGGTCATAGCGGATCTTACATCCTCAATAACCTTGTAGATGACGTCATAGAACCGCACATCCACATGTTCCCTCTCGGCCAATGTCCTTACCGTTGGATTTGTCCTCACATTGAAGCAGATAACGATCGCCCTCGATGCGGAGGCGAGCATTACATCACTCTCGGTGACCGCCCCGGTTGCGCTATGGATGACCTTTAGCTTGACCTCATCGGTACTTAGCTTCACCAAATTATCCTGGAGTGCCTCAAGGGAGCCCTGCACATCGGCCTTTACTATGATATTCAGCTCTTTTACCTCGCCCTCGGCAATCCTTTCAAAGAGGTTCTCCAATCTAACGGCGTCCTGCCTTTTCGCCGCATCAAGGGAGGTCTCGCTCCTCCTGTGTCCGCTCACCAGCTTCGCCGTCTTTTCATCGGGAACAACGGTGAAATCATCGCCCGCCATGGGAACATCGGAAATACCATAGATCTCAACGGGCATAGATGGAGTGGCAGATGCAATCTTCTGGCCCCGATCATTGAGCATGGCCCTTACCCTTCCAAAGCTCTCGCCACACACGAAGAAATCGCCCTGGTGGAGTGTGCCGCTACGGATAAGAAGGGTGGCCACCGGGCCCCTATTTTTATCCAACCGAGCCTCGATAATAGTGCCCCTGGCTGACTTCTTGTAGTTCGCCTTGGTCTCTAAGATCTCCGATTGAAGCAGAATGCTCTCGAGCAACTCATCCACTCCATCTCCTGTTTTGGCCGACATATAGCTGAACAGGGTGTCGCCTCCCCACTCCTCGGATAGCAGTCCGTATTTGGACAAATCCCTCCTCACCTTCTCCGGATTCGCGTTCGCCTTATCCATCTTGTTTACGGCAACAACAATGGGTATTTGGGCCGCCTTGGCATGATCAATCGCCTCGGCAGTTTGCTCCATCACGCCATCATCTGCGGCAACGACTAATACGATTAGATCGGTTACCTTCGCGCCCCTTGCCCTCATCGCGGTAAAGGCCTCATGGCCAGGGGTGTCGAGAAATACCACATCACCTTTGGGCGTACTCACGTAATATGCGCCTATGTGCTGCGTGATTCCGCCAGCCTCCTTGTCGATAACCCTCGTCTTCCTGATGTAATCCAAGAGCGATGTCTTCCCGTGATCCACGTGTCCCATGATGGTAATCACCGGTGGACGCGGAGTGAGATCCTCGGCTCGGTCTTCCTCCCCTGCGAGAATCTGCTGCTCATCAAAGGCTTCCAGCTCCAACTCATACTCAAATTCGCTTGCAACGAGCGCGGCGGAGTCGAAATCAATTGTTTGGTTGATGGTGACTTTCATATCGATCTCCATCAGCTTTCTGATGAGCTCCGCTACCTTAACGCTCATTCTCCTTGCCAGTTCAGCTACGCTTATCGTATCCGGAACCCTGATCCTCCGCTTAATAGCCTTGGGAACCGTAATCTCTGTTTGCTTGAACTTCTTCTTATCGAGCTTGTCCTTCTTTTTTACCTTTGTCCTGCCCCCAAAGACATGCTCACGTTCCTCACCATAGAGGTCCTTTCGCTCGAAGATCTCCTTTTTTCGTCTGTGATATTCCTTTCTGGGGCTTATCTCCTTTTCCTCGCGAATCTCCTCCTTTCTCCCTTTCCTCCCCTCCGGCACCGCTCGAAAGGCCTCCTTTGGGAAGGGCGTTACCTCGGCTCGCATTTTCGGGAGGGTGGGTTCTTGTGGCTTGGGCTCGGGCGGTGGGATATCCGGCATCTTAATGATCTTCGCCGGCATGGTCTTCGGCTTCGTCTTTTTCTTTTTTACGACCTTCGGCTCGACAACCGGTGCCTTGCGCTCGGGTCTCACCTTTTTGAGTTCACGGCCACGAGCTTGAGGTTCAGGCTCGACCTCTTTAACGACCGGCTCGGCAGGGAGTTCCTCCCTCACCTCTTTCTCTTGAGCCTCCTCCAAGACCCGTTTATCTTCTTCCTCTGGGACGGGAATTGCCTCTTCAGGAGATGTCGTTGCCTCCTCGGCTGCTATCGGTTCTTCTTGTACGATCGGTTCCTCAACCTTGGGGACAATCTTCTTTCTTCTGCGAATAACGGTGGGCTTTATCCTCTTCTCCTCAAAGATCTCGCTCGTCGCCCCTGAGAGATAATCCCTGGCCCGGCCCACTTCATCTCCATCAAGGGCACTCATATGGTTGTTGATGGAGAAACCAGCGCCCTTCAGTCGCTCGACTAATTCATTACTATCCATTCGCAGTTCTTTTGCTAGTTCATAAACCCTCATCTTACTCATCTACTCCTCCGGATAGTTCCTCCTTCTCTTGAGCGGTTTCCTCTCCGTAGCCTTCTTGACCAATGTAATCGAGTGCCTCTTGGACCAACTCCTGAGCCCTCCTCTCGCTAATCCCCCTTACGGTTGCCAGATCCGAGGGTTCGGACTTCGCAATATCCTCCGCCGATCGAAAACCCGTCTCATACAATGCGGTAGCTAATTTTTCACCAACACCAGAGAGCTTGAGCAGGCTTTTATAGCCCTCCTTCAATTTCTTGTTGTACTCCGACTCACTGATTACATCGAGCCTCCAGTTCGTGAGCCGGGATGCCAGGCGCACATTCTGACCCCTCTTGCCAATCGCCAGCGACAGCTGATCATCCGGCACCACGACCTCCATGCCCCTGCTCTCCTCATCAACGATGACCCTGAGGATTTCGGCAGGAGCGAGTGCGTTACAAACGAACTTCGCGGGATCGGGATCCCACGGCACGATATCGATCTTCTCACCCCTGAGTTCCTGAACAACCGCCTGAACCCTGGACCCCTTCATCCCCACGCACGCTCCTACCGGATCGACATCCCTATCCCTTGATGCCACCGCTATCTTTGACCTACTCCCAGGCTCCCTGGCTACCTGCACAATCCTGACAATTCCCTCGGAAATCTCCGGCACCTCGCTCTCAAAGAGGGCCGATAAAAAGTTGGGATGTGTTCGAGATAGTATTATTTGAGAGCCCTTGCCGTGATGCTTCACATCGTAGATATAGGCCCTGATCCTATCGCCTTGCGTGTAGTTCTCATTGGGGATCTGCTCCTTAAGAGGGAGCTCAACCTCCGCCTTTCCGAGATTCGCAATAATAGCTCCTTTTTCAAACCGCTGTACGATGCCGTTGATTATCTCCCCCTTTCTGTCCTTGAAGTCCTCATAGACTGCATCCCGCTCCGCCTCACGCAATCTCTGCATAATCACCTGCCGTGCCGATTGTGCGGCGATCCTTCCCAGGGTATCGGTGTCCATCTTTATACCCAAGGAGTCCCCTATCTCTGATTCCGGATCGAGCTCCCTTGCTTCTTCCAGGGATACCTGCAACCTCTCGTTCGTGACCTCATCCACTACCTCTTTGAACTCAAAGACCTCTATTTCCCCGATCTCCTTATTGAAGTTCACCTCCAGCTCATATTCGGAGCCAAACTTCTTTTTTGCAGCTGACCGAACCGCCTCCTCCAAGGCGTCTATCAAGACCTTGGAATCAATTCCCTTATCCCTGCTCACTTGATCAATGGTTCTCAGTAAATCCGTAATCATCTCTTGCTCTCCAGCCAAAAATCATCTACTGAATTCATACTTTATCCTCGCCCTTTTTATCTCATCAATGGGCAGCTCGAATAGATCTGCATCATCCACCAAGAGGCCTACCATACCACCTTCCACATGGGCGAGGCGCCCGGTAAAATTCTTTCTCTTATTCACGGGCCTTGCCATCTCTACCTTTATCAATTTTCCAATTGATCGTATGAAGTCCTGCTCCTTCCTTAGCGGCCTATCGAGCCCCGGTGAGGAAACCTCAAGCACATAGGGATGATCGATTATGTTCTCCGCTTCAACCAGATCACCCAATTCCCTGCTCACACTGGCACAATCGCCGATGCTCACCCCACCCTCTTTATCGATAAAAACCCTGAGAGTCCATCTGCCCCTCTCAAAGCGAAACTCTACATCCACCATCTCCATGCCAAACTCGGGCAACAGAGACTCCGCGATACGCGAAACCCCCTTCACGATCCTCTCAGCCTCGGACATGGAAAATGCCCCTCCTAATAAAAAGCGGGCAAAAGGCCCGCTCCCTCAAATCTCATTCAATTGTTGCCAGATTGAAAAAGCTCTCTACAGCCCGCTGGCTCATCCGCTTTTCAAAGTAAGGATATCATCCCAAGGGCAACCCCTTACCTCGAAAAGGGAACGGAACACCATCATGGAGCGGGCAACGGGGTTCGAACCCGCGACACCAAGCTTGGGAAGCTTGTACTCTACCAACTGAGCTATGCCCGCTCTCATTCTCTTTATATGAAAAAACAAAATCGTAGTCAAGCTTAATCTATCAGATTGTATTAGATTAATCGGAAAGCCTGCGGTCACACGCTAGACCAATACTGCCAGTTCGTCAGCAAGCTCAAATGCCCTCGGTTTTGTATGATCGCGCATGATTTATCCCTAAAAGCCTTCCACCTTCAGCCTATCTACCTGATCAGTTACTTAAAATGAATATATTAATAAGCATGAAATGTCGTATGTCAAAGCTCTAAGGACTCCCAGAGTGCATACGCGTAGACTTAAAAGACGCGCTTTATGGTGATTGCAGGAGGAAAGTCTTTTACAAAGAAACGCCGGGGTACTATAGTACTTACTACGCCTGAGAGATCAGAGAACGAGTGAGCGTGCATGAAAGGGATGAATGTAAGAAACGTTGCCTTGGCAGGGCTTTCCGGTCTGATGCTAACTTCTTCTTTTCCCTCACTCAACCTGGAGTGGATCGCATGGATCTCCTTCATACCGCTTTTGATCAGCCTTCAAGATCAGTCCCCCTTGAACGCCTTCAAACTGGGGCTCATCACCGGTCTTTGCCACTATGTGACGTTGCTCTATTGGATAGTGGTGGCACTTTCCCGTTATGGCGGTATACCATTGATCCCGAGCCTTGCGGTGTTGGTGCTTCTCGTTGTCTATCTTGCGCTGTATCCCGCCTGTTTTGCCCTTTTCCTCAACAGGATTGCCCCTTTCAGGCTCTCCTCTTTGTTAGGGGCAGGTATCTGGGTATCGCTGGAGTACGCGCGGGCACATCTTTTGACCGGCTTCCCCTGGTGTCTTTTGGGCTATAGCCAGTTCTTGAGACTGCCGCTCCTGCAAATAGCGGATATCACCGGTGTGTACGGCATCTCCCTCCTCGTGATCCTGGTGAACGTGGTCCTCTATAATCTGCTGGTTCATTGGACCTATGAAAGGAAAAAATTTCTCGCAGGGGAAGTGGTGATCGTGGCCATTATGGTGGGCGTTACCCTGTGTTACGGGTACTATCATCTGGGGGAGACATCTCAAGGCGGCGCGGGCGAGAGAACGCTCAGGGCTGTCATCGCCCAAGGAAATATCGATCAATCAATGAAATGGGACGAGGACTTTCAATATAAAACAGTGTCTATTTACTATGCGCTTTCCCAAGGATCAGCGCCATTTCGACCCCAGCTTATCGTGTGGCCTGAAACCGCCGTTCCCTTTTTCTTCCAAGACTCCAGCCATCTCTCTCAATTAGTATACCGGGCTTCAAGGACAACCGCTGCGGACATACTGTTCGGTTCCCCTGCCTATGAAGCAAAGGACCATACCCTCTCCTATTACAACAGGGTGTATATGCTTCACGGTGATGGGGAGTATGAGTACTATGATAAGGTACATCTTCTTCCCTTTGGTGAATATGTTCCGCTGAAAAGATTCCTCCCCTTTGTGCACCGGCTCGTTCCAGCGGCCGGGGATTTTACACCCGGCAAGAGGCTCAAGCCGCTTGCCTCCCATGATCTGGAGGTGGGGCCTCTCATCTGCTATGAAGCGATCTTTCCAGGGCTCTCTCGGGAGCTCGCGCTCCAGGGGGCCGAGCTGTTGGTGAACGTAACTAACGACGCATGGTTCGGACATACCAGCGCACCCTATCAACACCTGAGCATGGCTGTACTGAGGTGCGTAGAGACCCGTCTGCCTATGGCCCGCGCTGCGAACACCGGGGTAAGCGCCTTTATCCAGCCGGATGGAAAAATCGCCAAACAGAGTGGGCTCTTCACCAGAGAGATCTTAACAGATGAGCTCCGATTGGGGCGCCATGAAACATTTTATTCACAATACGGGGATATTTTTGCTATAATAGTATTGATAGGGACGATCAGTTGGCTCATTTGGGCCTTAACGATAAAGAGGTGACTAATCACGTAGTCAGACTGAAGCTGTGCAGACTGAAGTCTTAAAGTGATCAGAGGAACATTAGTGCCGCACTTTGTGGAAGAAACAGTAGCTTCTTGCGGCGAACATGGCTTCATAATGCGCCGTATCCTTGCTTTTCCTAACAGTCTTCAGTCTACAACCTATCTACCTGCGTAGTTACAAAAAAAGGAGATGATACCATGGAATACGCGGAGACGAGCGAAAGAATAGTATCTCTAAACAGGAAATTAGACGATCTGTGGGAGCATCTTTGACCTCGCGAGACGTGAGCAGAGGTTAGGGGAGATCGAAAAAAAGCTGTCCAATACCGACTTTTGGCAACACAACCGCGAAGAAGCAACCGAGCTAAGCCAGGAGAGAGGCATGCTCGCCAACCAGTTGGAGGAGTGGCACAGATATAAGAACGAGCTGGAAGAGATCGATATCTTGGGTAAACTCGCCCAAGAAGAACACGACGAAGGCTCGCGCATTGAGCTTAGCAATGATCTCTCGGGGCTGGAAAAGGAGATTACCAGGTACGAACTTCAAACGCTGCTCGGTGAAAAGGACGATAGAAGAAACGCAATCATGGCCATCAATGCGGGAGCGGGCGGGACCGAGGCCCAAGACTGGGCGGAGATGTTATTCAGGCTCTATCTCAGATGGGCCGAGTCGAGAAAGATGAAGACCAGCGTTGTTGATTACCTTGCGGGAGACGAGGCAGGCATCAAGAACGTGACCCTTACCGTGGGCGGTCCCTATGCGTATGGGTATCTGAAATCAGAGCATGGGGTTCACAGGATGGTCCGCGTGTCGCCCTTTGATGCCAACGGGAGAAGACATACCTCCTTTGCCTCGGTTTCCGTTCTCCCGGAGATAGATGACGACATAACCATAGATATCAATGAAAAGGACCTCAGAATAGAGACCTTCCGCGCGAGCGGGCCAGGGGGGCAGCACGTGAACAAGACCAGCTCCGCGGTTCGGATTACCCACCTGCCAACCAATATCGTGGTCCAGTGCCAGAACGAAAAGTCCCAGCACAGAAACAAGGAAGTGGCCCTGAAGATCCTGAGGGCACGGCTCTATGCGCTAGAAAAGGAAAAGCAGGAAAAGGAAAAGCAGCTGCGACACCGATCACAGAAGGAGATAGCCTGGGGGAGCCAGATACGCTCCTACATATTCAACCCCTACCGACTCGTGAAGGACCATCGGACCAACATTGAAGTGGGAGATGTGGAAAGGGTAATGAATGGGGATATTGATATATTCATCGATTCCTACCTTAAGTGGTTACAGGAGTAACCGCTCATGCCGGCGAAAACCCTGATATTCAAATTAGTTCCTTACACGCTTATTGTGTGACTAAATTGGTCTGATATTTTGAGTTTTTACTCAACCCATCCATTATCCTCCCTTATAGGCCGCCTCCATATCCTTTATATAGTGCTCAATACCCTTCACTATTCCTGAGGCAACCTTGTTGAGGTAGGCCTCGCTTCTGAGGCGCTTGTGTTCGATGGGGTTGGTGATATAGCCTATCTCCACGAGGACCGCGGGCATCTCTGCACCAATCAACACATAGAATGGCGCCTGCCTGACGCCTCTGTCTTCAACGGGTTTGTATCCACCTCGAAGCTCTCCCATTAAACCTCTGTGCACGAACTCAGCCAGCCTGCTCGACTCATGTATTTTGGTATTGAGCATGAGGTCATTGAGGATCATCTGGAGATCGCTTATGTTCTTCGTGGAGGTGGCATTTTCCCTCGCCGCCAGATTCATGCTATCTTCATCTAAGGCAATATTCAGAAAGTAGGTCTCCACGCCCTGGACATTGCTGTATTTATGCGCATTTACATGAAGGGAGATAAACAGATCCGCCTTTTTTATATTGGCGATTGCGGTTCTCTTCTCAAGGGGCAAGAATACATCGGTTCCTCTCGTGAGCACTGGCTCGCAATGGAGTTCCTCTCGTACCTTTCCTGCCAGAATACCGGCAAGCTTGAGCACGATGTCTTTTTCCCTTGCCCCATTTATCCCGACAGCACCGGGATCCTTCCCGCCGTGACCGGCATCGATGATGATCCTCTTTACCCCCAGCCCCAACTGCTTGGCCAGGGAGAGCTCCTTTTGCGTCTCCCCCTTTTCTCCCTTCCCTTCGGGCGGCTTTTCCACAACTGGTGCTTCCGCGGGCCTCCTCTCCTCACCCTGCACATCGATCACGATCCTGAATGGGTCAAAAAGATGAAATATCTTGTATCCCACCATGTTATCGATATCGAGCACCACCCTCACGGTGTCTTTGTTGTACTGCCCCGCCCTTGCCATTCGCAACAACTCGTCTTTTATGGGGATGGAGGTCTCTATCTCCTTATTAATCCATGCGTCCCGCAAATCCACGTAGAGGCGCCTCGGCTTATTGAGATCCGGATCTTTTTTCAGAAGATGTCCCTTGTACTTCACCTGATCCTCTAGATCTATGACCACCCTCGTATAGGTAGGAGTCGACCAGTGCCTTATATCGTTGACTAATACCATTTGCTGCAACTTGGCCTTCTCCACTTTGCCCTTCTCCTGTGCGGCCCTCTTCTTTCCCAGGATACGTTCCAGCTTGTTTAGCATCACAGAGGCCTTGGCCCTCATATCACCCTTCGGAAATTTAACCTCTACCTTCAAGAACTCGACATATGCCTGCCGTGAATCCTTCTTATGCCTGTAAAATATCTCCCCCAACTCGTACTGGGCGTCGTCAGCTAATCGGTGGTCTTTGTAACTCTTCACGAGCTCCCTATAGAGAGCAATGGCTCGATCGAGGTCCGAGCCCTTCCCTGAATACCGTGAGAGATCGGTCCAAAGCTTGCCGGCTTTGTACAGTGCCCATACCGCTTCATCGGTATCCGGGAAGCCCTTATAAACCCTCTCGTAGCGCCTTATACATCTCTCCCAGTAGTGGCGGTATTTTCTCTTCTTTGAGGATTGATACAGTCCTTTAGAACAATCCTGGGCCTGCTTAAGAAGCCTTTGAGCGGAATTTGACGACGAGGAACGGGTAGCATGAGCAGGGGAGGCAAGCAGAAGGGCAAAAAAGAGGGATAGGGAAACCGAAATCAGCGCATGCCTTTCAACTAAGGACCTGCAAATCATGTAAGCGCCTTTTTGCTGCCTATAGACATGAGATGAAGTGCTGTACGATGGATATCCCCTTCAACACCCTTAGGTGAGAGAGCAAGATACGATGGACGCTCGGCCTGCACCCGCCGATCAAGTCATACTCTCGTCTTCTTGCTCGTGCCTTAAATCTTCCTTTTTGCCTTCATAAACGGGCACGTTCTTAAGGGAGTTTATCTCCCTTTCCTTTGCGATCTTCTCCCTCTGGAGCGCCCGTATCTCCTTTTTTAATCTAAATCGCTCGAATATCCCGAAGAAACCGGCGATAAATACCCCGAGTAAAAATACCATGATCATGACCAGGTAAAATGCCATGGGGGGAGTTTTGTGAGACCAAAAAAGGAAATCCACCCTCAGTGTTAAGGTCTTGGAAAGTTCCCCTAGGTTCTCGACGATAAGGATTATCACCAGCAACATGATCAATATGCTCACAATAGCCTTTATGTGTTTCATAGATCCTCCTCACCTCTTTTTAAACGTCCTATCAGTTACACGCACCTTTTCTTAATTCTTACGGTCAGCACCATTCATTCAACCAGCTATTCATCACCCCTTACAAGTCTTTAAAAAAAGGCAACAATTTTTTATAGGTGGCTTGGATATGCTCCGGGATTACCCTCACCTCTCCAACCACGGTCATGTAATTGGTATCCCCACTCCATCGAGGGACCACGTGGAAGTGGATATGGTCCTCAACACCGGCGCCGGCTATCTTTCCCAGATTTAGCCCCACATTGAATCCACCCGGATTCATGCCCTTCCTTAAGATCCCCACGGACTTCTCAACCATGGTGAGCAGGTCGAGTTTCTCCTCATCTGTGAGGGCGCCAAGGGCGGAAACGTGGTGCACGGGTGCCACAAGAAGATGACCGTTTATATAGGGAAATCTATTCATAAGCACAATACTCCGATCTCCCACATGGAGGATCAACCTCTCCTCATCCCTGCTTCTATCATCACCCGGACAAAATATACACTTCCCTTTCTCATTGGCAGCGGTAACGTACTCAATTCGCCATGGCGCCCAGAGGATCTTCATCACATGCCTCAGAGTGGAATTATCGTTCCCTTGATTGTGTCCGCTATATGCAAGATCCCGATTGAATTGGATCCGGCTATCCTGAACCCTGTGGCCGTTCCGGGATTAAAAAAGAGAATCCCCTTATCGGCATGATTGGAGGGCCTGTGTGAATGCCCATAGACTATTGCATGCACGTCTGTAAACTCGGAGCGTATCCTCCTCTCTATCCCGAGGGGGGATCCCCACCCGTGGATGAGACCCAGACGAAACCCGTTTGCCTCGATTATCTCCTTCCTGGGGAACCTCTCCCTCACATCCATGGTATCCATATTGCCCTGAACTACATGCAGGGGCTTTTGAGACAGGAAATCGGCGATCTCCAGGCAGACGAGATCTCCTGCGTGGAAGATCATCTCCACATCGGAGAGGTGGTTCTCATATATATCGACCAACCCTGAGCTCACCTCGTTGAGGTGGGTATCTGAAATGACACCGATTGTCACCATAGAAGCACTATCCTTGACGTATTGGCAATTCTCCAGATTTGTCGAAGGAGTATAACAGAATATGCCAAAAAGACAACCTCAAATGGCTCCCTCCATCCGATTGCTGTTGACAAGGCCGGGCAATCCCACTATACTCCGGCCGTCAATTCCGACAATCACCCCTTGTCCTCGGATACACCAATACCCCAACGCCACTCTAAAGGGAGGTTGAAATGAAGGTACTCGTATACGGTACGGGAGGGAGGGATCAAAGCCTTGCCGATAAATACGGAGACAGCCAGCATGTGGACAAGGTCTATTTCATCCCCGGCAATCCCGGTGTGGCCTATACATTGAAGGGGAAGAGGGGACTGATAGAATGCTTCGATATAAGGGATTTTAGGGAGGTTGCGAAATTTTGCCTGGAAAACAAGGTTGATCTCGTTGATATCGGCTCGGAAAATCCCCTCGAAGAAGGGCTGGTTGATATACTGAATGAACACGGCATCAGGACAATCGGGCCAATGAGGAAATACGTGAGGATCGAGAGCGACAGGGCATTTATCGATGATATCCTGCGCACTATTGGGGTCCCCAAACCCGAATACAGGGTCTTCGATGATCCGGCAAATGCCAAGGAATATGTGAGAAACATCGGTTATCAGGTCTTTGTAAAGGCAAACGGCCTCGCCGCAGGAAAGGGCGCCATCGGGTGCGATGACGTTGCCCAGGCGGAGAGCGCAGTTGATAAACTCATGGTGGAGAAGATATTCGGCAGCTCCGGCGATAGGGTCGTCATTGAAGAAAGGAAGTATGGCACGGAGATCTCCTTCTTCGTGTACCTGGATGGCGAACACGCCCTGCCGTTGAAGATGTTCGTCCAGGATTACAAGAGGGCCTTTGATCTCGATGACGAGAATGCGATCAGGGAATTCGGCGGCAATCTCAACACAGGCGGTACGGGGTGCTATGCACCACACAAACTGCTAAGCCCATGGCTCGTCAACAGGATCATAAAGGAAATCGTGAACCCCACGGTGAACGCGATTTACAACCGAGGCGATTTAGGGCTGGGATGGGGCTACAAGGGAGTCCTGTATTTCGGCCTCAACCTCGACCCGTATAATAATCTGGATGTCTTTGAGATCAACGTGCGACATGGTGACCCCGAATGGGAGGTGCTTTCCCGAAAGCTGAGCACCGATCTTTTCGAAATAGGTATGGCGGCGTGGGAAGGAACTCTCGATCAAATTCATCCTGTCTGGAACAGGCAATACTATGTGGATGTCGTTGCAATGGAGGGCCGCTCAAAGGCAAGCAAGGGATGGAATAAGGGATATCCCGGACGATACGGAAAAGGCCATAAAGTGGTGGGCCTGGATCAGATCGAGAGGGGAATTGCCATCTACTTTTCAGGAGTAAGAGAGGATCAAGACAAGGGCCTGGTAACGGACGGCGGAAGGGTCCTCCACGTTATCGCAGGGGATGCCACCTTAGAGGCGGCTCGTGAAAAGGCGTACAGGAACATAGAGCGCGTATCGTTCCTTGATCATTACAACAGCAATGCAAACTGCATGCGGTACCGAAAAACGATTGGCCTAGAGGAACTACACCACCTATGAAGCGCTATTCGTTCCCTCTTCAAACAAGGGCTCATCGAAATCCAACACCTTGAGGGGGCTCTTCCCGGTAAAGAGCTTTATTATTTTCCCAACAGTATAGGCGTTGCCCCTGAGCAACAACTTGCAGTTTAAAAAACTGCTCCCCCTGATGTCCGTTTCCCCTCTCTCCAGGACAATAAGGCAATCCTTGAACTGGCAGTTTTCAAAATACTTGCCGTCGAGCTCGATCCTTTGCCCGGAGAATGTGGCATTTTTGTAACGGGTTTTGTAGCCCTCCATCGGCCTATTTATTCCTGTAGAGCCCCTTCCAGGGCTCCTTTTTGGAGTCAAGATAGTCGGTCAAGGCCGCCCGTAAGGTGTTCGATGCCAGCAGAGCGCAGTGCTCGCTCTCCTCAGGCAGCCCTCCTAGTTGCTCCAGGATGACCTCCTTGCTGATTGTGAACGCCTCCTTATAGGTTTTTCCAATGGCGAGCTCGCAGGCCATGCAGCCCGCGGCGATGGTGGTCATGCACCCATCGGTAAGAAACCGGGCGTCGGTGATCCTGTCTTTTTCGATCTTCAGGAACACCTTCACCGTATCTCCGCAAGGCCCCGTCACCTTTCCGTACGCATGAGGATCCTTTATCTCTCCCATCTGTCTGGGATTAATCCACCTCTGGATTACCTCTTCTGAATAGGTCTTGCGGGCATCCTCTATAATGGCCGCCTGCATCTCTTCCATTGCCTGTTCAAAATCGCTTGACATCTCCTGCGCATCCTCCTTCTGAGCGAGGCTCTAGCACCAATTTCAGCCAAAATCAAGGGAAATAGGCTATAGAATTTTTTGAAATTAGTTCGCTACACTTGCTATTGGGATACTTGAAAACTGGAATGATGGAATAATGTTTGCCTGAGAAGGCAAGGGTTCTGGAAAAATGGGACAGAGATCTTCCTGGAAATTCCTCTTGATAAGGCGCAGGCCGGCTGCTTATAAAATCACCTTCCGATTTTATATAACGTCTCCTCCCGTCCCGATGTTTCGGCCATCCATGACGGGGCTGTAGGGCAAGCGGGGCTTAAAAAAAGGAAATCCCCTGAACTACCGAACCAACGTTTTTCCCATTACTTTCCCATATTACTTACGCTTTGCCCAATTTGGGTTGATACCATTATAAGGCTGCTGGCTCTATCTGGCCTCTCCTTGTCGCCTTTTAGTATGTATTATCATATTATGGTCATCAAATAAGGGTAACGTCAAGAGTTTTGTGTCACTACAAGAAAAGGGGTAGCCACACCCTGCC
>CAZJXD010000105.1:12432-16790 GCA_964549945.1 uncultured Desulfobacteraceae bacterium | reverse complement strand
ATGGAACTCTTCGGTGTCAAAAAAAGACATCCATATCCCTGGTGGCAATCTAGTTGCGGAGTTAGAGCCATAAGCAAAAATATTATTTTAATCTAAAATATATACAAAAGATTGCGCCTGTTGTCTATAGTGCTTTCGTAAATTAATTATAGTACAGATCACATCACAGAGAGAGGAGTTGATCATGACGATGCGGATAGTCAGGGAAACACATTTTCCAGAGCTCAAGCTGGCCAGTCGGGGAAAGGTGAGAGACATCTACGACCTGGAGGATGCATTGCTCATCGTTACCACCGACCGAATGTCGGCCTTTGATGTGGTGATGGATGACCCCATTCCGGATAAGGGGAAGGTCCTGAACAAGATCTCGCTATTCTGGTTTGAAAAAACCTCCTCCATTATCGAAAATCACGTCATCACCGCGAATCCCGATGAATATCCCGTGGTGTGTAAGCCGTACCGGGAATATCTAGAGGATCGAAGTATGCTGGTAAGGAAGACCAAGCCTCTCCCCGTGGAATGCGTTGTAAGGGGATATATCTCGGGATCGGGATGGCGTGAGTACTTGGATAAGGGGGGTATTTCGGGTGTGGCTCTTCCCGATGGGCTGAAGGAGTCTTCGAAACTGCCTGAACCCATCTTCACGCCAGCTACCAAGGCAGAGGTAGGGCTCCACGATGAGAATATTTCCATGGATGAAGTTGTACGGATTGTGGGAGAGGATGTCGCCGGGGAGATCAAGAGGATTAGCTTGAAGATATACGAATTCGGAAGGGATCTGGCAGCCGAAAATGGAATCATCATCGCCGACACAAAGTTCGAGTTCGGATACAGAAATGGAGCCCTCATCCTCATCGACGAGGCGTTAACCCCGGATTCATCCAGATTCTGGCCCATGGATGAATATGAACCGGGGCGGCCCCAGAGGAGTTTTGACAAGCAGTTCCTGAGGGATTACCTCGATGGGCTCGACTGGCCTAAGAAGCCGCCGCCACCAAAGCTGCCCGAAGAGGTAATAAACATCACAAGGGATAAATATCTCGAAGCCCTTCAGAGGATCACGGGAAGAGGCCTGTAAACCCACTTACTCAATTGGATTGTGACACGTAGCTGGTTGAGAGTATCGATTTTTTTTTGAGCCCCAACAATACCCTCTGATTTCTCCTTATGAATGCCCCTTCTTCTCACGGCCCTACCCTTGACAAGCCCTGTCCCGATGCTTAACATCTCACATGACTGTTTTGCCTTATAGTTTAAGGAGTTAGTCTCTTTCTGGTAAAAGAAAGATGTTGTTTGAAATACGAGTCTGTTAATTTCGGCGGCCAGTAATACATCAAAGTTCACGAGAGGGATTCGAGAGACATCCAATGGTGGGCACATGGGTGATATAGAGGTAAAAACGAGTGAAGAGGCAGAATCGAGAGATGAGGAATCAGGAGAGCCTCGCGAGGAGGATTCAAAGAGATCCGGTGAGAGGAGCAAAAAAGCAAGGCAGAAACAAATAGAGGAGATGACCAAGCAGGAGCTTCTCGAGAAACTCAAGGATGCGGAGCAAAAGTCGCAGGAGAACTACAACCTCTATATGCGTACCTATGCTGAAATGGAGAACATCAAGAAGAGGGGAGTGAAGGAGAGGGAGGATCTGGCGAAATTCGCCAATGAAGCCCTTATCAAGGAGATTCTCCCCGTAATTGACAGCCTTGAGAAGGCCATCGCTCATGCGCAAGATGATGATAATACATCGGGGATAGTCGAGGGTATTGAGATGACTCTCAAAGGCTTGATGAATACCCTGGAGAAGGCAGGGCTCAAGGAGGTTGAGGCAATGGGGAAGCCCTTCGATCCCCACTTCCACGAGGCTATCTCCCAGCAGGCGGATGATACTGTTCCACCGAAGCATGTCATAATGGAGATGCAAAAGGGCTACCTGCTCAACGGTCGCCTCATTAGGCCGTCGATCGTGATGATCTCTCAGGGAAATGGCGAAAAAAAAGACAATGAAGATCATGCATAGGGATATGCATTTTGCATAATAGATTTTAAGGAGGAGATAATGAGCAAGATAATTGGAATCGATCTGGGAACCACGAATTCCTGCGTGGCCGTTATGGAGGGGGGCGATGCAAAGGTGATCGCGAATGTGGAGGGCAACAGGACCACGCCTTCCATAGTGGCATTTACCGATAGCGGAGAGCGGCTGGTGGGCCAGACTGCGAAAAGGCAGGCAATCACCAATCCGGATAACACCGTGTACGCGGTGAAGAGGCTGATTGGAAGGAAGTATGACTCTTCCGAAGTGCAGAGGGATATAAAGATAACACCCTTCAAGATTACCAAGGCATCAAACGGCGATGCACAGGTAACCGTCAAGGGAAAAGATTATAGCGCGGCGGAGATCTCCTCCATGATCTTGGTGAAGATGAAGCAGACCGCCGAGGAGTATCTGGGTGAGAAGGTGCCCGATGCCGTGATTACCGTCCCGGCCTATTTCAATGACAGCCAGAGGCAGGCCACAAAGGATGCCGGGAAGATAGCGGGGTTAAACGTGCAGCGAATCATCAATGAGCCGACGGCTGCCTCACTCGCCTATGGGCTGGATAAGAAGAAGGACGAGAAGATTGCGGTCTTCGATCTGGGAGGGGGCACCTTTGATATCTCGGTCCTGGAGATCGGCGACGGGGTCTTCGAGGTGAAGGCCACCAATGGCGATACCCACCTGGGAGGCGAGGATTTCGATCAAAGGGTGATGGATTACCTTGCCGATGAGTTCAAGAAGGATCAGGGCATTGATCTCAGAAATGACAAGATGGCGCTTCAGAGGCTCAAGGAGGCTGCCGAAAAGGCAAAGATGGAGCTCTCCACCTCTATGGAAACGGACGTGAACCTTCCCTTTATCACCGCTGACGCGAGTGGCCCAAAACATATGAATATAAAGCTTTCTAGGGCAAAACTCGAGGCCCTTGTGGACGACCTGATCGAGAAGACCGTTGAGCCTTGTAAAATCGCGCTCAAGGATGCGGGCATGAAGCCCAGCGATATCGACGAGGTCATTCTGGTTGGTGGGATGACCAGGATGCCCAAGGTTCAGGAGAAGGTAAAGGGGATCTTCGGCAAGGATCCGCACAAGGGCGTGAACCCCGATGAGGTCGTTGCAGTCGGTGCGGCCATTCAGGGCGGCGTGCTGAAGGGAGATGTGAAGGATGTTCTCCTCTTAGATGTGACCCCTCTTTCACTCGGCATTGAGACCCTTGGCGGCGTATTCACCAAGCTTATTGAGAAGAACACCACCATACCCACGAAGAAGAGCCAGATATTCTCAACCGCCGCCGACAATCAACCAGCAGTGTCCATCCATGTGCTTCAGGGTGAGAGGGAAATGGCGGCCAACAACAAGACGCTGGGCCGGTTTGAGCTTGTGGGGATACCGCCGGCGCCGAGGGGTATGCCCCAGATAGAGGTGACCTTTGATATCGATGCGAATGGCATTGTGAATGTGTCCGCCAAAGACCTCGGCACAGGAAAGGAGCAATCCATAAGGATAACCGCCTCAAGCGGCCTCAGCGAAGAGGAGATCAAGAGGCTCGTCAAGGATGCGGAGCTTCACGCAGAAGAGGACAGAAAGAGGAGGGATCTCGTCGATGCTCGGAATGCCGCTGATTCTCAGATATACTCGATTGAGAAGTCCATGAAGGAGGCTGGAGATAAGATCGACGCCGGCACCAAGACGGAGATAGAGAATGCCATTTCCAGTCTCAAGAAGGCGATGGAGGGTGAGGATACGGCGGAGATCAAGAGACTTTCGGACGAGCTGACACAGGTTTCTCATAAGATCGCCGAGATCCTGTATGCACAGGCCTCTCAGCAGGCGCAAGATCAGGCCGGTGCGGAATCGGCTGCCGGAGCAGCCGGATCGGCAAAGGCGGATGAGGATGTGGTTGACGCGGATTTTGAGGAAGTAAAGTGATGCACTTCGACCAACGGCCGGGTCTTCACATCAAAACTCAGCACACCTTCAAGCTCTCCCCCGCTATTTAGTAATCGCTAAAGATAGGGATAGGGCCCTCGACTAGTTGTCGGGGGCCAAAGAGAATTTCCCTTTACCTCTGGGCCACGTCATAGTAAAATATAATCCATTGGTTTCTAAGCCTATTGTTAATTTAATGTTACCCTGCTTTTACTACAATCAAATGGACGGGGTATTCTTGGATTCCTCATAGGGGATGAAAGCACACAAGGTCATTCACCTCGATAAGGTCATTACTGTCGGTATGATAGTAGCGGCCTTTTTTATCGTTTCCTGCGAGAAAAGGGTTGTGCGAAAGGAGCTGCCTCCCCAAAAGCCCCTCCTGGTGAAGCCC
>CAZJXD010000105.1:0-12332 GCA_964549945.1 uncultured Desulfobacteraceae bacterium | reverse complement strand
CCTTCGGAGGTGCCCGCTGAGGAGGAATTGAGGGTAAAAGAGGCACCCAAGGAGACGCCCCCAGAGGAGATTGCGAAGGAGGAGATCCCTCCCGAGGAGATCAGGCCATTAGTAGAGATACCGCCCGAGGAGAAGCCCCCCGAACAACCGCCCCTGGTGAAGCCCCCTTCGGAGGTGCCCGCTGAGGAGGAATTGAGGGTAAAAGAGGCACCCAAGGAGATGCCCCCAGAGGAGATTGCTAAGGAAGAGATCCCTCCCGAGGAGATATGGCCTGAGCAGGTGGAGGTCGTCGATCAATTCTTCATAGCCGAGCGTTACTTTCAGCAGCAGGAATACGACCTTGCCCTGGAGGCCTATGAGCAATACCTCTTGGAATATCCCTTGGGGGATAAGGTTAAGGATGCCCTTGCCAGGATGGGAACCATCTATTACTACAGAAATCAATATGAGGAGGCCCAGTCTCTTCTTAAAGAGGCCCTTAAAGCATTTCCCTTAAATGGCAGGAGGGCCGAGATTCACCTGTTGATAGCCAAGATATACTATCATCTTGGGAAATACCAGGAATCGAGACAGACTGCCTTGCGGTGGCTTGAGCTTTATAGGGACTATCCCAAAAAGGAAGGGGTCTACTATCTATTGGGCCAAAACTCCATGGAGCTCAATGAGTATCCGAGGACACTTTACTGGTGGCTGAAGGTCCTCGAGTCACCGTCCATCTCAGAGGCAAGAAGGCAAGCGGTGAGATCTCATCTGACCGATCTCATCTCTAAGGCCACGGAGGAGCAACTGGAGGAGATGGCTACCTATGCCAAGGGCAGCGATATCATCGTTCCCATCTACTCACGTCTCGGTACCTTCTTTCTCCGCTCAGATAGATTGGATGAGGCACGAGAGGCCGCGATGGAGATCTTAAGGCTCGCGCCAGAGGAAGACTGGATCATGAAGGGAAGGGAGCTCATCAAGGAAATCGATGAGAGGCTAAGGGTAAACATTAATGTTATTGGATGTCTCTTGCCCCTGAGCGGCCCATTTGCCATCTATGGCCAGGAGGTTTTACGTGGACTTGAGCTTGGTTTAGGCCTACTTCCCGAGGGCGCTGGAGGCCCTTTGTCCATGGAGCTCGTGGCAAGAGACACTGAAGGTGATCCACAAAAGGCGATCGAGGCGATGAGGGAGCTCAAGGAGGATGAGAAGGCGATACTCGTGATCGGGCCTCTCATTAGCAGGGTGGCCGAGGCGATAGTAGGGGAGGCGCAGGAATCGGGTATACCCATAATAACCCTGAGTCAAAGCGAAGGAATCACGAGTAAAGGCGAGATGATTTTTCAGAATAGCCTGGCTCCGGAAGATCAGATCAGAAGCCTCGTCAATAAAGTTATGGATGAGATGGGCATGAGTAGATTTGCAATCCTCTACCCCGCAAATCAGTATGGCACCTACTTCATGAATATGTTTTGGGATAGGGTGGATGCCAAGGGGGGCGAGATAAATGCGGTGGAATCCTACGACACTCAGAGCACGGATTTCACCATGGAGATCAAGAAGATGGTCGGCCTCTTCTACCCAAGACCAAGCCCGGATATGGAGGAGGAAGGAGGGGAATTGGAGGCACGAAATCCGGGCATAGAGGGGGAGGAATCCGAGAAGGAGCCGAAGCCCATCATCGATTTTGATGCCGTATTTATCCCCGACAGCTATCAGGGGGCAGCCCTTATCGCCTCCCAGTTGGCCTACCATGATGTGGTGGGCGTAACCCTGTTGGGGACCAATCTCTGGAACTCACAGGAATTGGTGGAGATCGCGGGAAGGTATGTGCACGGAGCGATATTTCCCTCGGGATTCTTTCCCGGAAGCGGATATCCGGGGGTGGGGGAATTCGTTGCGCAGTACGGATCAAGCTTTGGTCAGGAACCGGGACTCCTCGCTGCGATGGGCTACGATACTATTCGTGTAGTCAAGGAGATTTTAAAGGAAAGCTCTGAGCAGATAAAGACACGAGCAGATCTTCGCGCGGCGTTATCCGAGAGCAGGACCTTTAAGAGCGTGACAGGGCCCATGTCATTTGATGAGAGGAGAAGGGCAAAGAGGAACCCTCTTCTTCTCACCGTGAGCGGCGGGCATTTCCTGCCCATGCCCTAAGGGCTCATTCCCGAGAGACTGGACGCGGAAAAGACCTTCATGGCCCTTGTTCATCAGGGCCTTCTTCCCTTTTTCGATATACTACTCTGCTGAGGAAGATACTCAGCTCATAGAGAACGATGAGGGGCAGCGCCATCATAAACTGCGTGGCCACATCAGGTGGGGTGAGTATCGCCGCTAGGATAAAGGAGCCTAGAATGGCAAACTTGCGGAACCTCTTCATCGCATCCGGGGTGATCAGGCCAATCTTGGTGAGAAAGAGCACCACTATGGGCATCTCGAAGACAAGTCCGAATGCAAGGAGCAGCCTGATTGCAAAGGAGAAATACTGCTTCACGGAGGGAAGAGCCTGGATATCCTCGGTGGCAAAGCTGATGAAGAATTTAAATCCATAGGGAAATACGACGAGGTATCCAAAAAGGGCACCAACAATAAAAAGGATGCTGGAAAACAACACAAAGGGGACGAGGTAGCGTTTTTCCCTCTGGTAGAGTGCGGGAGCCAGGAACATCCACACCTCGTAGAAGATGACTGGTATAGCCAAAATAATGCCGGCAACGAGGGATATCTTGATATAGGCGATAAACATCTCGGGAAGACTGGTGAAGATGAGCTTGCTCTCTGCGGGAAGGACTCGCGTTAAGGGAAGGATGAGGATGGAGAAGAGCTGTTTGGAGAAGGCATAGGAGATCGCGAAGCCCACGCCAATGGCGATCGCGCACACGATCAACCTGCTCCGAAGCTCCTCTAAGTGCGCCAGGAATGGCTTTTTTTCATCCATCGGTATCTTTTTTCTCAGTGATGCCGGGTTCCTCGCCCTTTCCTTGATCCTCAAGAGCGCCCCCTGCTTTGGCCCCCGTTTCATCGGCTTGTTCCGAGGTGTGTGCTATCAATCCCTTCGCTGAATCAGCTATTTCCTCCTCCATCCCCCTCAATTCCCCCTCTATGTCGAGATTTGCCTTTATCTCAGAGGTGGCTTTTCTGAACTCGGCCATTCCCTTGCCGAGAGCCCTGGCGAGATCGGGCAGTTTCTTTGGACCGATGACAATCAAGGCAATCACAAAGATGACGATTAATTCAGGCATTCCTATACCGAACATACAAGCTCTCCTTTTACAGTCCGCTCACGATCATCTCCCTTACGAGAAGCGAGGGAGCCCCGATTCTACCGAGAAATCTAAGGTCATCTCCCACTTCCTCCACGGCGGAAAAGAGATCATAGATCGTGCCGGAGATGGTTATACCCTTTACGGGAAACGCGGCCTCCCCCTCTTGTATCCACATTCCAGATGCACCCAAGGAGAATTCCCCCGAAACGGAATCGATCGTATGAGCGCCCATTATCTCTGCTATGAAAAGGCCGTCATTCATCTTGCTCAGGAGCTGCTCGGGCGATGAGGAGCCGGGATCTATAAAGAGGTTGGATACCGATGTAGTGGGGGGCGAGGCGATCTGGGCCCTGAAGGAGTTGCCCGTTGGCTCAGAGCCCATCTTTTTCGACCAGTATCCATCGAAGAGATAGGAAACCAAGATCCCATCTTTTACCAAGATGGTCTTTCCCTGGGGTGTTCCCTCCTCATCAAAAGGCCCACTACCCATACCCCTCGGGCGTAGTCCATCGTCAATGAGCTGAATCCTCGGAGAGGCGACTATCTCATTGATCTTGTCCTTGAGAAAGGATTTACCCTTGTACACATTCTCCCCGAAGAAGGATGATGCCCAGGCACCGAGCATATCGATGACAACCCTGTTTTCCAAGACCACGGGACACCTGCGGGTGGAAATCTGGCGACTACCCAGCATCTGTATACCCCTTTTCGCTGCGCCGAGCCCGATCTTTCTCGGATCGAGGTCGGTGTAGAACCTGGCATTGCCGAGTTCCCAGCCCATCTCAGAGGAACCATGATCCTCCGCGAGGACCATGATCGACATCGTACAGCGGGTTCCCTCCCGTTCGAGATCCAGGCCTCTGGAGTTCGTCAAGGAGACCTGATTTGTTACCTCCTCGTACTCGGCCCTTCTGGCCTTTTTTATGCGGGGATCGGAGCTGAGGGCGCTGTGCTCCATCTGCCTGACATGGGCTATCTTGTCCTTCTCGCCTATCGTCGCGAGGCTCGCATCAAAGAGCTCCAGATCGGGCGCCTCTAATCTCGCCTCTGAACGAAACCAGTAGTTGGGATCCGCATCGGTCTGGCCCGCCAACTCCATCGCCCGATCCGCTAGTTTATCGAGGCCCTCGGGAGTCGGCCCAAAGAGATACGCAAACCCCAATCTGCCCTGTTCCAGAACCCTGAGCGCGAGCCCTATCTCCCTGGATGAGCGGAAATGATCGACCTTGCCATCCTTTATGCCGATGGAGAGCAGCTTTTTTCGAGACAGGAATATCTCGAACTCAATGCCCCCGCTCCTGCTCAGGCGATTGGAAATAACTTCTACTATCTTGTTTTTCTCCATATTTCGCTTCTTGAGAGTAACCTTTGGTGATTGATCATAGCTCCAGGATCATCGAGATCTCATCGCAGTCCGGGAATTTCGGGCATTGAATACAGTCGGCCCAGATCTTATGGGGCAGCTGTGATTTCTCTATCTCGCGAAAGCCAAAACGGGAGAAGAATCCCCTGTTCATGGTGAGCACGAATATCCTTGAAAGGCCAAGTTCTATCGCCTCTGCCAGGCAAGCCTCGACAAGCTTGGAACCAAGGCCCCTTCTCTGCGCTTCCCTCACAACGGCGAGCGACCGTATCTCCCCTAAATCCTCCCATGATATACATAAGGTGCATGCCCCTAGCAGTATCCCGTCCTCGTTCTCTTCTACCACGTAGAAGTCACGAAGGTGATCGTAGAGCTCGCTTAAAGAACGGGGCAACATGATGGCCTGGTTCGCATAGCAGGACAGGATCTTGTGGATAGATCTCACATCCTGTATTTTTGCCTTCCTGATTATGGGCATAATTAGCCGTGGGCTACACGTTTCTCGTCGCTCGTTTTATCTCAATCGGCACCGCCCTTATTGCTCGCTATCGGGATACACGATAAAGGGTTTGAATCCCTCCTTCTCGATCAGACGTGCCGCAAGGCTTTTTGCCTGGTCAACGGTGGTAAATGGGCCACAGCGAACCCTGTAGTATACCTCGGCATTGATAAGAGTCTTATAGTAGTACGCGGGATAACCGGCTTTTATTAATCTCTCCACCATCTCTTCCGTTTTTCCCTTATCCTTGAGCGCCGCGACCTGCACGTGATAGCTGCCAGCCTTCTCCGTCTTCTCTTGCGCGATCTTCATCCTCACCGTAGTTCTCACCTGGTCCCCAGGAGGCGCTTGAGGCGGAGGCTCGCTCCTTGCCTTGGATTTTTTGTCGGTGAGCTGATTGTAAAATGTGAGCTCTTCCTCCTTTATGAGTGGCACATGACTGGCCTTGTTGCCCTGTTCATCGTTGACCGCCTTCCTCTTGAAACCCCAAAATCCCCCCATACTATCGGGCAAGAACCCCCTGCCGACCATTATGCCCAGGGCGAACACCCAGGCAAGGATAAAAATAAGCCCCATACCCGAGAAGAGCAGAGAGGTCAAAGAAAATTGAAAGACGTACCTCTTTTTTGGCTTTTCCGGGGAAGATTTCTTGTTCGCCATCGTCTCCAGTCTACATCTCTTCAGGGGCGCTCACCCCTAGGAGGCCGAGGCCATTTTTGATTACTGTCTTAACGGCGAGGCTCAGGAGAAGCCTCGCCTGGCTCAGGTCCTTATTCTTCGTAATAATCCTGTGATGGTTGTAATATCGGTGAAAGCCGCTTGCCAACTCCGTGAGATAATAGGTCAACCTGTGCGGTTCCAAGGCAGTAACGGCCTCTTCGATGAGGGAGGGGAATTCGGCCATTTTCCGTATGAGCGCGATCTCCTCATCGAGGTCAAGCCTCGTGAGCAATGAGCCGGGATTTTCGGGAAGATGAAGGTTCCGCTCGGCCGCCTTTCGAAAAACGCTACAGATCCTGGCGTGGGCATATTGAACGTAATACACCGGGTTTTCGCTGTCCCTTCTCCTTACCAGGTCTATATCGAAATCAAGGGGTGAGTTATGGTCTTTCGTTAAAAACACAAACCGCACCGCATCGACACCCACCTCATCTACGAGCTCTTGAAGGGTCACGTATCTGCCAGACCTCTTGGACATCCTTATCTCGGCTCCCCCCTCCCACAGCTTCACCAACTGTATCAACAGCACCTCCAGCCAGCCCTCCGGTATTCCCTCTGCAATGAGCGCTGCCTTAACCCTGTTTACATAGCCATGATGATCGGCGCCCCAGATATTTATCACCCTCTTGAATCCCCTCTCCCACTTATCCAGGTGGTAGGAGATATCAGTGGCGAAATAGGTGAATTCCCCGTCCTTCTTTCGGAGAACCCTATCCTTGTCATCCCCAAAAGGAGAGGTTTTTACCCACACCGCCCCCTCATCTTCATAGAGCAAGCCCTTGTTCTCGAGCAATTGAAGCGTCTGATCGATCTTGCCCGACGAGTAGAGGCTGCTCTCCTTGAACCAGAGATCAAAGGAGACCCTGAAATCCGCCAGGCATTCCCTTATCTCCTTCAGCATCCTTTCCTTGCCGAGCTTCGATAACAGTTCCACGGCCTCACGTGCGTCGAGTCCATCCAAGCTCCGCTCCTTGGCCAGATCAAGCGCCAACTCCTGGATATACTCGCCCTGGTACCCATCAGGGGGGAAGGGGTAGGATGGATCGGAGCGCTGTCTCCACCTGCTGTAGATGGATTCCCCGAGCAGCGTAACCTGTTGGCCCCCATCGTTTACGTAGAATTCACTGCTCACGTCATAACCGCTGAACTCCAAGATGCGGCACAGCGAATCACCCAGTGCAGCTCCGCGCCCGTGGCCGAGATGGATGGGCCCGGTGGGATTAGCGCTCACGAACTCCACCATTATCTTCTCATCCCTTCCAAGCCGGTTTCGGCCGTAATCATCGGTGAGCTCCAGTATCCCTAAGAGCTGGTTATGCCATTGCTCGGTTGCCACGAAGAAATTGATAAACCCGGCACCCCCTATCTCCGCCCTTGCAATCAGGTGATCACCATCTACCAGGTGAGCGATAATCGTTTCCGCGATACCTCTGGGGCTACTCCTCTGTTCGCTCGCCATTGTCATGGCCAGGTTCGTGGCGAAATTCCCGTGATCTGGATTGTTGGGGATCTCGATGACAAACTCCGGCAGGGGCATATTCTCTAGGTAGCCCTCTTTAAAGCAGAGATCCAGTGTATCTCTAAGGATTGCGGCTATTTTCCTTTTCATCGATAGAGTGCCGTTCATCTCTGATGGCATAGTAATTGTTCCCGAATAGAATCGTGAAGCGATTTTATAACCTGTAAAAATAGCGGATAACGAATGCAATATCAAGAACTATGTAGGCACGATCCACTCGACTTAGTGCTTTGCTCACAAGCCATCCACCTCGGATTCAATGCACCCTATCATTACTCTGACGTTATCTCGATAACAATCGGAAGCATTTGACATTTGCATTCACTTCGGGCACGTATACCCATAGGCTCCTTACATGTTGATTGTTTGACTAAATGGGTGAAACATATTGAGTGTTAAGTGTTCAGAGTTCAGGGGGAGCAGTAGTCATGAAAGACAGGGGAGCTTTCCTGAACACCGAACGCTGAACCCCTGAACACTTGACGATGTTGATTCAAGGTTGAAGCCAATTTCAAATATGAGTGGTTACCCTCTAATCCTATGTGGCAGGGCATGGGTATGTACATCCAGCTGAAGGGTCAGATCGAACGGATTACTTACACCAACGAGGAGAGTGGGTACACCGTCGCCAAGGTGAAGGTAGGCGGGCGGAGCGGCCTCGTGACCGTGGTTGGCAACCTGATTGCGCCGATCCCTGGGGAGATGATCCTCATGTCAGGGGAGTGGATCAATCACCCAAGATATGGAGAGCAGTTCAAGGTAGTTCACTACCAATCCCTGGAGCCTGCCTCCGTGTATGGAATCGAGAGATACCTGGGCTCCGGCCTCATCAGGGGCATTGGTCCTGTCATGGCGAGGCGGATCGTCGAGAGATTCGGCGAGAAGACCCTGGAGATTATCGAACACGAGATCGAGAGGCTGGCTGAAGTGGAGGGCATCGGGCAGGTGCGCATCGGGATGATCAAGAAGGCCTGGGAAGATCAAAAGGAGATACGGGATGTGATGATATTTCTCCAGAGCCATGGCGTGGGCTCGGGATTCGCCACCAAGATATTCAAGCAATACGGGAGCCGATCGATCGCGGTGGTCAAGGAGAACCCATACCGTCTCGCCACGGATGTATTCGGCATCGGATTTCTCACTGCTGACAGGATTGCGGAGAAATTGGGATTTTCCAAGGACTCAGGGCTTCGGGTGGAGGCGGGAATACTCTATGTGCTTTCCCAGCTCGCCGATGAGGGTCATGTCTACTACCCTTATGAGCCGCTTATCCAGAAGTGCGAGGAGATCCTCGGGGTTGACCGGAACCTTGTCGTCAGGGCGGCCGATATGATCGCAGATGACAAGATGATCGTTATCGAGGATTTAGTCGAGGATATTGGGGGATTCGATGAAGTCATTAGGGGAGTGTACCTCGCCAGATTTCACCATGCCGAGACGAACATCGCGACCAGGCTAAAGACCCTCATGGAGGCACCCAAATCCACCCCTCAGATCGATCCGACCAATGCAATCGGAAGGGTACAGGGGCAGCTTTCCATCACCCTCGCTCCACGCCAGATAGAGGCCGTGAGGGCTGCTGTTGAGAATAAGCTGATGATCATTACCGGCGGCCCCGGCACCGGCAAGACCACCATCATCAATGCCATCATCAAGATATTCTCGAGGCTCGGCATGAAGGTAATGCTCGCCGCCCCCACGGGCAGGGCTGCAAAGAGGATGAGCGAGGCAACCGATCATGAGGCCAGGACGATTCACCGGATGCTGGAGTACAGCATTCAGAAGGGGGGATTCCAGAAGAACGAGCTGAATCCCTTGGACTGTGACCTCCTGATTATCGATGAGGCATCCATGATCGATACGATCCTGATGTATTATCTCTTGAAGGCCATCCCGCCTCGGGCCACCTTTATCCTGGTGGGCGATGTGGATCAGCTTCCCTCCGTGGGGGCCGGGAACGTGCTCAAGGATTGTATCAACTCCGGCAGGATACGGGTAATCGAGCTGAACGAGATCTTCCGCCAGGCCAAGGAGAGCCTGATTGTGGTCAATGCCCATAAGATCAACCACGGCATTCTCCCATCGCTAAAACCGCCCGGGGAAGGGCTGGGTGATTTTTATTTCATCGAGCAGGCTGATCCAGGGGAGGTGCTGAGGATTATCGTCGAGCTCGCGAGGGATCGAATTCCCCGGCGCTTCGGGCTTGATCCGGTTGACGACATCCAAGTGCTTACCCCTATGCACAAGGGCGAGGTGGGGGTAAGCACCTTGAACGTGGAGCTGCAAAAGGCGCTGAATCCCTCTGAGCTCTCCATCACGCGAGGGGGATGGACGTTCAAGCTCAACGACAAGGTCATGCAGGTCAAGAACAACTACGATAAAGAGGTCTTTAATGGGGATATCGGAAGGATACGTCGCATGGACTCCCTCAACCAGGAAGTGATCATCTGCTTCGATGATCGAGATATCCCCTATGACTATGCCGACCTGGACGAGATCGTCCTGGCCTATGCGGTGTCCGTGCACAAATCGCAGGGCTCCGAGTACCCCGCGGTCATCATGCCCATACTCACCCAGCACTATGTGCTCTTGCAGCGCAATCTCGTTTACACCGCGGTGACCAGGGGGCGAGACCTGGTGGTAATGGTAGGCACCGCAAAGGCATTGGCCATAGGCGTTGGGAACGACAGGACCCAGAAACGGTATACCTACCTCAGTCACAGGCTGCGCTGACCATCCGCATAATTAAGCAGCCAGCCACTCACCGCCCGCTTCGCTCAAGACGCTGAGATCGCAGAGATTGTTGTTTTTTTCATTTGCCGCTGAGACGCCGGCAAATGAAAAGACATCTGCCTTCTTTTCACCTTGAAGGAACCTGAGGATCATCGAAGGAGAGTGTGTGGTGAATGAAAATGCTCACAATTTCCCCTTTCCTGTAATACGCAGTATTATCCACTGAAGAATTCCCTCACTTTCTGGCAGAGGGACTCCGGGGGTTTGACCGTGGAGGATTCCTTGTGGAGGATCTGAAGGTAGGCCCGATCGCTGTTGCCGATGGGCCGCGGGAGAAGACGGGGACAGATCCTGGCGTTAACCCTGAAGTGCTCCTCGTCTTTCACCGAGAAGATCGAGGCGTTAAAGGCGGGGATCCCCTCGTGATCGAAGTAGACGAGGATCCTTGAGAGGCCTTGAAGGAAGTCCCCGAGCCCTTCGGCGTCAAGATGCGTGAGGCAGTGGTGCTCATGAAAGATGCACCAGACATCCGGCAGGAAGGTCTGGGGCAGGTAGCTCATGGTCCAAAAGGTGGTGCCTCTCTCGCCGATGTAACGTTCCCCGCATTCTCGCTCTGCATTCCCGAAGTCCTGCCAAAAGTCTTTTCCGTGATCCCTGTAATACCTCTTGCACCCCTCGATCTGGAGCCTGTGATGGTTGGTGGGAACATAGCCGCAGTTCACCTGGAGGTGGGGATGAACCAGGCTTGACCCGGACTGGGGCATGTAGTTCCAGTTAATGGAGAAATACCGCACCTCAGGGTCAAAGCGGGCAACCTCCCTGATAAACATCATGGCCGCGGAAAAGGCATCACTCATCGCTTCAGGGGTCAGTTCCTCCATGGAGATATAGTGTTCCGGAGATACGATAGCGACACCGGCATAGGTATCAAAGGGGACGAGATTCGGTATCAAGGTAGCCCTTCCTATGTGAATCCTCCCCTCTTTCACGAGCTCTTCGGGGAAGAGAGGGGTGGATTTCTTCAGGGAATCGGGGCAAAAGGGGCAGAACAGCTCCCTTGAGCGCTGGATTACCTCCCGCGGATCGGCCCTCTCCGGGACCTGGTAGGGAAGATCAAAGACTCGACCGGTTTCGCCTGTGAGGGGATCATAGCGTATCTCGAATGGAATCTCATCCATGGCAAAGTCCTTGAACGGACTCAGGAAGGAGGTTTTTGACCGTATCTTCTTAAAAAAGGTATCCCTGTGTTTCATCTAAAGAAACTTACCCTCTTGACCCTGTCTTCACCATTGTAGAAGACCTCGAAGACGACGTATTCCCTTCGGTTCTTTCCATTCCACTGCATCGACCTATCCAATCCATGTCAGCAGGACGAACTATAGGACAAAGTTGGAGTTGTGTCAATGAGAGTGCGCGATGGCTAAACGTAAGGATTTGCGAGGAGATATCTTTTCTGGTAGTTAGGTGATGAAGCTTATGGTCGGGTATCGAGGCATCGGTGATCCCAGGGCGCTCGGTGCAGCTGGAGCGCTTCTCTATCCCGGCGAATGAATTCCAGGAGGTAGGTTATGGATAAACCTCATCGTGATTCGATTCCCTCTTCTGATCAATGCCGCGGGCTTTTAAAGGAGTATGAGGTTCCCGATCATATCATCAAGCACAGCGAGGTAGTCCGCAGGGTGGCGACCTTTTTGGCCGAGAAGCTTAATGGCAGCGGGGAGAACCTGAATATAGAGGCGATCGAGGCCGCGGCGCTCCTGCACGATATCACGAAGATGGAGGGCATCGAGTCCCACCGGGATCACGCCGAAACCGGCAGGAGGCTTCTCGCCGCGCTTGGCTTCAGGAGGATTGGCGAGATCGTGGGCGAGCATGTCAGGTTGCGAGGAGGAAGGGAGGGCAATTCGTTAACGGAAGAGGAGATCATTAACTATTCGGACAAGAGGGTGATGCACACCGAGATCGTGACCCTGGAGGAGCGGTTTGCCGACTTACGCGAGCGCTATGGGCTTAACGGTTTGAATGAGGATGCAATGCGCCGGATTAGCTCCCTCGAGTCTAGGACCTATGAGCTTGAGAGAAAGATATTCTCAGAGCTTGATTTTTCTCCCGAAGAGCTCATACAGAGAATGGAGGTGGGCTAATCATATAATGGCTATTTCTGAATGAATGTATTAAGGGACCTCCCACACATCATTGATTTGTATCAGAACATGTTCCCATCATGGTATCTACGAGAAAAACCCCCGA
>CAZJXD010000104.1:0-17016 GCA_964549945.1 uncultured Desulfobacteraceae bacterium | reverse complement strand
GTTACCACGCTCATCATCATCTGTCAACTTATAATCTTATGTACGTCCCATATTATCAAGGTTTTATTTATGAGATATACTGCTATGAAATAGGTAATATTGGATAGATGTAAGATTGAGGTCATAGAAAACGCCCACTCCCGAAGGGGCAGGGGCCTTGTGGTGAAGGGTTTTATGTGATAGGCTGTCTTGAGATTCAGAATTGACTCTATCACAAAAGGTATTTTATAAGTCCAGTTTAGGTCATGTTTGGATTTCGACCTGGCAGCCAATGCCCTTTGGGTTATTTGATGTGACTACTCACGTAGTCAGACTGAAGCTGTTTAGACTGAAGGCTTAAAGTGATCAGAGGAGTAATATTGCCGAACTTTATTGAAGAAACATTAGCTTTTCGTGGCAAGCATGACTTCATAATGCGCCGTATCCGCGTTATTTCATAACAGTCTTCGGCCTACAACCTATTTATCTGAGTAGTTACTATTTGATTAACATAAGGTAATAATAGACAGGAACTCAATAGGAAAAATTACGCATAATGGCGATGGCAGGCGGGTATTCGAATTTAGGGTTTTTTTACTGTCTTCATGACTCAGCGTTTTGAGGTGAGGCTTTGCTCAATGGCTGATATCTATGACAGGCTCCACGGGAATATCGTTCCCCTTTTAACGCCCTTTACGGCCGACGGGCACGTGGATGAAGAGAGCCTCCGCAGATTGACCAATCACGTCATTGACGGCGGCGTAGATGGCGTATTCGTCATGGGCACCACAGGAGAATTTCAATACCTGCCCTATGAAGCGCAACGGTTTGCCATCGAGGTCGTCGTGGATGAGGTCAAGGACCGTGTGTTCGTGGCGGCAGGCGTAACCGGGGGGTCCATCGAGGAGACCGTAAGGAATCTCACCGCTGCCGGCTCCATGCTCAAGCCGCCCCATGCCGCGGTAATCGCCCCCCTGTGTTATCACAGCAACCGGAAATTGCCCCAGCACATGGAGCGCATAAACGAGATATCGACCCTGCCTGTGTTGCTCTACAACAACATCGGCATCGTGGAGCGACGCTGGAAGCGAAAGGATATCATTCCCGCGTTAGTGGGGCGGATGGCCGCACTCGAGAAGATCGTCGGGTTAAAGGATTCCTCGGGCAACCTCGAGTATCTCACGCAGGTGCTTGCACACCGCTCTCCGAGTTTCCGCGTGTTTCAGGGCGATGAGATCTTGATTCTGCCCGCCTTACAGCGCGGTGCGGCCGGTGCCGTACCGAGCATGGGGAATATAGTGCCCGAACTGTACGCGGGATTATATCATTCTTTTCAAAAGGGCGACCTCGAAATGGCCGAGACCTTGCAGCAGAGGATTATTGCCCTTCGCCATCTTTATCCCGATCTATCCCTTATCTCCAGAATCCTCAAGGAATACCTGGTGCGCCAAGGGATTATTGCCTGCAATCGCTCGTATATTCCGGAAGATGCACGGATTCCCGGGGCAGTGGACCGGATCGAAGATGAACTGCGTTCCTACAAGGGCGATAGGCGTTAATGAGAGGGGGTCATTTCACTTATATTTCAGCGATATCGGGATCAGCTGTTAATAGCTCACAGAGGGCGCTCATCCCTCTCCACCTGCCTATTCCACACGGCTGGCCGGCCATGGATTACATTGCCTTTAGCTGTTCATCCACCCACTGAAGGTTTTCCTTGATGAGATCCGGTATGGGCAGGTTATAGGGGCAGCGAGTCATACACTCCCCGCATTCGATACAGTTTCTCGCCTTCTCAATGGCCTTCACCTGCCGATCTTCTACTAGAATTCTCGTTCCCATCCGTCTGACCATAGAGCGTATCCCCAGGATCGCTTGAATGGGAATATCCTCTGAACAGGGCTGGCAGTAATTACAGCGCCGGCAAAAGGCTTTATCGTATCTCGACTTGATCTCCTCAATCCCTCTTCTTTCTTGTTCATCTAACTCCCAGCCGCCTCGAAAGATCGCCCAATTTTCATTCAAGAGTCCCTTCTGCTCCACACCGGCAATGACCACAATGCCCGGTTGGGACAGAACGTATTTCAGGGCAAGGGCGGCGTTATCGATGACCCCTCCGGAAAAGGGCTTCATGGCGATAATCCCCACATTCCTCTCCAGGGCCTTGGGGATGATCTTCTCCTGTGCCTTGGGCTCGAGAAGGCTAAAGCACACCATGATCGTCTCGAAAAGCCCGTCGTCCAGAACCCTGTCCATGAGGTCCAGGCTGTGGCTCGTGATGCCGATATGGCCTATCAAACCCTCTTCCCTTGCCTTGCGCAGGCCTTCGAGGGCGCCTCCTGAGGAAATCACCTGGGTATAGACCTGTTCATCCGCCACGAAATGGGCCTGGTAGAGGTCAATATAGTCCCGATTCAGCTCCCTCAGGCTGGTTTCCAGGTCCTTCCGTACCTTGTCCGAGGTCCTGCTCTGGGACTTTGAGGCAAGGATTACCCTTTTATCCGTCTGGCCTAAGGCCTTGCCGATCCGTCGCTCGCTCGTGGTGTAGGCCCTCGAGGTGTCTATAAAATCGATCCCGCTTTCAATTGCATGCAGGACCACCTCAACGGCCTGTCGTTCGCCCACTCTCTGAATGGGGATCCCGCCAAAACCAAGCCTGTTGATCTCAAGCCCCGTTTTTCCAAGCACTACTCGCTCCATTGTGTCTTCCTTTCGTTTATCTCTTAGATTACATGGAATTACCTATCGGGAATGAATAGCAATACATGTATGCTCTCATCTCACCGAATCGTCTATAAGAGAGGCAGAACCCTACCACAGCCCTATGCCGAATTCAACGGAAAATGTGACTGCTCAGGTAGATAGACTGAAGGTGGAAGGCCCTTCGACAAGCTCAGGGCCGTGAGTGAAATCGAACGGCTGTCAGGTCCTTTCCGGCTTCGGTCTTCAGCCCAAAGGCCTTTCTAATCAGCTCAGTTTGGCAAAGCGCCTCGGTTTCCTGACCGCCCATGATTCATCCCTGATTGAACCTAAAATCGTCGAAACCGAGAAGGTCTTGAATGGCCTGATTCGATCGTTGCAAACTAAATAACCTTCAGTCTTCAGCCTATCAACCTAATGACAAACTTACTCATGGAAAAGGGAGGTAAAAGTGCGGGAGGAATGCCCTGTTTCTTTGATCTTGCTGGCGCATTCAGCGGAGCTATGTTTGTGGCGAACCTTCTTTGCCCTCTTGTCTTTCGGAGATCTTCTTAAGGGCCTCTTCGGCTGTATTTGTCCACAGTCTGTCTTTCTGTTTCTCCAGCTTCTGGAGAATGGCATAGGATTTGCCGGTTCCAATCTTTCCCAGAGTTTCGCAGATTGCAGCTATTGATCCCTCGCTGAGGGGTCTCTTTTTTTTCTTCAGAAACTTAAGTGGACCCAGACTGAGCCGACGGTCAAGTGTTTCGATCAAGAAATCCTCAAGCGATCCTATCTCTGTCATTTCAACGTCCCCATAAAAACCAAGGGCGCTAAAAAGGGAAGCCTCCATTTGCAGGTCTTTATCTGAGGGAAAATCCTCCGCCTTTTTCAAGATTTCGAGGAATTTTTCCAGGCCAATATTGCTCTTGATTCCGCTCAGACACTGAATCGCCCTTTTTCGAACGCCAATATCGGTATCATTGAGAAGATCGAGGTATAATCTTTCCCCATCACCACCCATGATCTTGTAATATACCCCCAGAGCTTCCTCTCTGAGGCGCGGGTTTTCATGATTGAGATAGGTTCGCAGGGTGCTGGCAAAGGGTTGAATCCACTCATCACGCTTCATTTCTCCCAAAACCCGCATGATGTCGATAGCGGATTTTGTGGCGAACGCCCTTTTATTCAGCTCGTCGAGAATAAGGTTGATGGCTGAGGAATCGACCTCAAGTAATATCTCGCAGGCATGTTTACGGACCAGGTGGTCAGTGCTCTGCCTCAGAAGTGAGAGAAGATGGGGAATAGATCCGGCGCGGAGTTTTACAAGAATGGGGGCGATGGCCATACGTATTTCCTTGCTGCCGGTCAGGAATTTTCCCTTCAATCCACGCAGGATCTCGCCCCTTTCGATTTCCTCTAGAATTTTTCCTGCATAAGGGGAGAGCTGTGTTTTCTCATGAAATTGGCGATCGATATGGGTGATGATCTTCAGGATCTCCTCGTACCGATCTCGGCGGATCAATTCGGGAATAATCCTTATAACGGATCGAGCCGTTTTGAGATATCGTTCTCCGTCCTGAATATCGTCGAACTGGGTGAAAAAGGCGTCAATGTTCCGAAGGAACTTGTTTGTAAACTGCTCGAACCTTATCTTGCGCTGCGTGGCCTGTGGAAGTTGTTCAAAGGGAATGAGTTTGCGTTTGAAATACTCCTCGAGGATAGGGGCTCTTGTCTTGATTTCCCTTTGATTGAGAGATGAAGCAATCCGTCTGGCAAGCCTTACCACTTTTCCCTGAGGGGGTTCACCCTCTTGATCGCGAACGTCCTCCTTGAGCAATGTCTGGGATATCTTGAGGAGTGGTTCATCAGAGACACAGGCGATTATCTCTCTATTGATTTCAAATTCCTTGAATCCCTTGGATTCAGCGATATCAGTGTTCATCAACACAGGGAAGATGACATCGGGGTCTTGGATATGCCGCGCGACATCTTGAATGATCTGCCTTCTCACCTTTTTTACGCCTTCTTCGTCCAGATCAAAAAAGAGGGGGATCATTCTGAAGTCTTTCATCAGGCGGGAGAGGGCGATCTGAGATCGCCAGGGGATTTTCCTCTTTACGGCCAGGAGTTCCTCGCTGAAGATGTATGAAATGTTGAAAATCCCTCTCTCTTTCAAGGTCCGGCTGAATCGTTCCTTATCGCTTTTTTCGTGGGTGTCAACGAAAATCGGCTCGCCCATAACATCAACGAAATTGGTGAATTCCTCCCGAGTCATGGTATTCTTAAGGGTTAAGCTAATGAGATCTTTCCGCTCGAGGAATTTGGCAAATTTGGGGGCGTACATCTCTGCCATCCCCCGCAACATCAGGGAATTGAGGTTATGGGTTTCTGGAAGCACCCCTTCGATCAAGATACTTTTCCCCTCAGGATCATCGCGAACCAGGAAGGTCAGCTCATCCTTGCTGGTGAAAATGCTTTGAAAATCCTCGTAGAGCCCTATCTTGGCCTTTCTCGCTTCGGGATGATCGGAAGTGTAAAAACCGGTGCGGAGAAAGGCCTGAATCAGGGAGAGAAGAAAATCCGCAAGCTTGGCCTTGATCTCCTTATGCGGATCATCTGGCAGTGATGCTGGGCCAGAAATGTTTGTTTCAGCAGGGGTTGTTTTCATTGGAATCCCTCATAGAGAGATAAACGAAAAACTTAAGTACATAATTTCCCTACCTATATACATGGGCTCCCTTCTCAGTTCTCGAAATAATACCTGCGTGACATGGTAAAGGAGATGATTTCCTTAGAGCAGCCGCTCTCTCTCAAATAAACGAATAAATCAATTTAAGATATTTTTCTGTTTTTATTGAGTAATCATACCAGAAAATACATCATTTGTCAATTGAACAGTCAGCGCGGGTGTAGAGGGGCTTGATGGGAGTAATTTTCGGGATGTCCCCGAAAGATTATCAGAGACAGTTGTTTCATTATAAGTAAGTCTCACGGGGTGGGATTCCTTTGGATTGTGACGATAATTGTGACCTTATAAGACCCGTAGCGCACCGTGATAGCACCTCGAAGTTGCTCTCCCCGGGTAATGCGATCAGGCTTTCTTCTTATCCAGTATCTCCCGTATCCTCTGGGAGAGCTCCTTTGCCTCGAAGGGCTTCTGGATGAACCCCTCGCATCCCCGCCTCAGGATCTCGGAGGCCTGCCCATCGATGCTGTAGCCGCTCGAGAGCATCACCTTAACCCGGGGGTTGAGTTCCCTGAGCCGATCGTAGGTCTCCCCGCCCCCCATATCCGGCATGATCAGGTCGAGGATCACCATGTCGATGTCATCGCAGTGAGCCCGATAGAGCTCGACGGCCTCCCGTCCGCCTCTGGCCGGAAACACGGTATAGCCCATCATCTCCAGCAACTCCTGGCTCACCTCGAGCACCATGGCCTCATCGTCCACCAGAAGGAGGGTCTCGTGGCCCCTCTCGAGCCTCCAGGAGGTCATCGGCCTATCCGGGACCTCCTGCGGGGAGGCGGGCAGGTAGATGCTGAAGGTGGTGCCCTTGCCCCTCCGTGACTCCACATCGATGTAGCCACCGTGGGCCTTTACCATGCCATAGGCCGATGCGAGGCCCAGGCCGGTACCCCTCGCGAGACCCTTGGTGGTGAAGAAGGGCTCGAAGATCCGCTCCATGGTCTTCTTGCCCATGCCGCTGCCGGTGTCCCTCACCGTGATCAGCACGTAGGAGCCGGGCTTCACCTTATAGGGCTTGCCCATAATCTCGGCGTGGGTGAGGTTACGCGTCTCGATGAACAGATCACCGCCGCCGACCATGGCATCCGCAGCGTTCACATACAGGTTCCACAGAACCTGCTCGATCTGTCCCTGGTCCGCGTGGACGCCATGGAGGTCCTCGGCCAGGTGCTGGTGCACGCGGATGTCTTTTCTGGTGGCATCGAAGGTATCGGAAGTCTCCGATACCACGCGGTTGATGTTAAGGGGCTTGATCTCGTACTGGCCCTTCCTGGCGTAGCCGAGCAGCTGCCTGGTGAGCTTTGAACCGCTGTCCACGAGCTTCTCGATACCCTTGAGCCGCTCGTAGTGGGGGTGGGTTGGGTCGGTGTTGAGCAGCATGAGCGAGGCGTTGCCCATAATGCCGGTGAGCAGGTTGTTGAAGTTGTGGGCGATGCCGCCTGCTAAGGTTCCAAGGGCTTCCATCCTCTGGGCGAGCTGGAGCTGCTCTTCCAGTTGCTTTCTTTCCGTGATATCCTCATAGATCACGAACTGATCACCGGTCTTCATGGTCACTGGCCGGAAGTGTATTGTCTTCTCCGATCCATCCTTGCACGTCACCGTGAAGGTCTCTGGTCGAGACTCACCGTGCTCTGCTCCACGAAGGTCGCTGATCCAAGCGGAAATCGCCTCTTTACGGTACTCCTGATCGGGGTAGGCCTTGTTGAACCATTGCCTTCCGGTGGGGATATCCTTGAGGTCATATCCGAAGATCGCTTTGAACGTGGGGTTCAGGTACTTGTAGCGGCCATCTTTCCCGATGATCGACACGCCGAAGGGGGATTCCTCCACCAGAATCCGGAATCGCTCCTCGCTCTCCCGCAGGGCCTCCTCGGCGAGCTTGCGCCCGGTAATGTCCGAATACACTGCCACCGCACCATGCAGCTCATCGTCCATAAAGATGGGTGAAGCTGCCAGGATCACGGGGACGGGAGTGCCGTCCTTTCTATAGCGAACCGTTTCCATGGAAGGGATCTTTCGTCCGGAGAGGGCTTTTCTGGTAAGGACTGTCGCCTTATCGTAAACCTCGGCACCGGCAATCAGGTCGTCGATATTCTTCCCCACTACCTCCTGGCGGGTATAGCCGAAAATTTGCTCGGCTCCTGGGTTCCACTCGAGCACCAGGTTCGAGGCATCGAGGGTAACGATGGCCTCCGGGGCGTTATGCAACACGGATTCCAGGTACACCTGTCGTTTTTGTACCTCCATCTCCGCCTGCTTTCGCTCGGTGATATCCCTCACGAAAGCCAGATCAGTGGGTTTACCTCCATATTCAATGTGCATGGCATTCACTTCCACCGGCACAGTGGTGCCATCTTTTCTGAGAAGCTCAATCTCATAGATAGAGGGGACATCCTTTCCCTCCATGCGCTCTGTGTATCGCCTCGCCACCAGGTTCCCATGTTCAGGGGCGACAAACTTCACGAAACTCGCCCCTATCATCTCCTTGGGGGAGTAGCCTACCAGATCAGTGGATGCCTCGTTGATAAAGGTCAGCACCCCTTCCTGGATCATGATAATGCCATCTTTTGAGTTCTCAACCAGTGCCGAGTATTTTGCCTCCGATTCCCTTAGTGCCTCCTCCGTCTTCTTACGCTCGGTGAGGTCCACGATGATCCCCCGAAGGCCTATAGTGGTGTTCTCGCGAACGATAGGGCTCGAGTAAATCTCAATGGGGAATGTGGTTCCATCCCTTTTCCTGGCAGTGTATTCAACACCACCCAAGTGTTCTCCACTCAGCGCCCTCGCAAAATTCTCCCTGGCCCTGTCACGATCCTCAGGGGCGAGCATCTGAAAGGCATTGAGGCCCTTCTCAAATTCATCCCTGGGATACCCGAACAGATCAAATGCGCAGCGGTTGGTAAAGGTGAGATCGCCTCTCTCATCTGTCTCGAAGACTGGTTGCGGCAGCGAGTCCGCCAACTCCTTATATCTCGCCTTGCTCTCGAGCAACGCATCTTCAACTCTCTTGCGTTCTGAGATATCCAGATAAATCCCATAGGCCCCTACAACGCTCCCATCGATGACAACCGGCACCCCAAAGAATTCGACATCTACCGTGCTGCCGTCCTTCCTTTGCCTCGTGCCAGAGCCATGAATCGTCCTCCCTTCCAGGGCCTCCTTGGTGTAAGCCCTGGCCTCCATGAGGTATTGGGGGCCGGCTACGACCTCATCGAGATTCTTACCAATGATCTCGGATTCCTCGAATTGAAAAAGTTGCTCGAACTCCCGGTTGCAGGAAATAACATGATGCGCTTCATCGAGCGTTACCATGGCTAACGAGCTGTAATGAAGTAAGGACTCCAGGTGTCTCTTTTGACGGCGTAGGTCCTCCTCGCTCCGCTTGAGCTCAGACTCCAATGCCTCGCATTCCGCAATCCGTTGACGGAGTTCGACCAACTCCCCTATGAGTCGCGACTTGGTTTTGCCCTCGTCTCTCACTGCATGCCCCACATGATAGAAGGTAATGTCTTTTCCTGATTTTCCCTATTTCCGTTGATTTTGCAAGGAAAATACCTAACTCTGATAATCCGGAATTGAGGAATTGAAGATAAGCGCTTCAATAGAACCTCTCAATCCCTGAATTCCTGAATTTACTGACCACGGAGCTATTCCTGGCGGAAGAAATTTTGACTATCTTGCGCATAATTATATTTGTAAGGGACTAAGGGGCATTTCTATAAGGTGAGGGCAATGAATAGAGGAGGAAAAACGAGAATATGGTGCATCGGCTTGGGATCTCCGTCTACCGGGAATACTCGAATCATGCCTTTTGTGTGGTCTTCTCCTCAAGCCATCTGAACCAGGTCTCCAGCCCTTGGCGCGTGGTGCAGGAGATGGGCATGACGGTAAGCTTTGGGTTCACCTTATGTGCCTCTTCCATGAATCGCTTCATGTTGAAGCTCAGGTGGGGCAGGAGGTCGATCTTGTTAAGGAGCAGCACCTGGGAGACCTGAAACATGAGGGGGTACTTCTCCGGTTTATCGTCTCCTTCCGTGGTTGAGATGATCATGGCCTTGTGGTGCTCCCCGATATTGAACTCCGCGGGACACACTAGATTTCCCACATTCTCCACCACCAAGAGCCCTATGCCATCGAGGGTAAGCTCTGCGAGGGCGCCCCTCACCATGTTCCCATCGAGGTGGCACGCGCCGCCGGTGTTGATCTGCACGGTGGGAATCGAGTGTGCGGCTATCCTCTCCGCGTCGTGTGAACTGGTGATGTCTCCCTCAATGACCGCCATAGGTGTAATCTCTTTCAACGCCTCTATAGTTCGCTCAAGGAGCGTGGTCTTACCAGCCCCGGGGCTTCCCATGAGGTTGATCGCGACGATCCCCTTTTCATCGAAAAAGGTCCTATTCTGTAATGCAATGCGCTCATTCGCCTCGAGGATGTGTTTGACTACCTTGACTTCCATCTTCAATCTCCATTTCTAGCGTGCCTGCTTCCGCACCACATCGCCCATTAATCACTCCCGAAGTTGGTCAGATGAATAAATTTTTTCTTGTGAGCTATTAATAAAAAAGTCTCACAGTTAAGCATGGGGATGTTAATCGCCTGAAGCCTTAAATCCCTGTTTATGGGCCAGCATATCCAGGTGCAGGGTGACGAGATTCTCCAGCTCAAGAGGCGCAGGGGACTCGATAAGCCTCATATCCAGGGTCTTGATATAGCGCTTACATTTCTTGCAAAAATCAACGCGATAGCCCTCCTCTTCCTCGCTCGTGAAGTATCCGAGCTTCCTTGCCCTTTCCTCACTACAGAAGGGGCATTTAAGCCGTGGATAGTGCCACTCCTGGCCACAGAGCTCGCAGTGGAGGAACCTCTTCCCCTCATCACTGAAGTAGGCCATGTCAGGAGAAGAGCCGCACAAGGGACAGTAACCGTAATTCCAGGTAGAGTCCCGAATCCCTTCTGCCGCCGATTCCCTCAGGGATCTCATTGAAGGCTGTAAGGCCATGGATGCCAAGAACTTTACTACCATTGGCGAGAGCATTACCTCCTGGGCCATTGTGGCGATCCTTGCCTCATCGCCCGAGAGAAACACGTTTATGACCTCCCTCACCCAATTGGGCTCTCCCTGTACCCTCTTCAAGGCCTTTTCCAATGACTCCCTGTCCTTCCTCTTGGTATGGGACAGATGCTTCAAGAGACGTTGAAATAGCAAGGCGGCACCCTCATGGTCAATGGGCAAGTCCCCCCTTGAGAACAGGGGAAACCCTTCCCTCGTTTTTATATCGCGAACTGACGCGTCCTTCTCCTCATAGGCAATCTCGGGCTGGATCTCATCCAAGAACCCCAGTAATTCCCTGTAGACCGACAGGGCCTCCTTGTACATGGGTTTTTGTTGAATGAGTCGATCTATCTTCTCTAAGGGCTTCCCGGCCATCGGTCCTATTGCCTCGCGGGCATGGTAGAATTGTGATAAAAAGGGTGCCCCTTCAATATCTCATGGGCACCCCTTTTTTGTGAGCAGTTTCCCTAACCAGCCAATCCCTTGAGCACCTGCCACTCTTTGGATAGCTCCCTCAGGGGCCTGGCGATCCTCTTTAGGGCCGTCTTTCGGTCTATCCCCATTGGCGTGATCGTGGCGTGCGCATACTCATAGTACTTGGAAGGCTCATCCGCCAAGAGATAAAAGGCCCTCACGTCCTCAAGGCCAGTCACCGCCGCATTGGGGAACTTTGATTTCGCCTCGGCCAAGCGCTCTTTGGCCAAGGCTACCATCTCGCCTCGATCACCGAAGTTCATGGCCCCCGTCGGGCAGGTCTTGACGCAGGCAGGCAGAAGCCCATTATGGACCCTGTCCACGCACATGGTGCACTTCGCCATGTAGCCGGTCCCTTTCTCCGCCCTTGGGATATTATAGGGGCACGATTCCCTTACATCCTGGCTGTTCTCCTTCCTCAATTTATCCGTATACAGCACCGCGCCGGTGAGCTGATCAATAATAATAGCATCGGGATTCTCCGGAATCTCCTTACAGGGCGGTTCAAGGCAATGCCTGCACTGATCGGGGAAGAAGTACCACACCGGTTTATCGTCACTTCCCCTGTATTCGGAAAAACGCACCAGTTTGTAGGTGTAAAAGGAGAGATCCTCAGGATTCTGGAACCCTCCCCTGTTTTGGGTCTTGGTCGCCGGGAGTTGATTCCACTGCTTGCAGGCAACCTGACAACCCCTGCACCCTGTACACAGGGTAGTATCAATGAAAAATGCCTTTCCTTCCATCGGATTACCTCCTTTACATCTTTCTCACATTAACCATAAAGGCCTTTGTCTCAGGTATCCTCGTGTTGGGATCCCCCGTGGAAGGGGTCAGGAGGTTGGCGGAATCGCCGCCATCCTTGGGGTGGACCCAACCATAGTGCCATGGTACCCCTACCTGATGGATCACATTACCCTGAATCTTGAAAGGCCTGAACCGATGGGTGACAATGGCAACTGCCTCGATCTTTCCACGAGCCGATTCCACAATAACCCTCTCACCGTTCTCTATTCCCCTGAGCGAGGCAAGCTCCGGGCTCATCTCCACGAAGACCTGCGGCTGAGTCTCCAGCAACCACGGCTGCCATCTGGTCATCACACCGGTCTGCCAGTGCTCGCTCACCCTGTAGGTGGTGCCCACGAAGGGGTACCTGGGATCACACGTCCTGTAGACATCCATCTCGGTTCCGTAGATGGGGGCCGTGGGGTTGATGAGCTGTCCGGACAAGAGGTTCTTCTCCACAGGACATTCCAGTGGCTCGTAGTGCTCGGGAAACGGACCATCTGTCCTGCCAGGGCCGAAGATATTGGCATACCCCTCTTCTTTCATGATGAAGGGATACCTGGTTTTGGGATTGGGCGTGCCATCTGGATTGAGCATCGGAGGCCAGCCGCCGTCCGGCACATCTCCAACCCATTTTCCCCCGTCCCATTTGATCACGGGATGCTCTGGATTCCAGGGCTTTCCGTATTCATCCACAGAGGCTCGGTTGTAGATAATGCGCCTGTTCACCGGCCAGCACCAGGCCCACTCGGGATTCAATCCTATGCCTGACTTCTCCCTCGTTCGTCTGGCAGCCATATTCCCCTTATCCGTGTAGGAGTTGCAGTAGAGCCAGTTAGCGCTGCTGGTCGAACCGTCTGCCTGGAGGTATGCGAAGCTGGGGACCAAGCTGCCTCTCTTGAAGGTTTTATCACCTATGGTCACATCCTTCAGGAAATAGCCATTGATCTCCTTGGCCACTTTGTGGGAGTCGAACGCCCCTTTGGTAGTGTAGTCCCACTTGAGGTTGAGGATAGGATCGGGAAATACCGCATTCGCATCCCTCCGGTAGAGGTATCTCACCTTCTTGAAGAGATCCATCATGATATCCCCGTCCGGTCTCGCATCGCCGGGCGGCTCTGCTGCCCTGTACCGCCACTGCATCCAGCGGCCGCTGTTGGTAATGGAACCCTCTTTCTCCACGGAAACCGCGCAGGGAAGCATGAATACCTCTGTTTTGATCGTCTTCGGATCCATTTCAGGGCCTTTCCAGAAGGAGCCCGTCTCATTGTCGAAGATATTCACGTTCACCAGCCAATCCAGCTTGGCCAATGCCTGTCTCGTCTTGTTCGCATTGGCACCTGAGCATGCCGGGTTCTGGCCCCACGCGAGGAAACCCTTGATGGTGCCCTTGTACATCTCATCGAAGATATCGAGCCAGCTGTAGGACTTGTCCGCATCCACCTTGGGCATCCACTGATACCCGAACTCGTTCTCCGGCCTCGCCCTCCTGCCGAAGAAGGACTTCAGCAGGCTCACCATGTACTTGGGCTCATTCTGCCACCAGTTCGCGCTCAAGGGATCATTGCTCTTGGGCCTTCTGGTGAGGTAGTCATCAAGGGTTGGCCACGTGGTGCTCGGGGTGGCCAGGTACCCGGGCCATATGTGATAGAGGATACAGTGGTCGGTGGAGCCCTGGACATTGGACTCGCCTCTCAGGGCATTCACGCCGCCGCCGGCAACGCCTATATTGCCGAGCAGAAGCTGGATAATGGCCATTGCTCGGATGTTTTGGACGCCCACTGTATGCTGGGTCCATCCCATGGCATACATGATGGTGCCTGCCTTTTCCTTTGCCCCGGTAGACGAATACAGTTCATAGACCTTCAGAAGGTCCTCTTCCGGGGTTCCGGTAATCGCCGATACGGTATCAATGTCGTACCTGCTATAGTGCTTCGCTAGCTGCTGGAATACGCATCGGGGATCCTGGAGGGTCCTGTCCTTCTTTGGAACACCGTTCGCATCCATCTCAAAGGCCCACATGCTCCTGTCATACTTCCGGGTGGTGGGGTCATAACCTGAGAAGAGCCCGTCCTTGAACTCATACTTATCGCTCAGGATAAACGGTGCATTGGTATACTCGGCAACGTATTCGGTGAAGTATTTGTTGTTGTTGATAATATACTTGATCATACCCCCCAGGAAGGCGATATCCGTACCCGATCTGAGCGAGGCGTAGAAATCGGCCTTCGAGGAGGTGCGTGTAAATCGGGGGTCTACGCTGATAAGCTTTCCTCGTTCTTTCATGGCCTCTCCTACCCACTTGAATGAGATGGGGTGGTTTTCCGCAGCGTTGGAACCCATGATTAAGATACAATCACTGTTCTTGAGATCGATCCAGTGATTAGTCATCGCGCCGCGTCCGAACGACTCTGCCAGAGCCGCAACCGTGGCGCTGTGTCAGATACGAGCCTGGTGCTCGATATAGACCAGACCCATAGCCCTCATCATTGCCTGGAGGGGCCAGCACTCCTCGTTATCCAGCGCAGCACTTCCAACGTGGGCGATCGCCTCCGTTCGGTTCACGACCTGGCCCTTGCTGTTCTTGTAGATGAAGGTTTCATCCCTGGTCTTCTTGATATTGAGCGCGATCTTGTAAAGGGCCCAATCCCAGGAAACCTTCTGCCACGCATGGCTATAAGGCTTGCGGTAGAGAGGTGTTACCAACCGATCCTTGTTGTTCACCAGCTGACTGAGGGCTGCGCCCTTCGAACAGAGGCTGCCCTCATTTATGGGATGGTCAGGATCGCCCTCCGTATTGATGACCCTGCCGCTCGCGCCTTTGCTGGTGTGGACGATAATTCCACAGCCAACCGCGCAGTACGGGCAGATCGTGGTGGACTCCTGCGCATACCGGATCCTCAAGGTCTGGGCATATGATTTGACAGGTTTCAGGTCCATGCCCAAACCGAGGGCCATCACGCCCGCTGCGGTGCCCGCGGAGATCTTTAGGAACTCGCGTCTATTTACCTTCATACTCCGTCTCCTTTCTGTTCATTAATAGATGTGGTAGTTGTCTCTCGTGAAAGCCTGTTCTTTTCTCTCTCCACCTCCTTGTATGGAATTTACTGGTTGATTCGTTAAAATAGAACATTTATAAAGGGCTTACCCATTATCATTCTTAAAAAAATTAAATTGTCAATACCCTTTTCACTAAAATACCCCGTGTCTTCACACGAGGTATTTTGGTGGGCTCTTCGCAGAGCGCAAGTTATGGTCGAGGATAGTTACTCCACTGGATAGCCCGCCTTTGCCCAGGCCTGCCAGCCACCGTCCATGTTTTTGACGTTCTTGTAGCCCATCCTTTGAATACTGCAACATGCAAGGGAGGCTCGACCGCCGGACTTGCAATACATCACCACCTGCGCGTTCTTCTCAGTGATTTTACTGCCAATCTGGAACTCGAGGAGGCCCCTGGGGATATTTATTGCTCCCGGTACGTGCCCTGATTTATACTCGTTTGACTCTCGGCAATCGATGAAGAGAACCCCGCCTTTATCAAGAAGGGCCTTGGCGTCTGCCACCGAGAGCATAGTGATATTTTTCTGTGCCTCGGCCACCAGATCCTTGGCGGTCATATCCTGAGCCAATGCCAAAGATCCATTAAAGGCAAATAAAATAGAGATCAGCAACGCAATTATTAACAGTAGATTCTTTCTTTTCATCTCTTTTTACCCCTTTCGTGTTAATCTTTTGGTGCTATTCTCATCATATAAAACACAATATCGCACATGGAATACACTTCTTATGTCATAAATGCGTTTCTTCACCTCCTTTCATGGGGATTTTTTCCTATAGGAAACCTAGCAAATCAATACCTGTAATTCAAATCCTATTCGGGCTGCCACTTTTGTTTTCTTGGTACCAGGTTGGCAGGGACAATTACGTCCTTGTTCGCCTCTTTCTCGTGGACCTGCACATCCTTGTCGAGCAGGAAAATCGATTCATTCCCATGGCATGCATTGCAGCTGGAGTTCTGCGGCGTCTTCAACAGGATATTATGAGGCGTGGCCAGTTTCCATGTGGGCACGGTGTTGAAGTTGCTCAATGCATTGTTCACATAAAAATCGAATGTCCCCGGGTAAACCGGCACATGCCTCAGGGTGACGAACTTCTCGGGTCTCTTCTCGGATCTTGATGGATTAAGCCCGATTTTAAAGGCAAACCAGGAGCCCTTTGTCTTATAAAATGCGAGGCCATTTTTATCCTTCCCCACATGGCAGGCAGCACAATTGTTATATGGCTGGGAATGGCACACATGGCAACTCGTCTCGTCCTTATGAATCCTGTGGGTTATCACGTTCTTTGCGTCTCTGTCATAGATACTCTCGTGGCAATCGACGCACCTCGGCCCATTTTCTACCTCGAATCTGTTGGCATACTCCTTTCCATCGCCGTGCATCTCCTCGCCGGTGTGGCACTTGTCGCACTTCATGTACTTCTTCCGGTGTATGCTAGGAGATGTACCCTCATGCCCCCCTAAGTATTCCTTCTCTATCCTGCTTCCATGACAGGCAGTACAAACTTCTTGCATGGGGGGTTTCCTCTTGAAGAGATGGGCCTCCAAGAAGCCTCCGCCGACTGAATCGGGCCTGCTGATGTGGCACTGGCCACAGCTGCTGTGGCAGGTATAGCAATGCACCTTCATCGCGCCTGCCAACTTGTTGTGGATAAAGGCGCTGTTACTAGCCCTCTTATCGATGATTACCTTATAAGGCCTAAGGCTTACGTGAAGGCTTGTCCGGCAATTCTCGCTGATCTCATCGTGGCAATCGCCGCAGGCAGAGGTGGCGTCAGGATAGGTGGGATCCCTCACCACACCCTTGTGGGCGGTCTTCCAGTTGGGATCCTCGGGGTTGCCGCCGTGGCAATCGTGGCACGCGATCCCACCATGGTACTCATCATTTACAATCTCGCTGTCAACGAAGAGCTTCTCGTGTGGGGCCAACGGCTCCACAGCGCCGCCTCACCCCTCCCCTTCTGTTTCCGAGGAGGTCACCGCAGGCCTGGTTTTAGCAATTTCCCTGGTAATCTCAATGAGCTGTTTGGCACTGGTATGGCATTGAAAGCACTGGGTATCCTCATATGCCTGGCTTTTAGGTGATTGAGCTGGAATAAGAAAAAGAGAAAAAACAAGGATCAAGGCAATGCGTAGCAAGTAGTTCATGCGTAAAGCCTCCCCTCACAATATCCGGTACAGTGATCTGGCACCCAATATCAAATTTATCGAGAGATGTCAAAGAGATTTTCCCACAAATGATAC
>CAZJXD010000103.1:2074-17763 GCA_964549945.1 uncultured Desulfobacteraceae bacterium | reverse complement strand
CATCAAACAGCGTAAATCCCGATCGGATAATATACGGGGTAAAGACGATAAGCAGGAATATGATCACAAGGATCACGAAGTATGCTCGTTCAAGCAGTTTAATGTTTCTGTTCATAGGCTGTTCCTACCCCTTTCCTTGTGCAAAAATCCCGGGTGTTGCGGATCAAAGATACGGTATGCGGCCAGCTTCACCTGGTCGTTGAACAGGAACCACGCCATGGCGTATCCCCAGACTAGCGTAGCCCAACCCCAGCCAATCGGGGCCATGAAGAGCCCGTACACAGAAATGAAGGTCGCTATTGCCTGTGTGCCTACCACCGCTCCCAACAGAATCGACGCAGGCCGGAAGGACCAAAAGCGTCCCCGTGTGCGGGTAACAAAGATGGTAAGGTGTCCGGCAACAGACAGCTTTAGGTACATGAGAGATTGAATCATATCGCGGCTTAGCTGAAAGTAGTGTTCTGAAAGATAAAAAAGCCCGAATGATGACAGCACTCCCGCAACGCCGAGCACGGTGGCAATACCCAACACCATTCTCATGTTCCATGCTTCAGGCTGGCCGGAGTAATGGGTACGGTCATAAGCGATTGACAGGATCGCACCGTCGTTGAGCACCGCCAGAAGTACGATCATAACCGCGGTCACCGGATAGAAGTTAAAGACCAGGATGGAAAGCACGATGAAGAGGAGCACCCGGATGGTCTCGGCAATGCGGTAAATAGCATAGCTATTCATGCGCTGGAATATCTTGCGGCTCTCCTTGATGGCATCGATAATGACTGAGAGCCCTGGCCTGGTGAGCACGATAGCGGCCGCCGATTTCGCTGCATCGGTGGCACCGGCAACGGCGATTCCGGCATCGGCCTTTTTCAAGGCAGGGGCATCGTTGACCCCGTCTCCAGTCATGCCCACAATGTGGTTTTTGTGCTGGAGCAGCTCGACGATATGGTACTTGTGCTCGGGAAAGACCTGGGCAAAGCCGTCGGCCTCTTCGATGATACGCTGGGCCTCCCGGTCAGGCTTGTCGAGAAACGAGGAAGCCGGCATGATCGTGGTACCCAGGTTTACCTGGCCTGCGATCTCTTTGGCGATGGCGGTGTGGTCGCCGGTTACCATCTTAACCTTCACATCCATGGACTGGGCTGTCTTAATGGTCTCCGCCGAATCCTCTCGAGGCGGATCGTAGAGTCCGATAAGACCGACATACCGCCAGTCCTCATCTGCAAATGTTTTTGCTACCCCGAGGGGCCGATAGCCCCTGGAGGCGAGGGTTACCACCTGTTCGTCAATCTGGTGGCTGAGGGTTTGATCATCGGCGATGAGCGATAGAATGGCCTGCGGAGCTCCCTTGGCTATCTTGAAGGGGGTGCCACCGGCATCCTCGAGCGCTGCTACCGCCCGTTTCGAGGTAGGATCAAAGGGAGTAAATGCCGTGCTCTTATAGCTCTTTGAGGTTGCCGCAAGCTCATCCGTCTCCATCGCCTTGGCGATAATGGCATCATCGATGGGATCTTGGTTCTCCTCCCTGGAAGCCAGCATCGCCCAAAGCAGGACATCTTCTTCCTCGAACCCCTCAAAGGGCTTTACCTCACCAACGGTGATCTTGTTCTGGGTGATGGTGCCGGTCTTATCGGAGCACAGCACATCCATGCCCGCCATCTCCTCGATGGCGACCAACTTGCTGACAATGGCCTCCTTTTTTGCCAGGGCCATCGCTCCCACGGCCATGGTGACGGAGAGAACCGCGGGAAGTGCGGCCGGTATGGCCGCAACCGTCAGGATCAAGGCGAACTGGAGGGTATGCAGGAGGCTTTCATGACGGAAAAGCGCCACCAGAAAGATGAGCGCCACCAGAGTGAGGGCGATCAAAATGAGATAGTCAGCGATCTTGATGATGGCCTTCTGGAAGTGGCTTCTGGTCTCGGCCTCTTCCACCAGTTTGGCGGTCTTGCCAAAAAAGGTGTTCATGCCGGTAGCAACCACCAGCCCGTTCATCTCACCCTGCCGGGCGATGGAGCCGGAGAAGGCGAGATCGGAGGCATGTTTTTCCACCGGCAGCGACTCGCCGGTTAAAGCCGATTCATCCGTTAAGAGATAATCGCCCTCAATGAGTTTAAGGTCTGCCGGGACAATCACGCCCAGGCGTACCCGCACCATGTCTCCCGGCACCAGGTCCCGGGCCTCTACCTCGGTCCATTTCCCATCCCGGAGCACCCGCGCCTTGAGTGCCAGTTTCTGTTTCAGTGCCTCAATGGCATTGCCCGCCTTGTGCTCCTGCCAGAATCCCACAATTGCATTTAACATGAGCAGCGCAAAGATGATCCAGAAGTCACTCCACTCGTTGACAACAGCGGATAGGATGGCCGCAACCTCGATCATCCAGGGTATGGGCCCCCAGAGATAGCTCAAGAGTTTGAGCAGGGGATTGATCTTTTTTTCCGAAATCTCATTATAGCCATACTGTTGAAGGCGATTTTGGGCTTCCGATGCGGTGAGCCCCTTCTCGCTCGAGGAGAGCCTCTGGAATAATTCATCTATGGAGGCTTCCTTTGCTGCTTCGCTGGTAAGCCTATTCTGTTCCATAACACCACCCGCTTTTTCATATGAATCGTTTGCCCCCTTAATGGCGGTGCTCAAATCCGCAGTTCCTTTGAAGGGCTTTAACTCTTGAGCAACCGCTTGGTTCGACACCTTGGCCGGTTTTTTAGTTCATCTTTCCTGTCGTGCACGAGCGGTAAAACACCATGAACTGAGCGATAAGATCACGATCCCACACAGCAAAGCCCTACCTCCCGTTCTTGATAACAGATAATAATGGCTAAAAAATATTTTGCCACTGTAATCCTCATTTTTTTGGCGTGTTTTTACTACGAGCAGAATGCTTCCTTCCCCACGTAAAAACAAATCCCGTCATTGCCCAGTCAGGGGTGAGCATCAAGATTCGAGTTCTATCTCCTCAGGCTCTATCCAGTCGTTATGTTCTATCTTGTCATAGAAATCGATTACTTCACCTGCCGGCCCGCTTACCCTTCCTTTGGCCCTTATCTCGTACTTATGCAGTGGTGCGTAACGTTTCCTGATCTTCTTTCCCCATGATGGACGGAGTTATTGGGTTGGGTTGATAGAGATGTTTGATTTCTGACGCTGAAGAATTGAGAGGGTTCCGGCAAATAGCCGAAACCCTCCGGGGGAAAACCGCGCCCTGCTGGAAATCCTTGTGGACCGGCAGGGTATTATCCCTGATCTTTTTGGGGTGGTGTAAGTACGATATATAATGCGCCCATGCCCCGCTTGATTAACAGCAGAAGATTGTCGCCTTTTTTCACTTGGCGTAAGGCCTGACGGTAATCATCGAGGTTTTCAATCTCCTTTCGGTTTATTTCCTTGATCAGATCGCCGGGACGCAATCCTGCCTCTGAAGCGGGGCTTCCTGATGCGATGTCGGAAATCACCACACCGGTTGTTCCCGGTTCCAATCCAAGCTGCTCGGCCAGTTGCGGGGTAAGGTCCTGAACCGCCATCCCCCACTTGGTTTCCTCTTCAGGGGAAACGATTTTTTGCTCTTCGGCCGGCATTGTGCCCACGGTCAGGGTTACGGTTTCAGGTTTCCCGTTGCGCAGGATATCAATATCTACCTGAGTATTGGGCGCGGTCGCTGCCGCGAGCTGTGACAGCATATGGGTGTTTTCAATCTCCTTTCCATTGAACCGGAGGATCACGTCGCCTTGCAGCAACCCCGCGTTTTCAGCAGGGCTACCTTTGGCGATAGAGGAGACCAGAGATCCCTTAGGGCTTTTGAGTCCAAATGATTTGGCGAGTTCGGGGGTTATATCCTGAACCGTCACCCCGAGCCATCCACGGATAACCTTACCTTTTTTGAGCTGGGGTAGAAGATCTTTTGCCATGTTGATGGGGATGGCAAACCCGATGCCCTGGCCTTGGGCAATGATCGCGGTGTTGATTCCGATTACCTCCCCCTTCATATTGAACAGGGGGCCTCCACTGTTGCCCGGATTGATGGCCGCATCGGTTTGCAGGAAATCATCGTAAGGACCTGCCCCGATGATGCGCCCTTTGGCACTGATAATACCGGTTGTCACGGTTTGCCCCAGGCCGAAGGGATTTCCCACCGCCATCACCCAGTCTCCGACCCGGATAGCGTCGGAGTCCCCCAGCGGAGCCGGCGTGGGGAAGTCTTCATCAAGCTTTACCTGTATCAAGGCCAGGTCCGTTTTAGGGTCATGCCCGATCACCTTGGCGTCATATTCTTTCCCGCTTTCAAGCTTCACCTTGATCTCCGTTGCCCTGGCAATGACATGATTATTCGTAAGGATGAAACCATCCTTGCTGATTACAAACCCGGAGCCCAAGGCGTGGGTCTTCATCTCTCCCTGGGGCATATTCCCGAAGAAGTGCTTGAAAAAGTCCCTCCCGAAGAATTCGCCGAATGGTGCGTTGGGCCCGAAAAAGGGCTGAAGCGGCGATCCCTTTATCACCTGGGTGGTTGAGATGTTCACCACCGAGTGTTTGACCTCTTCGGCCAGGTCTGCAAAAGATGGCGGGGCCTTCTTCCAAAAACCGGGATCGGCCGCGAGTGCCCAATGCGGAACCGAGAAGAGTGAGATGAAGACAATTATGAAAAGGCATCTAACTGCCTTCCGTATGCTTTGGTTTCTGTTTTTCATTGCTAATTCCTCCTTTAAGACTGGATTCATAAGGTTTTCTTCGTTCCTGCTGATCCGATTTTCCCTCACTGGCCCTCTTGGCGTTTTAGATACAATATGCATCAAACCTTTCATCTTCCTTTCAGGAAGATTACATTTTGGTAAGGTTGTTCATGAGTGGAGTTCTACGATGAGGATCTTAAACTGGTCAAGGCCTTGAACGGTCATGAGGTTCAAATGCTCGGCGGGAAGCTCTTTCTCAAGGTCTGGAAGATGCAGAAGGCCGGCGTTAAGAATAAGTATACGTTACCGGACTATAGGGGAACCACAAGATGCCGGGGATGGCGAATTAAGGAACGACACTAACCGATCTAGACACTCCAAGCGATTTCGCAAAAACCTCCCGCCAGTCCTAATCTATTAATTGCGAAGCTGAAGATATGAAAATCATATCACAGCATTTTAAATACGTTGGAGATTTCAGCGCTATAGCAGTCACCTGTAATCAGGTACAAGCGCAGGTCTGTCAGACATATCTCAGGTTTTTGAGGTGGATGATATCCTGTGGGTTCGGATTGATATCTCAGAAGTCATCAGGGCGAAACCGCCATCGGTTTCACCCTGACCCATTTCGACTATCAGCTCTCTGCCTGCCCTCTTCTCAGAGTTCTAGCTTTCTAGCCTCCCAACCTTCTAGCTTCATCTAACCTTGAACCCAGGATGATGAACTCTGAACTTACAATACCCATATCTCTTCCGTATAGATAGTTAAATATTCAATTTGCCTTTTCATGCCCATTCTGGTACTAAGATGATAATTTCCCTTTCTTATCATACCAACGCATACTCAACCAGGCTATGAGCGATCAGCCGTCAGCTATAAGCTATCAGATACCCAAAACCTTGAACCGGGAACTTAGAACGGCAAACCTCCTTTTCATTTCGGCTTCCAGCTTTGAGCTTATTATAGACGTTGTGATTAAAACCGGCGCTCCTGGAATTGGAAGGTAATAAATAAACCAGATCCATCAAATTTTGGCTGTGACTGATCTATGCTGGAGGTGATATGGCTGTTGGGAATAACAACCAGATTGAAAAGCGGCTTTGGGATGCTGCCGACGAACTGAGGGCAAACTCCAAGCTCAAATCCTCGGAATATTCAATTCCCGTTCTCGGGCTTATCTTCCTTCGCTATGCAGACCAAAAGTTCGCCGTAGCTCAAAAGGAACTGGAGGGCAGAGGGACAGACCGCCGACAGATCGGGAAGTCTGATTATCAGGCCAAAAGTGTCCTTTTCCTTCCCGACACTGCACGATTTCAGAACCTACTCCGGAAACCCGAGGGAGCAAATATCGGGCAGGCCATCAATGACGCCATGAGGGCTATTGAGGCAGAGAACTCTGACCTCAAGGATGTCCTTCCCAAGACCTACAACCGGTTGGAAAGCTCCTCCTTGGTGGAACTCCTTAAGGTCATGGCCTCCATTCCCATGGACATCGAGGGAGATGCCTTCGGGAAGATCTATGAATACTTCCTCGGCAAGTTCGCCATGGCGGAGGGTCAAAAAGGAGGGGAATTTTTCACTCCAACGGCCATCGTCAAACTCATCGTGGAGATATTGGAACCATTTCATGGCCGTGTTTATGACCCCTGTTGCGGTTCAGGCGGTATGTTCGTCCAGAGCGCCCGGTTCGTTGATGAGCGCAAGAAGAACCCTATGGATGAGATTCGTATCCACGGGCAGGAGCGGGTAGCGGAAACTGTTAAGCTCAACAAGATGAACCTTGCCGTTCATGGGCTTGGTGGGGATATCAGACAGGGGAACACCTACTACGAAGATCTACACACCAGTCCGGGAAAGTTCGACTTTGTCCTCGCTAATCCCCCGTTCAATGTTAACCGGGTGGATAAAGACCGGCTTAAAGACGACCCTCGTTTTCCTCTTGGTCTGCCCAAGGTCGATAACGCCAATTACCTCTGGATACAGATTTTTTACAGTTCCTTGAGCAACAGGGGAAGAGCTGGTTTCGTCATGGCAAACTCGGCGGCGGATGCCCGGGGCTCTGAACTGGAAATTCGGAAAAAGCTCATCCAAGACCGATCGGTGGAAGTGATGGTGGCTGTGGGGCCGAATATGTTCTATACGGTCGTTCTGCCATGCACGCTTTGGTTCCTCGATAAAGGCAAGAAATTGACGAAAAGACAAGACACTGTACTGTTTCTTGACGCCCGGAACATCTACCGACAGGTCGACCGTGCCCATCGCGAGTTCACACCTGAGCAGATAGAGTTCCTTGCCAATATCGTCCGGCTCTACCGTGGGGAGAAGCCGGAAAACCAACATGAAAGCGTCGACATGATGGCCGAGAAGTTTCAACAGGGGGATTATGAGGATGTCCCCGGACTGTGCAAGGTGGCGACCATCGAGGAGATAGAAGCCCAAGGCTGGAGCCTCAACCCGGGCCGGTACGTGGGGGTGGCTGCGGGTGAAGCGGATGACTTTGACTTCAAGGAGCGGTTGGAGGAGTTGAATGAGGAGTTGGAAGTACTGAATGTAGAGGCGAGGGAGTTGGAGGAGCGGATAACGGAGAACGTGGTGAAATTGCTGGAGGCGGAGTGATGACTAAACATCTACCGTCTAGCTGGAAGGTGGTTTACTCAGACGATATTGTATCTGGCGAACGATCTATTGTTTCCGGCCCTTTTGGCTCAAATATCGGGAAGCGCTTCTTTGTTGAAAGTGGGATACCTGTAATCAGAGGTAATAATCTTACTCTTGGTGACAAACGCTTTGTAGACGAAGGATACGTATTTTTAACAGAAGAAAAGGCAAAGCAGTTTAAGAACTGCCAAGCCATAGCAGGAGATATAGTGTTTACAGCAGCTGGAACACTGGGGCAGGTGGGATTGATTCCCAAGAACGCCAAGTTCCCTGTTTATATAATATCGAATAAACAACTAAGAGTGCGTCCCGATCCTCGCATTGCTCTTCCGGGCTATATCTATTATTGGTTCAGTTCTAAGGGTGTACGGAACCATATCATTGGGTTGAATACCGGATCGTCTGTTCCTCTAATAACACTGGGAAAGCTGCGATCAGTACCCATAAACCTTCCCCCCCTCCCCACCCAGCGCAAAATCGCCGCCATCCTCTCTGACTACGACGACCTGATTGAGAACAATCTGCGGCGCATCAAGATATTGGAGGAGATGGCCCAGACTATTTACCGGGAGTGGTTCGTCAAATTCCGCTTCTCTGCCTGCGCCGAAGCTTTGGAAGGCAGGCCCGGTCATGAGAAGGTGAAGATGGTGGATTCGCCCTTGGGGAAGATACCGGAGGGGTGGGAGGTAAGACAGATAGGTGAAGTGATTGAAACCTTGGGTGGTGGAACGCCCTCAACCAAAGAATCTTCATATTGGGATGATGGAAACATAGATTGGTATAGCCCTTCGGACTTAACTGCATCAGGATCTATGTTCATCAACGGATCTTCAAAGAGAATTACCCAACTCGGACTTAACAAAAGTTCCGCAAAACTTTTCCCTGCATACTCACTTATGATGACAAGCAGGGCCACCATTGGGGTTGTAGCAATTAACACGGAAAAGGCTTGCACAAATCAAGGATTCATTACGTGTATTCCGAACGATCGGCTGTCAGTCTTTCACCTGTATTTCTGGACAAAGGAAAGTCGAGATAAGATTATAAGTGTTGCTTCAGGTGCAACTTTCAAGGAGATCAGCCGAGGAGAGTTCAGAGAGTTCCCAATAGTTGTTCCACCACCTCCTATTGAAAATACTTTTACTGAAACCGTCGAACCGATGTGCAGGCTTATTGAAAACCTGATTAAGAAAGATCATAACCTCCGCCAGACCCGTGACCTCCTTCTCCCCAAACTCATCTCCGGTGAACTGGATATGTCGGAATTGGAAATCAAGACCAGTGAACTTGAGGAAAATTGATATGAGCCGGCAGGAATCTCAATCAAGAGAAGATAAGCAATCTTTGAATGAGTGGCGACAGGTGGTTGAATCCGTGGCCGCTTTCGCTACTACTAAGGGCGGTATTGTGCGTATCGGCATTGGCCCCAAAGGAGAAATTGTCGGCGTTCAGTTGGGCAAAGGCACTTTGGAAGACTTGAGCAACAAGATCAAACAGAATACCGATCCTCCGCAGTATCCATCAATTACGGTCGAAGGACCCGCAGAATCGGCTGTCATTGTGATCCGAGTTGAAGAATCGCCTATTAAGCCGGTTTGGGCCTTCGGGAGACCCCTGAAACGAGTTGGAAGAACCAATCAGCATCTCTCAAGGGAAGAAGCGCAGCGGTTAGTTGAAGCGACAACTGGACGCACGTGGGATGCACTACCGTCAGACAGTTTTCATTTAAAGGAGGTCTCAAAACAATATATCCAGGATTTCCAAAAAAGAGTAGGTCAAAGTCAAATACCTTTACAAACACTGCTGAAAAATTTGTCGTTAATGACAAATGATGGGAAGCCGTGTAATGGAGCTATTCTCCTTTTTTGGAAGAATCCTCAGAAGTTTTTCCCTGAAGCCCAGGTAAAGTGCGCTCGTTTCGCCGGAACGACATCTGTTCGGTTTCTTGATGAAATGACAATCAAGGGAAATCCTTTTGGCCAAATGGAGGATGCCCTGAAATTTGTTACACGCAATACACAACGTGAAATACGTATTACCGGGAGGCCGGAAAGGGAATCAATTCCAGAGTATCCTGAAGCGGCTATTCGGGAAGCTGTCATAAACGCAATCTGCCATAGGGATTACTCTGCTTTGGGAACGACTCAGGTCAGGATTTATGATGATAGGCTCGAAGTATGGAACCCGGGCACTTTACCTCCCAGTCTCACCATTGAGCGCCTCTACCGGGAGCACCCATCTCTCCCACGCAACCCAAAGATTGCTTTGGCATTCTATCGTGCGCGTTTAGTTGAACATTGGGGAACTGGGACCCTGCGGATGGCAGATGAGTGTGAAAGGCTTGGTATCAAACTTGAATTTCTTTCCGAATCAGGTTTCTTTATGGCCCGCTTTGTGAAGCCCCAAATAGCTATCCCGCCGTCGATAAAGCCGAAGCTTAATGAGCGGCAAAGAAAAGGACTTGATTATGCCAGTAAACACGGGCAGATCACGAACCGTGATTATCAAAAGTTATGTGATATAAGCCGCCGTCAAGCTCTAAAAGACCTTATTGAATTGGTAGAGGTCGGTTTATTAATCAAAGCTGGAGAGGGAAGAGCAGTCAGATATGTAATGAGCTCGAAGGATAGAATGCGCGATTAGTGCGCGATTAGTGCGCGATTAGTGCCGGATTCCGGCTGAAGGGCTTCGAGGGGAAATATCGTGGCATCGCAGGGTTATACAGAAGACGAATTGATTGAACAGCCTGCCATTGAACTTTTCAAGAGACTGGGATGGGGTCATGTCAATGCCCTGCACGAAACCCTTGGGCCTTCTGGCACCCTTGGCCGGGATAATCAATCGGAAATCATCCTTGAATCTCGCCTCCGTATTGCTTTCCAACGTCTGAACCCCGGCCTCCCTTCCGAAGCCTATAATCTTGCCTTCGAGGAATTGGCCCGTGACCGATCCCGGCTCAGTATGGCTGCTGCCAATCGGGAGATATACCACCTACTCCATAACGGAATCAAAGTTCATCTTCCCGACCCGGAAGGGGGCGGAGAGAAGGTAGAGACTGTTAGGCTGATAGACTGGGACAACCACGCCAACAATGACTTCCTCCTTGTTTCCCAGTTTTGGGTGGTGGGGGAGATGTATAAGAGGCGGGCCGACCTTGTGGGATTTGTCAACGGCATCCCGCTCCTCTTCGTAGAACTCAAGGCAGCCCACAAGCAAATCCAGACCGCGTATACCGGAAACCTGACCGACTACAAGGACACCATCCCGCAACTCTTCTGGTTCAACGCCTTTATCATCCTCTCCAATGGAAGTGAGGCCAAGGTTGGGAGCATCACCTCTGACTGGGGCCACTTCAATGACTGGAAAAAAATCAACAGTGAGGGAGAAGAAGGAGTCATCTCCCTTGAAACCCTTCTTCGGGGGACGTGCGAGCCAATCCGTTTTCTGGACATCGTGGAGAACTTTCTCCTGTTCATGGAAGTCCGGGGAGGGGTAGTGAAGATTGTGCCCAAGAACCACCAGTATCTTGGGGTGGAAAATGCCATGGCGGCCCTGAGTGAAATCAAGAACCGCGAGGGACGGTTGGGGGTCTTCTGGCATACCCAGGGAAGCGGCAAATCCATCTCCATGATCTTTTTCTCTCAGAAGGTCTTGCGGAAAGTGCCGGGCAACTGGACATTCGTCGTCGTTACCGACCGGCAGGAACTGGATGGCCAGATCTATAAGACCTTTGCCAATACCGGGGTCATCACGGAGGGCCATTGTCAGGCCGAGAGCTCAAAAGACCTCCGGCGGCTCCTCACCGAGGATCACCGTTTCGTTTTCACCCTCATCCACAAATTCCGCACAGAGGATGGGAGTCCCCACCCTGTCCTATCGCACAGGGACGACATTATCGTTATCACCGACGAGGCCCACCGGAGCCAATATGACACCCTCGCCCTGAACATGAGAAAGGCCCTTCCCAAAGCGTCCTTCCTTGCCTTCACCGGAACACCACTCATCATAGGAGAGGAAAAGACACGGGAAGTCTTTGGCGACTACGTTTCCATCTACAACTTCAAACAGTCCGTGGACGACGGGGCCACGGTGCCGCTCTACTATGAAAACCGTATCCCCGAACTTCAACTTAAAGATGAGACGGCATTCAAGGAGGCGATGGATCGGCTGTTAGAAGAGGCGGAGCTTGACGAAGATCAAGAGAAGAAGTTGGAGCGGGAGTTTTCCCGTGAATATCACCTCATCACCCGGGACGATCGGTTAGAGAAGATCGCTGAGGACATCGTCGAACACTTCACCGAGCGAGGACAACCGGGCAAGGGCATGGTTGTGAGTATTGATAAAGCCACCGCCGTGAAGATGTATGATAAGGTGCAGAAATACTGGAAGCAGAAAATAGGCCGGCTCACAAAGCAGATGAGCAGAGTGGAAGGGCCGGAACGAGAAGATGCGGAGGAGAAGATCGCTTATATGCGGGAAACGGACATGGCGGTCGTGGTTTCCTCATCTCAGAATGAAGTGGTTGAGTTGAAAAAGAAGGGTGTGGACATCATCCCTCACCGCCAGCGCATGGTGAAGGAGGATCTGGACACTAAGTTCAAAGACCCGGATGATCTGTTCAGGATGGTCTTTGTCTGCGCCATGTGGATGACTGGTTTCGATGTCCCCTCCTGTTCCGCCATCTACCTTGACAAGCCTATGCGAAACCATACCTTGATGCAGACCATTGCCCGGGCTAACCGGGTCTTTCAGGACAAGGTAAACGGACTCATCGTGGATTACGTGGGGGTATTTCGTAACCTTCAGCGGGCCTTGGCAATCTATGGTTCGGGCTCAGGCGGAGGGGTGAGACCCGGAGAAGAACCGGTCAAAGAGAAGGGGGAACTCATCGCCATGCTCAAAACCGCCATAGACCAGACCATCGAGTTCCTTAGAGAAGCAGGCGTTGAGGCGGAACCTATCATCGCCGCAAAAGGATTTGAACGGGTGAAGTTGCTTGATGAGGCCATTAATGCAATATTAATTAATGACACCACCAAAAAGCGGTTTATTAACCTCTCCAATACCGCCAACCGTATCTACAAGGCCATACTCCCCGATCCAAAGGCAAACGAGTTTGTCCCTACCTGTGCCCTGTTCCGGGCCATCCAACTGAAAATAGAGGCCCTTCAGCCAGAGGCCGACATATCCTCGGTCATGGAGAAGGTAGAGGATCTGTTGGATGAGAGCATCACAGCCAAGGGATATGTCATCCGGGAGCCAGTAACCCTCTATGGGAAGAAAAAACTGATTGACCTCAGCGAGATTGATTTTAAGGCGCTCAGGAAGGAGTTTGCCAAAGAACGGAGGCGCATAGAGATCGAAAAACTCCGTGGCGCCATTCATGCTGTCTTGGAAAAGATGGTGCGACTGAACAAGACCCGGATTGACTACGTGGAGAAATTCCAACAAATGATCGATGAGTATAATCAGGGTGCAGCCAACGTGGAGGAGTTCTTCGAGCGACTGCTCAAGTTTGTAAAGGAGCTTCATGAAGAGGAGAAACGAGGGGTTTCCGAAGGGCTGTCTGAGGAAGAACTGGCAGTCTTTGACCTCATTTCGAAGCCCGAGATGAGACTCACCAACAAGGAAGAGGGCCAGGTCAAAAGCGTTGCCCGTGAACTATTGGAGACGCTGAAGCGGGAAAAGTTGGTGCTCGACTGGCGGAAAACACAGGCAACACGAGCGGCGGTTCGTGTGACCGTCGAAGATAAACTGGATGAACTGCCAGGGGTATTCACTCGGGACATCTACACTCAGAAATGCAACGCCGTTTACCAGCATATTTTTGAAAGTTATTACGGAGAGGGCCGAAGCGTGTATGCAGCGGCGATGTAAAGACAGGGACACTGGCAGAAAAGTGAATTTATAGAAGTTTGCATATAATCTTGGATCTGCCGCTCTGTAATTTGCTATCCACAGTTAGCGTTTCCAAAAAGGCTTTCCGGGTCTTTGGTCTGCTGTGTCCAAACCCCGCTAGGAAAACTGTTTTCTTGTGAGAAAAAACTTGATTTTAGCCAGGTTCTGCCTATTATAGGCGGCTATCAATTAAGCGCTTAAGCCTTCATTGGTAAAGTGGTTTCGTTCTGAGGGGAAGATCTATTTGCCAAAAGTGGCAACCTGAAGTTTGGAACCATAAATTTGATAGAAAGGAGGGGATGTCACTGTGGCAAATGGAACTGTAAAGTGGTTCAGCGACCAAAAGGGGTACGGCTTCATTGAGCAGGAAGATGGTCCGGATGTATTCGTTCATCATTCTGCCATCAATGCAGTCGGTTTCAAGTCTCTTAAAGAGGGCGATCGGGTCACCTTTGACATAGAGCAGGGGGGAAAAGGCCTTACTGCGGTAAATGTCACAGTAGTTTAGCTTACCGTTTTGACCAGCAATAAGGGCATTTCGTCAAATTTATGATGAAGTGTTCTTAGCAGTTTATGATTATGGGATTAAATCAATACATCTAACCTACAAAATTTTCTGTAATTAGAAGGAGGTCAGCTTGAATATCTATGTAGGCAATTTGGCGTATGAGGTCAACGAAGAGGATCTGCAAAAGGCTTTTGAAGCCTTCGGGCAGGTCGAATCCGTCAAGATTATTATGGATAAGTACAGTGGCCAATCGAAAGGATTCGGATTCGTGGAGATGCCCTCTAAAGCTGAAGGGCAGTCTGCAATCGATGGCCTAAATGGCAAAGAGCTAAAAGGAAGAACTCTTAACGTGAATGAGGCTCGCCCTCGCACCGAAAGTCGCGGTGGCAGAGGAGGATATGGTGGTGGCAGAGGAGGACAAGGTGATAGGCGACGCTCCTATTAAGCAGCGCCCCACCATAAGACCTGACCGCGATCGGCGGGTCATCGTTCTCATTTGGAGGTATAGGTAAGACTGTATCGGGCACAGAGCTTGGAGACAGGAGGATCATGGCAAAGCGTTCGAGATTAGATGCCTGCCCGCCTCGCCTGAGCGAGAGCGGGCAGGCGCCCAGGGTGATTCATCACGTGATTATTCGCGGATCTTAACCCCAGTAGTTTATCCATAGATCGCCTCGGCGATCTACTATCTTCCGGATGGAATCCTCACCTCAACCGTTGTTCCTTTCCCCCTTACTCCATTAATCTGAAAGGAGCCGCCGAAATGCTCGGCTCGTTTCCGCATCTCCATTAGGCCAAACGATCTGCCGCTGGAGATCTGCCTCTCCTCGATCCCTTTCCCATTATCTCGAAGCCTTAGCGATATGTGATCCATTTGCTCCTTCAAGCGTACTTCGACGCTCGTTGCAGCTGCATGGCGGGCAACGTTCGTGAGCATCTCCCGAAAGATACGAAAAAGGGCGGTGGAACGATCACGATCTACCACAATACCCTCAGGATCCAGGACAAGCTCACATTTGATTCCCGTCCGATTTTGAAATTCCTCCGCCTGCCATTCCATCGCCTCTGTGAGGCCGAGATCATCGAGCATCCCCGGCCTCAGTTCTTCTGATATCCTTTGCACTGTCTGGATGTTCCTGTTAATGAGCTTCGACATCGCTTTCGTCTTCTCCAGCAGGTGCTTTTGATCCTCGGGCAGTCGATTCTCCAGCCAGGATAGATCCATCGCCAGAGCGGCCAATACCTGCCCCAGCTCCTCATGAATCTCGCGGGCAATGGCCGCCTTCTCCTCTTCCCTCACGGATTGCAGGTGATCAACGAGGTTACGGAGCCGTTCTCGTGAGCGCCTCAATTCTTCCTCGGCCCACGTGCGTTCCGTGATATCCCATACTGTGCCCCGAAACCCGACCCTTGTTCCCGCTGCATCCTTTATCAGGGATATTGAAGATTCCACCCGTATCCTCGTCCCGTCTTTCCTCGCGAGATCCCAGTTGAATCCCCTTATGGGTTTTCCCGTGGCATAGACCCTTTGGAGCACCTGTCTGCCTTTCACCGCACCCTGCTGATCCGTGAACTTGCGGATATTCGCTCCCATCAATTCATCTCGATGAACCCCAAAGAGCTTCCATAGCGGATCATTGAAAAAGGTGAGGTTCCCATCGAGGTCAACCTCAAAGTAGCCTTCTTCGATACTGTTCAGAATCGTCAGGTACCTCTCCTCGATCTCCCTCGAGCTCTCCTCTGACCGCCTGTTCATTGCGGCTCGAGCCTCCGCTTTAGGCTTCCCCTGGCGCCGGGCTTCCAATTCATCTAGGTGCTGCCCTTTGACTTCATCTTTCCTTATCCCGTATTTATTGTAGTGGTATCTAAATTCCATCTCTTTTTGGCAAAGGATTACACCTACGACGGATCACCGTAGCCTCTTGTTATTTTGACTCTTAAGGAAAGGGCTGTTAAT
>CAZJXD010000103.1:0-1974 GCA_964549945.1 uncultured Desulfobacteraceae bacterium | reverse complement strand
CGACGGATCACCGTAGCCTCTTGTTATTTTGACTCTTAAGGAAAGGGCTGTTAATGTTGCCAACAGAGCAAGGACCGATAGAGATACATATAGTATCGTTACATGTAAATAAAATTTCCTCCCCCTTTCAGGTATCATCAGGAGAGCTCAACGTAAGAAGTGGTGATCTCTTGCCGCTGTTTAACTGATCTATGGTGTCATATCGTCTTCAGCGTGCCGGACCATGTTTCAAAGGCAGGGAAGTCCAAACCCCGCTCTTCTTTCCTGTAAAACACTATATAGGTAAGGTTTTTCCATCCGGTAAATCCTAGTCCCTCCCTGCATTTGTGATACCTTGTCCGCCAGGTGCCTGTATTGAGATAAACATGATCTTTGGGGCCATGTGGGGTATCCTCTTTTCTTAATGGAACAATCCGGGGTTCGTGGGTATGGCCATATACGACATAGTTTATCCGGCTATCGGCAGCAAGCGAGTATTCTTTCAGGGCCGCCTCCAGGTGATCGTCTTTTGCCAGCCGGTTTTTGACTTTTCCCAGCAGCGGCAGCAGCCTCTCTGAGGGAAAGATCTTGAACTTCTCTAAAAGAAACAGAACGGATTGAATTTGATCGGCCTCGTCCATGAAATCATCCCACTTGTCGTGATGATCATACCACTTCTTCACAAAAGGAAGCTTGTTAAACTCCTTTATGGCTTCATCCACTGAATCCTCAATCGCGTCTTTAATGGAAAGATTATTCTTTACCTGATAAAGAAGCCATTCCAGGGTTGCTGAGAAGGGCCTCACATTCTCAATGTCCTCGAGGTTTCTTCGCAGAGCCGCCTTCTCAGCCTTATTCAAATTTCTGACAACCGGATGTTGCATGATCTGCCATGGGAGCTTTGCCACCAGCTCTGTGGTAATGGGATCGCCAATGGGGACCCGCATGTAGTCCTGGTGGTTATAAGATTTAGCCCCTTCATAATTGAACTTGTCAAACTCGTGTCCATGGCGGGCAAATACGCCATGCTCAAAATCCATGAAGCTATGTTCGAATGGATCATCACTGACAGGAATCCCGAGATTTTTACGGACTTCTTTTCTCAGCGACTCGTATTTATTGCACAACCGATCATGATTACCGGGGATATAAATCCTCTCGGGCTCAACGTGAAAGCCGTATTTCCCCTTCAGCTTCCCGCTCAGCAGGTTAAAGGTATCTCGATTCTTGTCGATAATTTCTTTGAATATATTATTGGCATGTGATTCTATCTTCTTTTCATTGCTTCCCCAAGGCCTTTCGCTGATCGGGATAGAAAACCATTTTTCCGTCCGGATAAGATCAAATATATCTCCCAGAAATACGATTTTAATCTCTTCAATCGGTGCGCCCCTGGTGCGGAGCCGTTCGGCCGTCCAACCGATGTCTTCTAGGAATATGTGAAAGGCCTCCACAGGGACGTTGTGCTCCCCTGCGCTGCCGTCTACGAAGTGTAAATCGCTAATAAAAGCAATCATGCCTTCTTCCTCCTCATCTAATACAATGCTTCATTAAAAAGAAACGGCACCAAAGCTCGCGCGCTCTTTATGCCCTTTTCCCATGGAGACAATTAGGATTTCGGGTTAAATCATCTCCACATGAATGAGCAGGTTGGGTTTATTGAAGCCAGATGAAATGTTTCTCCTGGCAGAAGCGCGCACTCTACCAGGAGATTGGCAGACACATCTTGATTCGTCTCTCCATGAGAACCCACCCTAACAGGGGAATAAATGATAAGGAGAACTAATTTAAATTGATTATTTTATACGAAAAATAAGGATAAATGTCAAATTAGAAGCCCATTGCGGGAGGCCGACACAATAATAGTACATACGATCTTTATTCATAACATCTCCTGAGAAACTTACTGTACAGAAAGAGCATGGAGATGTCTTTTTTTGCTCCATGCCCTTCAACAGGGGGCCTCAGCGTGCCCCGTAAATCGGGGCACACGCG
>CAZJXD010000102.1:0-17949 GCA_964549945.1 uncultured Desulfobacteraceae bacterium | reverse complement strand
CCGCACGAGGGGTGGTGTGGGGAGGGGGAGTGAGAAGCTCCCCCTTACCCGATTAAATGAAGGAATACACGTGAGTGGTAATCACTTCACAGAGAGCAATATTCTTGAACTACTTTTTTCATTTCCACGACTTTACGGTCAAAAACAAGATCAACCCGAATATCTCTAATCGTCCAAATAGCATCGTGGCCGAGAGGATCCACTTTCCAACAGCTGGCATTTGGCTGAAATTGCTCATAGAACCCACCATTCCAAAACCTGGCCCCACGTTTCCCATCGTTGCGGCAGACCCAGAAAAGGCGGAAAGCATATCCACGCCGAGTGCGGTCAAGAGAAGGGCTGAGAGGAAGACAATGCCGACATAGAAAGATATGAGCAGAATATTCATCCCTACTACATCATCGTCGAATGGCACAATATTAATCTTTAGCTTCATGACCGCTGCCGGATGCTGCATCTTCTTAATCCTCATTACAATCGCTTTCCAAAAGAGCACGATTCTATCGACTTTGATCCCCCCCGAGGTCGATCCGGCGCAGGCGCACTGTAAGGTGAAAAAGATCATCACCAACTGGGCAAAGGGCGGCCAAATGGAGCTATCGGCGGTAGCAAAGCCAGTGGAGGTCCCAATGGAGATGACCTGAAATGCCGCAGAGCGGAGCGTAGCGCCCCAGCTGTGGAGCTGACTTCCATGGACACTGATTGTTACTGCAGTAACCCCTGCTGCGAGCGCCACAAGGTAGTATCGGACAATTGAAGATCTCCAGAGCTCTGATGTCTTTCCGGTGACCGCCGCAAAGAGAAGCCCGAAGTGTATGCCAGAGAGAATCATAAACACCATGACAACGATCTCGACCGGGACACTCTTATAATAGCCAATGCTCGCATTCTTAGGCGAAAACCCTCCCGTGGCAATGGTTGCAAAGGAGTGGGTGACGGCGTCAAATAGGCTCATGCCACAAAGAAGAAGGGAGATCGTCTCCGCGAGGGTCAGTCCCACGTAGATAACGACGAGGATCTGCATGGTCTTCTGGCTCCTGTAGCGGAAGTTATCCAAGGCGAGAGAAGACATCTCGGTGCGGTAGAGAATCATGCCCGGCTTTCCCATATGGGGAAGTACGGCGAGGACGAATATGATGATACCTATGCCACCAATCCAGTGGGTTGCCGAGCGCCAGAAGAGCAATCCCAGGGGAAGGACTTCGATATTGGCAATAATGGATGATCCGGTGGTAGTAAACCCCGAGACACTCTCGAACCAAGCGTTGGTAAAGCTAAATTCACCACCCCACATGACGTACGGTATGACCCCGAGGAGACAGGATAAAAGCCAGCTCAGTATTACGATGGTAAAGCCCTCTTTATTATTTATTTTTTCGGCAGGGGGAACAAATATCAAGGGAAAGACTCCGAAGAGGACCGAGATTAAGGCGGTGTAGAGCAGGGCGAAAAAGGCGGAATCGGAGTTAGAGCTGGAAATGACACAGGAGATCAATAAGAACACCGCGTTAAACAGGAGCACGAGCCCCACATAGCGAAAAATGATATGAGGTCTCATTGTGCTTCCTTGGCACTGCGTACCTGTACGACTAATCTTTGGACAGAGGAAATCAGGTCGAGCAGTTCATCTTGCGTTTCGATCTGCATGGCGGGAAGCTGTCCGGTTTCCATGAACTGCTGAATGCCTCTTGTCAGGGTGATTATGGGGCTAATCACGTAATGATTGGTAAAGAAATTAAAAAGTGCCGTGAAAACGAGGGCCGCCAGAATGGCAACAATGCCTGGCATTACTGCTCGATGAGCCCTGCTTTTCAGCTCTGATGCGGTCTGATACATCGTGTGATCGTTAAGGGTCACCAGTTTTCCAACGGACAGCTTTACACCCTGAAATGCCTGATGCACCTTCTGGAAATACCACTCCAGATTCCCCTCCTTGGGGGTGTCAGCGATAGGCTTTATCCATAAGTCTTTATACGCTTTGTATTGTGCCTCAATCTCATCTATATAGGTCCCTTCCCCAGGGATTGTTACATTATGTTGAGCTATCGTAAACCCCTTCCGAAAGAGCTCGTCACCGGATTCTAGGATCGATCTGCCTTCCTCCCATTTGCCTGAAAGGAGCAGCAAAACTGCACTGTCCTCCCTTTCGAGGGCCTCAATCATCATTTTACCGGCATTGATGCTCTTATAGTTTTCGTCTAAGAGTCTTTGCACAGATGTGCCCACCCGGGTCAATTCATAGATAGACCAGATGCCAGCTACAATAAGCATCATGGTTAGAATCAGGAAACCGGATAAGATCTTCGCCCGTAATCTCATGGATCTCCTCCCAATTTAGGCATAAGAAAAGAGCCTTCGCACCATGGTCGGCTTGAACGCTCGCAGCAATTTATCGAAGTATTTCTATGACAGGTGGAGTGAATTGCTTAAAAGGAACCTCAACTTCAGGTTGGTAATCTGACATATTTCATATGTGATTGCAAACAACAAAATATTTCCTGGTCACGAGAGCATTTATAGGTTTTCAGAGCTTTGGCAAGCAAGGTTGTAATGAACTCCCTTTGTCTTTGCAATAGAGCTGATCTTCGGTTTGGGTGAACATTTCTGCCTTGCTTTATTCTGACAGCTGCTGAGGAAGGGAGCTCACGAGAGCAGCCAAGGCAAGAAATTCTATCATGAAAGAGGCTTTTTCATTATGGCTCAGTCTCTCACATAGGTATCGCGGTATAGCTCATCCAACCTATTTTAGTCTGGATTCCAAGGCTCCATAAAGGATAGAATCAAGGTCTTCGGAAATTATCTTTACCAGTTGCATTTGCGACGTCGAGCGCTTTTTCTGATTTATTGAACTGTTACAGAATGCATTTCCACATCGCTGAATTTATTGATTAGCGAAACTAATCATATATCACCTATCTCGTCTGTAAGTGGCTTATTTGCATTTCTTCCGAGGTAAGAAGCGAGAGGTACCATATGCACTTATCCTTTTCCTCAATTTCAACATGATGCATTCATACTCATGCGGCAAACATCCTTTCCAAGCTTTAGGGCACTGACGATTATGATAAAAAATTCCAACCTCCCTAGGAACATGGCGGCGATCTCCGCCCATAGAGCGCCATCGGGCATATTGGCAGAAGTGACGCCAACAGAGAGCCCCACCGTTCCAAGGGCAGAAGCGAACTCAAAAAGGGAGTCATGAAGTGGATATCCGTATGCACACAGGGCCAAGGATCCTGCCGCAAAGGTGGCCAAGTACACGAAAACGAAAACGGCGATTTGGCGTATTCTTGTTTCGCTTATGAAGACACGGCGATTGCCTTCCCAAGCAGATTGCTCTACCATCGCTGTTCGAGGCAAAAAAGGCCGCCTGAACTCCCAAATCAACAACTTCCAAAGCATATAAATCCGAAATTGCTTGATGCCGCCGGCTGTGGAACAGGTTCCCCCGCCGATTAGCATCAGTACAATCAATAGAAGCATCCCGAAGGCGTTCCATTTACCATAACTGACGGTCGAAAATCCTGTGGTGGTAATAGCCGTTACCGTCTCGAAAACTGCAACCCTCAACGATTTTCCAAGCTGGGGATAAAGTCCCTGACTGGTGAATATGAACACGCCAGCTGCTGAGATGGGGATCAGCATGGCCAGGAGACGAACCTCACCATTACGCGCGACGACCCAGAGTTTACCGCGCCATAGAGACCACGCTGTCACGAAGCTCAAATTGCCGAGCAGCATGAGTGGTAGCATTACTGCCTCGATGGCTACAGAATCCCAATGGCCGATACTCTCCACGCGTGTTGAAAAACCGCCAGTGGACACAGCGGCAAAGGAATGATTGACTGCGTCGAAGGGGGACATGCCTGCCATCCAACAGGCCAAGGTCCCGACCGCGGCGTAGCCGGTGTAGATGATCAGAACCAACTGGGCCGATTGACGGACCTGTGGTACGAGTTGATCGCTGCGACCTTCGGCGCTGGAAATGCCCACTCCCGTAGGTCCAACGATGGCAGACATCATGATGATGGCTAATCCCGCCCCCCCGGCCAATTGCATGACGCTACGCCAAAACAAGATGATTTTACTGGCGCTTGTAACATCCACAACGGAAAGGCCCGTGGTGGTCCATCCGCTCACCGATTCAAAAACAGCCCTAGAAAAATCCAGTTTCAGCACCCACACGAAGGGCCATGCCGAGAAAAGGATAACCACAATCCAGCTGATGAGGACTATCACGCCGCCTTCCTGGATTGAGAGGGTTACGCTGGGAGAAGAGCGAAAACTCCTTCGTAAAACAAACCCAATAAGGCCAAGGCAGCCTGCAGGGATTGCAAAGGCCGGTGCAAACAATATCTCCCGTGGATAAGCAAGGAGCACCAGAAGTGGGGAGAGCATCACCACACCGGAAAGAAGGAGAATTATGCCGGTCGATGACAGAATCGCGGCATAGCTTTGCCTGAGAAATTCCTTTTCCCTCATGGCCCCGCACCTATTTTTTCTCGCCCGTGAACGTCCTCAGCACGCGACCATGGTTCTCTGGTAGGGTGATCAACACCAGCCGGTCGCCCACCAGCAACTGATTGGCTCCGCGGGGAATGATCGGCTGACCATCCCGAATCACGACCGCGACCAATGCATTCTCTGGGAGGCCAATGTCCTTTAGGATCTTGCCCGCAACCGGGGAATTGGCGTCGAGGACGATTTCTGTGATGTTCACACGGCCTTCGCCGACAGGCAGAAGATTGGTGATCTGTTCAAGGGATGCGCGCTGTTCAATCAGGCTGCTTACGATGCTCGTCGTAGAAAAGGCCGACACTCCCAGTTTCTCGAAAACCTCGGCATTGTCTGGATCGTTGGCCAGGGCCAGGGTCTTAGGCACGCCATAGTGCAGCGAAGCCAGCTGGCAGATTACGAGATTGTCCTGGTCGTTGGGCGTGATGGCGAGCACCACGTCCGCGCCCATTGCGCCTGCTTCCTTAAGCATCTTGGGGTCGCTGCCGTCACCGCAGACCACAGTGGCGGAAAGCTGCCGGGCCAGCTGGACGCACTCCTCCCGGTTCCGGCTGATAATGATGACTTCGTGCCCTTTCGCGGTAAAGTTCCGGCAAAGAAAATAAAGTGTCTTGCCGCCGCCCACAATGAGTACTTTCATGGCTATGCATTCCTCCGGGCGGCGCGTTCACTTGCCACGGCCAAGAGGAACATCTCTGCGGCCACAGACGTTGGACAGATGGTCTCGATGCCGAGCTGATTAAAAACCTGCTCCCGTCTAGGATCATAAACCCTGGCCAAAACGTGAGGAACGTTGAAAACCTTTCGAGCGACCTGTGCTACCATCAGGTTGACGTTGTCTTCGTGCGTCGCAGCGAACAAGACATCGGCCTTCCTCAATTTAGCCTCTTTAAGCACCGCTATGTGCGTGGCGTCTCCTTCAATACGAAACCCGCTAAACTCGGGCGATAAATCATTGAAGGTCTCTTCATCGATATCAATCACAACCACCGAATGCCCTACATGGCTTAACTGATTTGCCAAGTACGATCCCAGGCGGCCGCAGCCGACGATCACGATGTACAAGCTATTTTTCATTTTCGACCTATCTCCCTTTCTCTCGCGTCACGAGCTCTTCTTGCTCGATCTTTCCAGATGAATGGGATGAGGCGGCAAATTCTGCGCGGTTGGTCAACGTTCGGCCTTTGTTCTTTAACAGGATTGCTCTCGTTTGAGCACTTTCGTCACGAGCTCTCGGATTTCTGTGGGACTGAACGGTTTTTGAATAAAATCGACCGCCCCAAGCTTCATGGCCTCAACGGCTGAATCAATACTCCCATGGGCTGTTATGACAATCACACAGGTCTTCGGCCACCTTTCCCGGACTTGACGCAGCACATCCATGCCGTCTATCCCTGGCATCTTCAGGTCGAGAAGCAGCAAAGAGAACTCATCTTCTTGAAGCTTCTGCAGAGCCTCCTCGCCATTCACAGCGGTCTGGATCTGCATACCCAGCGCCTCAAGAGATAGGGAAAGGGTCAGGCGAATGTTTCTTTCGTCATCCACTATGAGAACCCATTCTTTTCCTAGGTCTTTTTCCGCTTCAAGAACCCTGATTTGCTCTTCTATTCTTCTAATGATGGATTCGATTCTGGTTATCTCCTTCCGGTATCGATCTTCGATAGACTTGATCTCTTCGGGTGTATTTGCCTTTTTAGCCGCTTTGACATTTGCTTTTCTGAGGCTTTCCGCAAGGGCCTTCTCTTCGCGAAGTGACTTCAAGGTTTGTTCCAGATCCCTCAATTGAGTACTCCTCGATTCATGGTATTCGTTCTGTTCCTCAGTTTTCATAGCATTCCTCCTAACTAGCCACGGGCACGGTGAAGGTGAAGGTGCTTCCCTGCCCAGGGGTTGATTCCACCCAGATCGCGCCTCCATGAGCGCGTACAATCTCCTTGCAGATGGTGAGCCCCAGGCCCGTTCCGCTCGCCTCCTGCCCCTTGACCTCGACAAATTGTTGGAAAATCCTGGATTGATACTCCGGAGGAATTCCGGGGCCATCGTCACGAACCGACAGGTGGACCTGGGGCCCGACTCTACGCGCCATGAGTTGGATATGGCCTCCCTTGCTCACATAACGAAGAGCATTAGAAATCAGGTTAGTAAGAGCCCAGATGATCTTGTTGGCATCCGCGCGAACGCTGGGCAGATCTCCACTCACATCCGATGTGAACGTGACTTCCTTCATGTCCATCTGGCCTTTGAAGACCTCCTGCACGCGGTCAAAAAGATTCGAAACCGGAACGCTTTCGAACTCGAGCTCGATTTTGCCTGCTTCGAGCCTGGAGAGATCAAGCAAGTCATTGACCAGGGCCTTCATCCGATGGACTTCTTCATGGGCTGCATGGAGCAGATCGCGGTCCTTTTCGGCAAGTCCTTGGGCAACATGTTCCATGAGAAGATCGATGCTCATTCCCATGCTTGTGAGAGGCGTGCGCAACTCATGAGATGCTGCCATGATGAATTCACTCTTCAGTCGTTCCACTTCCTTTAAGCGCGTGATGTCTCTCAGCAACAGTACGATCCCGGACAAGCTCCGTTCTCTTCCGCGAATCGGCGTAACAGAGAAAAGATAATGGCGTGAACCTTTCTCCCCTGAGAAGGTAATGACCCGTTGCTCATCAGGAACATTTGGTTGCACGCCCATTTTGACGGTCTTTCGGATCATCTCGCACACATTTGGGTCGGGCAAAATATCAGCGCAACCCAGGGTCTTGCAGTCGGCGAATTCCAGATCCAGAATCTTACGCGCGGCCGGGTTGATGCCTGTCACCTTGAGACCAGTGTCGAAAACCACCAAGCCATCCTCAATGCTGGATAGGATCGCCTCACCCTTGTTCTTCTCGGAGATTATCTCCTCGATGTTCATCTGATGGTATTTCCCGAGCTGGGCGGCCATCTGGTTAAACTCGCCAGCCAGGTGACCCAGCTCGTCACCCGTCTCGACCGGGACTTGAATGGCATAGTCTCCTGCGGAGATCTTCCGGGACGCTTCCATGAAATCCCTGAGGGGCCGGACGATGCGTTCGGCAAGAAGCAGGCTGAATATTAGTGCGACAATCAACGCCGACGCCGCCACAAATACTGTGGACCAGATCGCGCGTTTGGCGACCCAACCTGCCTGAACACTGGCCGCGTACATGGTCTGCTCATTGAGGTGTCTTAGTTGAACACAGGTCTCGCGCACCTGGGCAAAGAGAGGATAGACCGATTTATGGTAGATATTTAGAGAAGGTTCCGCTAATGGCTTTTTTGCGCCAGTTAAATCGGCCAGTAAGGAAAACCGTCTGCGATATTTCTCGTAATTAACTTCAATAGATTGAACCAGCTCGGCCTCGCCCTGGATCGTGATGTTGTCCTTGGCGCGGGCCAGCCATTCAAGGAACACGACCTCGTTTTCCCGGAACTGCGAGATCCCCTTTTCAGGTTCGCCCAGGAAGATGAGCAGCATGCCGCTGTCTTGACGCTCCAGGGCGTCGATCATGTTCTCTGCTGCAAGGATGCTCCGGTAGTTTTCACGCAGGATCGCGTGGGTTGCCTTGCCCAGGGATACGAGGTTCATCACAGCCCACGCGATCACCAGACCCATTAGGGCAAAGGCCACGCCATATCCAACCAGGATTTTCTTTTTCAGGGTCATGGAACTTTATCCTCCATTCCATCGCACCAAGCACTATTGTATAAAGCAACCACCGTGCCATGATGCAAACATTGCAATTTCAATAAGTTACACAGAAACCAGAGAGAAATGGCATTGAAAGCTGAAAAGTTGGGGCAAGATCCGCTTTGCAGAATGCAAGGTAAGCGCTGATGAGAATAGCGAGGTCAGATACCGTATGTTTTTCTCCTGCGCCACAGCGTTGCTTGGTCGATGCCAAGAACACCCGCCGCTTCCTGTAGTGAGGAAGTATTGGCCATGACTCTTCTGATATGCAGCTCTTCTATGGTTGACAAAGGCACCATGTCGCCGATGGCGGGTGGCCTGGCGGTGGGAACGATATTGTCGGGCAGGTCGTTCTTACTGATTTGTTCGCCGCTACCCAGAATCACGGCCCTCTCTATGGCGTTGCGGAGTTCTCGGACATTTCCCGGCCACGTGTAGCTCGTAAGCATCTCCATTGCTTCTTCAGTGAAGCCTAGTATTGATTTATGGTTGGCACGGCAGAAATAGGTGAGAAAATCCATCGCGAGGGTCATAATGTCTTCCGTGCGTTCCCGAAGTGGAGGCACCGTAAGGGTGATCACATTGAGCCGGTAAAACAAGTCTTCCCGGAACTGGCCCTCGGTCACGCGCTTCTCCAGATCGGCGTTGGTCGCAGCTAGGATGCGCACGTCAGCCTTTCGCGTTGTTGCTTCCCCGAGGCGTTCATATTCCATATCCTGAATGAAACGGAGCAGCTTGGCCTGGACAGGCGGAGCCATGTCTCCGATTTCGTCCAAGAATAACGTCCCCCCTTCACAAAACGCGATGCGGCCCGGATTGTCCTTTACCGCCCCCGTAAATGCGCCTCTGGAATGCCCGAAAAGCTCGCTTTCAAGGAGGTCGGACGGTATCGCCGCACATGTCACCACGGACATGGGTCTTGTTGCCCTGGCGCTCCAGTGATGGATGGCCCCGGCAAACACCGACTTTCCGGTCCCGCTTTCTCCTCGGAGTAGCACAATCGCGTCGGATGAGGCGGCTTTCCTCGCAGTTTCGATGACCTGTTGCACTCGGATATTCCGGCTTTGGAGCCGGGCCTCCGGACCAAGGCGCTGCACGTCTTGCTCGAGAGCGGCGACCTCGGTTTCAAGCCGCCGAATCTGGGCAATCCGCCTAGTCAAAAGCCTAACCTGATCAGGGGTGAAAGGTTTTGCGATGTAGTCTGTGGCCCCAAGCTTCATGGCCTCCACGGCGGTTTCAATCGAGGCATATGCGGTGATGACAACGATCTTGATCCAGGGAGCTTCAGTCAGCAGAAGAGGAATCAATTGCATACCGTCCTCAATACCGAGACGCAGATCTACAAACGCCATATCGAAGGAAAGTCTCTTGGCCTCATTCACGGCATCTGTGGGATTGCTCACCGCTGTAGTGATATGGCCTTCCGCTTCCAGGCAATAAGAGAGCGTCTTGCGAATGTTGGCCTCGTCGTCTACAATCAGGACACTTAATTTGTTTGTCTTTTTGTCACTATCCATAGGTGCTTGGGGAAAAGAAAGGCATTAACGAACACCAAATAATCTGAAGTAATATAATACCATAGTATTCAAGTCAGTCAAGAATGACCGCTCTGACCAATCTGTCGAAGCCTCCTCTCCGAATACCTCATGATTTCCCTTGGGTCATCCAGCGCAATAGAAACTCCCTGAAATCATCCGGTAGCTTCAAAAGATTCATGATCTGAGTGACCCTGGCCCGGGTCAGAACCTCTTTTTTAGCTATCTCATTGAGCGACTTTACCGAAACATCATCAAGTATATTTTTTCACTGGATGGCCTTTTGGATGATTCGTTCACGAGGCCAGTTCGTTATGTTTTCTTTACATGAACCCGATTTTTCCTGCTTAACAAAATTACAACTAGCTGGAATTACAGGGAGTTATTAGGTTTAAGAATTGGTCAATCCGGGGACGTAGGATGAGGTTCAGATATCTGCGATGTCAGGGTCACCTATTTTTCCTATATTATCCTGATATCATAGTCCTGAAATCGAAGGGCTTTTTATTCAGAGAAATGAAGCCGCATACAATGTGTTGAATTTGAGCCTTTGCATTTAAAACCTTCAGCGTCGTTATCTTGCTGTTCAATTATCTCGCACCGCCCCCCAATGCTCTTACTAATAAAACTGACACAATGAGTGTTATCCGCTATTGTGCAATAAAAAACACACAAAGGTGGCACAATGAGTGTTCGAATCAACGTCAGCCTTCCCGAGGATCTCTTTGAAGAGCTTTCTCGGGCGGTAGAGCCCAGAAAGAGAAGTCGTTTCATCTCCACCGCCATAGAGCGTGCTCTCAGGGATAAGAGGGCCGAAAGGCTCGCAGCCGAATACAGGGGAGCGGCAGCCGAGATTCGCAGGGTCAACCAGGAGCTTGAGGGAGTGATCGGTGAAGGCCTCGATTAAGTGAGGAGATGTGTTCCTCATGAAATTCGATCCCATGAAATGGAGGTTACGTCCCAGTGGAATAGTCTTCGCCCCAGTTGAATCGGCTAAGGCCCCAGTGGAATATGCTCCGCATTCCATGGACAAACATTCAACGGGGTAAAAATTCCACCTCAGTACGATAGTTCCTACCTACGGGGCAGGCGGGATAAACCCGCTCTTGACTCATGTTCTGGACCGCCATCCAGGTTCTCCCAAGACGTGGATATGAGACGCCTCGCAATCTCCTCACCGTATCCCGGCCTGCGGTAGCACCTTTCTTATAATGGGGACCTAGCCGCGGCCTACCTCCTTGACCTTCGTTCGCGCCTTTCATATACTCAGTTCGCGAAAAGCTGTATTTGAAAGACAGGAGGATTGGAATGAAAGCAATGGTACTGAACGAGATCTCCAATCTGGCAGAGAATAGGAATCCCTTAAAGATGACCGATCTGCCCGATCCCGTTCCCGGAGAAAAGGAGGTCCTGTTAAGGGTATTGGCCTGTGGGGTTTGCCACACCGAGGTAGACGAGATCGAAGGCAGGACTCCACCACCGCGATTTCCCATTGTTCTGGGCCATGAGGTAGTTGGGAAGGTAGAGGATGTGGGAAGCAAGGCGGATAGGTTTCGGATCGGAGACAGGGTGGGAGTTGGCTGGATATATTGGGCATGCGGGGTATGCTCCTACTGCCTGGCGGGCAGTGAAAATTTATGTGAGCAATTCAGGGCCACGGGCAGGGACGCCAATGGTGGATACGCCGAGTATATGGTGGTTTCAGAGGATTTTGCCTTTAAGATTCCGGAGGTATTCTCCGATTCGGAGGCGGCACCGTTTTTTTGTGCCGGCGCAATCGGCTATCGCTCGCTGAGGTTAACGGGCATTGAGGATGGAGGTAACCTGGGGCTGACGGGATTCGGGGCTTCCGCTCACCTCGTGCTCAAGATGGCGAGATACCTTTACCCCAACTCCAAGGTCTTCGTGTTTGCGAGAAGCCAGAAGGAGAGACACTTCGCTCAAGAGCTCGGTGCCGTATGGGCGGGGGAAACTGAGGAGATGTCTCCCCAAAAACTGGATTGCATCATCGATACCACGCCGGTTTGGAAACCGATAGTTGAGGGCTTGAAGAACCTGAAGCCAGGGGGAAGGTTGGTGATCAACGCAATCAGAAAGGAACAGCTAGACAAGGAGTACCTCTTACGCTTGGACTATCCCTCTCATCTGTGGCTTGAAAAGGAGATAAAGAGCGTGGCCAATGTAACCAGAAGGGATATTGGCGAGTTTCTGGAACTGGCATCCCGAATCCCCATAGTGCCGGAGGTTCAGGAGTTCTCGCTTCACGACGCGAACAAGGCGCTCATGGAGCTCAAGGAACGAAGGATACGCGGAGCAAAGGTATTGCGGATAGGGGCCTAATCTTAATAAGAGGTGAACCATCTCCGGATTCGATTCATTTCTTATCATAGAAACAAATAGAAACAAATTCCTTGACAATTTGTCTTACACGCCTGAATATGATAGAAACGTCTTGACGCCTGCTCTTGTATTGTCCTTCTGTAAATTGAGCTGCTGTAAACGAATCTACTTCTCCTGTTAACATCACAAAAGGAAAATCCGCGGTTGTAGGTAAGAGAGCATACTTTCTTTGGCCCAGCGAGTTGAGGGTTATAGTTTTTTAGGCCCAATAGAGATTTTCTGCTTGTAAAAGAGAAATTCTAAAACCAAAGGAGGTATACGATGGAATCTCTAGAAAGCCTCAAGGACCGCAGCACCTACTATGCTATCAACAAGATCATTGACCTCTTAAGCTCCGTCTCGGTTGACCGATTTATAAACTTAACCTACTGGGGTGAGAAGCTCACCGTAGACCCAGAGATCAAAGCCTCCATCGGCCACATCAGACGATTCCTGACCGACACTGCCCACCCCGCGAGAGACCTCTTTCAACGGGTGTTCACCACACTTTCCGAGTACAAGCGACGCCGCATCTTCCAGACCTTGTTTCTCAACGCGTGGTTCCTGGGGGGACAGAAGAGGGATTACTGGGAGGAGCACCACGGGTTTCGGCCGCCCTTTATCCTGATCCTAAGCCCCACGCTCAAGTGCAACTTGCGCTGCAAGGGGTGCTACACCCTGGGCTACGGCTTGAGACATGAGCTTTCCCTGGAGCTCGCCGATAGGATCTTGGGTGAGTGCGAGGAGCTGGGCATCTACTTCATCACCATATTGGGCGGTGAGCCATTGGTCTACCCGCACCTCTACGAGATCATCGAACGGCATCCCGATATCTTCTTCCAGGTTTACACCAACGGCACCTTGATGACCCAGGACATCGCCCAGCGGTTCGCCGACTACGGGAACGTGGCGGTGGTCTTAAGCATCGAGGGAGACGAGAAGGAGACCGACTCCTGGCGAGGCGAGGGCGTGTATAGGAAGATCATGCAGGCCTTTGAGTACTTGGATGGTGCGGGCATCATCATCGGCACCTCGGCCACCGTTACCCGCCAGAATGTGGAGGTGGTGAGCTCCGAGGAGTTCATCGACAAGATGATCTCCCTGGGATCGGTCGCCCAGATGTACTTCCTTTATATCCCGGTCAACGGCATGGCCGACTTCTCTTTGATGGTCACCCCCGAGCAGCGGGATCTGTTGAGAAGAAGGGTGATCAATATCCGAAACACCAAGCCCATGTTCGCGCTGGATTTCTGGAACGACGGCCCCTATGTAGAGGGCTGCATTGCGGCAGGAAGGCGCTACTTCCACATCAACGCCAAAGGGGATGTTGAGCCCTGCGTGTACACCCACATCGCGGTCGATAACATCAGGGATACCACCTTGTTTCAGGCGCTGAACAGCCATCTTTTCAGGGATATCCGGAGCAGGCAGCCCCACAACTCAAATCACCTGAGGCCCTGTATGATCATCGATAACCCGCACGTGATGAGGGAGGTGATCGCCGAGAATCACCCCTACTTCACCCACCCAGGTGCGGAGGAGATCTATACCACCAAGGCCGGGGATATGGATCGCTATGCGAACACTTACGCCTGCCTGGCGGACATGACCTGGAGAGAGGAATACCTGAACGGAAAGGATGCTGAACAGATGAGCTCCGCCATGTAACCACACACAATTCCTCCCAGCGGTTGATCGATTCAAGACCTTGAAGCATACCCTTGAAGTGTTCTTAGAGACAGGGTAATCGCTAAAAATCCTTGACTCGCTACTGATCAGACATTATATTCCTAAAAAGTAATATATTGTGGAGTTTCATATGAGGGATTTCACAAAGGTTATGAAGGCCCTTTCCGACAGAAATCGGGTGAAGATCATCAAGATGCTCCAGCACAAGATGATGTGCGTCTGTGAGCTTCAGGAGGCGCTTCAGATCGCACAATCCAGTGTATCCAAGCATCTGAAAATACTTGAAGAAGCGGGCCTTGTTGATTATAAAAAAGACGGCCTCTGGGTAAACTATTATCTTACGGAAGGGATGAAATCCCCCTATGCATCAAGCATTATGGGAAATCTCCGGCACTGGCTTGAAGATGAGCCCGAAGTCAAAGAACTCATTAATAGACTTCCCCATATCCGTAGAGAGGAAATCTGTAACAGATAGCGAAAATTTTTTTAATCTTGCTATATCTATAAATCGCTATATGGATATTTATTTGAGAGATCCTGTCAATGAAAGAGCGAACTAAACTGCTGATTATCGTGCTGACCTTTGCGGCAGCCTACTTTATCCCCTGGTGGAATGAAACAATCCGCCAATCAGGCCTTGAGGCCTTCATGATGCTCCATGAATATGCCCGGGAACATGTGCTGACGTGCCTGATCCCCGCTTTTTTCATCGCGGGAGCTATTGCGGTCTTCGTTTCACAGGCCTCGGTTCTCAAATATTTTGGCGCCACGGCGAGAAAGGTTCTTTCATACTCCGTAGCCTCAGTATCAGGAACGGTTCTTGCGGTTTGCTCCTGTACGGTGCTTCCCTTGTTTGCTGGCATCTACACCCGCGGAGCGGGCATCGGACCGGCAACTGCCTTTCTCTATTCCGGTCCGGCCATTAACGTGCTTGCAATCGTTTTAACTGCAAGGATTCTTGGATGGCAACTGGGCCTCGCCCGGGCCGTCGGGGCGGTCCTCTTTGCCGTTTTGACCGGGCTGCTCATGGCTTTCTTCTTCAGGAAAGACGACGCTACCCGTACAGTAGGACAGATCTACCTCCCTGAAGAAGAGGAGAAAAGGCGGACGCTAACACAGGAGGCTCTTTTTATGCTGATCCTGGTACTGATCCTCATCTTTGCCGCATTTGCAAAACCGGCTGGAGGATCGACTGGACTATGGGCGGTTATCTTTGCTGCAAAATGGTATATCACCGCCGGCCTTCTCATCATCCTCAGTTTCATGCTCAAGGGCTGGTTCGTCAAGGATGAGCGCATGACCTGGTTCCAGTCTACATGGAGATTCATGAAGCAGATCTTTCCGCTCCTGGGGGCAGGTGTGCTGGTGGCCGGTTTCATGCTGGGGAGGCCGGGGCATCCAGCCTTGATTCCGGAGCATTACATCCAGTCCCTGGTTGGCGGGAATTCCCTGTGGGCCAATCTTTTCGCCTCGGTCTCCGGTGCTCTGATGTACTTTGCCACCCTCACCGAGGTGCCTATCCTTCAGGGCCTGATCGGTGCCGGCATGGGTAAGGGACCAGCCCTGTCTCTGCTTCTCGCAGGCCCCGCCCTCTCCCTTCCTAACATGCTGGTCATAGGAAGGGTGATGGGCGTGCAGAAAACGGCCGCGTTTTGCCTGATTATCGTAATCCTATCCACCACGGCGGGTATGTGCTATGGCCTGATAGTGGGATAGGCGAGCAACGCGGTTTAAACAGGAGAGTAAAAAGCGAATAGCAATAAGAAATGTAAGGTTTGCTATGAGGAGGAAAAAATGGAAATAAAGGTCCTGGGTACGGGATGCCAAAAATGTCAACAGACCGAAGAGCACGTAAGAGAAGCGATTGCCCAGGCAGGTGTGGATGCCGATGTTCACAAGGTCACTGATTTGATGGAAATTACTAAATACGGCGTATTCCTCACACCGGCTGTGGTCATTGACGGCGAGGTGAAATCAACGGGCAAGATCCCAACCACCGAGGAGATCAAGGCGTGGATAGGGAAATAACCCGATACAAATGAGAAGAAGAACGTCTCGAGATTTTTTTGCGCCTGACGGAAACATCATGATTTTTGCGGATTACGTAGGTTAAAAAAAAGGGGGTTCGCTGTCCAGTTGGACAGGTGTCGATGGACACGATGCATCGCTCTGCTCTGTTTGTGGGCACATCGTTATTGGTAAAAAAGCATCCAGGGCCTCTCGACACCTTCCCTCAAGGAGGTCGTGAATGTCCACATCGGTAACAAAAGGACTTTCCTTTTTGGATCGTTACCTGACCCTTTGGATCTTCCTTGCCATGTTTGTGGGCGTCAGCTGGGGGTATCTTTTCCCCGGCATTCGGGAGGCGATCAACTATTTTCAGGTAGACACCACGAACATCCCCATCGCCATCGGCTTGATCCTGATGATGTATCCTCCTTTGGCGAAGGTAAAGTACGAAAAGCTGGGCCCAGTCTTCCGCAATGCAAAGGTGTTAGCCCTATCGCTCGTTCAAAACTGGGTGATCGGTCCCATCCTGATGTTTCTTTTGGCCATCGCCTTTCTCTCGGGGCGCCACGAATACATGGTGGGCTTAATACTCATTGGCCTGGCCCGCTGCATTGCCATGGTCATCGTGTGGAACGACCTTGCTTCCGGAGACAGGGAATACTGCGCGGGATTGGTGGCATTTAACTCCATTTTTCAGGTCCTGTTCTTTTCCATCTATGCCTACGTCTTTATTACGCTAGTTCCTCAATGGTTGGGGTTGAAGGGTGCGGTAGTTGATATATCCATTGGACAGATAGCCGAGAGCGTGTTTATCTACCTAGGAATACCCTTTATAGGAGGCGTACTCACACGCCTGATCGGCCTGAAAACAAAGGGGCGCACCTGGTATGAAGAAAAATTCATCCCGAGGATCAGTCCCATCACCCTCATTGCTCTGCTGTTCACAATAGTGGTTATGTTCTCCCTTAAGGGGGAATATATCGTGCAGCTCCCGCTGGACGTGGTGCGGGTCGCTATCCCCCTGTGTATCTATTTCGTGATAATGTTCTTTGTCTCATTCTACCTCTCCATGAAGGTGGGAGCTACCTACGAGCAGTCCGCCACCCTGAGCTTCACGGCTGCATCCAACAATTTTGAGCTGGCAATCGCGGTGGCGGTGGCCGTGTTCGGCATAGACTCGGGCCAGGCATTCGCGGCAGTAATTGGCCCGCTGGTGGAGGTGCCGGTACTGATCAGCCTGGTCAATGTGGCGTTATGGTTCAAGAGGAGGTATTTTCCCTTTGCCGTGGAGACGCCCGTCGGGGTCTGTCATGTAACCTGCAAGCCGTGAGGAGGGGAAATGTTAGAGCTGAAGAAAACCGCCATCGCCGTCCGCATCCTGCCTTCCATGCGACACAATCATGATCTATGGATGATTGCGTCAAAATAAATCAACTACCAAGAGCATGAAAAAGCGGCCTTTCCCCTTGATATTGATACCACGAAGTGGTATATTACAATGATTAAAAGGCGCTCGAGGCCGTACTGATATTTGAAGGGCCTGTAAAAAGCGGAATTGATTATGGCTCTAACCCCGCAACTAGATTGCCATAGGGATATGGATGTCTTTTTTTGACACCGAAGAGTTCTATGCTGTTGTGCCTGCAAAAGGTGCAGATAGAGGCGGGCGATCTGCTCCTCAGGGACATCCCAGTCCTCCGTATAGGGATGTCTCTCTAGGCGACGGGCGCCCGCCTGGATCATCGGTAAAGAGCCAGCTCATAGCACCTGCCTAGTTCGGTGCAAAAAAAGACATCCATATCCCTCACTAAAATTCTACGGAGTTAGATACATAAGCGATAAGCGGAATAACTCGCACGAAGAATCAAAGGGGAGGGGGTTGATGACCCGAAAGGCGTTTTTGAAAATCCTTGGATTGGGGCATCAATGATCCAGTGCCGATCACAGGGGCATGACTTCATTTATGACTCTTGCATCTTATTTAGCCTGAGAAATTGGAGATATCGGTATTCTATTACGCAAGTTATTTCCTCAGAAATATATATTCTAGATAATCACTATGATAGGTGAGCAGTATGATGGTTCAAGCCAATTCCTATATGATGGAAAATCCGGAAG
>CAZJXD010000101.1:0-17998 GCA_964549945.1 uncultured Desulfobacteraceae bacterium | reverse complement strand
ATATTCGTTCTTTCACGATTAAATATTATAATCTTATGTACGTCCCCTATATTCATGGCTGAACGACCTGGCCGACCGAAGAGGCTCACAGTGGAGCAGTGGGAGGCGATGAGCCAGGATCTTCGCACACATCCCCATGAAGTGGGTTACCAGCAAAACCTTTGGAATGGAAAACTTCTCTCGCATCATCTCCGGAATTCGTATGGAGTGGATCTGGGAACCCGGCAATGCCCGCGGATTTCTCGGAAGCTTGTTTTCGGCTTTGAAAACCTCTGCCATTGATTGCGAACGCAGATCCAGAGGAACAGGAGGCTTTTAAAAAAACGCCGAAACCTGGCACGAGATCCAAGGATTGACTTATGGAGTTTGGATGAATGCCCCTTCAAACAACATGGTCCCCGGATAAGGGTGTGGGTGCCTCCTGAAGATATTGACCCGATCCAGCTTCTTGCCCCTACCCGCAAATCGATTGGGCTTACCAGAAGACTTTGTACCCACAATGAGTGCCTTCTAAACCTCATCGCTTTACAGAAAGCGGTATCCGGACAGTTATCAATGTGGGAAAACCAAATGAAGTGCTCCGTAAATTATGCTGCATAAATTAAGACGTCGTGTATAATATACTCTTTAGGCACTTTAACACAAGCTAACTTGGTTAATAAAATAGATAAATGGAATTGTCTCAAAATATGATTATCAAAACCTCACTTGACACTTTGGCATTTAATCCAATAGAGAGCGGGTAACCGCACCCGTCCCAACCTGCGTGGTCTATGCAGTGATCGACCCTACAGGCTTAATATTTCCTGATACTTAGTGCTTCGATTCGCAAATATAGTCACGTATCTAAACGAGAGATCTCTTTACAAACGCTCACTCAGCACTTAGTCCCGAGTGAATAGATATGTTACCGTATTTATGAATCGAGGGACTTAGTATGAAAATTCCGAGGCCGAAGTTTCTTTTTCGATCAAACTGGCCGCTGCAGCCACACTGAACACTGATTTGGTTGCGGTCGAAGGTCTGCATTGGGAGGTTTCAGCAAAATAAAGGTTTCGGGTTTCAAAGTTCTATCCCGAACCTTTCCGCCAATTGCCTCAGATCCGCTTTCACTGGTGCCAGCAAGGGAATGCCGGTTGATTCCCTGATTTTTCTCATTTCCTCTTCCGGCTCACCGGGTATCAGCACACGATCCTGCCCCGGAGCGGTCTTCGCGGATTTGAATCGACGAATCCATATGTCCATGTGTTGCTTAAAGGCAGCCACAGATCTGAATCCGTCAATCCGTACAGCGCCGAAGAAATGTCCGGTCCCTTCACCGACCCGATCGTCCGAGGGCGTAATCGGTGCAACAAACGGGGGGACCCACGGACCGTAGTTGGCACCTGAAAGGACAGCAGAAAAAATATCCACTATGGCCCCCAGGCAATAGCCTTTATGGCCACCGTGAACCCGATCCCCACCCAGGGGCAATAGGGTCCCGCCTTCGCTGAACGCATATGCGTTAGTAGTGGGATTTCCCCCGGCATCCTGGATCCATCCTATAGGCACCGGCTCTCCCTTTCGCTGTTGAATTTCGATTTTTCCGTAGGCCACCGATGTAGTTGCAAAATCCGCAACAAATGGTGGTTCTTCGCCTGCAGGAATCGCCACTGCGATGGGATTCGTCCCAAGGAGCCTCTCCACGGAAAAGGTAGGAGCTACCTGGGCGCTGGCGTTTGTCATGGCGATTCCGATCATATCGTGCTCAAGAGCGATCATGGCATGATATCCGGCAATGCCGAAATGGTTGGAGTTTCTTACCGAAACCCATCCTGATCCGACGGCTGTTGCCTTTTCAATGGCGATCTGCATAGCATGGGGCCCCACCACCAATCCAAGTCCCTTATCTCCGTCAACAGAGGCGGTTCCTGGGGTTTCATGAATGATGGTGATGTTTGGTTTGGAATGGAGGCGGCCAATGTCCCACAACCTTACATATGCGCTAAGTCGCGCAACTCCGTGAGAATCGATGCCTCTTAAGTCCGCGGCCGTCAAAACGTCTGCCGCTCTTTCCGCGTGAGCTTCAGAACAACCGATTTTCAAAAAGACCGCCTTGCAAAATGCCTTCAGTTTTTGATGAGGATACATTTGTCGATCATCCTTATTGTGATCTGAGTTTAGAGTTTTGGGTTTCCCCGCCTCTGGGGGTGATGGGAGCATTGTGTTCGGGAGCCCGCATTCGGACGGATTGAAACCCGGCACCAATTTCAATGCCTTTGACCGCATTGATACTCATTAACGCCTTTGCCAAGTCCACATCCAGTTTCTCAAATATCGGGTTCCCTAGCCCAGGCGACACGCCTTGGGCCATCATTTCCAAGCCGTTTAAAGATTATATTCATACGAAAATCCTTATAGCCACGCTCCTGACAAGATTACACCTACACTCTGCTCCCCCTCTTCGACGCGGATGGGCTCTTCGCCAGTGAGCTCAGGGCTGAACTGCTTATCGCAGGCAAATAGAATGTTTCTATCACTTTTCTAAAAAATTTAAATACTAAAAAGCGATTCCCCCTGGATAATATCCAGTATAATCTATACCGGCGAAATCCATAAACACGCGAACGGTTACAGTTACCATTACTTTTCCTCATACCTCATGCCCATGGCCCTTTCGAGCTTGGCCCAGGCGATATTGTGCTCGCTCAGGGCATTGAAGAAGTTCGACCTGGCCTGCGTGAGAAGCGTCTGAGCGTCCAGGACATCGGTTGAGGTGGCTACCTGCTGTTTGTATCGCTCCTCATTCATCCTGAAATTCTCCTCCGCTTGCACCGCGGCCCTCGAGGCCCATACATCGCTTCTCTTCTTCCCCCATTCCCAGAAGGTCCAATCGGCCTTTAAGGTCACGGTCCAGACATCGGCGTCTTCCCCGGTATCGGCGCCCAGAAGGGCTTCATCGCTTTCCCTCCGATAGTTCCCGACCAACGCAACGGTGGGATAGTAGCTGCTCTTGGTCAATTTCACCCCTTTCTCGGCAGACAGGATATTCAGGGACAGTTCCTCTATCTCGGACCTCTGCAGCTCGGCCCTCTCGAGGCATTGCTTGAGGGTCAGTGTGATAGCTTGGTAGTCGAGTATGTCCTCGATTTCTACCTCCGCATCGAGTCCTCTCCTCAGCAGCTTGTTAAACAGCGATTTGGCAAGCTCGGTGGAGTTCATTGCCATGGTGAGATCTTGCCTCGCCTGGGTCATCTGAACCTCTGTTTGAAGGAGCTCGTTTTTGGCGATAATCCCCTCATCATAGAAGGCCTGAGCTACCCTCAGGTGGGCTTCCAATTGTTCAACCGCCTGTGTGGCTACCTTTTCGAGCCTCTCCGCCTTAAGGATGCCGAAATAGTCCTCCTTGACGTTGAGCACGAGGTCCTGAATAGCGGTATCCTTTTTGATCTTGGCGGTATCCACCCCCAGGGACGCCAACTCCCGCAATGCAGTAAGCCTCCATCCCGTGAACAGGGGTTGGGTGGCGGTAATGTTAACCTCAAAATTGTCGGCATCGAGAGGGGGGACCTGCCTCGTGGTGGGGGCCCCGGTGATCGGGTTCAGTGAAATGCCCGTGTACTTGGCATCGTTCACCGTGCTCGTATCGATCCTGGTAGCATAGCAACCAAATAAGGTTTTTCAGCGAACTCCAAGAAATATTGACATGCCTCACCTATTGGCCTATACCGTTAATCGTTCATCTGTATTGCACACCTTAGACCGGTTATACAGAACCCAAGATGAAAAAAGTTTTCTATGGATGGTGGATCGTCCTCGCTTGTTCCCTTATCGGCCTCTATTTTGCCGGCGCCGTCCCCTTCGGTTTTACCGCTTTCTTTGAACCAATCAGAAAAGAGTTTGGCTGGAGCTATACACAGATTTCCCTTGCCTCTAGCCTTCGCGGCCTGCAGATGGGTATCTTCGCGCCCTTAGTAGGCTTCCTCGTTGATCGGTTCGGGCCAAGAAAGCTGATGTTGTGGGGCACAATTACCGTTGGCTTGGGGCTCATCCTCCTCAGCCTGACCCACTCCCTTGCCATGTTCTATGCTGCTTTCCTGCTCATCGGATTTGGGGGCGGTGGATGTGCGGCAGTGGTCACTATGACTGCCGTGGCTAACTGGTTCCAAAGGAAAATAGGCTTAGCGCTCGGTGTGATGAGCTCTGGTTTTGGCGCCGGTGGATTAATGGTTCTGCTCATCGTTTGCCTTATCGATCTCTATCAGTGGAGAACCACTCTGATCATCCTCGGACTGGGAATGTGGGCTCTCGGGATACCTTTATCACTTGTTGTCCGCGATAGGCCCGAGCACTATGGCTATTCTCCCGATGGTGAGGTATCGAGCTCTCGTGTCCAAGTCCACGACATTCAAGATACAGGAGTGGAAATTACTCTCAGGGAAGCGCTTAGAATGAGGTCTTTCCTCTACCTGAACATCGCGGATTTTATACGCTTTATGGCCCTTATGGCAGTGTTCACCCATGTCATGCCCTACCTCGCCAGTGTGGGCATGCCACGTCCCACTGCTGGGTTGATTGCAGGGGCTGTTCCCCTGATCAGCATCATCGGAAGATTTGGCCTGGGGTGGTTAGGGGATGTGTTCGAGAGAAGGCATGTGTTGGCCATGGCAACCGCCTTCATATGTTTAGGATTGCTTGCCTTCAGTTATGTACACGTGAGATGGGTAATTGTTCCTTTTCTTCTCCTCTTGCCTGTAGGCCATGGAGGAAGCGGGGTTCAAAGAGCCTCGATTGTAAGGGAATATTTCGGAAGAAATTCCTTCGGAAGAACGATCGGGATTATCATGGGCTCTGCGTCTATTGGAGGGATCATAGGCCCTACCTTAGCCGGGTGGTTGTTTGATACCGTGGGAAGCTATCGCCTTATTTGGCTCTTTTTTTGTGGACTTAATGGCCTGGCAACTGTCTTAGTATTGAGAATCAAACGGCCTCCCTTGTAGATGCTACTATTGCTACTTATTTGATCATAAAAAAGTTGGTTGAATTGGTGAGTAGGCTTTGTCCATATATTGTGTGCAGGTGGCTTAGCCAAAAATGTAACATACTGCTTCTGCACTTATATAGGGCCGGAAAACTTGTAACTGCCAAATGAAGCCTCGAGCATTAATAAATTTGCTCCAAACATTAGATATGGCAAGAAGAGCCAAAAACCCACCTATCACTACCGACTACAACATCTAGCAGGTCTATGATAATACTCTCGTTTCTCAATTCAAAAGTGATACGGAAAAGATGCCTTCAAATGGGCCACAGACGGGTCAGGTCATAGATGATTAGTTCTTCCGCTTATCGATAAAATCAGAGAGGTGGAGGGATACTATGATGCAGTTAGCATCAAATATCTGGAAACTTTTACTTGTCTTGATTATTTGGCCGCCATTTAGTAGTATAGATGATTATGTGGGGTCTTGGTAAAAAAAGCTGAATCTATACGATTTAGATATTCGGCTCGAAAAGAGCATACGTATCCAGAGAGTTAAATATGTTAAAAACATTATGGGCAGTTGTCCGAAAAGAAAAGATTGAGCTTTTGGAAAAGGAAAATATCCCTGAAGGAACACGGGTTTTAGTAACTATTTTATCCGAGAGCGAGGAATCACAGTTCTGGCTGGAGGCAAGCCAAATCTCTTTAGATACCGTTTGGAATAACACAGCGGATGATGTGTATGCCCACCTACTCAAAGAATGATGTGATCCTAGTTCGCTATCCCTTTACGGATTTATCAAGCTCAAAGGTCAGACCTGCTACTATCATTAGTGCTCCCCATATCTCTGAAGACTTCTTTGTGGTGCCCCTGACCAGCAAGACAACGTCTCTTTTGCCTGGTGAATTTGTGCTGAAAGACTGGAAAAGTGCGGGGCTCAATGTGGCAACCGCAGTCAAGCGTGGCATTTATACAATAAACACGGGTCTGGTTATAAAGAGTGTGGCAAGCTCTCCAGGGCTGATTCCGAAAAGCTAGAGGCATCCTTACGTGGATGGCTAGCAATGTAGCGATCCTGCTTAATCCACCTGAATCCTCTTCCAATATCTTTCGATAGCCTAAGGAACTCAGCAATATTATTATCCCCTACTGTGAGAAGGGTATTTTTGCCCGAATCTTGCTCTGTCTATAATTGTTGGGTACGAGATGCTATAGATTATTTTAAGGCAATCCGCGATGTAGAATATATCTATCGCAATCAAGTAGATTAGCCTCGGTGGGAATCCTTCCGGAAATCTTTTGGAGCGGCCAAATCAATTAGTTTCGTCTAGTCTCCGGCGCTTCTGTTTCCTCTTATGAGCCAGCAGGTCAAGCAAGTCTCCCACTACCAAATCCCTGATAAGTTCGTGTTTTAATCCATGCTCAGTATTAATCTGGTAAATGTTACCTTTACCGGTCTTTTGTCGAGTTATATAGCCTTCTTTTTCTAAATCTATAAGAACTCTATGTATCGTCCTTTCGGTAACTTTAACGGTAGAAGCCATCTCCCGCGTTGTACACTGCGGATTTCGCGAAACAAATAAAAGCACCAGCCCATGGTTTGTGAGAAAGGTCCAATCCTTCGTTTCTTTCATGAAAAACTCCTTTGAAAAACAGTTGACAAATTCTGTTTGAAGATTATCATTAATATGACATAAATGTCAATACATAAATGTCGTATAACACCACGAACGGTGCGATGAAACCTTACAAATTAGTAGTTAATCCGAGACAGAAGAAGATTAACTATTGCCTTGGCTGTTTTACCTGCTCGACGAAAACACCCACGTGAGGCCTCGGCGAAAAAGAGAAATCCAAAACAGTAAAAACTGGACATTTCTATTTTTTGCTTGGCAAGGGGCCTCATTGCACTTGAAAATTCAAGATGATGAAAGGAGATAAGAAATGACATCTCTAACACCCTGTGCGCCGTCAAATCTGGATAACTTTAAACGGATCGGAACAGGTATGGCCTTTATCCTCTTCCCGTTGCTGTTCATATTGGCATTTGCCTTTCATCCTCATTTGTTGAGCCCTCACTTGCTTTCTCCAAAAGAACTTGTATTGAGAGCCCGGCACGCCGACCTCATGCAATTGGGACATGTCTTGGACACATTCGCTACAGTCCTTTTGGTTGTGATCGCTTTGCGCTTTATGAAGTTGCTGGACCGCGGTTCTGCTGCATGGGCTGGTCTCGTTGGAGCGGCGCTGGCTATTTGGGGTGTGATGATGCTGGCGGCATTGAAAGGTGCACTATGTCTGACCATGAGCGCTATTGACACTGTGCCGGATCAGGAATTTGCTCAGATGATGCCAGGCCTACTGGCTATGTTTTCAAGGAAAGGCTGGATGGTATTATTGTGGAGTATTGTGTGTCTGCCAATCGGTTTTGGTATTCAGGCCATTGCTCTGCTCAAGACCCATGCCATTCCTCGCTGGCAGGGCATACTGTTTTTGATAGGTATATTCATGGTGGGTACTCCCGATGGTCTTGAAATTGTTAATCTGACTGCCTCTATTCTAATGGCAGTTGCATTAGTTCCATATGGAATCCAGACCATCATAAAGAAAGACACTTATGAGGTGAAAACTGCATAATCCTTCCGCAACATGCAGGGTGTAAACCGAGAAGAACAGATGATTTGCTTGGAACAGTGATAAGCTGGGAGATTGCAAAGGTGCAGTTTGTCAAGACAGCTGATTCGCTCTTTATTCCCAAGGCGCTAAAATTACCGCTCATGCTTGGAACAATAGGTATTCTCTAAGGGAGAAGTGATAAAATAAATCTTAGCTTTTCGAGGGTCAAAGATGAAACGGATAATAAAGGCATCTACAATATTTATGATTGCAGCGGGATTATTCATAGCATTGTCAAGATGTTCAACACGACACTTTGATAATCTAGATCAGGAAATGGCGTATCTAGTTTCCGGATTAGTAGAGAACGACAAATCGGTTAGGAATTGTGTGTTGTCTGTGATGAAGGGTGATGGCTCTTTCTCCTGGTCGGGGGCAGCGGGAGTCGCCCGGCAAGAAGGCCAGGTGCCTATGACCAAGGATACCCCTATCTATATTGCCAGTATCTTAAAGTTGTACACTGCCACGGTAATCATGCGATTGTATGAGAAGGGAGCGCTCTCTTTGGATGATCCAATGTCGAAATACCTTCCCGAACAACTTATTCGAGGCATTCATGTGTATAAAGGAAAGGATTATTCCCAAGAAATTACGATTAAACAACTTTTGTCGCATACCTCAGGCATAGCTGACTACTATACCGAGAAACCGAAAGGAGGGAAAAGCGTTTTTGAATTGCTCCTGGAACAACCAGAACGCACATGGAGGAAGGATGAGACTATCGAATGGGCGCGAGATAAGTTGGAACCTAATTTTCGGCCAGGTACGGACGCATCCTATTCGGATACCAATTTCGACCTGTTAGGAAAAATCATCGAGGCCATAACCGGCCAGCCGCTTCACACCGTTTACGAGGATTTTATCTTTCGTCCTTTGGGCCTCACGCATACCTGGTTGATCGAGAGTTCTGCACCCCAGATCCCCATACCCCCAGCGGATGTATTCTATAAAGACAGGAACATTACAAATATACGCTCGAATAGCGCCTACTGGCCCTATATGGTTTCCACCGCCGAAGAAATGATCATTTTCCTGAAAGCCCTCAATGAAGGTCGAATTGTTAGTAGAGACACGCTCAAATTGATGCACGACTGGCATAAATTGCAATTTCCGCTTCAATACGGATACGGAACAATGTACTTTAAACTGCCCCCCATCATGACTAAGGTCACGAAAGTGTCGCCTCTATGGGGTCACTCGGGTTCTACCGGGTCATTCCTATATTATTCCCAGGACCGGGACCTGTGCCTGGCCGGAACCATCAATCAGGTGGATTCAAAAGTTAAACCGTTTATGCTGATGATGAAGGTGATAAGGAGAGTAAGATCCAGAGTATAATTTAAATTGGCCGAAAAGAAATTTTACGACGGTATCACCCGCGTATATCTTCGATAGCGAGGCATCTTGTAGTGTCACAAAACAAGAGGAAGAATCGCGAGCACAAAATAAGAATATTCGGTCGAACCCGGCAGATCGCCGCGGCTTTGTGGGACGGCCCAAAGACGCACGCGGAACTCGCAGAGTATTTTCATGCCTACCTCCGTTTCCTCGGCTTGTTCAATTTCAGAGAACGCCTGGGATACTTGCACGATTGGATGGGAGGGGAGGTAGAGGGAAAGTTGGAGGAGTTAATAGAACGCGGTTGGGTTGTGCGCCAAGGCGAAACCTATGCGCTAACGTCGCTGGGACGCGAGGAGACGGGCAAGGCAGTTGCCGGAATGCGCAGGATGTTCGTGCGAGTGGGCAAACTTTTGCAGCCCCAGACGGTATCGAAGGTCTCGTTAAGCGTACACTTAGGGCTGGCAGCAATCAAGTTGCCTGCCGCGCTTCTTTCGGGCAGCGTGGGGTTGCTCAACGACGCTGCTGACACACTCCTCGATGGCGTTTCCAGTCTGTTGGTGTATGCCGGGCTTCGCTTCGGCAAGGAACGCGCCATCAACGTCATCCTTGTGCTGTTGATGCTGGGCACTGGTGGCGTAACGCTCTATGAAGTGATACGACGCTTTTTTGTCTCTTTGGAGCCGGAAGTTAATTGGTTCTCTTATCTGGCAGCCATCCTCTCTGCGGTGGTCTGCACCGTACTTTATCTTTGCCAACGCTTCATTGGGTCGCGCAGTGGAAGTGTGGCGCTCATCACCCAGTCGGTGGATTCACGCAACCACGTCGTCGTCGCAGTCAGCGTCACCGCCGGGCTGGTTGCCTCGATGCTTCGGTTTAATCTGTTAGACACGCTCGTTGGTTTGGCTGTCGCGCTCTTGATCCTCAAAAGCGCGGTCGAGTTAGCCATTGAGACCGTTCGCTCGCTGGGTGAAGAAGAGGTAGACCTTTCTCACTACAAATTCAAATTCGTCGAGCGGTACGAGCAGTTCTGGCAGGAACAGTTGCGCGACTGGATGCTTTATCTGGTCAAGAACCAGCAAGCCAGTACGCCCGCGGAGTTGATCGAGCAGGCGCGTCAAGTCCTCGATTTTGCCGGCAATCCGATGCTGCAAGGGCTGGGGCTGGTTCAGCATCCTCAGACAGAAGCGATAATCGGGCGATGCGTGGAAGATCTTTTTGAAGGTGGCTGGCTAGTGGAAAATGGATGGCTGAGTGTAACTGACGAAGGACAATCATATTTGAGCCAGCAGCGGGTGAGGAGCAGACGCGAGTACGGGTGGCAGCGCCCGCATAGGAGATTTCAAGCGAGTTAGTTTGGCGAGATCAATCCCTATGGCGAAACGACGCTGTGGGGGGTGGTTCATTATGTTATATTATGCAGAGCCCGGGGCACTATGTGCCTTCCACATCAACCGGTTCCCGCCGCTCATATCAGCGTTTCCGCGGTATCCCGTACGACACGGGTAGGGATGCCTAACTGTAAACAGGTGGCTACGAGTTCCCCTACGATATCGCCGTATCCGATGGTAATGTGATTGGACATATGCGATCCCATGCACTGATCCCGGTCATACCCGGGGATATGCACGTTGGCGATCGGCCATTCTTCGGTGGTCCTGCTGAGCCGGTCTTTCACCTCTGCTTCCGATAGCAGGAGGACTTCTCCCCTGCCGCAATCCATACCGATCTCGCCGTAGCGCTCATAGAATCGCGCCCAGGTAATCGTGCCCGGCTTCGAAACGCCTGAACAGGTGCCGCCTCCTAAGGGAAAGTACATCTTGGGCTGACGGTACACCTTTACGTGTTCCCAGCCCCCGAAATGCGCGGGAGGTGCACCGCCTGAGATCTCAAACACCCAAATGAACGTGCCGTCATACTCGCGTCCCCAGCGGATATCGTGTAAGGTGGTCTCAGGAGGCATGCCCTTTCGCTTATAGATATCATGCATGAGAACCTGCGGGATGCCCGAGCCGATATCGCCCTCGTTGAAGTGTACGATCGGGTTTCCGGGGTTGATGATTGCTCCGGTCTCGGGGTCCGTTACATCGGGCCGGTCGGAGTTATTGAGCATGCCCTCGGCCAGATCCGAAGCAGGCACACAGCGCACCAGCCCGACCTGATAGGGAATGCCGATGGCGCTCAGGCCAAACCTTTGGTAGATGCGGGCTGCTGCCGCATACATCTTCATCTGCTCTAGTACCTGATGGTGCACCAGGCCTTCGAATTGATCGGTACCCCAGTCGAACCATACGCCTTTTCCCACCAGCCAGTTCAGGTGATCCTGGGCCTCCCGGTCATCCACCAGGCCCATCTCAGCCACCAGATCGGATTGGTTCAGAAGCTCGAGCGGCATGCCAACCGCACCCAGCTTCGCGGGATCGATCACCGCATTGAGCATCCCCATACAACCGGGGTCTAACTGGCCCATGATGCGCTTGTTCCTGAGGATATCTTCTGCCAGTTCTTGGCCCAAACGCTTGGCGGCCTTGGGAAGCTGGAGCGCTGTGCCATCGATGAGGTGGGACATATCATAGCTTATTTCGCCCTTCTGACACCATGTCTCGAGCCTTTCCATAAACACAGGGTCATTGGAAAATGCCTCGCTCCACAGCCGTGAGTGTTTCACGCAGAGCCGCTCCAGGGTGGCGGCGTGGTTGAGGAGCGCGACAAGCCCCGGGTAGGTGCCGTCGAAGTTGGCCACGAGCAGAATAGGGCCTTTGTGGGTTTGCAGGCACCCCGCCACGTGATGTGCATAGGCCCAACAGCTCAGGACGATAACGACGGGCGCGTCCACATCGAGCCTTGAGAATATCTCGGCCCCCGTGCACTGTTTGGTGATGAAACCATGTTTGCGCCCGGGATCATAGGGAGGATGAACCTCGGTTTTCACTCCGATCTGTGAAAAGGCCTCCTGAACGAAGCGAAGCGTTTCCTCCTGCTTGGGCCAGGAGACCTCTCCCGCGGAGTCGCGAAAATCGCCGTTTGAGATCAAATACACCTTCTTTGTGTTGCTATTCATCGTTTGTTACCCCATGCATCCTTTGATCATGCTTGTGCCTTTTCCATCCTTTCATGGATCTTCCTTTGAAACTCGTACATCTCCTTGAAGATCTCGTATTTCGCGTGGTGAAATGAGGCTGTGGATGTATCGGGATGGACAACCTTGCCCACCCCGCACATTGCCCTCATGGCCTCGAGCACATCGGTGAACTCCCCTGCCGCCACTGCCCCGAGGATGGCAGCCCCCAGCAGCACGGCCTCGGGCTCTTTGGGCAGGATGACCTCACAGCCGGTAATGTCGGCGTGCTCCTGGATGAAGAGCTCGTTTTTCAGGTGTCCCCCGCACAGATAAATACGCCGAATGTCATAGCCTTGTTCGTTCATCGCCTCGATGATGTGTCTCGTTCCATAAGCAATGGCCTGGAGTGTCGCATAGTACCACAGGGCCACCTCTTCCGGCGTGCTGCTGAGGGTGAGCCCGCTCACCATGCCCCGCGCAAAGGGGTCGGCCCTGGGAGAACGATTGCCGTGATGATAGGGCAGCATGTGAAGCTTGCCTGCGATTGCAGGCCCGTCATGGTCCTTCATCTCCTCTACCACGCCGTTCAGGTAGGTGTAGATGTCCGCCCCTTTGGCCTTTGCACCCTTTGAAATCCTCATGAACGAGGAGTTGTTTTTGATCACCAGATCGATCAGGGACCCGGTGGCGGACTGCCCCCCTTCGTTGAGCCACATTTCAGGGATCATCGCCCCATAGTACGGGCCCCACACGCCGCTGATGAACCGCGGAGTGGATGAAACGGCCATGTGGCATGAGGAGGTTCCCCCGATAAGGGCGATGGCACGGTCAAAGGCGCCTTCCGCCCCATCAGAGCCCTCCAGGACCGGACCGAGCGAGCCGATCCCCCCTGCATGGGCATCGATGATGCCCACGCCAACGGGGATACCTTGCGGCAATCCGAGCTCCTTCGCTGCTTGTGCCACCAGCTCCCCCGCTTTCTTCCCCATGGGGTGAGAGGCAAGGGGAACGCGATCCCCGACGAAGAGATCCGAGAGGCCGATCCCCTCAAAGAACTCCATCCGGTATGTTCCCGAATCCCCCTCATGGCCAAGGTATGTCCACTTGCACACCGTGGTGCACAGGCTCCTGAGGTCATTTCCCGAGGCCCTGTAGACCATGTAGTCGGCGAGATCCATGAGTTTCCTCGCACCCTTCCATGTATCAGGAAGGTTCTCCTTGAGCCACATGAGCTTTGGAGGCTCCATCTCGGGGGATATCCTCCCGCCCACATATTTCAGGACCTCATGGCCCGTGCGGTTGATCGTCTCGGCTTGCCCGGTAGCCCTGTGATCCATCCACACGATGATATTCTGATCGGGCCTTTTGGTGGGCGATACGCTTATCGGCCTGAACCCCTCCCCCAGGGCAACGAGAGAGCAGGTTGCGTCGAAGGAGAGGCCCTTCACCGAGCTTGGATCGATTCCTCCGCTCGTCAAACACCCACGCGTGGCCTTGCCGGTGGCGCTCCATATGTCCTCTGAGGATTGCTCCACGAAGTCCGGCCTTGGCCGCCAGATCCTGATCGGGTGCTCCCCCTTTCCCCTCAGCCCTCCCTTTTGGCTGAAGGCCCCGACCCGGACGCTGTGTGTGCCCACATCAATTCCCAGAAAGATCTTCTCCATACTCCGTTGCTCCTTCTTGTGCCCATTACCCTTGATACCCTGCAAGGCGAGGTATCCAGAGCACTACCTCGGGAATATAGGTGATAATGAACAACGCGGCAAGCTCAAAGGCGATAAATATGATCATCTCCTTCAGCACGTCGGTGAGGGGTGTGCCGCTGATCGCACTCGTGATAAAGGCGGTCTCCCCATAGGGGGGTGTGTCCAGGGCTATCATCAGATTGAAAACGGCAACTACCCCGAAGTGGACGAGGTCTATCCCCGCAGCAGTCACGAGGGGCAAGACTATGGGGACCACTATAAGCAGGATTGCCGATACGTCGATAAAACAGCCCAATGCCATAAAGAGCAGATTGAGGGAGAGAAGCACCGTCCACTGACTCTTCATAATGCCGAGGCCGATAAACGCTTGAGTGATTAACGCGGGTATTTGCTCCCTGGCAACCACGTAGCCGAAGATGAGCGAGCAGGCAACGATGAAGCTGATAAAGCCCGTGGTAACAACCGATTCGATGAACACCTTGTAGAGGGCTTTTAATCCAAGGCTGCGATACATGAACAAGGTGAGGATCAGCACATATACGGCAACAACGCCTGCGGCCTCCGTGGGAGTGAAGACGCCCCCATAGATTCCGCCGAGCAGTATTACCGGCGCCATCAGTACGAGAAAGGACTTGGCCAATATCCTCATGAATTCCCTAAAGGGAACCCACGCGCCCGTGGGGTAGTTTCTCCTGTACGCGAGGATGAAAACCAGGAGCATGAGGACGCCCCCGAGCAGAAATCCGGGGATTACCCCTCCGAGAAAGAGGTACCCCACCGAGGCGCCCGAGAGCATGGAGTAGATAATCATGGGGATGCTCGGGGGAATAATGGGCCCGATAGTCGCCGAGGCGCACGTGACTGCACAGCTGAAAGGCCCATCATAGCCCGCGTCTTTCATGGCCTTTATCTCCACGGCACCCAGGCCGGAGACGTCGGCTATCTCTGAGCCTGACATCCCCGCAAAGATAATGCTCGCGATTATGTTCACATGGCCTAGGCCGCCTTTCAGGGGGCCGACGAGGATCTTGGCAAAGTCGAATAGCCTGTCGGTGAGCTTTCCCGCGTTCATAACCTTGGCGGAGAAGATGAAAAGCGGCACGGCGAGCAGCACGAAGTAGTTCTCGAACTCGATCACCATTACATCCATCACGGTGACCAGATCGATACCCTCAATGATCAGATACAGAACAGAGCTTATGAACATTCCGAAGGCAATGGGGTAGCCAAGGGCGAATACGGTGAGAAACACGACGAGCCACACTACAATTGCCACGGTAACTCCTCCTCTCGACGGACTTCCTTACCCATAAGCTCGCGGATGTTTATGACAATATCCCTGAGGTTATGGATCAAGATAAGACACACGAATAGGGGAAAGCACAGGAGCAGGTATGTCCATGGAATTCGTAGGGCGGATGCCTTTATCGTGTAATTCCAGATGGTGTATTTGATGCTCGGTATCAAGAGGACAAGGAGCACTGCACACACCAATGAATCGAAAAAGGTATCCACGAGCAGCCTGATCTTGACCGGAAATTTGCGATAGAATATATCGAATCGTATGTGTTGATTGTACCGTTTCGCCAGCGAGGCCCCCAGGTAGATGCACCACACAAAGCTATAGATGGAAAGTTCAAAGAACTTGGGCAGCGGTTTGTCCAAGACATATCTTGAAAACACCTCTATCGACACGGACATGATAAGCAAGAAAAAGATCGCGGTCGCGAGGTGAACCTCTAGGAAATCGAATACCTTTTTCTCAATGCCCCTCATGGTGTCCCTTTCCTCGTGCCTGAAAAACGGAAATGCCCGGAGAGGGGAACGAGCCCCTTCCCAGGCATTCTTACCGATGAATCCCTACTTCACGCTCTGGATCTTCGCGTACATGCCCTTACCCCAGCGTTTGTCGAATTTCTCCTGGCTGTAGAACTTCTGCGCATGATCCATAAAGGCCTTTTTGTCGGGAATAATAACCTCCATGCCGAATTCCTTTTGGAACTTACCCAGCAGGGTCGCTTCCTGTTCCAAAACAATTTGATTCATGTTGAATCGGGCAACCTGGATGGCATGCTTCATGTACACCTTGTATTTATCGGGCATCCCCTGCCAGAGCTTCTCGTTGATGATAGGGGTGACATAGCCCAGCATGTGATCGGTGAGCACTATGTAGTGCGTGACCTCATAGAACTTCGCCGAGTAATCGGTGGGAAGGGGGTTGTCCTGCCCGTCGATCGTGCCGGTCTTCAGGGCCATATACACCTCGCCGAATCCAAGCGGGGTCGGGTTGGCCCCCAGGGCCCTTCCCACATCGAGCCATGCTTCCACGTTGGGCATGCGGAGCTTGATGCCCTTCAGGTCTTCGGGGCGCCTTACCACGCCGGCCTTTTTCGTCAAATCCAGCTCTCGGGTACCGAGGTACCAGACATCCAGAACCCGAATACCCGATCTCTTGGCCAGTTCATCCCAGCATGCCTGTCCAATGGGACCCATAAGCACTCGATACATGTGATCGATATCTCGATAGAGGTACGCAACCTCCAGCACCCCGATCTCGGGGTAGTTTGCGAGGTCCGCGAACCAGGTGGGGCTGGCATCGCTGGTCATCTCCAGTGAACCCCTCATGACGCCCAGAATACCCGTTTTTTGGTCAGCGAGCTGTCCCGAGTGGAATACCTTTACCTCGATGTTTCCACCGCTCAGGATACCAACCACCTCACCGAACTTGTTCATTGCAATCGTCTGAGGTTCATTGGGGCCCGCCACCGTGTTGAAGCGCAGGGTATACTTCTCGGCGGCAGCGCACACGCCCGCAACCAGGACGATTATCACGATACCGATGATAAACACCAATGACTTTGTAGCATTTTTCATGGCAATCCCTCCTTTTTATTAAGGAAATAGGTAACTCTTCATTTGATACGACAACAGGTGAACCTCGTTTTTCCAAATGTACATGAATCACCTCCTTTCTCTTTTATAATGGGGTTACAAGCAGGCGGCTCTCACCTCCCTTCAGTTCACGGGAGACACGTAGCGGAATAGGGAAAGAACTCAACTCTCCTCCTCTGCTTCAAGGCTCCTACAGATCTCAAGGAGCTCTTGAACCCGCGTATCTGGTGTAGAGTATTGGATATCGGCCATCACTATATCACAAGGCGAAAGTTCGTGGTAGATTTTCTCCATATCTCGTTGCAATTCCTCGAAAGGGGCATCCTGGAATTTCGTCGGCCAGTACATGACCGCCCTCCTTGTCTCGGGAAAGGTTTTTTTCACGCGAGCCATATCGGAGTCCATGCCCATGTCCAGGTAACCGAGCTTGGGCAACTCCCTCAACACATCGAGGTAAGGGGTGATATCCCAGTTGCACGTATGAACCCCAAAGCGCTCGAAATCGTTGGCAATCTTCACATCATGGGGAAACACGAACTCGCGATACATCTCCGGGGAGATCATGTTTACCGTGCAGTTGGAAACACTGAATTGATCGATGTAGAAACCCGATTTTCGCTGCCTCTCCTGAACCATCTTCGCGAGTCGAATCATCACCTCTCTTATGGTGGAAAAAAGACCGTGAACGAAACTAGGCCTTTCGTACATGTCGAGGAAGATATCCTGCCCCCGTATCTGGAAGGCATTATTGAGCACTCCCTGCCAGTTCAGGTACCCGTGTATTTTTCCCCACTCCGACTCGATGATATCCATCTGGCCGAGGAGCTCCTCAACAAAGGGGCCATTAAGGAGGGTTTCAGGGTCCAGCCCTTCTGCCTCCTCTACGGAGAGCGTATTTTCAGGTTCTGGAACAGGCCATCGATCGAGAGCGTAGCGGAGAGGTAGGCCGAACACCTGGGCAATAACACATGCACCGTAGCAACCGGATATCGTCGCCAGGTCATCCTCATAGGAGATATCCCAGTAGGTGACAGCGGGAAATGCCTTAACAAGTTCAGCCTTCATGAGCTTGAGTGTCTTATATCGATACAAGGGATCCTTGTGCCATCGCCCTGAGAAATCAACCCCACACCTCTCGTGAAACCATGCCGGTTCAAAGCCAAGGGAAACCCTCATGCTCGACTCGGTTCCATCAGCGGGCTCTCGCCGAGCCGGGGCACTAATCGGTATGTGGTTTCGTAGCTTTAGGATCGCCATTAATCAATTTATTGATTATGGCTCTAACTCCGTAACTAGATTGCCACCAGGGATATGGATGTCTTTTTTTGACACCGAAGAGTTCCATGCTGTTGTGCCCGCAA
>CAZJXD010000100.1:0-18267 GCA_964549945.1 uncultured Desulfobacteraceae bacterium | reverse complement strand
GTCATAAACTCCAGGGCAAAATCGGTGATCATGTTGGGGATGCGATTGTAGGTCATCAGCCAGTTAGCTGCACCAACGGTGGACATGATGATCATGATAACGGCCGTGTCGCGCATGGAGTTGGCAAAGATCCTGGGCAGGTCGGTCCATTTGATTTCCCGGAGCAGGAACAGGCCAACAATCAGGGCATAGGCCACAGCAAAACTGGCAGCCTCGGTCGGCGTGACCACACCAAACAGAATGCTGCCCACTATGAAGATCGGCATCAACAGCGGGATTATGCCCTGCAAAAGAATTTTTCTTTTGGATCCAACGGCCTTGTCTGGTTCGTCTTTTTGGTACTCGCCGGCAAATAGAATTACATATATGGACAGAAAAATGGCCAGCAGGAGCCCCGGAATGACACCGCCCAAGAACATGCCGGGTACGGAAACACCGGTCACGATCAGGGCGTAGATGATCACCGGGATACTCGGTGGAATAATGGGGCCGATTACCGAGGAAGCGGCGGTAATCGCCGCCGAAAAATCACGCGGGTAGCCCCTTTTTTCCATCTCAGGAATGAAGACCCGTCCAATGGCGGAGGTGTCTGCAACCGCGGAGCCGGACAGGCCTGCAAAAATAACCGAAGCCCAGATATTGACCAGGGCGAGACCTGCGCGCAACTGGCCGACGAAAACGTTGGTGAAGGCAATGATCCGACTGGTGATGCCCGATGCATTCATAAGCTCACCGGCGAGAATGAACAAGGGGATGGCCAGCAGCGGATAGGACTGAATCGCGCCGAACATCTGGGTGGCAACGATACGGAGGTGGTAGGGAAATTCGCCGACCGCCATGAAATACATAAGGGCTGCAACAATGGAGAAGGCTACCGGCACGCCGATGATTAAGCAAATGAGCAGGATTGCATAGACCATGGTATCACCCTCCGACGGATTCAACTGCTGCATTTTCAGTTAACCGCAGGAGGAGTCTCAGCAGGGCTGCAATGGCCAGCATGACGCCACCCACTACCATTGCTGCCTGATAGGGATACTGGTGCCCAATCCAGATCAAGCTATCCCACCCGGTCAAGGCCCTGAGATTTTTAGCCAGGTTGATAATTCCAGAGGCCTCCACGCCGCCCCGTTTAATGACAAACATCCAGCCCGAGTAAGTTAGCAGCACGCCGTTAGCCACCATAATCAGGTCGACGATGATGTACAGTTTCCGGATTAATGATTCCGAAAGGAACTTGAGCAACATGGTGAAACATATGTGGCGATCCTGTATGTACGCCCAGGCAATCCCGAACATGACACCGTATATGGCGATGAATATCGGAAGCTCTTCTCCCCACTCAAAGGACTTGCCGATGGCGTAGCGACGCGTTGAGTTAATGAAAACCATCAAGAAAAGTACAGCCATGGACAGCGATGCGCCGGCGGCGGCAAATTGCGAAAAAAGGCGTGTCGTTCGTTGAATGATGCGCTGCATGGGTGCCACCCCTCCCTGTATTCTTTATACAGTGAAACTGGAGATGCAATCAACTGGGCGGATAAACGTGGAGGACGACCGGAAAGCAAAACCGCCTTTCCGGTCGTTGCAGGTTACCACTGGTTTTCGGATGCTTCCTTGACGGCAGCATCAAGTTTATCAATCCATACGGCATCGGCACCAAGTTCACCGGCCAGCCACTTCTTAACGGCCGGCTGTGCCAGATTCTTGAATTGTGCCAGTTCCGCCGCTGTCGGAGAATACACTTTCATACCCTCAGCCACAACCTTGGTCACCCCTTCTGCAGTATTGAACTGCTGGATGGCACGCCCCATGACACCGGCGATGCGGGCTGCTTTTTTAACAACCGCCTGGTCTTTCGCTGACAGCGACTTAAAGAATTCATCATTGATCAAAATAAAGTCGGCTGCGTAAACGTGGCCGTCTAACACCATATATTTCTGGATTTTATGAAGTTTGTTGTTGTAAATGACGCCGACAGGATTCTCCTGGCCATCCACAACACCCGTCACCAGGGCATTGGGAAGTTCGGACCAGGCAATCGGAGTCGGTTCGCCTCCTAGGCCTTTGACCATTTCCACATAGAGCGGGATCGGCTGAACCCGGAACTTGATGCCTTTCATATCAGCAGGTGTCCTGATTTCCCGAACGTTGTTGGTGAAATTCCGGAAACCCGTTTCCCCATAGGCCAGGATTCGCAGCCCTGTCTTCTTGAGGCAATATGCTGCCATCTCCTTGCCGAACGGGCCATCCAGGACGTCCCAGGCAATGGGTGCCGATGCGAACGTGTACGGAATGTTCAGGACATCCGCTACCTTGAACACTGTTGACATCGCGCCAGATACGAGGGTCATCTGCGTGGTCCCTTCCCGAACCTGCTGGACCAGACTATTTTCGTCACCCAGGGCCTTTGCCGGAAACAGCTCAACCGAAATATCGGTTTCCCCTTCGATGATGTTCTTGAAGATCACCGAAGCCGCGCCTTTTTTGGAACTCTGCCATTCTGCAGGATCAACATGGCCCAGTTTGATCGTGGGTCCCGCCATGGCCAATGCCGGTACAATAATCAATCCCAACATCAGCACCAGTGATAAAACCTTGCCTAAGTTTACAAGATTCCTTTTCATTTTTCCCCTCCTTCTGGAAATACTGTTTACTTCGAATGGGCCTGGTTTTTTGCCATAACTATCCTTGTCATCACCTCCTTTCATCCTTTCTCAAGAATCGGTAATCGGATTCTATGCCTCTATCACCCCTATAGTTCGAAAAGGACTTTTACCGTTTCTCTTTCACCAATGGCGTTAAAGGCTTCTTTGAATTCTTCCAAACTGAATCGCCGTGTAACGAGTGGTTCAGCCTGGACCTTTTTATGTTCTATCCAACGTATCGCTCTCAGAATGTGCCGCTGCACTGTTCCCACATCACCGAAAACAGAAAGGCCGCTTCGCAAAAGGGTGAGAGGGCTGATCGTAGCTTCCTGATAGAGGCCAAAAAGGGCTACCCGCCCCCTGGAAGCGGCAATCTCTATAGCCATGCGGGTTGCCTCGGGTGAATTTGCCGTTTCAACCACGATGTCTGCACCAAGACCGTCTGTCAATTCTCTCACCCGTTGAACAACGTCTTCATTGCTTGCGTTTACTAAATGATTCGCACCGAGTTTTTCAGCTGTCTGAAATCTCTTGCTATCCTGGTCGAGGCCAATTACCACGATTTTTGCCGCTCCGGCCGATTTTAGAGCTTGCAAATGGAACATGCCAAGAGAACCCGGCCCTATGATGGCTGCGGTGTCTCCAACCATAGGCTTCACGTGCTCCAAGGTCCGAACAGTCAAGCCAATGGGCTCCAAGAATGCAGCGTCAGTGAAAGAGACACCGTCGGGCAGTTTGTAAGCAAGGACTGCGGGTACCAGGATGTATTCAGCAAAGGTCCCATGGCAGGTGATACCGATGTGTTCCCAATCGGTGCACATATTCTTATTTCCATTCAAGCAATCATAGCAACGTCCACAACCGTACAGCGCTTCCAAACCTACCCTGTCTCCCGCGGATACATCTTCAACGCCCTCCCCCACTTCGGCAACAATCCCGGCCCCTTCGTGCCCCAAGATAACCGGGATGGGAACAGGCTTTCGCCCTTTGTACATGTTTTTCAAGATTGAGACATCGGTATAACAGATCCCGGTGGCTTTGATTTGAACCACTATTTGCCCTTGACCGGGCTTGGGCCTTGGTATGTCCGCTAATTGCAGAGATCCTGCTTCGCCGGTCGCCTTAATAATCGCTCTCATCTCTTTCTCCTATAATGATGGTTTATGCAGCCAGTCATTAAGTATTTGTCATAGTTGGCGCCGTCAGAAGCCGATGGTTGCTCCCCAATTGTGAGCTTTCGATACAAAGTACGCCTTAAGGCGGAAAACCCAGCACATACAGGTGCCTGCCGCCGCTAATCGGGCCCTTTAGAATTTCTTCAATCAATTTGGGGTCTCGCTGGGTCATCTGGTCGATCGGCGGCAGTTGCCCGGCCGGAAAGCGCTCCAAAATGTCGTCGTGAAGCTGGACCATATAGTCCATAAATTTCTCTACCGAAGGCACGGCTTTTTCCGGATCGGCTTTACTTGGCTTGCCTAGAACACCTTGGGGATACATCACACATTCAATGCCACCGGCACCCACGTGGCAATGACCCGGAATGGGGTTCCCGTAAATGTCGCCTCCACGGTCAATATGGCCCGGCGGTAAATAGCCTTTAACGTTGGTATCCTCTGCGTTTTCGGGCTGGCACAGTTCGGGAAACAAGGCCATAGCAATGGACTGTTCGGCCTCGCAGGCGTGCTGGAATGGATTTTCGTATGGGCCTCCATGAGCCTTATCCATTAGGGTTTGTCCCATAACACGAGGCACATCCACGAAAAAGAGCATTGACGGTACTTGATAACGCTTACCGAATTCCTGTAAAGCAGAGGGAATGATATACTCCTGGCCATGAAGACTGATCCAGATCTGCTTGCGAAAGCCAGTGTTCCAGAAACCAGCGATGATGGCGCGAATATAATCGGAGAAGACGTCATCGGGGATCACAACTGTGCCTGGCTGGCCTAGGTGATGAAAGGGGTGGGAGCCGTAATACAGAGGCTCGGCAACCGTACAGCCGGTGGCCTTGGCAACTCCCTCGGCCATGCGGGTGACAACAAAGGTGTCTTCGCCAAAAGGCCCGGCTGCTCCATGGTTTTCAGTTGAACCTACAGGCACGATCAGGATGTCATTCTTTTTCAACCGTTCTTCAATATCCTTTTTGGTCATCGTCTGAAAATAGATCTTACTCGGTTTGTCCATGTGACCGCCTTCGAGCGGCAGCTTCCAGTTTCCCATCTTTTTGCCTCCTTATTGTTGAACGTTATTCTCGATGGCTCGGCAGTTGGGGGGAATAAATCCAAATGAATTTCAGGATTTCGTCCCCTGTGTTAATTATTTTGTGGGGTTTTCCCGGTGGATTATAGATAGCGATCCCCGATTTCACGGGGATTTCCCTCCCCTCGGTGACGAACTTCCCCTTTCCGGAAAGGAAGTACATCACCTCTTCTTCTTTTTCATGCACATGCTCCGGTACCATTCCCCCGGGATCGGTCTCATTGATTCCCATGGCCAGATTTTTTGCTCCCACGGTTTTCTCCGAGATCAGTATCCATGAGGTTCTGGGTGGGTCCCGGCGCTCACCTGGCACGTCCTTAATATCGACAACCTTCAATTCTGACATGACAATCTCCTCATCTTACCTGATTAGAATTCCTCCATTGAGATCAAGGACAACTCCTGTCACCCAATCAGAACGACTGGAGGCTAGAAAGACAGCCGCATCCGCGACATCTTCGGGCAGGCCGTCCTTCTGAACTGCGCGACCTGCATTCCAGGCGGCAAACACTTCAGGAGGATACTGCTTTGTTTGCTCCGTCAGGATGGGCCCGGGAGCGATCGCATTCGCATAGATGCCTGAAGGCCCAAGTTCACGGGCCAGCAGCTGGGTGAGCCCAATAACACCTGCCTTAGAGGCGGCATAGTTCACGCCTACCCCCGGACGACCGGTTCGCCCACCCAGGGAGGCGATATTGACGATCTTTCCTCTTCCCTGTTTTTTCATGATCGGAGCGACAGCACGGCAGCAGATGAATGTTCCCGTGAGATTTACCTTGATTACCGCCTCGAAAATATCCAGAGTCATCTCCTCAAGAGGCCTATGCCGAGAGATACCCGCATTATTCACAAGGATGTCAACCCGGTTGAACCTTCTTAAGACTTCTGAAAGGGCGTTATCGATCTCCGCTTCATTCGTAGTATCGGCCTTTATGGCAATAGCCTTCTTGCCGGAAGCATCCAGAGCCTCTGACACCCTTTCGACCGAATCAAGGTCCACATCCCATAGAGCAACCGAAGCGCCTTCTTCTGAAAATTTTTCGGCGATTGCTTTTCCGATACCCTTACCTGCACCCGTAATGACCGCAATACGCTCCTTTAATTCCATTTCAAAATCCTCCTAAAGGCTCAAAAGACATTGGCGGCTGACTCAACATCCCATATCCTTTGCATCTCTTTTAGAGGTATATCGAAAACCGAATTCCTTGGAGGGAGCGGTTCCTCACGCATGAACTCCGGTATATCGTAAAACTCCTCCGAAACCCCCGCCCGCCTATTGAACTCTCGCTCGGTCTCCAGAACATCGAGTGCCATCTTTTGAATATCCTTAAAAGTGAGATCCCAGCCATACCTGGCTTTCAGGAAGAGAGCAAAAAGCTCTGGTTTCTTCACAAAAGGCGGGCGGGTGAACAGGCAGAGTCCCATAGTGTCGAGAATGGCCGCTCTAAGCTGGAGCCTCCTAGAGGTTTCCACTTGCTTTTCAAGGCCAAGTGGGTCCACAGTGCTTAAGGTCTCAAAGGCATTTCCTGCTGTATGGTCTGCGCCCATGGGAGAGGTGACGTAGGTCACACCATTTCCTTTCAATGCTCGGGGATCATACCCTGGAATCGCCTGGCCTTTGATGGCAGGGATGCGTCGAACGCCCAACACCCTTCCGGTGATGAGAACCCCGTTGCCCAGAATACGTCCGAGGTGCGTTCCCTGGCCGATCTGGCGTATCAAGCCTTTCGCCCCTACGGCGTCTCCAAACGGAATAACCCCGGCTTCCATGGCCACACCAATGGCAGCACCTGTCTCAATGGCATCAACCCCAACCTCGTTGCACATGTGGTTCATCTCGGCGATGTCGTCTATGTTGTCGATGCCACAGTTCGCTCCTAGAAGAGCGATGTTTTCGTACTGAATCGAGGCTACCGTCTTTTTCCCGGACGGGTCTGGAAATACGTTCGAACACTGGATGACACATCCCCTCAGGCAGGGAGTCCCTGATCGGCCTTCCCCTCCACGCTCTGCAATCACATCCGCAATCCGTTCCCCTGCAATCTCCTCTGCTTTTTCGAATTGACCGGCGCTGAAGTTTCTCGTTGGCAATATGCCAAATTCATTGGCCATCATCAGGATAGCTGGTGTACCATAGGTGTGTCTGTTTTCAGTTTTGGGATCCGCCATAATCATCTGAACCAAGGTCCTATTCGTCTTGCGAAGGAGTTTTTCATCAAAGGCCCGAGCCGGCCGGGCGCCAGCGTCATCAACGATGATCGCCTTGATCCCTTTGGAATCCATAACAGCTCCAAGGCCCCCGCGCGCAGCATACCGAACCTGTATGTCCTTATCATCGGTTACTGCTATGCCAGCACCTGCCATCTTCATCTCTCCGGCCGGTCCAATGCACAGGATTCCCACTTTAGGACCGAACCGCTGGCGAATGATCTGAAACGTCTCCGAGACCTTTTTCCCTTTCAGCTCAAGGAATTCCGATAATGCGATTTGCTCTGCTCTCACCATCAGGATTTTCGTGGAGGCCTCCAGAGGTGCGTCTTCCAGAACAATTGCCTTGATCCCAAGGGAAGCGATTTTTTTCCCGGCTTCTCCTCCGACATCGCTTTCTTTAACGCCACAAGTCAAGGGGCTCTTGGCCCCGATTGAGAATTTGCCGGCTGTTGTCACGGCGGTATCTCCCAGAAGACCCGGAGCAAAGATTATTTTATTGAAGCGTCCGAGAGGATCACAGGCTGGCGGGACCTCCCTCAGTAAGAATTTCGCGATCAACAGTCGTCCTCCCCAGTGCATCTCTTCGGGAGAAGCTTCTTGCCTGACGATGTTCCCGTTTCTCGTGTTAACCCTGATGATCCAATTCATGGTTCTATTACTCCTCGGTCAACCTCAGTGGGCTTTTGAGCTTCTCCAGCAGCTTATTCAAGCTGCCTGCAACATCACGATCTATCTCGATCCCATCAGTTAGGCTCTGTTTCTCTTTTTCGATCTCGATCTCTCCGGGAAGATAAATGTGGGAAACACCGGTGGCCCTTTTGGTCCCCTTCACCGATGAGACATATGAGCTCATCACCCGTCTGAATTGATGAAGGGGCATGAACCTTTCCATATCAATGGCCATGGAAAAAACACCAATTCCCGTCGGCCCCAGCAACTGGTGAAATGTCTTGACGTGCGGGCCATACTGCGAGCCGGAGAGGATGCCCGCTATGACGTCGATCATCAGTGCCAGGCCATAACCCTTTGGCCCTCCAACGGGGAGCAGGGTTCCCTTTAATGCAGCACTTGGATCAGCAGTTGGACTACCTTTCTCGTCGAGGGCCCATCCCAAAGGGATATCCTCATTCATGCGCTGGGCACTTCGGATTTTCCCCCTGGCTACAACGCTCGAGGACATATCTAGGACTATATCGGGAAGATCGAAACCACCGGGGACGGCGATGGATATAGGGTTTGTCCCAAGGAGAGGTTCTGTTCCTCCCCAGGCAGACATGGACGGAGCGGCGTTACACGCCATGATTCCTATCATCCCTTCCTGGGCGGCCATCAGAGTGTAAAAGGCTAGAAAACCGATGTGGTTCGTGTTCCGAACGAGGGCAAACCCGAGGCCAGCCCCACGCGCCTTCTGAATGCACATCTCCATAGCTCGATGGGCCGCCACCTGACCCAATCCGTTGCCTCCATCAATGAGAGCGGTCGTATTATCTTCCTTTACTACCTTCAGGCCTGTCGGGAGGTGGATCATGTGGGCATCGACACGATCTGCCAGGAGTTTTAGGAAGTTGACACCATGGGTGTCTATGCCCCTCATATCGGCCCGAACCAGGCTTTCAGCAACGAGCAGGGCTTCACGTTCGGATGCGTGAAGCCCTTTTAGGATCTCGATGGCTATTTGCTTTAATCGGTCCGGCACAACTTTCATGAGGATCAATCCTCAGTTAAAGCCAGCCACTCAAAAACGCTTTCCAGTTTGTTCAGCTCCACACTGGTGGTTCCAGCCTTAAGCTGGGCGGATTTCTTTTTTTCTGCTTCTACCCTTTGTATCGATTTCTCTAAAACCACCTCACACGATCTGCGATCCACCACCACGATACCATCATCGTCTCCAAGGATCAGATCGCCTGGATTGACCGTGATCCCGCCAAACAAATTCGGATGATTGATCAAGCCCAATCCCGTCTTTGTTGTTCCACGAATACAAAACCCACGGCAGAATACGGGAAATCCCATCCCAATGATCTCCTTAGAATCCCTGACACAGCCGTCAATCGCTAATCCCTCTAACTTCTTTGTCATACCGGAGATTGCCATCAGAGCCCCCCAGTAGCCCGCCTCATAATAGCCTCCCACGGAAGCTACAATCACATCCCCTGGCTGTGCTTTCTCAAGGGCCTTATGAAGCATTAAGTTATCTCTTGGGGAGCATTCAACGGTAAAGGCAGGCCCACAAATACGGACCCCTCTGGCTATAGGTTTTATCCCGCAGTCCACTGCCCCTTTCTTGCCAGATGCCTCATGGATCGTGGCCGCGCTCATCGTCCTAAATTGTTCAATCAATTCTTTCCGGGGCCTTTCAATATCGCTTATGACATGGATCATCGCCCTGATTCTCCATCTTCTCAAATTAGCTGTTTGATATAATCCTGGGCATTTCGAAGATGAATACGAACTGCATTCTCAGCTGCTACCGGATCTTTAGTAATTAATGCATTCAAAATCTCTTCATGTTCTTTGGAGCTTTGGTCCAATCTATTTTGATCAAATTGACTGACAAATCGTATGCGGAGCCTGTTAATGTGATCCTGCAAACGCCTATAAATCTCAGTGAGCCTCTGATTTTGAAAACTTTCGAACAGGTAATTATGAATTTGATCACCCGCTTTTAGTAGGCTTAAGGGGGTTTTCCCATTTGAGTTTTGGATAGATCTAAATCTCCTTTTCATAGCTTCGAGTTTATCCATATCCCCTTTCAATGCTGAGCCTCTGGCTGCTGCACATTCCAATATTTCACGAACCTCAAATATCTCCCTGATGTCTTGTATCGAAATCTTTGATACGAAAGAGCCCTTGTGGGGAATATTTTCAATAAATCCCTCTTGTTCCAGTTGCTGAAATGCCTCCCGAATGGGTGTTTTACTGATTCTTAACTCCTCTGAAAGTACTCTTTCATTAAGCGGGTTGCCGGCCTTGAAGGAGTTATTGATGATTCTTTTCTTCAATGCTTCATACGCTATCGCTTTTTTGCTTTTTGAATTTGGCGGCATTTTTTCGGATATGATTAGTCTGGATTCTCAGTTTAATGAAGGGTAAAATCGTATCTTTTTAAGATCTTAATAATATATTAAAGATATCTTTTATTGCTTTGTTTGTCATTTGTCAAGATAATTATTAGCCAGCTAGCGATCATAGAAGATAATTATAGAAAAATTTCTTTGATTATTATCGAGAAGCACCTATTTTTATCGGCTATTTAGCATCTTATAGCCATTGTTGAGATTCGGCCGCAGAATCCCTCTGATTGATGCCTCCCCTTTAAATCCTTTCGATCCTAATGATGTAACGGTGCCCAATATATCCCTGAAATGAAATTTTTCTTGACTTATCTCGATCTTTCACCATCATGGGATTGTTTAAGCCTGCTTTTTATTCACTCATCTCGAGAGAAAACCATGAACACAACTCGCCTGAAGATGCCATTATGAAACCTCCAAGGATGGTATGAAAACCTTGGAGGTTTCTTGTACCGAGTCACGATTAGGATTAGTCAAGTGGGGGTCTTTTCATCCTATCGAAAGGGAGTTAAATGAAACTTTCCCGCAGAGAAGAGGACTTATTGGGCGGGAAGCAGGGTTCTGGTGCCAAAAAGGCCATGGAAATTCTTGTCGCATACGGAGAAGCCTGCGATGCGGAGAGGATGATTCCAGTAACCAGCACCCATATAGCTGGGAATTACTCGGTGTTAATGGACGAGGGGGTTGAGTGGCTGGAGGCCTTGGCCCAGGAGGGAACCAGGGTATCAGTCTTCACAACCAAGAACCCCGAGCAGTTCGATTTTGAAGATGCAGACGAACTGAAGGTCCCCATCTTCTACCGAGAGGTCCAGAAGAGGATCGATAACGCCCTAAGATCCCTCGGGGTGACCCTTACCTATTCATGCCACCATTATCTGGTGGGAAATCTGCCCCGTTTCGGGGAGCATATTGCCTGGGCCTCCTCCGGCAGTCAGGTGTATGCCAACTCGGTGATCGGGGCCAGATCAAACCGGGATGGAGATCATGTTGTCCTTGCCGCAGCCATTACTGGTGTTATCCCGGAGTGGGGGCTGCACCTCACCGAGAATAGAAGGCCCCAGGTCCTTGTGGATACAGGAGGGCTGGATTTCAACGCATTGACAACGGCCGATTACCAGGCCCTAGGCTGGCATCTGGGCAAGATTATAGCAGACAGGATCCCGGTATTTGTCAATCTACCTCCTGATCTTGCTATTCAAAACCTCAAGGGTCTCCTCTATGCCCTCACCGTGACCGGGAGTGTCGGCCTGGTCCATCTTGTGGGGATAACCCCTGAAGCAAAGACTCTGGAGGCTGCCTTTGGGGGTGATGTTCACCCGATACCCACGATATCGGTTGACCCGGAAAATATCGAAAAGGCCTATAGGGAGATTTCCACCAGCCATGAGGACAAGGTGGACCTCGTCATTTTTGGATGTCCCCAATGCACCATTCAGGAGGTACAGGAGATCGCCGAGCTTCTGGAAGGGCAAAGTATTCATCCTGAGACAGAGCTGTGGATTTGCACGTCCCATTGGGTCAAGACCCTGTCAAAGAGGATGGGGCTCTTCGATATAATCAGAAGCACAGGCGGCCGGATCGTGGCTGACACAGGTGCTGCCTGCGGCCCCTACCTCTACCTACCGGAACGCGGCATTAGGGTAGTGGCCATAAATTCCGCCAGGGCTAACTATTATGCCCATAACGTCACCGGGATGGATACCTGGTTCGGTTCCACTCAGGACTTGGTGCAAACGGCCATTTCAGGCAGATGGAGGGGGAGATCATACTGAAAATCAAGGGTAAATCTGTTACTGGAGGCATGGCAGAAGGCGATGCCATTGTTACCCGCATGCCCATATCCTTCACCGGCGGGGTGGACCCGAACAGCGGGATCATCAGGGAGCCGGGTCATGAGCTGGAAGGGCAGAGTGTGGCAGGGAAGATACTGGTCTTTCCTGCGGGAAAGGGGTCAACAACTGGGTCCTGGCAGTTCTATGCCACCTATAAACGCGGTAATGCCCCAAAAGGCATTATCAATGTGAAGGCCGAGGGTGTCGTGGCCGTCAGCGCCATCATTACGGGTACGCCGATGATGCATCAACTAGAGTATGATCCCCTAGAATGTATTAGCACCGGAGACTTCGTCAGGATCAATGCGGATGAAGGGTATGTTGAGGTCGAGAAAAAAGGGAAATAATTACTGAGATCGTGGACCCGGAGAAAATTCACAGATGATGAGGTTTCATTCGGTTTTTCGAAGTCTCATAACCATTATGATCAAGACCACAACTGCCGCAGGGATATAGACTGCCGTTTTTATAATGAACATCGCGGCAAAAGAACCGACAATGAGTATCGCCCGTTCAATAATGGACCTCCAGCCGGGCTGATAGGGGATGTGAAGCGCTGAAGCTATCCCGCAAAGGCCGATAAAGACGATGACAGCGGCCATTGGTGTCTGCCAACTCCATATGAGCAACTCAGGGCGGTAAACGAAATTGATGCCCAATAGAAATAAGGGCAATCCCAGCCTCGTCGCCATCCATGCGGTGGGCATGAATCCGGTGCCGGCAATGCCGCTGGCGACGAGTGCCGCCGGGGCCACGGGCGGCGTAATAAAAGACATATTCCCCAGATAAAAGATCATAAAATGCGTGGCCATCAGCGGAATTCCCATTTCTTTGAGGGCAGGCGCAGCAACGAAGGTTGTCAACACATATACGGCTATCGTTGACACGGCCATCCCGAACAGGATGCACAGGATCAATATAAAAAACAGAAGTAGTGGAAGTATGCCATGGGAGATGTCCACCAATTCCTCGGATAGTTTCGGGCCGAGCCCGGTAACGGTCAGCACCCTCACAATGAAACCCATGGCGGCCCCAATGAGGCCGATACTGGCTGCCGGCGGTGCACAGCCTTTTACCCCGTTAAAAAGGCACACCCCAAAGTCCGCGAATATCTTAAGCACCGATTTTTTCCTTAAGTTCGCTGTCAATTCATAAAAGAGCTGTGCGATGACAAAAACAAAAACGCCTTCTATACATGCACGCATCATCGGGGTTAATAACGTCAATCGTGTAAAGAGCACCCCGACGGATAATATCAGGGGCAAAAGCTTGATCCAGTCCTCCTTTGACCAGGCATCTTCTTTTATGAATGCCGTTGAATCGAGGGAAACGTGTCCCGCTGTGCGCCAGTAAACAGAGAAAGCCAATGCCAGATAAAAGAGGAATGCGGGTAAAAAACCCACCACGACGATGTGCAGATAGGACACGCCCAGAAATGACGCGATGAGAAAGGCGGTGGCTCCCATTAATGGAGGCATGATTTGACCTCCCGAGGAGGCAACGGATTCTATGGCCCCTGCCTGTAAAGGGGGAATGCCGAATCTTTTCATGATGGTAATGGTAAATGAACCGGTTCCGGCCACATTAGCCGTTGCAGACCCCGAAAAGGAGCCGAAAATCAAACTGGCCGCAACGGGAATTTGCGGAATAAAGCTTCTTCTCCTGCTAAAAACAATGGTGCATCCCTTGACAATGGTATCCAGAGAGCCAAACCCTCGAATAATGCCCGCATAGATCAGGAATATGGCCACCCATGTGGATACGGTGAGCAGGACGATCCCGTAAACCCCTTCAAAGCCAAGTATGCTTTCCTCTATGATCCTCCTGACGGAAAATCCGCTGTGCTCCAGAATGCCGGGAAAATGATTTCCAGAATAGAAATAGAATAAAAATAAAAGGATAAGGCCGAACAGGGCCACCCCGCCTTCTTTCCAGATGAGCAGAAATAGAGCAGCAACAATACCCGCACCGACCAGTACGTCAACACCGGTGTAGGCGCCAGCCCTATCGGTGAGCATGTCTATATACTGGAAATAGAGATAAGCTGTAGCCGCAATAAAAATCCCGATGAACAAAAGCCCTGGTGCGACCAACCATCCTCCCTTTATCCCCAGAAAACGTCCATGGACAAGAACTCTCAGGGCAGAGATGACAAACGAAATTCCCAGGAAGAGTATGGCGTATCTTCCCCTCTCAACCCCTAACGTAAAAGCGAACCACAAGACCAGCAATACAAGCGCAACACAAGCCACATCCAGAGAAAGCCTGATGACCTTACCCTTATCCTCCCTATCATTCATGTGATCGTCCTCATCCCTCATCATCTATGCATATTAGAAGAGACCATATTAAAATCCGGGGGAAATAAGGGCTTATCCCGTCTCCCCCGGAATCATTGCTCTCCTTCAGGTCCTGGATTAACGCTACTTTCCTACGACCCAGGCAGGGTCCCAAATCCCGATCTCTTTATAATATCTTGCGGCACCGGGGTGGACCGGCACGACCTTTCCACAGGCCCTTAGACCCATCAAAACAGTGCCTTTGGGGTCGCTGCTGAACAATGCAAATGGCCGTGCAAGTTCTACCAGCTTATCCGCGTTTTCAAAGCAGTTCTTCACGAACTGATAGACCATCTCCGCATCAGCCGATGGGGCGAAAGACCACCCGTACACATTGCCGATGCTCGGGATCTCTTCCATGCCCATGTCGCGCTTGAATAATTTGGCAGGAGTCATCACAATTGCAATCCCAGGCGTATTGTTAATGATGTCCTCCTGTGCTTTAGTCATTTTTAAGGCTCTCAATTTATTATACAACTCCACTTGCATGGTGTGGCGCGCAAGGGTGTTGTTTCCGATCACACATGCCAGAAGAGCGTCTACGTTTTTTGTTTTTAGCGCTTGAGGTCTGTCATCTGACGTCACAACTCTTTCCGTCCACTGCTTTGTTAACCCTAAGGCTTCAAAACCTGTTTTTGCATAGGCATAGAGGCCCTCTTTTGGGCTTCCCAGAGAGACGTTTCTACCCTTGAGGTCATCCAAGGAATAGATATCCGTATCGATCCTGGTAACCATAAACTGGGCCACAGGCCAGAACCATATACCCTGAGAGGGTTGTGTGCCCGGCGTTAATGGATTCTTTTTAAAGGCACCCTCATTTGTATGACTGGCAACAACGTCGAAGGCATTGCTGTAAGTCAAATCCATTTCGCCTGCAGACACACGTCTGATCGCAGCCGCTGTCCCCAATTCTATAGGTATGAGCTTCAGTCCCTCGATCTTTTTATTCAGGAATGTGGACAGCGCAACACCTGCAGGATACCCCGAAGCTACTGTGGGCCCACAACCCATCGACATTTGAATTTCTTTCGCTGCGGCAGACCCTGTTAGCGGCCCCCAGGAAAGACACAATCCCATAAAAAGAATGATGACGATTGCCGTAAATACCTTTTTCCAATCCATCTTATACCTCCCTATGTTATTAAGTTTTGTATACCCTGAAACAAGATATTCAGATTACTTTTACCGGCCAGCATGCAGCCGAATAACGTGTCGATGTATAATGGAAAAAATTCAGGGTACATTACGTTAGGAAGTCATAAAAGATTAAGGTTGGACAAATTAGGTTGAAGCGTTAACTGGTTTCTGGTGAAATGCCTGCATTTATATTGTATGATTCATCTTTCACCCCCTTTTATGAATTTTGTCGGTTTTTGATTCCATGACCTGAGATCTCGTTCATTATCCTAGTTCATGACTCAAAAGTAAAGAAAACAGTGCGCAAACATCTGGAAATGCCTTTATATTATCGACTATCGATTAGAATCCTCTCTGTATTTTCCTGCCTCAGAGGTTCATTATTCTGAGTATCCCGCTGAAAGGTTTTTTTAATTGATAAGGCTGACCATGTTTGCTAGGTAGGTTCTTGTCTACGAGAAAGCCAAACTATTTGTGAGGTTTGATACAAAATAATGATACGAATGCAGGCTGTTGCTGGAACGCACGAAAATGAGAGGAGGTTACAATGAGCATTTTATTTCAACCTGCAACAATCAAAAACATGGGGTTGCGAAACCGGTTCGTCAGGTCTGCCACCTATGACCAATGTGCCGATAGAAAAGGCCATGTAACCGAGGGACAAACCAAGCTCTCTTCAGAGCTTGCCGAGGGAGGAGTTGGTTTGATTATCACCGGGCTCACCTACGTCCATCCATCCGGTCAACTCGCGCCCTTTGAGAGCTCTCTGGCCAATGATGATTGTATACCGGGCTTCAAGAGCCTTACTGCTGCTGTCCACGACAGGGGAGCCAAAATCGCTGCGCAGCTCTACCATACTGGCAGAGAAAACGCCAAATTCCTCAAGGCCAAGCGCCAACAGCAGGCAATAGCTCCATCATTTATTTCTCACGATCCCTATTTCACTCAAGACTACCGCCAGATGAACGAGGATGAAATCTGGGAAATCATCGGGGCGTTTGGTGATGCAGCAAGAAGGGCCCAGGAGGCTGGATTTGATGCTGTCCAGGTCCATGCTGCACACGCGTATCTTTTAAGCCAGTTTCTCTCCCCTTTTACCAATCGTCGTGACGACGAATGGGGAGGCTCTTTGGACAATCGCCTTCGTTTTCACCGTGAAATATATCGAAGCATGAGAGCAAAGGTGGGCGAGGATTACCCGTTGCTCATAAAGATTGGCGTCCAAGACGGATTTCCGGAGGGGCTTGAATTCAGCGAAGGAAGGCAAGCAGCTCAACTTCTTGCCCAATGGGGATTTGATGCCCTTGAGATCAGCCACGGATTGAGAGGCAGATCCTACGAAGAAAGCGAATTTCGAACCAAAATAGACTCAATAGAACGCGAGGCCTACTTTCGACCATGGTGCCGAGAGATTAAGGGCTGCGTGAATGTGCCGGTTATGATGGTAGGCGGCTTGAGGAGCTTTCAACTCATGGAGGAGGTAATCCAGAATGGTGATGCGGATTTCATCTCGCTAAGCCGTCCTCTCATAAGGGAGCCCTATATCATCAATGAATGGAAGCGCGGCAGCAGCCGCAGAGCAGCCTGTATTTCATGCAATAAGTGCCTGGAAGCCCTCAGAAAAGGGGAATCCTTACATTGTGTTCAGAAAAAGGCCGAAGAAAGGAGTTGATTATTTTTCGTCAAGCTTTCCCAGCAAGAACCTGGCAACAGTGTTCTTGTGGATCTCACGGGTTCCCTCATAGATTTCCAATACCCGAGCATCCCGATAGAAACGCTCCACCTCATTGTCCACCATGCAACCATGTCCCCCCAGAATCTCTATTGCCTCATCGGACGCCCTAATTGCCACCCTTGCTGGAAACCATTTGGCCATAGAGGAAAGCGCGGGGTCAGCCTTTCCGATCGTAAAGCTCCATACGGCTTTGTAGAGCAAACATCGAGCAGCTTCAATGTAGGTTGCCATTTCAGCGAGCTTGTGTGAGATAGCCTGAAACGAACCTATCTTGCGGCCAAAGGCCTCCCTCTTCTTGGCATACCGAAGGGCTCTCTCAAAGGCTCCCTGCGCTATTCCTACCGCCGTAGCTCCCACCTTTATCCTTATCTCATCCAGGAACTCTATCGTTTGGTAAAATCCCCGGTCCTCCTCTCCCACCAGATTCTCTCGCGGAACCCTGACATTGAGAAAGGCAACTTCACAGCAAGGATTTGTCTTCCAGCCCAATTTTTCCATCTCGGTGATCTCTATGCCCGGTCTATCCATCTCCACAATAATGGTACTCATACCGCGATACGGGGGGTCGCTTTGTGAGTTGGTCTGGCAAAGAACGATGGAGAATCTGGCAATGCTGGCGAATGAAATAAATGTCTTGGTTCCGTTGACGAGGTAGTCCCCGTTGTTTTTCACTGCATTCGTAGACAGTGGTGCGCTGACCAGGTCGCTTCCCCTGTCCGGCTCGCTGAAGGCACCCGAAGAGATCGCTTCTCCTCTGTAGAGAGGAGGGAGATACTCCCTTTTTTGGACTTCGGTTCCCTTTCTCAGGATAATCTTTGAACCAAAGTCAGTTCCCATTACACTGATACCCGCACCCGCCCCACAGCGGCAGAATTCTTCCCGTACCAGCACGTTTTCCATGAGGCCGTAACCCTGCCCGCCATACTCCTCGGGTATATCGAGCCCGATAAACCCGAGCGCACTGGCCTTTTTCCAGATTTCCCATGGAAATTGGTGGTTCCGGTCAAGCTCTATTACATAATCTCTTTCGAA
>CAZJXD010000099.1:0-19080 GCA_964549945.1 uncultured Desulfobacteraceae bacterium | reverse complement strand
ACTTTATCGATCAATTTGTCAAGATCCCAATCGACCGGGAACCTGAGCCTTTCGTCCTCCCTCTTGTCCCTGTAGATGAGGTAGCCCTTATCAAGGCCGTGGAGAAAGAGATCTCTGGTGAGTATCACATCGCCTTTGCAGTACTCCGTGAGCGTATCCATCTCACCTGCCTTGAACCACTCCAGGGCCTGCAAGCCATCCGCGGACTTTTGCCTGTTGAGGGTCTCCTTGGCCAGATGATCGAGGCTTATTCTGTATCCCAGCCTGTTATAGATCTCCTCGAGGAGATCAAATGTAGGCAGTTCGCCCAGATCCAAGGACGTGTAGGGTTTGAGCACGGCATAATCAAATCTCTTCACGTTAAAGCCGATCACGAGGTCCGCTGATCTCAATCGCCCGACCAGGTCCTCTATTTGATCCTCGGTAAAGGTGTAGAAACGGTTATCCAGGCTATCGTAGACCACGGCCACCGATATCATCATAAGGTGCGTGTTTTGCCAGCCGCCAACCTCGAGCGCTGATCTTTGGGTCTCTAAATCAAGGTAGAGGAGCCTCCGTTGATTCGCATCTCCGGGCACCTGTTCTTCCGCTGCCGATTTGGCTTGTAAGGGTGGCTCCGGTTCAACGGCGGTGATATCGCTCAAGGAGAGGGCGCCCGTTAATGCCTCGAGGACCATGACGGCTCCCTTTTTATCCAATGGTTTGTTGCCCGAACCGCATCGTGGAGAATAGATACACGAGGGGCAGCCCTGTTCACAGGGGCATCCTTTAATGAGATCCAACGTCCGTTCAAAAAGCTCCAGTATGATGTCAAAGCCCCTCTGGGCCAGTCCCACCCCTCCGGGGTATCCGTCATAGAAGAAGATGGCTGCTTTTCCCGCCTGGGGATGGAAGCTGTAGGAGATCCCGCCAATATCGTTCCTATCGCACAGCGCAAAGAGCGGAAAGAGGCTGATGGCCGCGTGTTCCACGGCATGAATCCCCCCCATAAAGTGATGACCCTCCCTTTCCACCATCTTTTTTATGATATCGTCGATCTCTGCCCAGAGCCCCACGGTCTCAAATGTCTGAGGCGGAAGCTCGAGCGGGAAGACGCCGATCAGTTCCTGGCCCGGCACCCTCCTCTTTTCATACCCGGTTATCACTTCCGTTACCTTGAGCTCGCCGAGCTTTGCCACGAATTGTCCCTTTGGCTGGCTCTTCCTGATGCTGAGTATCTCGGTTTCCTTCTCAGATCTGACCCTCGTGAGGTAGTTGAGGTCCGCCTCTTGAACGATCACATCCTTCCTGTCGAGGACCAGGCGTTCCACGTAGTACGGATTGGCCCTATGGAGATAGATCGCACCGGGATGGCACTCCTTCAGTGCCCTCACACCATCAACGGTGCCGATCGCCTCTCCAGTGGCTCCATTGAAAATGGTGTAGGTCTCCCCCACGGAACGTATGTTCACCTTTAAGTGGGGCCTTTTCCTGGTCGCAAACCACCGGGGTGGGCCCTCGCTTGTCCTGCTCAGTTCTCCCTCTGCTTCCAGGTGATCGAGATGTTCCTCGAGGTCATTGGTCCAGAACCGCATATCATCTAAGCTCACAGGGCTCTCAGCCGCGGCACACGGAAGATGGGCACGTATGACATGGGCGTTGTCGGGATCGATTACTGCGGCCTCGAAGGCTTGTTCAAAGAAATGCGCGGGATGCTGCATGAAGTACTGATCCAGGGCGTCTTGGTCAGCGATCATGACTACGAGCGAATCCCTTCCCGCGCGTCCCACCCTGCCGCCCCTCTGCCATGTGTTTATTATGGTGCCTGGGTATCCAACCAGGATGCACACATCCAGATACCCTATATCGATTCCCATCTCGAGCGCGCTCGTGGATATCACCCCCAGGAGCTTGCCGCGGGCGAGCCTGCCCTCTATCAGTCGCCGTTCCTCGGGCAGAAATCCGGCCCTATAGGAGCTCACCTTATCCCTGAATTCCGGGGCGAGCCGCTTCGCCCACATGTTGATGAGCTCGGTCAGCTTTCTCGACTGGGTGAAGGTGATGGTTCTCAAGCCGGCCCTCAGGCATTGGATAAAGAACTGAGTGGCCGTAAAGGCGGTGCTTGACAGGGGATTGAGAAAAAGGAAATGCTGTCCGGCTTTGGGGGCACCGCTTTGCGAAATTACCTCCACGTGTCCGCCGATCAGGTTCTCGCCGAATTCGCGGGGATTCTGGATAGTTGCCGATGAGAGGATGAACTGAGGGCTTGTGTGATACAGAAGGCAGAGCCTTCGAAGCCTCCTCAGTATCTGGGCGAGGTGCGAGCCGAAGATCCCACGATAGGTATGAACCTCGTCGATAATCACGAACTCCAGGTTGGAAAACAAATCGACCCATCTCTCGTGATAGGCAAGCATTGCCCTATGGAGCATGTCGGGATTGGTGAGAATGATATTCGGGATCTTCTCCTTAATCTTTTTCCGGGCCCACGCTGAGGTGTCTCCGTCATAGATGGTTGCGCTGAGGTAATCCTCCGGCAGCTTGGAGATGAGATCAAGGAGATTTTTCAGCTGATCCTGTTCCAGGGCCTTGAGCGGGAATATATAGAGAGCTCGCGTGTGGGGATTGCGGAGCATTGCCTCGAGGACGGGAATATTGTATATAAGGCTCTTTCCGCTCGCAGTAGGGGTGGCTACGAGTATGTCCTTTCCCTCTTTTACCTTCCCGATTGCCTCTACTTGATGCGTGTAGAGTTCCGAGATGCGGCTTTCCTCCAAGAGCCGCGTAATGCGGGAAGAGATGACGACCCGGCTTTTATCGTAGCCCGGTTCCTGGCGGGGGAGGTAGCGGTGATAGACGATCTGAGGGCCAAGTTCCTCTGAATGCTTGATGTGTTCAATAAAGGATGAGAGCACCATCCATCTCCTGCTTTTTTATGATGCTGAGAAAAATAAGCACCAAGAACCCAACACAACGCTCGCTCGATCGGATAATCATCTATTTTTACACGCAACTACATGATTAGAAAACCGAAATATCTCTTTTATTTTCATTTTTATACAATTATTATAAAATATCTTTGCCTCATATGAACTCGATCGAAGGTTTGATCCATGGCTGATACAAAGGTCCCCGGAATCGTTCGTTTATTCTATCCAAAGGGTGAGCAGATCATCAAGGAGGGAGATTACGGGAGCTCGATCTATAAGATATTGAGCGGTCGCGTGCGGATATTTAGAAGCTTCGGCAAGGACGCCACCACCCTGGCCATTCTCGACAGGGGAGAGATCTTCGGGGAGATGACCTTTTTTCACCTCGGGCTTGAACCCAGATCCGCTTCAGCCGTTGCCATGGACGATGCGGTGCTGGAGGTATGGCACCCCGCACGGCTTTCCGATGAATATAAAAACATGCCGCCCATACTGCGTTACATAATCCAGCAGAGCCTGAAGCGATTGGTGAGGATGAACAGGATCGTGGATGAGCTGAGCTCGAAGAAGGAAACGGCAACGGAAATGGATCCGAGGGTAACGCAGAGGCAGTATTTTCGAAAGAAGTGGGATCAGGAATTCAGCTATGGCCCGCCTGACAGATCGAGGAACTTCATGTTCACCGGGATGATCAGGGATGTGAGCCTCAACGGCGTGGGGGTCGAGGTGCCCTATGAAAACACCAAGGAGCTCCGGCTTGAGCCTGGAGGCGAGCTCGCACTGAATATACAGTTTATCTCGGGAAAGACCATCAGTCTGGAGTCCAGGATAAAGTCGGTGCGCAGAAGCATCACATTAGGCTATCTCTTCCTGGGACTGGAGTTTAAGAACATGAGCAAAGAGGCCATCAGGGAGATAAGCATGTTCATGCTGTTTTAGGGGAATCAGCTTTCCAGATGCCGATCGATAGCTCCATAAAAGAGTACATAGTGAGAGAGGAGATCTTCGAACCCGGCTCCACCATACTCCAGGAGGGCAAGGGCGGAGACTGGATCTTTATCCTTTTGGAAGGAAGGCTTAAGGTCAAAAAGCGGACGGGGAAGGGTCTGATCACCATAGATACCCTCAGGGAGGGAGCTATTGTAGGTGAAATGGTCATGTTGAAGAACAGCGAGGGGTTGCGAACTGCCTCGGTGGTGGCCGATGGAAGGGTAAGGCTGGGCATTTTGGATAAGGAACGCCTCCAGAGGGAATATGAATCGCTCTCTGTCCAGTTGAGGAACTTGATCAAGACACTGACCTTGCGCCTGGAGGAGACAACGAGAAAGGCCAGCATGCTGGCCATCGAGTAGTGCCGAATGGGGCTCTTTCAATTAGGTGCCGGAGGCCCGCTGAAGATCCTGCACGCCCTGATGGATGAGATTGAACAGCTCCTGTATATCTCCCTCCTCTACACATGAGAAGGCCACCCTGAGGTCCGTGTTTCCGAGCGAGATGGCCCCTACGCCGTACTTATCCAGGAGGTGGACGCGGAGCTTTTCAGCGTCAACTCCTTTTATCCGCAGGCACATGAAGTAACCCGAGTTAAAGGGATAGACATCCCAGGCATCCCGGTATTTTTCGTTTGCCAGCACCTCTCTTAGCCTCTCCGCCCTTTTGAGCATTACCCGGTATTTCTCCTCCTTTTCCGCCGCGTAGGTCTCGGAGTTAAGCGCGCCGAGGACGATTGATTGGCTGAGGTGGGGGCTGTTTGAGACAGTTCCTCTCACGGCTCCGGCCGTCTTTTTCTCCAGGGCACCATAGGCATCTTCGGCATTACCCTTGAATACCGTTCCATAGGTAATAAACCCCACCCGCAGGCCCCACGCGTAGATCTCCTTTGTCGCGGCATCCAGTTTGATAGCCATTACCCGTGGATGGGCACCGGCAAGCGAGGCGAAAAGGGATTCCCTCATGATGTGCTCGTCATAGAAAAGCCCGAAGTAGGCGTCATCGAGAATAACTACCACGTTGCTGCCCTTTTCCGCGACGTTGAGGATAATCTCCGCAATCCCTTTGCCCTCCTCCTCTGTGGGCGTGTATCCCGTTGGGTTATTGGGAAAGTTGAGGATAAGCACGAGTTTTTTTCTCCCCCCTGCCTGCCCCTTAAGTGCATCTTCAAGGGCATGCAGGTTGAAGCCTCCCTGTGAGGAGAACAGGGGGTATTGTTCGATCTTCGCTCCATGGAGAACCGTAAAGACTAACGTGTAGTTTCCCCAGACCTTGTCGGGCAGAAGGATCACATCATCCTTATCGATCCACATCTCAGCGGTGACGGAGAGCCCGTGAGTTATCGCATTGGTCACCACCGGAAGGCTTATCTCCTTTCCGGCAAGCGAGGGGTTTTTGGTGAGCATCGCCTCCTTCCATCTCTTCCTGAGCTGGGGTTTGCCGAAGGAGGGTGCATAGTTGAGCGATTCTTCAGGGGGAAGGGTTACATACGACATAATCGAGGGAAGGTGCATGGGCGCCCCGTTTTCCGTGGCGATGCCTATGGTGGCGTTATATTTAAAGGCCTTTTCCTTGGCCTCAGCGCCTTGCGTGAGGATGCCCCTCGGAAAGTAGAGATTTTTTCCGTGAACGGAGAGCATCTCGTGGATATTTGGGTTGGCTTTAAGGATTATATCGTTCAATTCTTCGGCAATTGGATTCATGGTTTCCCCCATAGTTTTATCGTTTGTAAAAGGCTACAGCGCCATAACCTACCACCCTCTGCTTCTCTCTGTAACCGCCATATTCTATATCTCCGCTGTTGGCGTAGCGCAACACCGCTGCCGCATTTCCTCCGAGCTTTTTGGCCACCATCATGACGGTTACCACGGAACTCAGCCCGCAGAGCGTAGTGAAGAGATTCTCTGTGCCCTTATGTAACTCTCTTGCCTCCGAGTTGTATACCCGCTCTGGATCAAGCGTCTCGATTATGGACAGCGTCCTTCTGTCTATCTCGTTCGCATCCCTATAGGCTGGATAATGTGACATGTCGGAAGAGGCTACGAGCAGGACGTTTCTTTCCCTGATGATGCCCGCAAGTGCCTTGCTGATTCCCTCTAGCTCGCTCATCGATAAGGCTCCCATCACGATGGGGACGATATCGAAATCCAGAAGAACCCGCTGAAGAAAGGGCAACTGGCACTCAACCGAGTGCTCGCTGATGTGTGCACCCTCTGAAAATGAAAAGAATTTTTTCACCTTGAGAAGGGCGGTTACCAGTCCCCTGTTCACGGGCACCATTCCCAAGGGGGTTGCATAGGCATCCCAATTGCCCACCGATGCTCCCCTCAGGTAGGCATGATGGCTCGGTCCGAGTATGACCACGGTATCGTAGGACTTGCCCTTTATCTCCCGGTATGCATACGCAGCTACTTGACCAGAGAAGGCGTAGCCCGCATGGGGAGACATGAGGCCGAGAATCCTTCCCTTTACCCGGGCCTCGGCAGCCCCTGCGATGAAGGTATTAATCGTGGTCCTTAGGGTATCAGGATCCTTGGGGTAGAAATGGCCCGCAACCGCGGGCTTTCGTATTCGATCTCCCGCAACCGCGGAAGAGGTAGCGGGGCTCCCTATCGAAAGGAGGGTGAGCACAAGCGCCCCCACCGTCAAAATGGAGAACCGATAAATGCCCTCTCTTTTTCCCTCACTCATGCTCATCCCTTTCCTTATTGCTGTATCAGTGAGATGCGAGAAGCATCATGCTAAGGAATTACGAAGAGGATGTCAAACCCAAACATCTCACCTGCATTCCTGGATTTCTCAGCTATTTGAGGGGAAAGCGCAGAGAAGAGGCGGGGGAGGGGGTAGGCCCATGGTCAAGGCCCAAGTACGCTATTGGCGATCACAATCCTTTGGACCTCAGAGGTGCCCTCGTATATGGTGGTAACCCTGGCATCACGGTAGTATCGCTCCACCGGATATTCAGTGCTGTATCCATAGCCCCCGTGGATCTGCAAGGCCGTATACGCACACCTGTTGGCAGCTTCGGAGGCAAAGAGTTTCGCCATAGACGCCTCGGCGCTGAATCGTTCTCCCCTGTCTTTCATGGCTGCCACGTTGAAGGTCAGAAGCCGTGCCGCCTCTATTTCAAGGGCCATATCCGCGATCATCCATCGAATGCCCTGAAACTTTGAAAGCGTGCTGCCGAATTGCTCTCGCTCCTTTGAGTAGCTCACCGCGGCATCCAGGCATGCCTGTGCGATTCCCACCGACATGGACGCGATGCCTATTCTCCCCTCATCCAGGGCAGTCATGGCGATAATAAAACCCTGCCCCTCTTCGCCGAGCAGGTTCTCGGCGGGAACCCGGCAGTCTTCGAATAGCAAGCTCGCGCAGTCCGAGGCCCTCTGGCCCATCTTATCTTCCTCGCTTCCCACCTCAAAGCCGGGCATTCCCTTCTCCAACACGAAGGCGCTGATGCCCCTGTGTTTCTTGCCTTTATCAGTGTACGCAGTGGCTACCACGATATCCGAGCTCCTTCCGCTCGTAATCCATACCTTTGACCCATTGAGGATATACGAGTTTCCATCCTTCTTGGCGGTTGACTTCTGGCTGGCCGGATCGGAGCCTGCACCTGCTTCCGTCAATGCAAAGCATCCGAGCTTTTTTCCCGATGCCAGGGAGGTAAGGTACTTGCCCTTGAGAAAATCGGAGCCGAACTGGTATATGGGGCCGCAGGATACGCTGTTGTGAACCGATACGATGACGGCGGTGGAGGCGCATGCATAGCCTATTTCCTGAAGGGCCAGACTGTAGCAAACAGTATCGACACCTGCGCCATTATATTCCTGGGGCACGTTCATCCCCATGAGCCCGAGTTCCCCCAGCTGCCGTATGATGTCCTTAGGAAATTCCTTGGTCTTATCCCTCTCGGCCGCAGTGGGAAGTATGATCCTTCGAGCGAAGTCCCTCACCATGGCCTGAATCATCTGTTGTTCTTCATTGAGCTGGTAGGACATTTTTGATTTGCGATTTTTGATTTGCGATTATGGCGTATAAAGCACGACAACCAATTCCGCCTTTTCTGAGCTCACATTTCTCAGCTTGTGGACAATGGAAGAGTTGAAATGGATGGAGTTCTCAGGGTTCAGGATAGTCTTATTGTCCCCCACCGTTACCTCGATTTTTCCCTTAAGCACGTAGATAAACTCTTCCCCCTCATGCTGATAGCTCACCCCTTTATGATCCGAAACAGGATCTATGAAGACCTTGAATGCCTTGAGATGTTTATGAATGGCCTCCGGGGTCAATGTCTGGTAGCTGTAGTCCTCTGTCCTTTTCCGAAAGTCATCTGCCTTTCTCTTATCAGCCTCATGCATCTCCTCTTTGAGGAGAACCCCGCTGTCGATCTCCAGGGCCCTCGAGAGCCGCAAGATCGTGGCCACGGGAGGGACTACTTCCCCCTTCTCGACGCGGGAAATGTAGTCCACCGAGAAACCCGTCTCGTTGGCCAGGAAGTCGAGGCTTAAGCCTTTGGCGGTCCTGATCTCCTGCATCCTCTTGCCCAAGGGCATGTCCTTTTTTGGCCGCGGCATGATGCGCCCCCTAATCTCTTGCGTTGAACTTTATGACTTTCTCCTGCCTTTCTCTCTTGATAGATGCCACCATCTTGAGAATAAAGCCCAGAAGCAGCGCAGCGCTAATGAGGATAATGAGATTCGATGCGAAAAAGGTCATGACAAATGAGAAGGGATCGGTAATTTGGTAGGCCATATAGAGGAGGTTTATGCCGAAGAGGATAAAAAAAACGGCAATCAATGCCAGCACAACGTGAAAAGCCCACCTGGCAACGGGATTTTCCATTATTTCATGCCTGATTTTAGTTTTTTAGACACTATAGTATCACAGGCAGTATAGGGATCAAGTTTTCTTTCCATGATGGATTGGAGGGCTTCCTCGAACTCTCCGGAGTTCACGATATCAGCGAGGATCTCATGAACTATCCGATCCTTTATCATCTCGGTGAGGTCGTTTCTCGCCTTTTCATACCGAAGCGTGGATTTCCTTTCCAGCGAAGATGTCACGAATGCGCGGTGGTTTTCGATCTCCTCCAGGATTTCCCGGGTCCCCTTGTCAAATACGGCCTGGGCCGTTATGATTGGCGGCTTCCAGCCTTGCGCATACCTCTTCTCATCCATCTCGATCATCAATCTGAGGTCGTTTACGGTCCTGTCTGCACCCTCCCTGTCGGCCTTGTTCACCACGAAGATGTCGCCCACCTCGAGGATACCCGCCTTGAGGGCCTGAATATCATCTCCCATTCCGGGCACGAGCACGATGAGAGTGGTATGGGCGCTGCGAACGATATCTATCTCATCCTGTCCCACGCCCACGGTTTCAACGAGGATATAGTCCTTTCCCATTGCGTCAAGGACGTCGATCGCGCTTCTCGTCGATTGGGTAAGCCCGCCGAAGTAGCCCCGGGTTGCCATTGAACGTATGAACACCCCCTCATCCATGCTGTGCCGCTGCATCCTGACTCGGTCACCCAGGATCGCACCGCCGCTGAAGGGACTCGTCGGGTCCACGGCAAGGACCCCCACGGTGTGTCCATCGCCTCTCAAGTGGGTAACCATCTGATCCACTAAGGTGCTTTTCCCGACCCCTGGCGAACCGGTGATGCCAACGACGTATGCCCTGCCGGTAAAGGGATAGAGGTCCTTGAGTACCTCCCTCACCTCAGGGACCTTGTCATCGATATCCCTTATCAGCTTGGCTACTGCCCTTATGTCACCAGAGGTGACCTTCTCCGCGATCTCGCTCGTGTTCCTTGTCAATCCCTTGGCTCCACGTGCTCCTCAACCCATCTCACGGCCTCACTCAGAGGCGTGCCAGGGGTGAAGATCTCCCTGATTCCGGCCTTTTTCAGCTTCGGGATGTCCTCCTCAGGAAATATCCCCCCGCCACATACCACGATATCCTCGGCGCCCTTTTCCCTGAGCAGTTCCACCACCCTGGGGAACAGGTACATGTGGGCGCCTGCCAGGCTGGAGAGTCCTACCATGTCCACGTCTTCCTGGATCGCGGCCTGGACGATCTCCTCAGGTGTCTGGTGGAGTCCGGAGTACACCACCTCGAAGCCCGCGTCCCGGTAGGCCCTGGCGATGATCCTGGCGCCCCTGTCGTGGCCATCCAGGCCCGGCTTCGCAACGAGGATCCTTATTTTCCTCTTCCGCTTTATAATGCGCCCTTTTCCCTTAAAACCTATATCCCCTTAATACACACCTGGATCTCGGTACACACCGAAGATCTCCCTGAACACATCGCAGATCTCCTGCTCGGTGGCGTAGCTGTTCACCGCGTCGATAATAAAGGGCATGAGGTTCTCATCGCCTTGAGCTGCCTCGCCCAATCGCTCCAGGCTCTCAGCCACCTTTCCCTCATCCCTGCGCTCCTTGACCTGGTTGGTCCATTCTATCTGCTGTCTCTCGAGCTCTGGTTCTATCTGAAGGATCTCCACGGGGAGCACCTCTTCGGTGATATACTTGTTGACCCCCACCACGGTCTTCTCCCTGATATCGATCTGCCTCTGGTATTTATAGGCGGCATCGGCGATCTCCATCTGGGGGTAGTTGCGCTCGATTGCGGCCACCATGCCCCCCATCTCATCGATCTTGGCGATATAGGTGAAGGCCTCCTCCTCCAACTCGTTGGTGAGGCGCTCCACGAAATACGACCCGCCGAGGGGGTCGATCGTATTGGCCACCCCCGACTCCTCGGCGATGACCTGCTGGGTCCTGAGCGCGATGGTGGCTGCCTCCTCGGTGGGAAGCGCGAGGACCTCGTCAAGGGAGTTGGTGTGAAGCGACTGGGTGCCGCCCAATACCGCTGCCAGTGCCTCGAGAGCAGTTCGCACCACGTTGTTGTAAGGCTGCTGCGCGGTGAGCGAGCATCCCGCGGTCTGGGTGTGAAACCTGAGCCACATGGAGCGTGGATCCTTTGCCTTGAACCGCTCGGTCATGATCCTCGCCCACATCCTCCGGGCTGCGCGGAACTTGGCGATCTCCTCGAAGAAATCCAGATGGGAGTTGAAGAAGAACGACAGCCGTGGCGCGAAGGAATCGACCTCGAGGCCTCTCTCCAGGGCGGCCTCCACATAGGCGATGCCGTCGGCAAGGGTGAAGGCGAGCTCCTGGACCGCGGTGGAGCCGGCCTCCCTGATGTGGTACCCGCTGATGCTGATCGGGTTCCACCGGGGCACCTCGTTGGTGCCGAACTCGATGGTGTCGGTGATGAGCCTCATAGAGGGCTTGGGAGGAAGCATGAAGGTCTTCTGGGCGATGAACTCCTTGAGCATGTCGTTCTGGATGGTGCCTCCTATCATCCCCCTGGGTATTCCCCTTTTCTCTGCCATGGCGATGTACATAGCCCACAGCACCGCGGCAGGCGGATTGATGGTCATGGAGGTGGTGATCTTATCGATAGACAGGCCCTTGAACAGTATCTCCATATCCCTCAGGGTATCAATGGCAACCCCGCACCTCCCGCACTCCCCGCGCGCCTTGGGGGAGTCGGTGTCGTATCCCATGAGCGTGGGCATGTCGAAAGCCGTGGAGAGCCCCGTCTGTCCTTCATTGACCAGCAGGTGAAATCTCTCGTTGGTATCTTTCGCGGTGCCGAGCCCCGCGAACATCCTCATGGTCCACAACCTTCCCCGGTACATGGTGGGTTGCACCCCCCTGGTGAAGGGGAACTGTCCGGGAAAGCCGATGTCTCTGGTGTAGTCGAGCTCCTGGATATCCAGGGGGGTATAGAGGTCCCGGATGGGGCGGTCTGAGACGGTGGAGAATCGCTCCAATCTCTCGGAAATTGTCGAGGCCGACTTCCGGAAGACCTCCTCCCAGGCCTTTCTGCTCTCCGCAACCTTGTCTATGTCTTCCTTTTTGAACATCGCAGCCCCCTGCCTGCTTATAGTTTCCCCAGGATCGCGCTGGCAATGGTGTTCTTCTGTATCTCCCTGGTACCCTCGTATATCTCCATGATCTTCGCATCCCGGTAGAAGCGTTCAACCTCATACTCCAGCATATAGCCGTAGCCCCCGAGGAGCTGGATCGCTTCGTCTGCTACCTCAACCGCCACCCTGCCGGCGTACATCTTGGCAATGGAGGTGAGCTTGGGGTCGATGCTGCCCTGACCGAAGTTCCAGGCCGCCTTGTACACGATGAGCCGGGCGGTCTCGATCTTGGTGACCATGTCGGCCAGCTTATGTTGGGTGACCTGAAACTGTGCCAGTTTTCTTCCGAACTGAGTGCGCTCCTTGGTGTAGGCAAGCGCACGGTCAAAGGCGCCTTGGGCAATCCCAAGCGCCTGGGCTGCGATCTCTACCCTGCTCTCGTCGAAGAACTCCAGCACCTGATAGAAGCCCCTGTTTTCTTTTCCCACGAGGTTGGCGCAGGGGACCCGCACCTCGTTGAAGGAGAGCTCCGCAGTGGGGCTCATCTTGATGCCCATCTTCTCGCCGATATCCGAGGTGCTGTACCCGGGGGTGCCCCGCTCCACGATGATCACCGACTGCCCCCGGTAGGTGGGCGTTGCCTCGGGATCGGTTTGGCAGAGCACCAGGGCGAAATTGCTTATGGTGCCATTGGTGATGAAGGTCTTCACCCCATTGATGCGATACTCTTCTCCCTCCCGCACCGCGGTGGTGTTCATAGCCGTGATATCGCTTCCATGGTCTGGTTCGGTAAATCCCCCGCTTGAGATCGACTCCCCTTTGGTAATAGGAATCAGATAGCGCTCCTTCTGCTCCTCGGTGCCGAACCTGAGGATGATCTCCGAGGAGAAGTCGGCGATGCTCAAGGCGATGCCGATGCCCGAATCCCGACGGCAGAACTCCTCCACCACCAGGGCGTTCTCCAGGATTCCGTAGTCCTGCCCGCCATAAGCCTCGGGAAAATGGAGCCCCAGAAATCCCAGACCGCAGGCCTTCTTCCATATCGCTTCGGGAAAGCGGTGGTTCCTCTCGTGCTCTAAGGCGATGTCCTTATCGAACTCCCCCTTGGCAAACTCCCGCGCCGCCTTCTGGATGGAGTCCTGTTCGGTGTTCAGCTTAAAGTCCATGGCTCCCTCATGGCTAGAGAAGTTCTCCTTTAAAGATGGCTGCCCTCTTCTCGAGGAATGCACCCATTCCCTCACGGGCGTCAGCAGAGGCCATGCATATCCCGAAGGCCTCTGATTCCATATGACACCCGGTCCTCAGGTCCTGGTCGTAGCCCCTATCGATGGTCTCCTTCACCGCCCTCATCGAGACCTTGCCCTTGGTAGACAGGAGCTTGGCCACCTTGAGGGTCTCCTCCCAGAGCGCTTCGGCTGGAAACACCTTGTTCACGAGCCCGATATCCTTGGCCTCCTGGGCGCTGATCATCACCCCGGTCATGCAGAGTTCCTTGGCCATCGATTTTCCCACGAGCCGCGAGAGCCTTTGGGTCCCGCCGAAGCCCGGGATAATTCCCAAATTTATCTCGGGCTGCCCGAATTTAGCGGAATCGGCTGCATAGATGAAGTCACACGCCATGGCCAACTCACATCCGCCCCCGAGGGCAAAGCCATTGACACAGGCGATGACCGGTATGGGGAGGGATTCCAGTTGAAAGAGGAGCTCATGGCCCTGGTTGGAGAAGTTTTTACCTTCCAGAGGGGTATAATCCCTCATTGTCCCGATATCGGCCCCTGCGACAAAGGCCTTTTCCCCCTCTCCAGTGAGTATCAGGGCCTTTACGGACGTATCGACCTTGATCTTCTCCAGGGCGTCGGTGAGCTCTTTTATCACCGTGGGGTTGATGGCGTTCAGGGCCTTGGGACGGTTAATCTTGATGATGGCAATACCTTGCTCCATTTCAAATATAATAGTTTCATACGCCATGGCTCGCTCCTTGTTTATTTACTATTTTCAATTGAATAGTGGCGATTACATTTTCCAATTGTCAATTTTCATTATTGTTCTAATTCCGCAAATATATCCCTGGAGATTTAACAGAATGAGAATATTTTCTATTGATCTTTTTCAATCATCAATCGTAAATCATCAATCGTAAATTATAATTATGCCCTTTCGAGGGCCATAGCCATGCCTTGGCCTCCGCCTATGCAGAGGGTCGCAAGGCCTAGACCCACATCGTTTCTCACCATCTCGTTCATCAGGGTTAACACGATTCTCGCCCCGGTGCAGCCAATCGGGTGACCTATGGATATTCCGCTTCCCAGGAGGTTGGTCTTGTCCAGATCAAGCCCTAACTCCCTGATGCATGCGATGGCTTGCGAGGCGAATGCCTCGTTGAGCTCGACCTGGCCGAAATCGCTTATCTTCAATCCCGTGGCCTTGAGTAGCTTTCTCACCGCCGGAACAGGGCCAAGGCCCATATATGTCGGGTCTATAGCGCCTGATGCATAGGCCTTGATCTTGACTATTGGTTTTAAACCGAGGTCCCTCGCCTTTTCAGCGGACATCAGCAGCAGGGCAGCGGCGGCATCGTTGATCCCTGAGGCGTTGCCCGCAGTCACGGTGCCGCCTTTTTTAAATGCGGGACGCAGCTTCGCCATCTTTTCCACGCTGGTTTCCATAGGCCTTTCGTCTGTGTCGAACATCAGTGGCTCGCCCTTTCTTTGGGGAACTGCAACGGGTGTTATCTCTTGCGCGAATGTTCCATCGGCGATCGCCTTCCTTGCCCGTGCATGGCTCATGGCACCGAGTTCATCCTGTTCGATTCGGGATATCCCGTATTTCTCCGCTATATTTTCAGCGGTTATCCCCATGTGATACCCATAGAAGATCTCCCACAGCCCGTCGAAGACCATCAGGTCAACCAGTTCGGTGTTGTTCATCCTTGCGCCCCACCTCGCGGTATTCAGACTATAAGGAGCCATGCTCATGTTCTCCATGCCCCCTGCGAGTATGGTATCCTTTTCGCGTTCTTTTATAGCGAGGGCAGACAGGGCCAAGGCCTTCATGCCCGATGCGCAGACCTTGTTCACCGTAAACGCGTTCACCTCCTTGGGGATGCCCGCATGTATGGTGGACTGCCTGGCCACGTTTTGCCCCTGACCGGCGCCTATCACATTGCCCATGATCACCTCATCGATCTGGATTGGATGGAGCGAGTCGGGGTAATCGTAGACATTCTTCTCCAGCTCCGTCATGCCGGTGCCCTTGAGGGAATCCGGCTCAAAGCTCATAAGTTCATCCGAAGCCACAGGCCTCAGCCCGAGTCTCTTCAAGGCCTCCTTCAGGACTATTGCGCCCAGGGCAACCACCGAGGTACCCTGCAACGATCCACCAAACGCCCCAACAGGCGTTCTCGCTCCTCCCACGATAACTACATCCCCCATAGGCAGCTCCTTTTTCAGGTTCGCCGAAGTAGATCCAATCGATTTTTTGAAATAGGTATATTTTTTCTTCTATTTTTAGTCAAGTTAAAAGGGCACGTGACCAAGGGCAAACCTCGTCATGAATAACGGCACCTTCGCTCTCCAGGCACGCCTCGTGGGAGCCGGAGGAGAGTAAAGTGAGGATAGAAAATTTTCTATTGACATTGAAGTGTAGTTACATTATAGCTAATTTGTAGTCACATAAGGGTGTTGTTCGATCCCTGATCGAAGAAAATCCCATTCAGTTACCAACATAACCTTTAACAAAGATACGGAATGGAAGAAAAAATAAAAGATACCTCTCCCGCGGAGGAGATGCCAAAAAAGGTGAAGTTCGAGATCTACGGCGAGGAGATGCTCGAGAAAGAGGTAAAGCTGAGCGGTAACAGTGGGCGAATATATCTGCCGCCGGATTGGGTAGGCAAACAGGTAAAGATCATCAGGACGGAATAACGAAAAGCGCAAAAGCAAGTAAGGGGTACAAGAGATTGGAAAAAATAGTAATACGAAGATTACAGGCACGTGATGCCGATGATATTGCCAGGATAAGGGAGGCGATTACTAAAGAGCCGAGCACTGAAGAGTACAGGAACGTCGTTGCCCGGGAGGCGGAGAAGGACGATAGGGTCAGCTTTGTTGCAGAGCATAAAGAGAAGGTCGTCGGGTACATGATCGCCTATATCATCTATGGTGGATTCGGCCTGGAAAAGAGCGCCTGGATCGGAGTTTTCGGCGTTGAGCCGAAGTATATGGGAAGCGGCATAGGAAAAAGACTGGCAAAGGTAATCTTCGATGTCATTACGGAAAGAGGCATAAAGAATATTTTCACGTCAGTGAGGTGGGACTCCACCGATCTATTATCTTTTTTTAAATCACTGGGGTTTGACAGGAGTGAATTTATTAATCTAAAGAAGGTAATCGATTGAGCATCTCTTTAAAGAAGAAGAGAAGCCTGGCAGTAAATAGGAAAAGATACGCGAGATAACTGAATCGAATTATAGAAAAATGACTTCGGCAACGTACGCAATTTTAACCTTTGCCCGACGGGTAAAGGCCTTTTTGAGTGAAGTGCCCGCAACCCCTGATTAATCAAAAGACAGGTCACGGATTCAGGTAATCGAGAAGGGGAGGAAAATGAGGTACGCAGAGACGGGGTTTAATCTAGAAATTGATCTATCCCGGGGAAGCATTGAGAGGGCAGAAACCGACCCGAGATCAACCGAACTTCATCTGGGGGGTCTGGGTACGAACGCCAAGATATTGTGGGATCGGGTTCCCCCTGAAGTTGAACCCTTTTCTCCTGATAATCCACTCATATTCAGCACCGGTCTTTTATGCGGCACGCCTGCTCCCGGTGCTAATCGTACCATTGTTTCTGCCCTTTCTCCGCAGACCTTGTTAATGGGATATTCAATGATGGGGGGATTTTGGGCACCGGAATTGAAGTATGCCGGTTATGACAAAGTGATCATTCGCGGCAGGTCCCCCAATCTGGTTTATCTGTGGATACACAATGACAAAGTAGAAATACGTGATGCCTCTCATTTGCAGGGTAAAGGCGCTATTGAAACAGCAGAACTCATTTTGCAGGAGTTGAAGGAGCCGAAGGCCCAGGTGGCCGCTATCGGTCTGGCCGGTGAAAACAGGATCTATATGGCTTCCATTGAGCATGGCAGGTCCAGTGCCAGCCGACTGGGAATAGGTGCCGTTATGGGAGACAAAGGGTTAAAGGCGATAGCTGTTCGTGGGACAAAGGACGTCAATATTGCCCGACCTGATGAATTTATAGGGCTGTGCAACGAGGTGCTGCAATATATAAAAGCCCGAGAAGAAGCTCCAATTCAGGGGGTACCGCCTATTTTAGCCGGACTTGGGTCACCACAAGAGATGAAGCTTCACGATGAGCTCTGGCACACCACCAGTTTCATGTGGGGAAATGCCCGCACTCGGAGAAAAGATTTTTGGACCAAGGAAGTCGAAGAGAAGTGGAGAGAGTCTCAAGAAAATGTGCGGACCCGGCTAATCAGTTGCTATAACTGTCCCATGAAATGCGGGGCAATAATTTCAGTCCCAGAAATTTCAACCTACATGATGAAATGCTACTCGAAACTTACCTATACCATGGCGGCCTATTCAGACCTTGATTTTGGTTTTAAAATCGCTCAGCGTGCTACGGATTATGGAGTAGATGGATTTTCAACCCCACAAGTTATGGCTTTTGCCCTTGAGCTTTATGAAGCCGGCATTTTGACTGATCAGGACATGCCGGGAATGCCGTCCGATACCGAGGGGAGATTTTACTGGCTGCTTGACAAAATTGTCAGACGAGAAGGGATAGGAGATGTTCTAGCCAATGGCACGTATTGGGCGGCCAAGCAGATTGGCAAGGGCGCAGAAGAATATGCTCATAACAATATTAAGAAACATGAGCAGCTGCCTCTCAAGCTTGGAATGCTGAATCCCATCTATTTCCTCATGTATGCTACAGGCGAGAAGGCAAACATTACCCAGATTGAAGGACAGTTCCCTCAGGCGCCTTTTCTTACCATGGAGGAGAGAGAATCGTTTGTAAGGGATTGGATCCAGGTTCCCGATGAGAGGTTTAAGCAATATTTGCTGGATTGGGAACCGCGAGGAGAACGTTCAAATCCCTATTACCCAACTGTTGAAATGTCCTGTGAAATTGTTGATTGGATGGAGAGGATGCATTATGTTGATGACACCCTCGGAATATGCGCCGGTTTGTCATCATTTCCCCTGAAGCCTCCCTATCATATACACAATTACCCCGCTTTTATATCATCAGCAACAGGAATGGATATTGATAAAGATGAATTATGGAAAATAATCACGAGGAACCGCACCTTACTGAGGGCCATTAATGTGAGAAGAGGCTTGAGAAGAGCTGATGAGAAGCCGCCTGAGGATCATTGGAAGAGAAGGTTTCCCGAGCTCGAAGAAAAGCTCTTAGATGAGTATTACAAATTTAAGGGGTGGAATAATCAGGGTATTCCCACGAAAGAGACGTTACACGAACTGTCTTTGGATTGCGTGAGCGAAGACTTCGAGAAGGGAGGTATTTATTCAGATAATGGAGGTACACCCTCCAAAGAGACCTCGGCTGAGAAAGAAAAGGAGGCGTAGCCGTGGCGGGTGAGAAAAAAAGGAAAATAATTAAGACAATAAAAGTGGATGTTGATAAATGCAATGGTTGCCGGGCCTGTGAGCTGGTCTGCTCCGCCTTTCACGCTACGCCAAGATATAGCAGCAATAATCCGGCGAGGTCTCGTATTCGGGTGATTCGTGATCCACTAAGAGACATATATGTTCCTGTATACGCGGGTGAGTATACTGCAGCCGAATGTATGGGCAGAGACAAATATGTGATTGACGGAAAGGAATACGAAGAGTGTGCCTTCTGCAGGGCTTCCTGCCCATCCAGGGATGTTTTCAAGGAGCCCGATTCGGGTCTCCCCCTGAGATGCGATATGTGCGAGGACGATCCGCCCCTAGAAGAGCCTTTGTGTGTTCAGTGGTGCATAAATGATGCCCTGATTTACGAGGAAAGGGAAGAAGAGGAAGAAGAAGAGAAGCTGGAAGAGTTGGAGATAGGATTGGAATCATTGGCAGACAAATATGGATTGGACAAGATAATGGATGCCGTTGCCCGAATGTCAATGTCAAAGAAGGCCTAACACCTCACGCCCAAACAAGAGGATGACCAAAGACCGTGGAGACCGTAACCCCCTACAAAGAGATCATCGATGCCATAAAAGAG
>CAZJXD010000098.1:0-19184 GCA_964549945.1 uncultured Desulfobacteraceae bacterium | reverse complement strand
ATCATAATCGAAGGGATAGGTCAATAATAAATTACAATTAATTAGGGACAATATACCAATTTCTTAACGAATGTTTATCACTTATTTACTGGTAGCCTTACCACATAGTCATTTTTTCTTGCTGATACTGTAAAAATATTGTAAAAATCACCTAATTTTTAGTAGCTAATTTAATTGAACCCGAAAATCCATGCCCTCTGGGCATGGTCAGAGTTTAAAGGCTTTTCCATTTGAACGACTCATTGATACTCCATACCACTGAGTTGTCCCCACAAACCCAGTGAAAGGAGAAACCAATGAGCCGCTTTAGAAAACTATCACATAGCATTTGGCACTGCCAATACAATATTGTATGGGTGCCGAAGTACCGTTATCGGATATTGACCGGACCAGTAGGCAATTAAGTGAGCAGCTGTATTCGAGCATTTTCGGATCAGAAGGAAGTTGAGATTGTGGAGATGAGCGTTCAGCCGGATCATGTCCATGTGATTGCGATGATACCTCCGAAACTATCGATTTCCGATTTCTGCGGCATAGTAAAGGGCAGAACTGCCATCCGTGTTTTCAACAAATTTCGAGACCTCAAGAAAAAACCCTATTGGGGTAATCATTTTTGGACCGAAGGCTACTGTGTTGACACTGTTGGCTTAGACTCCGAAATGATAAGGAAATACATTCAGTACCAAGAAAACCAAGAGCGCAGAGCCGAGCAGCAGCCAAGACTGTTTTAAATGGAAACATGGGGACAACTCATTTATACCTTGTCCCTTTTGGGAGCAAGGTAAACTTATCCCCTTCCAGGGGTTAACACAATACCACCCCCTCTGGAGGTGGATGCTTTATTCTACCGGTATCATAGCGCAAGTGAAACTGCGATTCTATTTCCTGTCATCATGCATAGTTCGAAGAAGCATTATCGCTCTCCTGCTCAACTGGCTACTCATACTAGCGGATCATTGATTTTATGGTCATAAGGCCTGTTACACTCTGCCTCGTGTGCATACATGAGGCCAAATTTCCGGCTAGTAATTATAGTGCGGGCAAAAAAGAAATAGGTTAAATCTGTTGAGATGGGTATTAGTGGCTTCTCTGCTGCAAACAATCGGTAAGAAATAAAATAATATAGAATTGCATACTTAGAAGATATATAGAAAACTAAGGGCACTGCTGAATAAGATTGAAGAGCAGATTTTATCCTCTTTTAGTATTTTGTGAACGGAAGTTAGCCAAAACTATTAAACAACCATGGCTGCCCGAAAAACGAAACGCGCAAAGTTACTCAGTAATGCCATTAGGCACATTGGCCCAAGGCAAATTAATGCAATTCTAGACTTGCTTGAGGGATTCAAGCATACATCATTCCAAAGCAGGAATTTAGCCTATTGCCTTGATGTCTATAAAAGCATGCTCTCGGAAAAGGAGGTAGTTATTTTCCTTGGTCTGTCGGGCGCCTTAATTCCCGCAGGGATGAAGAAAGTTTTGCTTGATATGATAGCTTTCAGGCTGGTAGATGTCGTCGTTTCGACTGGAGCGAATCTAAGTCACGACTTTTACGAAAGCATGGGTGGTCTCCACTACGCTGGACACTCCGATGTGCGAGATGAAGAATTGGTGAGGTGCCGTGTGGACAGAATTTACGATACATACACAGATGACATCGCTTTTTCAAAGCTTGAGCTTTTCTTTGCTGAGTTCCCTGATGAGCTTGAAGATCGAGTTTATTCAACTCGAGAGTTCTTCTTTGAAGTCGGCAAGAGAATAACTTCCAGTGATTCGATAATCAAGGCTTGCCATGAAATGGGAATTCCGATTTTCTGCCCTGCCTTAAACGATAGTGCGATTGGGGTGGGCCTCACAGCATACTATGCGAGAGGCAGAAAAAGGTCATTTGGGATAAATAATATACGGGATAACTATGAGATCCTTCAAATTATGAATGCCGCGCCTTGCACAGGTGTAGTTTATTTGGGCGGAGGCGTGCCTAAGAATTATATCCAGCAGATAGGCCCTGCGCTGCCCTTGCACGGCTATGAACCAAAAAGTCATAAATATGGTATTCAAATCACAACTGATGATCCAAAATGGGGCGGACTTAGCGGTTGTACTTTTGATGAGGGTAAGAGTTGGGGAAAGATCAACACCCGCGCTCAGCATGCCACGGTGTACGTTGATTTAAGCATTGGACTGCCCCTATTGATTACGGCTGCACTCGAATATATAGAGAGAAAGGGCATAAAAAGAAAGCCACCAAATTTCATTTGGGATGGTGACAGGCTTACTGGAGCTTGAAATGAGTAGAGGAAGACACTACATCATTGACTGCAGAGGGCTCCCGTTTCGACTTTGTGTGGACGACAAAAAGCTCCTAGAGATCTTGATTGATGCAGCGGTAGCTGCCGGATGCAACATAGTCAGCACATCCAGATACCGCTTTGGGTTTACGTCTCCGCCAGGTTGTACTGTTTTTGTGATGTTAGACGAAAGCCATTTGTCTTTGCATACATACGCGGAGGATGGCAATATGGCCATTGATATATTTACTTGCGGTGATAAAGTCGATGGGGAAAGCATATTTAGAAGTCTGAAAGAAAAATTAGAAATAAGGGAGTATGACTTACATATAGTAGAGAGGTTTAGGAATGGATGAACTAATGCCTAAAGTAGAGAACTGGTTTGATTTTCTCACTGTCCATAAAGACATGCTTGACGATAAGCGTAGAACTGACTCGTACAAAATGGCAATAGAAAAGGTTGTAAGAGAAGGCGATGTTGTTGTGGATGTGGGAACAGGTACTGGTATTCTTGCTTTCATGGCGGTTTTGGCCGGGGCGAAAAAAGTCTATGCTATTGAAAAGATGAATATAATTAATCTGGCTAAGAAAATAGCTGGGCATAATGGCCTTAGCGATAAAATTTACTTCGTTAGGGGTGACTCAAAGGAAGTCGATATTCCAGAAAAGGCTGATGTGATTGTTTCTGAGGTGATCGGGCACTTTGCACTGGATGAAAACATGCTCGATAGCATTATTGATGCCCGCAAGCGCTTCCTAAAAGAGGATGGCGTCATAATTCCAAAAAGGGTTGACTTGTTTTTTGCCCCAGTGACAGCTAGAAAAGAATACTCTGAACTAACTTATTGGAAATCCCACTTTTATGGAATCGACTACACGCCTGCATTCCAAGAGGCGGTGAGCAATGTCTACATAGATTGCTTCTACCCAAAGCAATTTTTAACTGAACATAAGTTGATTAGAAGCATAAATCTAACCACTGAAGACGATGTTAATCTTTCTGCTGAGGCGGAATTCAATATACAGCGATCCGGGAAGTTGCATGGTTTTGTCGGATGGTTCGAGGCCTACTTGCTTGATGAAATAAAGATAAGCACAAGTCCTTATGATCCCCCAACTCACTGGTTGTGCACATTTTTCCCTATTGAAAAACCTTACAGATTGACAAAGGACGATTTGATAAAGTTCCGCTTTAAGAGCAACTCTACAGGATGTAGTGTTGTCTGGGAATGGTCCGGGGAATTTCGGTCCGCTGATTCACTCCACACAATTCATTTTCGGAAAAACACCTCAAATTACCTTTCGGTATAATGAAGGCAGGCGAAAACACAGAAAAGATTAAGAACTCTTTGCAGTCGATCGTTGACGCTCTTTTCAGGGCTAGGACAAAATTTAACTGCTTTACTGATGAAGTAATTATCAGAGAGCATGGAACAAGTAAGTATGTCATCAGCACGTGTGAAGGTCTCGAATGTATATTTATACCTTGCATCTATGTTGATGGCTTCGGCCTAAAACAAGTTTTTGAGAATTACGAAGGATCGAGGGATAAGATTTCAGAGGATCTACGTTTTTTGTTGAAAAAAGTCCAAGCCAGTAAGTTTAGAGAGAAATTCCAAGGATCTCCATATTTCTGGGTCGAAGGAAGAAGAAGGAAACATTTAAGGAAACAAAAGGGGAAATATGCAAAAGAGTATTATGCTCATTTTGAATCGTGTTCATTTATGGCCTCAGTATTCTATCACGCTCTTGTCTTGATGGAAAAAGAGAAATTGAACTTTGAGGGAATAACAGAAACACAGATCAAGGATGCTCTAACTGACATCTTGCGGATAATAGCCAACCAATCTCTTAGGAGCGGTGGGTGGGCATGGGACGATAAATCCAAAAATTTTCATATTTATTCCACTTGGCATATTCTTGAGACTTTGGATGAAATAGAATCGGAAATTTTGAACAAACTGGAAAGGAAGCTCGAACAACCTTTGGATTCGAGTGCTAGGAAAGTTGTTAAATATATCGAAAGGCAGTATTTCGAAGACATGTCGGATTGGTACAAAAGATCAACACCTCTTCCTGATGAGGAAGAGGACTTAGAAGGATTCAAAGAAGCATGTAGGAAGATGTACGAGGCCATTTATGTCTTCATAGCGTTGATCATACTGAATTCGAAGAACCGTCAATTTATTGAATTCATTACGCCAATAGTAAGAGATATGTGGGGGGTCATAAAAGAGGCGGGGCCTTATACCGAGTATCGTGTAGGAGAAAGGAAAAGGCTCGAAGATGAGTCTATCATGCCTTTGTATTTAAGGGGTCTTTCCTACGCATTTTCCAAAATAGGAGAATACGATCCACCATCGGAGCTACTTAACGAGATTGAAGAATTTGAATCGATAATGGAGGAAGCCTTCAATTTGATCCAGGATTCTACCAGGATCGATGATAGGTCGAGTGACTTTTATGGGTTTTTCTCTTCAGGGGCTAAGGAAGGGGAGATATATTATACAGAGAGAGTTGTCGAGGCCCTGGTGTCGTATTATTTGTATTTAGAAGCCAAAGGAATAGTCATGCCACCCAGTACTGGCAGCGAAAAAAGGAGCAAGAATGCGAACGATTTGCAATTCCCAGATCTACCATTGCTCAACGAGATCGCAGGAAGGCTGAAAAACGAAAAAGGGAATGTGTTTGAAGACACGATAATTATCTTCGTACTTCATTTCTTGATTGACTTGGTGCCTCTTGTTGAAAAATTTGTCCACTTGGGTGGCTCTTATAAGGATATGTTTTTCATGGTAAAACCTTATGACTATCCTGAATTGAACAAATTAGTCGAGTATATGGAGGAGAGAGGTTGCAATGTCTTTATGCCTAAAGGAGTGGGGCATGATTCACTTCTTGAACTTCCAAGGGACATTTTGAGCAGTTGCATTTCTAAAAGCAAGGAAGAGGGAGGGAAGCGAACTCTTGTTGTGGAAGATGGAGGATATTTTGCCCCTTTATTTCACGAAAAGGATTTCAAACCAGAAGCATTTATATGCGTAGGCGCTGTTGAACAGACTAGTCAGGGGTATTGGCGTGATTTTGAGATAAAGGACTACAGTTTCCCGATCTTGCCAGTTTCGCAATCGTGGGTAAAGAAATATGTGGAGAGCCCTGAGGTAGCAGCAACGATACAAGAGATCATAGTTAGTGTGCTCAAAGGAGAAGGAAAGGCTCTTGAGCATGCAAAGGTTTTGGTGTCGGGGATAGGAAAAATTGGAACTCCGTTGGCGAAAGAGCTCAATAATAAGAGAATGCTAGTCCATGTCTACGATATCTCGGAGGAAAGGAGATTAGAGGCTAGGCAGTCGACTGAATTCTATAGAGACAAGGTTCTAGAGAATTTGGAAGATCTTGGAAAATTTGACATCATTATAGGGACAAGCGGAAAGACGACCTTAAAGAAAGGCGAGGATTTTTGGTCGTTGAAACATAACGTTATTTTAGCAAGTGGGTCATCGGAAAGAGTTGAATTCAATTTAAAGGCGTTAAAGGAGCAGTCAGTTGCTGTTTCAAAGGAAAACATTTTTACAATATACACACTTAGAAAGGGAAATAAGGATGTCCGTGTAATATACGACGGGCAACCGATTAATTTTCCATTGAGAGGAGGAATATCAAAAGCTGTAATAGATCCAGTATACGCGGAGATATTCTGGGCTGCTGTTTTATTAAAAACAGAAAATTTTAATCCGGAACTGCTTGATTTCCCGAAAGAAATAGACAAAGAAGTGGTTAGACTATACAATAAGTATCATAGCTCGAAATAAAAGAATCGATTATAAGAAGCTGGACTGTCTGCGACGTAAAAGACATACGCAAGTTCTTTGCTAAGTGGAAAATAAGGGGAATAAGGGAATGATAGGAGTTCAAAGATGAGTATAGGGAAGAAAAGGCTAGTTATTCATGAGAAGGAAGCGAGAAGAGAGCCAGATATTTGTGGCGTGGCCCTAGAACTTATCAATAGAGATACATCTTATCCCAAAAATGTAAGCATTGCGACATTGCTCATTGAGCCAGGAAAATCTTCGACCGAGCACTATCACAAAAGAACTGAGGAAATTTACTACATAATTGATGGGTCAGGAGTTGTGGAGATCTCGGGTAAGTCATATACAGTGGAGACGGGGCATGCGGTACTTATTCCAATCGGAGAGAAGCACCGAATTGAGAATACAGGTACAAATGTGCTTAAATTCCTATCTGTTGATGCGCCTATTTTTGATCCAGAAGACGTAATCATAGTATAGAGTTTTTAAGAAATGGGATCTTTTTCGACCTAAAAATAGGCCTGCTTTTTCTAGTAACTATACTATAGACAAAATGTGGCACATCCTTCAATAATTCAATATCCATTCAATCGATAGATACAAAGGTTTTGATCTCTTGCCACGATCTAGACCTGCGAATAAACCGGAAACCTTTGGATATCATTCAGGTATAAAAGCTGAATAGGTTGTTGCATGGCATTGGATTTCATTTTAGCGGACACAACATCTTGTATACAGCGGGATTCACACTATTCGATTGATTTCGTGCCATATAGAGAAGCCACTATCCATTTAGTCTTATTGTAGCATTGTAATACGAACCTGACATTTTTAAGGCGATACTTCTACGCTGTTGATAGCAGCTATACGTCAGTCGTAGGATGTGGCAATTTATTATCAAACTGAACGAAAAAGGTAGGGCCGTTTGATCCTGCCATCGGCAAAAATGAATAGGCTAAAACCTGTTTGACCTCTGTACTCTTAAGCTCAATGCTATAGCTATGAAAATGGAGAGGTATATCAAGACAGATGCCTTGGGGTATTTAACTCCATAGAGTACAGGTGTAAGTCCGAGTCTCATGGCACTACTTAAAACTTCATGGTTTTTTTATGTAATCAGCAAAGGCTAAAGAGACGTTGTAGTAAGATTTTACGAGGCTTCTTCCCAGTGAGTTGGTTAACGAACATTATCCCAGAAATTCCTCAATACAACCACGTCCTTGGCCATGCGCGCTAGAAAAGCCGCAGTGGCGATAAAGCAGCCTCCTCCGCTACCACCACCTGAGCTAACATTTCCACCGGTTTCTTCGTTATTATCGCTACTATCCTCTTCCTCCTCCTGGTAATCTTTGGGTGTAGCCCAGAAGTCTATGAGAGCATTGTTATCGGAAATGGTCACCTCCTGTTCTGATTCGTAAAAATCATAATCGTCACTCGTGGCCTTCACCGTATAGGTGCCATTGTATACACAGAAGGAATAATTGATAAGCCCTGACTGCGAATATGTTATATCAGTGGCGTCCCCACGCAGAGTTATTCTCACGCCAGAAACGGTCTTGCCATTAATAATATCGATGACGGTCCCTTGGATTTTGTAAGGACCTGGTGATAGCAGAATCGCTAAACGAGGTCTTACTGGCTCACCGGTCTGATGCTCAGATGAGCTGAATACATGACAGCCACCGTCCGTCCCGCCCTGCAAGCAGAGGCCGTTGTTCATTGCATCGCTATTAATCCACGACTTAACTAGCTCTGTCACGTCCGCCTCGAACCAGGACCAATAATCCTGATCCGGACCGTTTGCTGGAATGGTAAATATGCTCGTTGTATCCCCTAAAGAGGGGCTGTTGTTCCATGTTAGGGAATTCTCCGACCAGGCTCCTGTAACGGGGGATATGTTGCCTCTTAGTTCCGAAGCGTACTCATAGAACACCCGCGCATTTTCAAGACGCAGTGTAACACTTTCAATCCATTCGGTTGAGGGAACTGGATCTGGAATCTGCGAGGTGATTGGCGTAAGGTCAAAATAGAGATAGATATTGTTCACTCCAACGACGTCGTTTGACGAAGTTATGTACAAATGCTCTGAGGATCCATAATTGGTATCTGGACTACTAGAATTTGTGTAAGTATCCTTGTCAACATAGATCGTTAACTCCCGTTCAATACCAAATACAGACTCGGAAATCGTGCAAATAAGCAATGTTACCAATGCCATCACGCTTAGTGTAAGAATCCTTTGTTTTTTCATCTCCACTCCTTTCCTTTTTGATAGGAAGTTTCTAATCTCCCTATCATTTGAGTCCAGCACAATTGTTCATATTAGAAATTTTACCTGATAGGTAATTGCCTTTTTGAAACCGTAAAAATATTAAGACTAAAATGGGAAAATTGTAGCTCTTTTTCTAAGATAAAAACTTTCCACTTCGTGCCAAAGTCTTTAATCCCAACGAAGTACATACTAGATAGACTAATCAAAAACCACAGCCTTATCAATCACCTTCTCTTCCCACTCCTCACCCTGCATCATGCAAACCTCACAAGGCCCATTCTCCGCATCCCTGTAAATGCCTATCTGGGGATCTAAAAGCTGCTCTTATATTAACCCTAAACCTGCTTCAGCTTGGTGAAATACTCCTGCTCCGTTATGAATCCCTTCTCTATAAGCAATTGAAAGAGCTCAGCTTTTTAGATCGCAAGTCTTGATTTAATTGTCATAAGTTGTTTTGAAACCTCTCCTTTTAAGCAATGTTATAGTAGCAACTGGAAGGTAACCAATAAAATTAGGCGAGTAGTCAGGCATTCCAGCGCCTTGATGTGTCTCATAAAACTTCTTCATCATATTCTGCAATAACTTCACATCGTCTTTATCGAAATTTAGATATTCTCTTTTTAATAACGACATTTTCATATCGCTTTCTATGATTTGGGATTTGCAGAATAGATTTATTCCTTATTTATGGTCTTAGTTAATGCAGATGCTATTAACCCAGTGGGAACAGCGACCACTCCTAAGCCAATGATAAGAATAACAAATGTGAATATTCTACCTCCAGGAGTAATAGGATATATATCACCATATCCTACTGTTGTGAGTGTAACGATTGCCCACCAAAGAGAATGGAAAATTGACTTGAATTGCTCCGGTTGTGCAGGGCTTTCAAAATAATAAATCCCTACGGAAGCCACAAACAATAGAAAACCCGTGGCGACTAGAAATAAAATTAACTCTTCTCTAACAGCTAAAAATGCATCTCTGAATCTTTGAATTGCTTTACTATATCGAAATATTTTAAATACACGTATTAGCCTGAAGAATCTGAAGATTCTAAGAGAACGGAGATCAATACCGTGGGCAATATAAAAAGGAAGTATTGCAAAAAGATCTATGAGTCCATAGAAACTGAAAACAAATTTTAGCTTTTTATCGGCAACGATGAAACGGAGCAGATACTCTACTGTAAATATTGCAACAACAATAATCTCAAGTAGATCTAATATTCGTTTAGTGTTATCGCTAAGATCTGGGAGAGTTTCAACTGCGAAGGATATAAGTGATAAGACAATAAGGCCGTATATAAAAAAATCAAATATCCTCCCGGCTCTTGTATCGCTTTCCTCAATGATCTGTTTAATATTCATTTGCCTCAATGTCTTGTTTTCACTTCTCAATAAATCTCCTCGCACGGGCTAATCAAGCCCCTTAGAGCATAAGCAATAGATTCCATTTGCTCTATTGTAGTATCCTCTTTATATTCTAATAAATAGGAGCCTTCAATTCATCAATGAGGGATTCATTTCATAATTAAGCTATCCTAATCTATAAATCCCCTCCACCTCTCTATGTGAAAAATGGGTTTTAGGTGTTTAGATTATGGTGCCCTCCAATACTGCATAAAAGATCCCTCAAAATCTCACCTAAATAAGACCTAGGAGAAGTCAGGTATCAAAATTTATTATGAATTTTATTTTAAGCCAGGGGGAATTTGATCTTCAGGAGTGTTTATCTCTCTATAAGCTTCCAAAAGCTTATTTTTCACATCCTGCAAATCTTCTACTGGGATCTCTACCCTTTTCCCTCTAAAACCTCCTGGCGATAAGGCCGCAACAGCACCGAATAAATGAGATTGTGATACGGTGCCATCAGGATTTCTGTATTTGAGTTTCCAACTTGATGGCTGTATGGGATCGGGGACATACGCAAAACAGACAGCTGGCAGTCCACCCTTGGTTATTTCTTTTCTCTTCTCTTTTGTTTGCTCCATCTTACTATCGCCAATGGAGGGTATTTCTATTTGAGAAAGGACATTTCCTTTTATGATTTGAGTGGTTAGAACCTCGATAATGGTTTCTATACCTATTTTTTGTTTCATTCGATGATATATTTCCTTTCTTACTTCATCTAATACTCGATCGCATAGTAGGCATTGTGCAATGCAATTAGGGCTTGTTGCTTTCGCTATTTCCCAATAGTCAGAGATCGCATCACGCCATATTGCTTCTTTGCTAAGGAGATAAAGCTGCTCTGTCAGGTCATTCAAATTCGCTGTGGCCTGCATCAAATCAGCTTCGAAAACCTGATTGAGATCTGGAGGAGTCCCTGAAGATAAATGGTAACATCGCCATAGACGGCCATTGGTTAGCACCATCCATGGGAGATTGTGAGATGCTGAATAGCTCTGGATCTGGAAAACATCTTTATCCGATAATTTTGATCCTATTGCCTTGACTTCAATGAAGAATTTGATTTTATTGTCGAGTTTTATAGCAAAATCCGCATATCTTCCCTTTATTTCAAACTCGCTGGTTATCTCAAAGAATTTATCATAACCTAGAGCATTATTTAGGATTTCATGGACTAACGCCTTTGTGTCACTTTCATTGAAGCCCGCAATTTCAGCTTTGTTAAGAACATCTGTAAACCTTTTAAGAAAACTTCTTATTCTATTTTTCGCATTCACTTCATATTTAGGGGGCATAGCTATCTCCTTTGCTAATGAGCAATGTTCACTCACCCAAAATAATAAAACCCCACCTCTCAATATGAGGTGCGGGGCCTCAATATTCACTCCATAGCTTCCCCTCGCTTAGGGTTTGCATCCAGGGAAAAGCACCATCTTCCTAGTACCAGAACGTCATTGAAAAGACAAGGTTTTATTTATGAGATATATTGGTATGAAATAGGTAATATCGGATGGATGTAAGATTGAGTTTGTAGAAAGGCCCCTACCTCGCTGAGAGGAGAGGGCCTTGTGGTGAAGGGTTCTATATGCTAAGCTATTTTGAGCAATTCGCCCTTAAGCCAAATCATTAAACCCTTTTTATGTTTGTATTTGCGAATCGAAGCACTTAGCATCTGAAACCATGCTCCTGTTATCTACAGCCCCTTAAGGATCGTGGAATTATAGCAGATGCCCGAGAGCTGATGAACCAAATTGATGCCATCTTTCCCCCCAAATCGATCGCCCTTGTGGGTGTGCCCAGGGGAATGAAAATATGGAGAGGGGAAGGATGAGCTGAAAAGGAACACTTCTTGGGGGGAAAGATGTCAACGGTAGCTGAGAAACTGGTTGCTACGTTACGGGATTTGGGGATCCGGTATATGTTCGGCATTCCGGGCGGAGCATGGCTTCCCTACATGGAGGCCATGCGCACCGGGGGAGTGGAATTCGTGCTGGTGGCGAATGAGGCGAGCGGCGGCATCATGGCCGATGTGTGCGCCAGGATCACGGGCATACCCGCTGCCTGCCACGGCACCTACGGTCCCGGCGCCACGAACCTGGCCACCGGCGTGGGGTGCGCGTACCTGGACCGCTCCCCGCTTCTCGCCTTCACCTCCGAGCAGAGCGACGCAATGCGCAAGAGGAAGGCTCAGATGAATATCGATCATCAGGCCCTTTTTGCGCCCATCACTAAGTGGACTACTCGCCTCGGGAGAGATAAAGTCGCCGAGACGATTCATCAAGCCTTCACCGTAGCCACTGCCGAGGTCCCCGGCCCCGTGCACATAGGGGTTCCTTCCGACCTCGCTGACCTGGAACTAATGGAGGATCTCTCCTCCAAAAAGGTTCTACCCGCAGCTCCCCCCGCAGCTCCCCGAAAGTTACTTGAAAAGGCAGGGGCCTTCCTCCAACAGTCACGAAGACCTCTGCTCGCCGTCGGGCTCACTGCGGCGCGCATGAAGCTGAATACATTACTTGCCGAGGTCGTGGATACGCACGGGATCCCTGTGGTGCTCACCCCCATGGCCAAGGGAATGCTCCCTGAAACCCATCCCTGTTACGCAGGGGTGCTCTTTCACGCATTGAGCAACGAGGTTGCGCGAATCTACCGCCAGGCCGATCTTGTGGTGGGTATCGGCTATGACCCGGTGGAGTTCAACTACGAGGACTGGATGCCCGATGTGCCGCTCATAAGCCTGGATACCTCCCCCGCCGATATCGACGAGAGCCACCAGCTGGCCTTGGACGTGGTGGGGGACCTGCGCTATTCCCTTGAGTATCTGGCCGAGATGCCGCCAGTTACAACTGAATGGGACCTTGAAGAGGTAGCAAGGAACAGGGAGATGATGTTCGAGGCACTGAAACCCAAACCCGGGACCTTTGGCCCCAGGGCTGCCCTTGCGGTCCTCCGAGAGATGCTGCCCCAAGACGGGATCATGACGTGCGATGTGGGCGCCCACACCCACCTGATCGGGCAGCAGTGGCCCACTCCCGCGCCGGGGCTTCAGATCATGACCAACGGGTGGTCATCCATGGGCTTTGGCGTGCCGTCTGCCCTCGCTGCCAAGCTCTGCCTGCCCGACCGGGCAGTTGCGTGCGTGAGTGGTGACGGCGGATTTTTGATGATGGGGGGTGAGATGGTGACGGCCAGGCGGCTCGGACTGAACGTGGTGTTCGTGGTGCTCGCTGATACTGAACTGAGCTTGATCACCGTGAAGCAGGAGCGGAAGGGATATAGGTCAACCGGCACCCGTCTGTTCAACGGCGGGCTCCTCGCCTCGGAGCATCTCTTCGGCGTGCCGATCTATTCAGTACATGATATGAACGAAATGCGACACGCGCTTCAGAGGGCATTCTCCGCAAAGGGACCGGCTATTGTGGAGGCTATGGTTGACGGGGCCGAGTACCATGAGCTCATAGCGAGGGGGCATACGTAGAAATGGTGAGGAGGCGTTTGATCGTGTGCGGGTTCGGGAACGTGGGAAGGGCCTTGGCAGAACTTGCGGCCTCGTTGGTTCTGTCCCTATTTCAAGAATACCTTTTGACGGTAGTACGTTAGCTCGCTAATGGATTCCCTGATATCCTTTAACGCGAGGTGGGGCTTCTGCTTTGTGTACACCGGGACATCTGGATACCACCTTCTCACCAACTCCTTGATAGTGCTCACGTCTATGTTCCGGTAGTGCAAGAATCCCTCGAGCCTCGGCATGTGCCGGATTAAAAATTGGCGATCCTTCAGGATGGAATTCCCGCACAAAGGCGACTCTCCCTTGGTGCAATGGCTGGAGAGAAATTCAAGGGTTTTCTCCTCGGCCTCCTTACAGCCGTAAGGCGAGTTCCTGACCCTCCCTAGAAGACCCGATTGCTCATGTTGCCGCTTGCCCCACTCATCCATCCCCCTGAGTACCTCCTCGGGTTGATGGATCGCGATGTTCGGACCCTCGGCCACGAGCTCGAGCGCATCATCCGTGACCACCGTTGCGATCTCCAGGATAACATCCCTTTCGGCGTCAAGCCCCGTCATCTCGAGATCTAACCAGATTAACCTGTTACCCAATGCAAGCCCCAACTTTGTGACGGTTCATTAGCTCCTTTTTCTATATGCCCGGCTAGAATTTAAGATGAAAGAAGTTATGCACTATATTGAAAAGTATTCCAGGTGTCAAAAGAAAAGCCATGAATTATTTTGCCTTGCCTTTTTCCTGCTGGCCATATATAAAAGGCAGCTTCGATTATTACAATAAATCAGAAGCGTTGCTGAGAGGAGGTGAGCAGTATTGGAGGAGAAGGTAGAGGTTACGGCCACATATGACCGGGATTCTAAGCGGTATCACCGCTACCTCATCGATGAAGGGCAAGGGGTCACGGGGACCGTGTACATCCCTAAAAAGGAGGAGCAAATCCCCAAGGAGATCGTGATCAAGCTCCAGGAGAAAATTTAAGCATACCAAGACGCTAATCGAAGCCCTTCATGGATACGAAAGAAATCCATAAGGGCTTTTCCATGCCCACGCTGGACCACTCACGTAATTACCCCACGGCGGAATCGAACCGCATGGCATACACGGAGAACTCCCCTCCCTTCCCTTGCGCCCTGTCCCATTCCCTTTAGCCCTGCGCCCTAGACCCTGTCCTTATTCCCATGCTTTGCTATTGACAAGGAAAAATATGGGATTAAATTGTTCATATCATGAACGAAATATCCGCCGCCATAAACGAGGAACTTCTGCGGTACCAGGCCCAGAGGCTAGGGGATTTGATAGCCGAGATGCTGAAGTGTTGTGAGGACAGGAAGATTTACGAGTCCGGGCGCTTCGGCCTGCCCTACTCCGAGCTCAAGGTCCTGATGCTCTTCGCCGGTGAACGGTACCTGACGGTAAAGGGCATTGCCCAGAAGCTGGAGGTGACCAAGAGCCGTGTGACCAAACTGATCGACGGGCTCAGGAAAAGGGAGCTGGTTGAACAGATCCATGATCCCAAGGACGCCCGGATAAAGCTGATCAGTCTCACACCAAAGGGACAGAGGAAAGCGGGGGAAATAGGGGAGATGCAACAGGAGCTTCATCGCAAGATCTTGCTTCAGATGGACCCAGAGCAGAGGAAGAACATGCTCTCGTACCTGGAGCTGCTCAGATCGGCCATGGAGGACGTAAAGGAGGGGCTCACCTGAGAGGCGAGGATATGCGTGGTCGTTCAAATGAGAAGGATAAATTGCAATGAGTAACTTTATGAAGGGGGTTTATAATGAGGGAAAATACTGCAAAGAAACAGGATATGGCAGGGCATCATGAAGCCGGCCTGAACATAGAAGCCCTTGAGAAACACGTTGCCGAACTCAAGGAACAGGTGGAAGCGCTTTCCAAGGAGAGACCGGAGAATAAGCTCTCCATGATAGTGTTCAGCGGCGATATGGATAAGGTTCTGGCATCCCTGGTGGTAGCAACGGGGGCCGTTGCCATGGGCATGGATGTGGTGATGTTCTTCACCTTCTGGGGGACGCCGATCCTGAGGGACAAGAACAAGAAGGTCGGCGGCAAGGATCTCATGGGCAAGATGTTCGGCGCCATGCTTCCGAAGGGTGCCTGCGAGGTGAAGCTGTCCAAGATGAACATGGGCGGAATGGGCACTGCCATGATGAAATCGCTCATGAAGAAGAAAAACGTGGCCTCCATTGAGGAGATGCTGGAGCTGGCCGCGGAGCTGGGCGTACGGATATACGTGTGCGAGATGTCCATGGATCTCATGGGGTTCAAGAGGGAGGAGATGATCGACTATCCCAATCTGAACTTCTGCGGCGTGGCGAAATTCCTCGAGGAAGCACAGAACAGCAAGATTCAACTTTTTATCTAGGCCTGAGTGGGATATAAGGAGGTATGGTATGAGCGAGGAAATGAAGGTGGACAAAGTAATGGACCTGAAGGGGCTGCCCTGTCCTATGCCGGTAGTAAAGGTGAGCAAGGGGATCAAGGAGGTCGAGGTCGGAGGGGTGATTGAGGCACAGACCACGGACCCTGGTTCGTTGACGGACTTTCCGGCCTGGGCCAGAACGAGCGGGAACGAGATACTGAAAACCGATCAGGACGGCGGGGTAATCAGGTTCTATATCAAACGCAACGCATAGAATCCATTCCGCGTGCCCCCTGTGCCCAGGGGGCACGACGGTTTTCCGTTATAAAAAGGGGGCTTTCCGTGCGGATTGTGTACTATATTATCCTCGTCCCGATGGTGTATGTTGCCGTTGCAATATTCCTGGCGGGCCTTGGGGCAAGACTCGTTAAGATATTTCGGGAGCCAAAGAATCCCACAACTCTACAAATCTTCCCGGAAAAAGGCCATCGATGGCTCTGGGCCCTGCACGACACCTTTCTGCTGCCCACCGTTCGGAGGCACAACCCCCTGTTCTGGGCCTTCTTGATGCTCTTTCATATCTGCTTTCTTCTCCTTATCATCGGTCACCTGGAGCTGATCAGGGAGATCGGCGCCTTTCAGCTCATAGAACATGAGGTGTTTATAGGAAGGGGTTTTGTCGGCCTGATCCTGTTGGTGTGTGTGCTCTTTTTCCTGTTCAGGCGGTTTGCGGCACCCGTGAGGGAGCTCTCCGTCCCCGAGGATTACTACCTTCTCGTGCTGCTTTTTCTGACCGTGCTTTTCGGAAGCCAGATGGATTGGGCACGGAGGTGGTATGAGTACGGTAATCTGTCCGTCGAGGATTACAGGGCATACCTCTTCAGCCTCGTTTCCATGAGGCCTGAACTATCGTCAGAGGTGACCGAATCGGGTCACTCCTTCATGCTGGTCTTACACATCTTCTTTGCAAACCTGTTTCTCATGTTCTTTCCGTTCAGCCAGGTCATGCACTCCTTTCTTTCCCTGCCAATGAACAAATTGAGGCGGGGTTAACCATGGACCGGAAAACACGGGATCACCTTCTCGAGCTCTTCCAGGGTAAGCTGAATGAGGCCATGAGATTTTACCTGGAAACATGCACCAGGTGTGGGGTCTGTACCGAGGCGTGTCACGTGTATGCATCAATGGGAGGGATCAAATACATCGCCGCATACCGGCACGAGATCGTGAGAAGGATCTACAAGAAATACTTCAAGGGTCGAGGCAGGCTGTGGCCTTCGGTGGGAGAGGCAAAGGAGCTGACCGATATGGCCCTCGAAGAGCTGCATGAGGCCGCCTACTCCTGCACGGGGTGCAGGCGGTGCATGGTATATTGCCCCTTTGGAATCGATACCCAGATGCTCATGTCCATCGCCAAGCTTCTCCTTATAGGGGCCCACGCGGAACCGGAGATCCTGACGATGCTCGCGGATACCTCCATCGAGAAGGGCAAGTCCATGGAGGCCTTCAAGGATGGCTTTCTGGCGGGCGTGAAGAACCTGGAGGCCCAGGTGGTGGAGAAGTGGAAGACTGAGGCGGGGCAGAACGCGATCCCTGTTGACGTGGAGGGTGCGGACCTCCTCTACGTAGCCCTGGCAGGGGCCCACTCGATCGTCCCGGCGGCGGCCGTATTCAATGCGGCGGGTGAAAAATGGACCCTGAGCTTCTTCGAAGCGGTCAATTTCGGCGCGTTTGTGGGCGACCCCACCAAGACGAAGTTGATCCTGGAGCGCATAATAAATGAGGCGAAACGGCTCAAGGTAAAGGAGGTGTGCATCTGCGAGTGCGGAACCGCCTTTCGGGTGATGAAGCAGCTCTCAGGAGAGCAGCCATTCGAGGTCTCATCCATCACCGAGGTTCACGCCCGGTACCTCAGAGAAGGTAGGATCAAGGTGGACAAATCGAAATTCACGGGGGGTATCACCTATCACGACCCGTGCCAGCTTGCGAGAAACGGTGGCGTGATCGACGAGCCTCGATATATCCTGAGCCAGATAACCGATGAGTTTCGTGAAATGTCACCCGACCCGAAATACAACTGGTGCTGCGGGGGCGGAGGAGGACTGGTAGCCCTCGGCGAGGAGACGCTGGAGTTCAGGATGAAGTCCTCGAGGGTAAAGGTCGATCAGGTCACCGAGACAGGAGCCACGATCCTCGCTACCGCGTGTGAGAACTGCCACACGCAGCTCAGCAACCTGAACGACCACTATGAGATGGGTGTGGAGGTCAAGTTCCTCTCATCCATGGTGGCGGATGCCCTCGTCCGATGAGATCGCCTATTTAGGGAGCCTTGAATCTCAGCCATCCTCAATAGCCGCCATTGAGGATAGAAGTCATCAACAAAGGAGAACCCAGGGGGTGCACCATGGACCAAGACCTACAACGATTCACGCACTGCGACCCTCGATTCCATACCTATATAGCGAAGGTGTTCGCGCGAATGCCTGGACAGGTCGCCGAAAGGCTTCTCAACGACAGGGGATTCCAAATACTGGCCGGTGATGAGCTCCTCGAGGAGTGTGTGCTGCGATACGAGTTTGCGACCCCCGTGAGAAAGCTCGTGTACCTCAACACCAAGATGCTCATGGAGCCCGAGCACTGGCTCATCTACGCCATAGCCCATGAGATGGCACGGTATGTAATCGGCGAGGGCGATGCCGAGGCAGTGGAGAAACGGACAGAAGAGCTGCTGGTAGAGTGGGGCTTTAAGGGGGAACTGGAGGCGTTCCGATACGACACGGTCATCGCGGATTCTAAGGCCTACAAGGTCGGCTGCGAGTGGGCGAGGAGGCAGAGCAAGGACTATGTGCTGCGGCACTTCGGGCTGTATTTCGATGAATGGAACGAAAAGGGCCTGCGCAGGATGCCGAGGGAACAGTTCGAGTCGCTCCAGTCCCAGGCGGCCGCGGTTCCCGACGAGGCAACCAGGGGCGAAAGGGAGGCTCCCGAGGGCGCACCGCCTCGAAACGAGGCTATCATCGCGGGAATCATGGCGGCCGTGAAGGAGATAAAATTCCGCGAGCTCTATGGAGACAGGGCCTGCGATCTGCACCGCAGGTAGGCAGGGTTATCCCGATTACCATGCCCGTCATGGGTAGAGTAGTGCCATGGTGCGGTGAACCGGTTGGGTATCTGCTTATAAAATTGATTCGATTATGTATCTAACTCCGCAGAGTTATAGTGAGGGATATGGATGTCTTTTTTTACACCGAACTAGGCAGATGCTATGAGCTGGCTCTTTCCCGATGATCCAGGCGGGCGCCCGTCGCCTAGAGAGACATCCCTATACGGAGACCTGGGATGTCCCTGAGGAGCAGATCGCCCGCCTCTATCTGCACCTCTTGCGGGCACAACAGCATGGAACTCTTCGGTGTTAAAAAAAGACATCCATATCCCTGCCCTGGTGGCAATCTAGTTGCGGAGTTAGAGCCATAATCAATAAATTGATTAATGGCGATCCTAAAGCTACGAAA
>CAZJXD010000097.1:0-19319 GCA_964549945.1 uncultured Desulfobacteraceae bacterium | reverse complement strand
GCTATAACTGCCCCATGAAATGCGGGGCGACGATTTCCCCTCCGGGGCAACCGACCTATATGATGAAATGCTTCTCCAAACTGACCTACACCATGGCTGCCATGTCGGACCTGGACTTCGGTCTAAAAATCGCTCAGCGGGCCACAGAGTATGGTGTCGACGGATTCTCAACTCCTCAGGTCATGGCCTTCGCCATCGAACTTTACGAAAACGGCATTTTAACGGACGATGATATGGACGGAATGCCGCCCGATAACGAAGGGAGATTTTATTGGTTGCTTGACCGGATTGTCCGGCGGGAAGGAATAGGAGATATTTTGGCCGATGGTACCTATTGGGCCGCCAAACGGATCGGCAAGGGCGCGGAGGCCTATGCCCATAATAACATTAAAAAACATGAGCAGCTACCCCTTAAACTGTCCATGCTGAATCCCATCTATTTTCTCATGTACGCCACGGGCGAGAAGATTAACATTACACAGATCGAGGGGCAGTTCCCCCAGTCACCCTGGCCGACCAGGGAGGAAAGAGAAGCATTTGTAAAGGACTGGTTCCAGGTTCCGGATGAAAAATTCAAACAGTATCTCCTGGACTGGGAACTTCGTGGAGAAAATTCGATACCCTATTACCCCACGGCTCAAATGTGTTGTGATATTGTGGACTGGCAGGAGAGGATGCATTACATCGATGATGCTCTCGGTATGTGCTCCGGCCTGTCATCATTCCCCCTGAAGCCTCCCTATCATATACACAACTATCCGAAATTTATCTCATCAGGGGCCGGAATCGATATGGATGAGGCCAAACTCACGCAGGCAGTAAAGAGGTACAGGACCTTAGTTCGAGCCATAAATATAAGAAGAGGCATGAGAAGAAAAGACGAGAAGCCTCCGGAAAACCACTGGAAGAAAAGATTCCCCGAGCTTGAGAAGGAGCTCCTGGATACGTACTACAAATTCAAAGGGTGGAATAACGAGGGGATTCCCACGAAAGAGTCTTTACATGAATTGGGCCTGGATTATGTGAGTGAAGAGTTTCTGGAGAGGGGTATCCTGACAGATAGTGAAGATACACCTTCCAAAGGGGCTTCGGAGGAAGGTGAGATGAAATAGAGTGGAGGTCGTGAACCGTGGAAGGTGAGAAAAAAAAGAAGATAGTGAAAACAATAAAGGTTGATGCCGATAAATGCAATGGCTGCCGGGCCTGTGAGGTAATCTGCTCCGCCTTCCATGCTACGCCAAAATACAGCAGCAGTAATCCAGCAAGGTCCCGTATCCGGGTGATTCGTCATCCGTCAAAAGACATATATGTTCCTGTATATGCCGGTGAATATACCGCTGCCGAGTGTGCGGGCAGGGACAAATATACGATTGATGGAAAAGAATACGAAGAGTGTGCCTTTTGCCGGGCCTCCTGCCCATCCAGGGACGAGTTCAAGGAACCCGATTCGGGTCTCCCTCTTTCATGCGATATGTGTGAAAGCGATCCGTCCCTGTCAGAGCCGATGTGTGTTCAGTGGTGCCTGAATGATGCCCTGACTTACGAAGAAAGGGAAGAGGAAGTCGAAGAAGAAGTGGAGCAAGAAAAGCTGGAGATAGGATTGGAATCATTGGCAAACGAATATGGTTTAGACAAGATCATAGACGCCGTTGCCCGAATGTCAGAGTCAAAGAAGGAATAAAAACCTATCATGAGCCCTGTTATCTGGGCCGGCATAATGGTATATATGAGGAGCCGAGGTAGGTCATAAAGAAGGTATCCGGTTTAGGACGGAGATAACACGGGAAGTCATTCGGGGTTCCGTGGGATGTGAGATATGGGATGTGCGATGCAGGAAGCGTATGCAATGATTTTATCTCATATCACAGATCACAGATCGCACATCACAAAAAAAGGAAGGAGAGAATTGGAAAAAGAACTTTTACTTAAAGAAAAAATTCAACAACTTCGCAAAGGTGCTGGAGACGGCAGTTTTGGAGATGTTATGGTTGTCGGCGGCGGGATCAGCGGTATACAGGCCGCTCTCGATCTTGCCACTGCAGGTTTTAAGGTTTATCTGGTCGAGAAAGCACCGGCCATCGGGGGCCATATGGCCCAGCTTGATAAGACCTATCCCACCAATGACTGCTCCATGTGAATACTCGCACCCAAACTGGTCGAGGTCGGCCGGCATCCCAATATAGAGGTCCTGACCTTAACCGAAGTTGACCGTGTAGAGGGGAAGGCAGGGGACTTTACGGTATCCCTGATCAAGAAGCCCAGATACATTATAGAGGACAAATGCACGGGCTGCACGACCTGCGTCGAGTACTGCCCGGTCAAGGTCCCCGATCCATATAATCAAGACCTATCGTCGAATAAAGCCGTCCATATATACTTCTCTCAAGCAGTTCCCCTTATCACGTATATAGATGAAAACTGCCTTTACCTTAAAGAGAAGAAATGTCGTATTTGCGAGACAGTCTGTGGGAATGACGCCATAGATCTCAAGCAAAAGCCGAACAAGGTAGAAGTAAAAGTAGGGGCGATCGTCCTGTGTCCGGGCTATGAGGTATTTGACCCCGAGGTAAAGGGCGACTATGGCTACGGAAGGTTTGAGAACGTGGTCACCAGCCTTGACTTTGAACGGCTGTTATGTGCCACCGGGCCATACGAAGGTGAGATACTGCGCCCTTCCGACAGGAAACATCCCCAGAAGATAGCCTGGATTCAATGCGTTGGTTCCAGGCGGGTTACCCCGGGCGATAACAGCTACTGTTCAGCAGTATGCTGCACCTATACCCAGAAGCAGGTGATTTTGACAAAAGATCACGACGAAGAGGCGGAGTGTGCCATATTCCATAATGATATTCGTTCCTATGGCAAGGATTTTGAGACATACTACCAGAGAACCGAGCAGCTTCCCGGGATTCGGTTTATCAGAAGCTATGCATCAATAGTAAGAGAGATCCCGGAAACCAAGAATGTAATCGTACGATATGCTGATCCAGACGAGAGAGTAAAAGAGGAAGAATTCGATATGGTGGTATTATCCGTTGGATTGAACCCTCCTGCTGATTATGAGGATCTGGCAGATACGTTCGGAATCGAGCTCGATCCACACGGATTCTGTAAGGCAATTCCTGGGAATCCTATGGAGACCACCAGGCCCGGGATCTTTGTAAGCGGAGCCTTCCAGGGTCCTATAGATATCCCCGAGTCGGTGTTCACCGCCAGCGGAGCTAGCTCACAATGTGGTCAACTCCTTTCTTACCGGCGAGGGAAGCTGACCAAAGAAAGGCAATATCCGCCGGAAAAGGATGTATCTGAAGAGGAGCCAAGGATAGGGGTCTTTGTGTGTCATTGCGGGGCCAATATCGGAAGGGTGGTAGATGTTCCCTCGGTAGTTGACTATGCCTTAACGTTGCCCAATGTAGTCTACGCTCAGGAACAGCTATTTTCATGTGCTACCAATTGTGCCAAAGAAATAACAGACATGATAGAGGAAAAAGGGCTCAATCGAGTGGTTGTCGCCGCCTGCTCCCCCAGGACCCTTGAGCTGTTATTCCGGGACACCCTTCGGGAAGGGGGAATTAATCAATATTACTACGAAATGGCGAATATCAGGGAGCATGACTCCTGGGTCCACTCAAAAGAGAAGGAACACGCCACCCAAAAGGCAAAGGATATCACCCGCATGTCGGTAGCGCGAGCTTGCCATTTGGAGCCATTACTGGAAATCGATCTGCCAGTAAACAAGACGGCGTTAGTGGTTGGTGGAGGTATAGCCGGCATGACCTGCGCCCTGTCCATAGCCAACCAGGGACATGAGGTCCACCTGGTGGAAAAGGATTCAGACCTGGGGGGAATGGCTCGGAGGATTCCCACTACCCTGGAAGGGATGGATGTTCAGGCCTATGTGCATGATCTTGTGCGCGAGGTTTATCAGCACCCCTTAGTCCATGTATATACAAATGCCATCATCACAGATGCTACCGGTTATGTGGGGAATTTCGTAACCAAGGTGACCTCTGAAAGGGGGGTCACAGAGATAAAACACGGTGCATCGGTCATCGCCACCGGCGCTGAAGAATATGAACCCACCGAATACCTTTATGGAGAAGATGAAAGGGTATTGACCTCTGTGGAGTTGGGGGAGCAGATCGCCAAAGGAGACGAAGGGGTGATCAACGCCCAGAGCGTGGTGATGATCCAGTGTGTGGGTTGCAGAAACGAAGATCGAAATTACTGCTCCCGGGTATGTTGCGGCCATTCCGTAAAGAACGCCTTGAAGCTGAAAGAGAGAAACCCCCAGATGGATATCTACATCATCTTTCGGGATATGAGAACCTATGGGCTTATGGAGGACTATTACCGGGAAGCCTCAGAAAAGGATATTAAGTTCATCCGCTATGAGCCGGACGATAAGCCCCAGGTGGAGGCCGTTGAGGAGGAGGGCCGGCCTGTTTTAAGGGTTACCGTGACCGACCCCATTTTAGGCCAGAGGCTTGTGATAGATGCCGATTACCTTGCTTTAGCTGCCGCTGTTATCCCCCCCGCAGGAAATAGGGAAATAGCTCAATTATTCAAGGTCACCTTAGGACCGGATGGTTTTTTCAAGGAGGCCCATGTCAAACTACGGCCTGTTGACTTTGCCGCGGGAGGGGTTTTCCTGTGCGGGACAGCTCACTATCCCAAGCATATACAGGAAGCGATCAGCCAGGCTTACGGAGCAGCCGGCCGGGCTTTAACCCTTCTCTCACATGATATAGTCACGGTCTCAGGTTCTGTTTGCGAGGTGGATGAGAGGAAGTGTATTGGGTGTGGGGCATGTATCTCAGCCTGTACATATGATGCCATAGAGTTTCGTGAGACACGACAGGGCAAAAAGGCGGCAGTGAATCCTGTTATCTGTAAAGGAGATGGTCTCTGTAACGCAATGTGTCCTACAGGGGCTATTTCTCTGAAGCACTTTACCAATGAAGAGCTCATGAGCCAGATTGATGCGGCGGTTCCAGGGGAGGAGATCATGCAACAAATGGATGCAGCGGTTGGAGATGGGTAGAACCAAGGTTAAGCGGTTCATGGTTCAAGGTTGATGAGCCCAAAAGAGCTAAAAGTAAGAGAGTTATTCCTTGAAAAAGGCGCAAGGTGGGAGCGAGATAACAATGAGTACAGGGCTTACCTTTAAGCCAAGAATATTAGGTTTTGTATGCCATTGGTGAGCGTACGGCGCTGCTGACATGGCTGGAGTTTCCAGACTGCAATATACGACTGAAATCAGGCTTATTCGCGTCATGTGTTCCGGCAGAGTGGATCTTGAATTCGTCATCAGAGCCTTCTCAAATGGAATGGACGGGGTGTTTATTGGCGGTTGCCGTCTAAATGAATGTAATTATATTACGCAAGGAAATTACCGTGCACTAAACATGGTACTTCTCTGTAGAAGAATAATGGAACACATAGGGCTGAACCCGGAAAGGTTAAGGATCGAATTTATGTCCTCCGGTGAAGGAATCCTTTTTGCCGAGGTTGTGAATGATTTTGTCAAGGATGTGAAAAAGTTAGGACCGCTTGGCACAAGCGAGGAAATAGACGAAGATGAATTAAGATCCAGCCTTGAAGAAGTCAAAAAGCTGGTCCCCTACATTAAGATAGTGAAAAGGGAGAAGCTGGAGTCACGTCTTGATAACGAAGAAGAATATGACGGATTTTTCACCAGTGACGAGATAGAAGAGTTATTTCGTGAAGTGGTCTCGTACTATATTGATCCGGATAAGTGCCAGGCCTGCATGATTTGTGCAAGAAGATGCCCTGTAGAGGCGATTGTAGGCGGCAAAAACCAGATCCATGTGATTGACCAAGAGAAATGCATAAAGTGCGGCACGTGCTTTGAAGCTTGCCCCCCTCGCTTTGGTGCGGTCCAGAAGATTTCAGGCGAGCCTGTTCCGCCTCCTATTCCTGAAGAGGAAAGAACTGTCGTCAGAAAGAGTAAGGAAAGTAGAAACTCCCTATCCATCCTGTCACCAGAAGAGGGTAGTTGAATTTCTCTTTCAGCAGACCCAGGATACTTCGCGCGTATTCTTTCTATGATCGAAAACTCCTTGCTGAACTGAGGCGCTCCTCGTGGCAGTCATTGAAAATATCTCCCGCTCGACTGTAGCTGAAAAGGATTCCGTGCCAGGTGCCGTGATTGAGACTCAGAGATTAGGTGATTTTTTTGGGTTTAACCCCAACGGACCCCTTCTCTTTTTGCTGATCGTGGTTAGTATATGAATAGTTGGAGCAAATGGGAATTTAAATTCGGATGGCATGGTGCCATTGGATTTGGCAGGTCAAATAAGGCAGCCTAAAAGCCATTGAGCCACCTATTTCATCGGAGTCGGCTATGCGGTTTATCCATATTAATATGAGCAGCCAAGAGATCCGCGTTGAGCCGGTACCTTCCCAGTACCTGGGATTGGGCGGTCGCGGGTTGATCTCTCTTTATATTCACGACCATGTACCCTCCGCGTGCGATCCCCTGGGACCTGAGAATATCCTGCTTTTTGCTCCCGGCCTCCTGGGGGGTACGCACCTGGTGAATACCAGTCGAATTGCAGTGGGGGCCAAAAGCCCGCTAACCGGTACCATCAAAGAGAGCAATGCGGGCGGGACCTTCGGCGATGCGGCCGGCCGCCTGGGCATTACAGCCATTATCGTAGAGGGTCGTGCACACCGAGACCAATCCTGGTTGCTCAAGGTGGATGTGGACGGAAAGGCGCGGTTGGTTCCGGCCGACGAATATAAGGGCATGCGGACATATGCGCTGGTTGAGGCCTTATTCAACTCTTACGGTTCCCACAATGCCATTATGTGTATCGGCCCGGCCGGCGAGCAGATGCTGCACGCGGCGTCCATCCAATCCACCGACACAAAAGGACGTCCCTGCCGGGCTGCCGGACGCGGCGGGTTAGGTGCGGTTATGGGATCCAAGGGGCTAAAAGCCATTGTGCTGGATTTGAGGGGGCGGGCCGCAGATGCGATTGCCGATCCCGAGGCCTTTGAGAAGGCGGCCAGGGATTTTGCACGGGCCGTGCGCAGCAATCCCTTCAGCGGAGAGGTGATGCCCAGGTTCGGCACGGCTGGGCTGGTTGCACCGGTCAATTCCATGGGGGGCTTTCCGTCCTACAACGCCACTAAAGGGGTTTTCGAGGGTTGGGAAAAGATCAGCGGCGAGCACATGGCCGAGCTGATGGCTAAACGGGGGGGCAAGACCGGCCATAAGGGCTGCTCCAAATGCATGATCCAGTGTTCCAATGAGTTTGTGGATGCCGGAGGAAAGTATGTAACAAGCTCACTGGAGTACGAGACCATCTGGTCCATGGGAGGGATGACCGGTATCGATGATTTGGATACCATCGCAAGGCTTGACTTTTTATGCGACGATCTGGGCATCGACACCATGAGCACCGGAGTGGGTGTGGCTGTGGCCATGGATGCCGGCTACAAATCATTCGGCGACGGCCAAGCCGCCATTGCTATGGTTGAAGAGATCGCCAAGGGAACCGAACTGGGACGGGTTCTGGGAAACGGACCCGAAGCCGTGGGAAGATACTTTAACCATCCCAGGGTCCCCGTTGTCAAAGGTCAGAGCATTTCCGGGTACGACCCACGCGCCATGCAGGGCAACGCCGTAACTTACGCCACCAGCCCCATGGGGGCCGACCATACGGCCGGCAATGTGGTGGCCGAGTATGTCACCGGCAAGCTGGACCCTTTAAAAACCGAAGGGCAGGTGGCCGCCTCCCGCCATCACCAGATCATCATGGCTGTGGTGGACAGCATCGGCCTTTGCGTGTTGGCCAGCTATGTGCTCTCCACCCCCGAGGGCGAGCAAGCCTTTCTCAGGGCCATCAACGCCAAGCTGGGCGTTGAATTGGATCTGGCATCATTGACCGAACTGGGAATACGGATTCTCAAAGCAGAGCGGGCCTTTAACCGCAAAGCCGGATTTACCAACAAGGATGATCGCCTGCCGCGCTTTTTCTATGAAGAGCCGCTGCCGCCGCACAACACGGTGGTTCAAATCAGCGATGAAGAGATGGACAAGACGCTCGAATTCTGAGGATCGCCTCGGTCGATGCATGGCGCTTTAGGATGCTATTGGACCTTTTTACTGGACACCACACGATCAAGGTAGGTGGGGAAGGAAATCTTGATGAGAGTCCGGGTCAAACTGTTCAGCGTGCTGCGGGATTATGTATCCGACTACGACCCCCAAAAGGGCCTGGCCGCCGACCTGCCCGCCGGGGCCACCGTGTCCGACCTGCTGGGCCATCTGGGCATACCCATGTCCAAGGTCCCTGTGGTGAGCTGCAACGGTCACATCCTTCAAGGTGCCGACACCATCCAGCCGGACAGCATCCTCAATATATTCCAGCCGGTGGCCGGCGGATAGATCAAACTCCATGTTCGCCTCTTCAACCGCACAATAAAGGAGGAAAGCCATGGGAACCATCACGCTTGCTTATCCGGTGTCTACCCTGGACAACTGCCTGCTTTGTCCTGCTGGCACGCGGCTCACCTCGGAGGTCATGGATGCATTAATCGCCACCACCAGGGGCACTTCATATCAGGTGATTCCCTTTTTAGGGTATGGCACTGTCTGCCAAGATATCCTCCGCTTGCTCGGGAACCCTCCCTACCATGTTATCTTCGAGGAGGCCGAGAGAACAACCGCCTTGAGCCTCATGGACAAGATCCGTTTCATCGCACCCATCCTGGAATCCCTGGACTATTTCAGGGATCACGAGTTTTATACCTACCGGCACAATCTGCTCGTGTTCGCACTGTCGGCAGTCGTGGCTCGAGATCTGCTGGAGAGTTCCGAGGTCTGGATCACGGAGTCCATGGCGGGCACTCTGCATGATCTCGGCAAGCTCTGTGTCCCGCTCCAGATATTGAGAAAGAGCAATCCACTGACCAGGACTGACAGGGGCATCCTGGAACACCATACCGTGGCGGGCTTTGTGCTTCTAAGCTATCTTCTCCAAGACCCCCGGAGTTTTGCGGCGCGGGTAGCCAAGGAACACCATGAGAGAAGGGACGGGTCTGGCTATCCTCTCGGCATTGCATTGAGCGATCCCATGGTGGAGATCATTGCCGCGTGCGACGTGTACGATGCACTCCTTTCGCAGAGGCCGTATCGGCCTGCCCCCTATGACAACAGGACAGCCCTGGAGGAGATTACCGATATGGCCCGTGTGGGCAAATTGAGCTGGGAGGTGGTTCAGAGCCTGGTATCTCACAACAGAAAGGATAAACCTCATTTTGAAGAATGCAGGGTTTCGACAGAAAAAAGGGGAATCCCCCCGGCAGATAGCCTCTATGGGGTCATTTCAGACGAAGGTCCCCAATGAAGAAAGGGGCGCTGGTAATGTGCGCCCCAGCCTCAGTTCTCCCCGCCAAGATAGGCCTTCCGCATCATTTCATTGTTGAGAAGGTGTGCCGCGGTGTCAGCCAGTACAATGGATCCTGTCTGAAGGACATAGCCTCGATCCGCAATTGAAAGCGCCATATTGGCGTTCTGTTCCACCACAAACACGGCGGTTCCTCTCCGGTTTACCTGCTGGATCAGTTCGAATTGCTGATCCACCAGAACCGGGGCGAGGCCCATTGAAGGCTCGTCCATGAGGAGAACACTTGGATTGGACAGAAGTGCTCTGGCCATGGCAAGCATCTGCTGCTCCCCGCCGCTTAAGGTAACCCCCGGATTATAAAGCCTGGCCTTAAGCGCGGGAAAAAGGACCAGCATTTTCTCTATATCCCTTGCTATCCCTTCCTTATCCGTCCTGAGAAATGCGCCCATCTCAAGATTCTCCAGCACGGTCATCCTGGGGAAAATGCGCCTGTTCTCAGGGACAATCGCCACACCCTTTGATATGATGTATCTGGTTGGCTTCCCGTCAACCCTCTCGCCTTTGACCTTGACGGCGCCTTTTTTGATCCTACAGGCCCCCAGCACGGTCTTCAGGGTTGTGGATTTTCCGGATGCATTCCCCCCCAACAAACAGACCAGCTCGCCATCATAGATCTCAATATTGATGTCATACAATACCTGCATATTTCCGTAGTAGGTATCAACATCGATAAGTTCTAGAACAGGGGTTTCATGCATGCGTGGTGGTGCCCCGTTTTTCATGACCTCTTTCTCCCCAGATAGGCCTGGATAACCTGCTCATTGTCGGCCACCTCTTCATAGCTGCCTTCCGCGATCTTTCTGCCGTAATCAAGGGCAATGACCCTGTCTGAGATTGTCTTGACCACATTGAGCTTATGCTCGATCAGGAGGATGGTATACCCGTACACATCCCTGAGTTTCTTTATGAAATCGGTGATCTCCAACGTCTCTTGCGGGTTCATGCCGGCTGACGGCTCATCCAGCATAAGCACTTGGGCGTCGGTCGCGATCGCCCGTGCGATCTCAAGGCGCCTTCTATTGGCATAGGAAAGAAATATGGCCTGCTGCTCATAACGATAACCGGTAAGCCTTGCCCCGAAAAGGCCCAGGGCCTCCTTCACTCGCGCATCGGTCCGGGCCTCCTCCCTTTGAAAACGGGGAAAATGAAAGAGGATTGATACAGGACCGGCCTTTGTCCGGCAGAATTGCGATACTTTGGCGTTATCCAACACGGTCATCTTGCTAAACAGCCTGAGGGTCTGAAACGTTCTTGCTATCCCCGCTCGTGCCACCTGATGAGGTTTTAGGCCTGTGAGCTCTGATCCGTTGTATGCGATTGAGCCCGCGTGAGGCGGGTATATGCCGGAAATCAGGTTGAATACGGTTGTTTTTCCGGCCCCGTTCGGCCCGATGATGCTCAGGATTTCCCCCTCAAACAGCTGAAAACACAGGTTGTTGACCGCCACAAGCCCGCCAAAACCCATGTTCACGTCCCTGAGTTCGAGCACAACCCTGTCCGTTTTAGAGTATTTCGCCTTCCCTGCCATTGGCCTCTGCTCCTCGCCGTAGTAAAGTTCGGTAGATGTCCTGAGCAGTCCTGTCTCATCCTTATCCGGCATGGTTGCCTTTCTCGTCAGGAATCCTATGGAACCGAGAAGGCCCTGGGGCCTCAGGGCCATCAGGATAATCAGGATAAGACCATAGGACATCATGCGGTATGCCCCGTACTCCCGGAGAAACTCGGGCAGTATGGAAAGCAGGATGGCGCCGAGGATGACGCCCACGATGTTGCCAAGACCGCCGAGAATGACCATGCAGTAAACGATAACGAGCTGTGGAAAATCAAAGTTGTTGGGAAAGACGGAGTTCTGAAAGGATGCGAAGAGCGCTCCTGTTCCGCCGGCAATGAATGCCCCGCCGGCAAAGGCCTTGAGCTTCATCCAGGTCGTGTTGACGCCCAAGGCCTCTGCTGCGAGCTCATCCTCCCTGATGGCCTCCCAACCCCTGCCGTAGCGCGATGTCTTGAGGCGAACGCAGCCTATGACCACGATGATCGCCGAAAACCAGATGAGATAGGAGTAGGCCATTGGAGAGACGATTTTGAAACCGAACACGGTAATGGGATCGATATTATAGATACCGTTGACACCGCCGGTAATGTTCACGGGCCGGTCGAGATTGAGCAGCAAGAGCTTGAAGATCTGGGCGAACGCCAGGGTGACGATCGCCAGGTAATCACCTTTCAAGCGCATGCTGGTTGACCCCAGGGCGAGCCCAAAGCCCATAGTGATGATCGCGGCAAGGGGCACGGTGAGCAGGAAGGGTAGGTGGATATCGAACTGGGCCGAGGAAAGCAGGGCGAATGTATAGCCCCCGATGCCGAAAAAGGCCACGTAGGCCAGGTCCAGGAGACCGGCAAACCCTGCCACCACGTTCAGGCCTAGGGCGAGCATGACGTAGAGTCCCGTCATGGTGTAGATCCTCAGCCAGTAATTATTGGGCATGAGGTGGGGCATGCCTGCCAATAGGACACCGATGGCCGCATAGAGCATGAGCCTGTGCCCCTTGCCGATTCCCCTAAGCACGAAAACCCTGTCCATCATACCTTCTCAGGCATTTTTTCGCCCATCAAACCCCACGGCCTGAATATGAGGACCAAGATAAGGATGGTGAAGGCGACCACGTCTTTATAGGCGGAGGGAAAGAATGTGGTGGCCAAGGACTCGAGCAGGCCGAGGATGATGCCCCCGAGCATGGCGCCGAAGATATTTCCGATGCCTCCGAGCACGGCGGCTGTGAACCCCTTGAGCCCGGCCTGAAATCCCACGTAGTAATCCACCTGCGTGAAGAGCAGGCCCACCAGGGTTCCTGCCGCTCCTCCCAGGGCCGACCCTATAAGGAACACATAGACGATAATGCGGTCCGTGTCGATGCCCATGAACGTCGCTGCCTCAATATCCTGTGCCGTGGCCCGCATCGCCTTTCCGATCTTGGTATTTTTCACCACATAGGTTAAGAGGCCCATGAACATGAAAGAGATGATAATGACCAGGATCCGCATAAAGGAGAAGACCACATTGCCTATTTCAAAGAGGCGTAAGCTCTCGGGTATCAGGGAGGAAACATGGAAGAACCGGGGCTTTGCCCCTTGGAAGTTCAACACCAGGTTCTGCAAGAAGATGGAGACGCCAAGGGCGCTGAGAAGGAGGTTCATCCTGGGCGCTTGTCGCAGGGGGTGGTAGGCAAATCTCTCCACTGCCACGCCAAGTATGCCGGAGATTCCCATGGCCACGATGATCATGAGGGATATCACGAGGCCGGCGTTGATGATGGGCTGGTTATTGGCGCTCAGCAGGTGAAGGACCCACCACCCGGCAAACCCACCAACCATGTAGATCTCACCATGGGCGAAGTTCAGCATGAAGAGGATCCCGTACACCATGGTGTAGCCGATGGCAATAAGGGCATACACGCCGCCCAGGGTGAGCCCGTTCACAAGTTGCTGGGGCAATTGCTCGAGGTATAGTTCCATGAGGCCTGAACTGCTCGACCTTAGGGTGAAGCTTCAAAGATATCGACAAAGCGAAAGGCCCTGATTGATTTGAAGATTAGCAGATGATCCTAGCGCTTCGCTTCAGGGTTATTCATTATAGAAACTCACTGTTGAGCATGGGGATGTCTTTTTTTGCTGCATGCCCCTCAACAGGAGGCCTCAGCGTGCCCCGTAAATCGGGGCACACGCGCAACGCGGATTTGACTATTGTATACCATGGCGGTAGGTGCCCCGATTTATCGGGGCCTGCCGGTGCATTCATTCTAGGGCATGAGACAAAAAAAGACATCCCCATGCTCTTCCACATTTAGTTTTTTAGGAGGACCTTTCCTCGTTCATCGTTATTTCCCGGTCATAACCGTTATCTGGCGAAAGTCCTTGCCTACCACTTGAAAGAAATAGGTGGCGCCCCCTTTCAGGTCGCCCTTCTCATCGAAGGTCACGGGAAACCCGAGAATGCCCCTATAATCCTTGGTCTGAGAAACGTACCTGATGACCTCCTCGCGGCTGATCTTTCCGTCCTTGGCCGCGTTATCGATGGCGGTGAGCAGGATATTCATAGCCTCATACGCGGGCGGGCCGAACCCGCTGATTGTTCCATATTTTTTCTCGAAACTCTTGATGTAGCCTGCTGCCTCTGGTATGGCAAAGATGTCCGGGGAGAAATGATATACATAGGCGCCCTCTGCCGCGCCCTCGGATGCCTCGATAAAGTCCTTTTTATCCCTTGCCCCCTCGGTTCCGAAGAAGACGGCGTCAATGCCGAACTCCTTCATCTGGCGCACGCCGATGGCCTGATCCGGGGCGGCAGTGGCAACAAAGAAAAGCACATCGGGCTTATAGGCCTTAACCTTTGTCATAACAGCCGAAAAATCCTTGGATCCCCCCACAATGGTATCCTGCATGATATCCGATATGCCCAGCTTCTTCAGGCCCTTTATCGTCTCGCTGGCTAAGTTCTCGCAATAGGCGACCTTCTCATTGAGGATCGCCACTTTCCTGGCTTTAAGGTTCTTTTTGATAAACAGGGCACAGTTCCATCCATGGGCATCGTTTCTCGCATTCACCCTGAAAAAGTGCGTGTATCCCTGCTCGGTCAGGTCGGGTTTTGAGGCCGCGGTGGTAATGCAGGCCAGGTTGGCGTCCCCATAGATCTTCATGGTCGCTTGAGCGATGTGGCTCATGGGCGGGCCAATGACGCCGTACATCAATTCATCGGCGGCAAATTTCTGGGCCACATTGACCCCCTGAGCCGGGTCCATGGCATCATCGCCCATGATGTGTTTGATCTTCACGCCCTGGATGCCGCCCTTTTCGTTCCACTCATCCACGGCGAGCTGAGCCGAATTAAAGATCTCCATGCACGGCGCGGCCGCATCTCCCGTGAACGCACCTGCATCTCCCACATGTATGCCTTTCGACACATCCGCGCTTAGCCCTGTTCTCGAGAAAAACAAGACTATTGCGCCTACCAAAAAAAACAATGCCAGTGACCTTTTCATGATTCACCTCCTCGTTTAAGGTTTTTTGATTACTATATCACAGCCAATGACGATTAACACTAATCCCGCACGGGAATGGGGAAACGCACCAACTATCCTTGAGGACTGTAGATGGGCTTCGTGTTCCCTCCAATCTGCCTATCGGGGTCTGCCCTGATCATCCCAGCCCCGGAGTTTATAATATTCCTTGACCATTTTCCCCACGGGCACCACCTGATCCCTTGAAGGGCCTTTTTCCAATGGCTCGTGGGTGAAGCGATGGGGGAGCGTATCCATGGAGGCGTCGATCCCGAGATCGATGTTCATTTTTCTCTCCGCATCGATGATACCCCGCAGGCTTCGATCCAGCCGGTTCGGGTTGAAATCCAGGCCCGTCCCGGCTTCCAGCAGCCTCGAGGCGAGCTCGAATTCCATGATATTCATGGAGAGGCCGATATTCTTGCACATGGTCAGGCAGTCGGTGAGAAGGGCCTGGCGTTCCGTGTGCTCCACGAGCACCGCCTTCCCATTGTTGGAGAGCCGGTCGGCGATATCCCGAATCCCCCACCGCCTTTCCGCCTCATCGTAGCGCCCGGTTAACTCGAAGAAGGGCTCTGCCCTCAAATGGTCTGCTCCCCGAGACGCGATGGCGTAGGTGAGGCCAAAGGCCTTGAGGCCTCTCGGGTCTCCACAGATGACGTCCAGCCCCTTGACGTGGAGGGCATGCTTTTCCGTGCCCCGGCCGAACCGCCGGGACAGCGACCTGGCGCCCTCTGCAAAGGCATCCCCGATACCCTGCCGGTGGACCATAAGCTCGAGTATTGTTTCGATGGTCTCTTGATTGCCCCACGTGAAGTCCAGGCCGTCCACGTCTTCCCGGCTCAAAAGCCCCCTCTGAAAGCATTCCATGGCCCAGCCGATGGTCTCCCCGCTGCTGAGGGAATCCATTCCCATTCGGTTCAGATATGCGTTCGTCTTCAGGGTAAATCGAAGGTCGTCCACGCCGATGCGGGACGAATAACTACAGAGGGTCTCATACTCCGGGCCTTCGGATTCCACCTGGTCGGTGATATAGTACCTGGAGCAGTGGATATTGCAATTGAAGCAGCTCTTACCCTTGACCTTGTACTTCTGGGCCAGTGTCTCCCCGCTGATCTTGTCCACGTACTCGCAGATGCCTTTCTGGAAGTGATTGGTGGGCAGAATGCCTAGGCCGTTAAGGGCCTTTATCAAGAGCGTGGAGCCCAGAGCATGACGCCTCTCCCACTCCGGGTGGGAAATGATGCGGCGGTCCAGTTCCCGGCACAGATCCAGATAGGTCAGGGGATCGGCCACGGAAACGGGGGTGGTGCCTCGTACGGCAACGGCCTTGAGGTTTTTCGAACCGAACAGGCAGCCCATGCCCGTGCGCCCGCACATCCGCGAGTTGTTGCAGGCCACTGTGGCGAATTTGACGAGGTTCTCGCCGGCCGGGCCAATGGCCGCAACCTGGAACGAGTTGTCTCCAAGCTCCCGTCGGATTGCGGATGTGGCCTGCCAGAGATCCAGGCCCCACAGGTGTGAGGCCTCTTTGATCTCCACGTGGTCGTCAGCGATGAGAAGATAAGAGGGTTTGTGGGCCTTGCCGGTGATGATCACCTGGTCGTAGCCGGCCTGCTTTAGCTGCGGCCCGAAAAACCCCCCTGCTGCCGCATCGCCCAGGATACCGGTCATGGGAGACTTCCCGGAAATGGTCATGTAGGCCGATGAACTGAGCAGGGAGCCGGTCAGGGGACCAACGCCAATGAGGAGCATGTTCTCGGGTGACAACGGGTCGATGTCCCTGTTTAGCTCATCATAAAGACGCCAGGAGTTCAATCCTCGACCGCCAATGGCCCTGATCATATAGGTGGGATCGCTTTTTCCACGTAGGATCTTGCCGCTGGTCAGATCAACACGCAGGATGTGCCCGCCGTATCCGTAGCGCATTCTATCCTCCTGCCCTTGATATCCAGTGGTCCCGCATTTCTCTGGTTCTGTCCAGGGCATACAGAACCCGCTTCTGTTCCGGACTCAGGCCTCTGCTCCCCTTCTTAAATACCTTGAGGCTGACGGGCTCGCTATCCTCGGGATGGTAGGTTATCGCTCCCATGTTACACTGTTCCACACACCTCGGTTCACCGCCGCACAGGTCACAGACGTAGGGTATCCCATCGTAGAGCTCGATCGCTCCGATGGGGCAGAGGGTCTGGCACGTGCCGCAACCGGTGCATAACGTAGGGGAGACGATCATCTGGCCCTGGGGACCGATCTCAAGGGCGGACTCGGGACACCGTGCGCAGTAGCGCTCCTTGCACTGCCGGCAGATGACCGGGTAGTCAATGCCGATATCCTCAATCTTCACCACCTTCACCCGAGCCCGGCTTCGACCCACCCTCCCCGTGTGGAAGAATGAACAGTTGACCTCGCATCGGGTGCAGCCCGAGCACTTTTCGGGATCGATTATGATCACTCGTCCTTGATCCTTTCTATGCGGTAATGGACAAGCCCGTCGGGATCAGGGCAACAAAATCGGTTCACCTTGCTTGTCCAGTCCCCTTTTTCGCTTCCAGCACGCTGGAGAAGGGGGAAGATAGGCATCATACTTTGCAGGGCCCACATACAGATGTGCTTGCCCTCGGGGATCATGATCTTGCCGCCGTCCACCGTAAAGCTATCCCCCACCAGCATGGGTTGATTGCAGTACCCGTCAATTCTCTCTACGGTCACCTTGAGCTTGTACATCGAAGGCCTCCTTATGGAAATTTCGCGATTCCCCCTGAAAAGAACCTTGGCAGAATACTAGCACCCTTTCGATAGAAGTAGCAAGAATCCTTTCATAACTGTGCTGAACGGCCTGAACCCGCCCTTCTGATGCCTCGGGTCCAAATTCCTGAGGGCCCCTTTGTGAGGCCCCTCAGGAGAGGAAAGGCCGTGGGGTTTCTGGCCCCACGGCCTTTATTGAAGCAAGACAAAAAAACCGTGGCGCCCTCAGGAAGCGGGCCCACGGTTCTGCAAACGAAAGCTTCTGTTATCTCCGCCTGGCTGGGCGCGCTCCCCCAGTGTAGCTACGCCACCACCATGACCTCTCAACGATATGAACTTGTTTTCCCATCTCTTGCATGACGCTGGCTCTATAAAATAGATGCATCGCAATGTCAAGAAAAAAATTCCCTCAATCCCCCTGGCGGGGGAGGGGACAATTGGCTGGCATCGGTATAGGGATGTACTCCCAACGGTGTGGCATCCGCCGGGGATAGATGGCCTTATGCTGGTTTATCTGGTATGATAATATATTTTGTCACTTTTCATGGAAGGATACTTCATGAGACGGGTAATCATATTATTCCCCCTGATTTGTCTATCCTGTTTTCTCTCCTCGGTTTCCTGGTCCGGCACCTATCGAGTCTCGGTCAGCCAGATCGTGAAGCATCCAGCGTTAGATGCAGTGCTCAAGGGATTCATGGACCACCTCGAGGTGAGAGGGTTTAACGTGAAATACACGGTGCATATTGCCAATGGAAGCCGCGCCGATAACATCAGGATAGCGCACCAAATCATAGCGGAAGACCCCGACCTGATCCTGACTATCTCCACGCCATCATCACAGGCTTGCGCCGAAAGGATTAAGGGGAAGAATATCCTGTTCGCCGCTGTCACCGATCCAGTTCAAGCTGGACTCGTGCAAAGCCTCAGCAGGCCTGGGGCAAACATTACGGGCACAACGGACATGAGCCCAATTGAACGCCACATCGCGTTGATGAGGCAAATTCATCCCTCTATAAAAACACTTGGACTGATCTATAACCCTGAGGAGTCCAACTCCGTCACGCTCGTGAACATGCTCAAGAAGGAGTGTGCCGCTTCCGGCATTGCTACTGAAGAGGCTACGGCGATCACTGTCAATGGGGTGGAAAAGGCGGCAAGGGATATAGTAGTCAGATGCGACGTCGTGTATGTTCCGGGGGATAACACGGTGGTATCACGAATAGAATCCGTGGCGAGAGCGTGCAGCGAACACCGTATACCGTTATACGCAGGAGATGTGGACTCGGTGCCTCGTGGTGCCATTGCCGCCCTGGCGATTGACTATTACCGCCTCGGTCGCCAAACTGGAGGGATGGCTGAGCGGATATTCAATGGCGCTGATCCCTCTACCATGCCGGTGGAGAGCCAGCAGGAACTGAGATTGCACGTGAATGTGAAAGCGGCCGCCAAAATGGGGGTGCAACTGCCCGTGGATCTTATCCTGGTTGCAGACGCAGTATTTGAATCATTTCCTCAATGAGCCTGAAAAGACGGGGATAGCTCGATAACTCCTGTGAAAATGACCCGGTCGCTCCCGCGTTCCTTGATGATTTGTTCGATGAAATTCTGAGAAATCTCCGGCTTAAGATCAAACTTCATGCAAAAATCATTGACAATATCGGCGAACTTCTACGCGAGCATGTAAATATCTCAATTCCAGTACCCCTCGCATCGGAGATTTGTCGTGATCCTGATGATATAAAGATTCTAGGTCTAGCGCTTGCCTCAAATGCGGATCATATTGTCACGGGTGACAAAGATTTACTAGTTTTAAAAACCTTCCAGGGCATTCCGATTTTAAACCCAAGAGCATTTTCGGACATTCTCCGTAACGGAGAAAAATAAGCTGAACATCTAGCCTTGCCCTTCAAGCCGACAGGCAGGTATTCCGTGCGGCTGAAGAGCCGCGTTCGCCTTGAACAAGCAAGCTTCTAAAATTAATAAATTATTGCAAAGTGCAACATTTTATTTTATATTAAACATAACCACGTAGGTAAGGAGGATTGAAAATATGACTAATGCAGTTAGGGTATCCGAA
>CAZJXD010000096.1:18226-19473 GCA_964549945.1 uncultured Desulfobacteraceae bacterium | reverse complement strand
ACCCTCAGAAGGCCGGATGGCTCCTTCTTTCGCACCCAGTCCTATGGGCAGCCCGGTCCCTGGTATATCAATTTCAACGGGAAAAGGATGAAACCCATTCTGGCCAAGGCGGCCCGTGACGCGGGATGCCGGGTCCTGGATCGGGTGGTGACAGGAGATCTGCTGATCGAGGATGGGGAGGTCTGCGGTGCGGCAGGGTTCCATGTTCGAGAGGGGGAATTCTACGTGATCCATTCCAAGGCGGTGCTCCTGGCCACAGGGGGCACCAATCGGCTCTATCAGAATCCATCGGGATTAAGCTTTAACTGCTGGATGTGCCCGGCGAACACCGGGGACGGTGAAGCCATGGCCTTCAGGGCCGGCGCCAAACTCGCCAATGTGGAATACATGCGAATGACGGTGATACCGAGGGGATTCAGTTCAGCGGGCCTGAACGCCCTCGTGGGCATGGGGGCCACCCTGGTCAACGGTCAGGGCGAGGAATTTATGGAACGATATGATCCCCTGGGGATGAAGGGCCCTCGCTACAAACTGGTTCAGGGGGTTCTGGGTGAATTAAAGGCCCATAGAGGTCCCGTCTATATTGATTGCCGACACCTGGATCCTGAAGCAATGAGACACCTTATTGCCACCCTTGGATACGACAAAGACACCTTGCCGGACTTCTTTGAACAGAAGAACATCGACCTGACCAAAGACCTAATGGAGATTACCACCTCCGAGGGTATGCAGGGAGGGCCAAGCGAGGTGTGCGGGAGCGGAATCAAGATCGATCAGGACTGTGCAACCAATGTACCAGGCCTGTTCGCCGCGGGAAACTCGGCAGATCAGTGCCGCTGTCTGCACATGGCAGTCACCAGCGGTATCCATGCCGGGCGCATGGCTTCTGCCTACGCGCGGAATAAGGCGAATCCCGCGCCGGTCTCCAACCGGCAGGTTAATGAAATCCGCGATCGCCTGTTCGGCCCTCTAGAAGGGACCGGATCGGTCTCATGGCGTGAGTTCGAGGACGTGCTTCAGCGCACCCTGGCCGAAGGCATGGGCCCGGTGCGCTCGTCATGGGGGATGAACAAGGCCTGGCAGAATCTTGATCTGATAGAGAAATGGAGGGATCAGGTCAAGGTCGGCGATTATCACGATCTTTGCCGGGTTCAGGAGGTCTACAACATGATGACGGTGGCCCGCTGCATGATCAGGGCCGCTTTATTCCGCCAGGAAAGCCGGTTCGGTCCATGTCATTACCGTCT
>CAZJXD010000096.1:0-18126 GCA_964549945.1 uncultured Desulfobacteraceae bacterium | reverse complement strand
CCGGAAGAATGCTGGCACTGCGGGTCCTGCCGCCAGGATTGCCCTGAAGGGGCCATTACTATCCGCTTCCCGTTGAGGATCATGGTCAACGCCGGAATTATCCCTTATTAATGTACATACCTGGTGAATGGTATCGAACACCACCTTAGATTGCCGTTCATGGTTTTTTCCATCGCCTCTTTTATGAATAAATAATCACTCCCCTGGCGTTTTTCCCTGCTTCTAAGTCCCTAAATCCGTCGTTGATTTCCTCCAACCGGTATCGATTCGTGATGAGGTTTTCTAGATTAATCCGCCCGGCTTTGTAAAGCTCGAGCAATGTGATAAGCTCAATGCGGATATCGCCGGACCCATAAAAACTGCCCACTATGCTCTTCTCCATCACGGGGATTTCAGCGAGGGGGAGCGTCAAGCTCGCACCTAGATCGGCGACACCAACCACCACCAGAGAGCCCCCCCTCCGGATCAACGTATAGGCGGTGAGGGTTGTCTCTGCGCTCCCGATGGCCTCAAAGGCGTAATCCACGCCTATCCCATTGGTTATTTCCAACGCCTTCTCAAGGGGGTCTTCCCTGGACGCATTGATCACATGAGTGGCTCCGAACAGCCTTGCCAGCTCAAGTTTGTTATCCAGGATATCAATGGCCAAAATCCTTGTGGCATTGGCCAGCACCGCCCCCTGGATCACATTGAGCCCCACGCCGCCGGCTCCCATTACGGCCACCGAGCTTCCCGGCTTTACCTTGGCCTTGTGTATCACCGCCCCTACCCCTGTTATCACGCCACAACCCACTATCGCAGCCATATCAAAGGGAATACCGGGGTCGATTGGGAGAATACATGTCTCGGCAACCACATTATATTCACTGAAGCACCCGACGCCCATCATGGAATGGATATCCTGCGGCCCCTTTCGTAACCGGTAGGTCCCGTCAGGCATGGCGCCGCCTCGGTTCTTGTCCTTTTCCGCGCACAAGTAAGGCTGGCCCCGCAAACAATAGTAACATCGGCCGCAAACCGGCACCCACATCAAAAGAACATGGTCTCCGGGCTTCGCTTTGCTGACCCCTGGTCCAACTTCCTGAACAACCCCTGCCCCTTCGTGGCCAGGTATGCAGGGAAGCGGGCACATGCGTGCGACTCCGTTCATAACCGATAAATCAGTGTGGCAGAGGCCCGCCGCCTTGTACCTGACTAACACCTCCTTTTCTCTTGGAGCGTCGAGCTCCAGCTCATCGATGACTAAGGGCTTCCCATATTCATACAGGACCGCTGCTTTAGTCTTCATGATTTCCTCCGTTCTTCAGAACCCTGACTCCGGCCTACTCTGAAGGCAATAATTCATGGAATAAGAAATGTCAAAGTGTAAACGAACATATTCCTGTTTTAGTAACATGTTAGCTCCTTGAAAACTGCTCTTGACCTATACTCAAGTCCACATGGTTGGTCTTGGTGAGACGCATGAGCATGGGGATGTCTTTTTTTTCTCATGCCCTTGAAGTAATGCACCGGCAGGCCCCGATAAATCGGGGCACCCACCGCCATGTCGTATCATAGTCAAATCCGCGTTGCGCGTGTGCCCCGATTTACGGGGCACGCTGAGGCCCCCTGTTAGGGGGCATGCAGCAAAAAAAGACATCCCCATGCTCATTCACCAAGCCATTTCAAAAAGCTGAAATGCCACTTATTTTATATTGAAAGGAATTATGGTTTTCGATATCGTTCTTTGAGCAGGCTGCAATCACTATAGGGAAACCTTTTGTGGAGGCGTGATGAATATGTTTGATCCCAAAGAAAGACTGACGAAGGGTGTTTCCAACCAGGAACTCGAACGACGCTGGGCCCTGGCCCGTGAGGTCATGCGCGAAAACAAGGTTGACTACCTTTTGATGCGCAATGATGAGGAATTCCTCGGGGGATACGTCAGATGGTTCAGTGATTTTTCAGCGCGTTACAGCTATCCCTTCACGGTTATTTTCCCCTGTGAAGATGAGATGACCCTGATCAACAGCGGGCCTTTTCCGCCGGGCAAGCCTTATCCTCCACAATGGGCAGCCCGAGGCGTGAAGCAAAGATTAGGCGCGCCCTACTTCCCCACCGCGCATTACACCCACACCTATGACGGGGAACTGGCCGCGGGTGTTCTGGGGGAAAAGAAAGATGCCGTGATCGGTCTGGTGGGCAGGTCCTTCATTCCGGTCAATTTTTACGAATATCTCGTGGAATCCCTGCCAGGGGCGAGGTTTATTGATATGACTGAACAGATCGACCATCTAAAGGCGGTTAAAAGCGAGGAGGAGATCGCATTAATCAGGGCAACCGCCACCCTTCAGGATAAGGCAATTGAAGAACTGCGTGAAAGGATCAAGCCTGGAATGAGGGATTTTGACGTCCATAACGAAGCCCGCCATTCCGTCACAATGAGAGGAAGTGAACAACAGCTCATCCTTGTCTGTTCGGCGCCAAAGGGAGTGCCCGCCCCTTTTCAGGGCCGCCGCTTCCAGAACCGGGTAATCCGGGAAGGCGACCAGGTCTCTCTTTTGATCGAAGTCAACGGACCGGGGGGCCTCTATACCGAAATCGCCCGCATATTCTCTATCGGGCAGCCCTCGCAGGAACTGGTGGATGCCTTTTCATATTCGGTGGAGGCGCAGGAGCACTCGCTCAGCCTTCTCAAACCAGGCGCCTCTCCCGGCGAAATCCTGGCGGCCAACAACGAGTTTCTGGGACGGAAGGGATACAGGCCCGAACTGCGCCTGTATGCCCATGGCCAGGGACATGATCTGGTTGAAAGGCCGCTCTTCCTGAAGGACGAAACCATGACCCTTAAGCAAGGTATGAACATCACCGTTCACCCGGCGGCCGCCACCGACAGGGTCTGGGCGACTGTCTGCGACAACTACATTATTGGTCCTGAAGGCCCTGGAGAATGTCTGCACAGGACGCCCAAGGATATCATAATCATATCCTAAAAGGGGGGAATAGAGACGATGAATATAGTGATACTAAGCTCGGTGTTTGATGCGCAGGAGTTCAAAGGCTATTTAACATCGGATTTCCCCGAGGTGACGTTCCTGGCCGCGAAAGAAGAAGCTGAAATCGGTGATTTTATAAAAAAAACACAGGTTCTGGCAGCACTTCGCATTTCAGAATCGATGCTCAGGCTTGCTAAAAACCTGAAATGGATTCATTCCCTGCTTACGGGGACTGATTACATAGAGAACCTGTCCTCGTTTAAGGCCCGAAAGGACATTATCCTTACCTCATCGCGCGGTATCCACGGTCCACAGATGTCCGAAATGGCAATCATGTTAATGATCTCCATGAACAGGCAGTTCTCCCGTTTTGTGCGTAATCAGGACCGCCGGGTATGGGAACGGTGGCCAACCAAGATGCTCTACCGGAAAAAGGTGGGTATCCTGGGTGTGGGTGCAATAGGCGAGGCGATCGCCGAAAAGTGCAAGGCCTTTGATATGACCGTCTTAGGGATTGACCCTTTCCCGAGGGAAATAGATGCGGTGGATGAGTTCTACGACCTGGATGAACTCCACCATGTTCTGTCGCAAGTCGATTATTTCATTTCAGTCGCGCCTTCCACACCGGATAACCAGAAAATGCTTAACGCCGAAGCATTCTCAAGGATGAAACCATCTGCCTTTTTCATCAATATGGGCAGGGGTAAGCTAGTGGATGAAGATGCCCTTATTCAGGCCCTGAAGGGTGGGAAAATCGCAGGCGCGGCCCTGGATACTTTCTGGGAGGAGCCCCTTCCTCCCGAACACCCCTTCTGGGGCATGGAGAACGTTATCATCACTCCGCACGTTGGCGGCATGAGCGAAACCTACGCCCAACAGGCGGTCGAGATCTTTCGCGAAAACCTGAGGCGCTTTCTGAAGGGTGAAAGAGAGGAATTGATTAACCTGATTCCTCGCAGGTAGGAAAGGAATAACCGTAGTCGTTTACAGCTGATGTAAGGGACCTCACTAAAATAACTCGCTTGAATCAGGGTGCATGGTCGCTACATCAAATTGGGCAGGAACAGGGAAAGCTGGGGGACAGCTATCAGTAAAGTTATGTGGCATGCATCAGCTATGAGGAAAGGGATAATCCCCCTGAATATGGTATACATGGGAACGTCCGGCGCCACCCCTTTGATGACAAACACATTCAGGCCAACGGGGGGACTTATCAGTGCCATCTCGCACATTCTCACGATAATAATTCCAAACCAGATAGGGTCAAAACCAAGTCTTTCGGCTACAGGATAGAAAATGGGGGTGATCAGGAGAATCATCGCGGGCGCGTCAATAACAGTACCGAGAAACAGAAGGAAGACCAGCACAAATGTGAGAACGATATACCGGTTCATCTCAAGTCCGGCTATCGTATCCGCTATCGTAAAAGGGACCCTGCTGATGGCCAGAAAATAACCCAGGATCAGGGCACCCAATACGATAATAAGTATCATTGCCGTATTTCTGAGCGTCTCGAACAGACTATCTTTCAAGGTCCGCCGGTTAAGCTTTCCCCTTAACAATACGGAAAGAAAGGCCCCGAAAGCGCCCACCCCGGCCGCTTCCGTGGGAGTGAAAACACCGAAATAAAGGCCTCCGAGAACGAGGAGAAATAGAAGCAATATGATCCATGTATTCTTGAGCGATACTATCCGCTCTTTCCAGCTCGATATAGGCCCGGGTGGACCTAACCGGGGATTAAGCTTGCATATGATATATATGGTGATTAAATAAAAAACGGCTTCGAGCACGCCCGGAATAAATCCCGCGAGAAAAAGCAGGCCTATGGATTGCTCGGCTATAATACCGTAAACAATAAGCCCCACGCTGGGGGGTATTAAGATGCCGATGGTACCGCCGGCTGCCACTGAACCGGTAGCCAGGGCCGGATCATAGTTATATCTTTCCATCTCCGGCAGGGCCACCGTGCCCATGGTGGCCGCCGTAGCCGTACTGGAACCGCTGACAGCGGCAAAACCGGCACAGGCACCCACGGTAGCCAATGCCAGACCGCCACGGAAATGCCCTAACCATCTATAGACCGTATCATAGAGATCTTTGCTGAGTCCGGCATGAAAGCAGAATGCCCCCATAAGGATAAAGAGGGGGACGACGCTAAAGTCGTACGAGGCAAAGGTTCGGTAGGGGACTGTGGTCAATACACCAAGAGCTGCGTCCCAACCCCTGAGAAAGGCGAAACCCGCAAAACCTATCATTCCCATGGCAATACCTATAGGCATCCCTAAAAACAGGAATATAAAGAGAATGCCTATGCCGATAAATCCGACGATAAGGGGTGTCATCTATTTACAGCCTGAGAAAGATATTCCAGAAAATCCGCGAGAAGCACCATGGTGAAAACGAGACTTCCCAGGGCCAGCGCAGCTATGAAGGGAAAAGCGGGTATGAGTAATACGGCGGATACCAGGTTGCTTTTAAACATAAGCTTTATATAAAGTATGCTCTGCCATGTTACTAATGAAAAAAAACAGGTGCTGAGCAAATAGGTAATACAATTTAAAACCGCCTGAGCTCTCTGTGAAAACCGCGAGGTCAGCACCTCTACGCTAATGAGGCCTTTTACTAAAGCGCAATAGGACAGCCCGAAGCTGACCAATACTGCCATCATATATGAGGTAAGCTCCCAGGTACCGCTTATGGGCCGGTTAAAGATATAGCGCAGCAGGACATCCGCCGCCGTAATAAACATCATTAAGGCGAGGACGCCTGCTGCCACATAATTTATAATGCGGACTAAAGGGTTAATCACCCTTTTCAGGGCATGGATAATCTTTTTCAGCCGCATTTTTTGAATACTATGGTTCTGTTTTTACGAGTCGAAGAAGCTCATCAAGCACGGCTTGCCCTGGCAGTCCTTTTGCGCTCACTCTTTTCACCCAGGCATCCCATAATGGTCTGCCTCCCACTTGCTGCCACCTGGCAAGTTCATCCGGAGGGAGCGTATAATCTATCAGTCTATGACCGGTCTTTGCCGCGTATTCGTCCATCTCCTTCAAACCAGCATCGTCAAGGGCGTCAGAATAGTGTTTGCCCAGCCATCTACACGCATCATAACCGCATTCACTATCTATAGCCTTCTGGATATCGGGAGGCAGGCTGTTCCATTTGTCTTTATTCATGATAATAGCAAAGGGTGCCGTGGCAATAATCACATGGGTCATGTATTTTCCTACCTCGTGGAAGTTGAAGATCTCACATGCTCCAATAGGCGTTAACGTGCCGTCGAGGACACCCTTTTGCATGGCAAGGTAGGTGTCTGGAAACGGCACCAGGGTCGGAACAGCCCCTAATGCCTTCATCGCGTCAGTCTGAGGTCCGCCCAGGGCCCTTATCTTCAAGCCTTTCACGTCCTCAAGGGTTTTGATCTGCTTCTTCGTGGTAAGCAGTCTATACAGACCAGCGGTGTAGTTGACGAGTACGTGCACATCCTCGTACTCCTTCTGAAACTCCGGAAATGTATTATAGAGCTTCCTTAAGATCCCGCTGGCCTGCTGGGCGTTCTTAAAGGGGATAAAGGGGAGTTGCATGATTTCGGTGAGAGGCGCCATGCCCGGCCAATAGCCCATGGCACACCAGGCCATATCGGCAACGCCGGTTTTTGCGGCATTCCATGCGTCCATCCCCTTGACGAGGGTAGCACCGAAATAACGCTCTATTTTAATCTGGTTGCCGGTAGCCGCTTCAAGCCTGTCGAGCCATACGGCATTCGCATGGATTGTACCATAAGAGGTTGGAGGATTATGGTCGGTGTAAACAAGTTTGATTACTTTGGCGTGTGCTGCTAACGGAAGGCCGGCGAACATCAAACCGCATACCAAAAGCGTAAGTGTTGAAATTAGGAAAAATCTCTTCATTCTCATTTTGTTCCCTCCTTTTTTTTGGTTTTTAGTTATTCAATCTTTCATCATCCTTCCTTCCATAAGCACCACCTCCTCACTAAATGTACTCAATTCGAACGTTTTTTTTGAGCCAGCAACAATTATCACCTGCTGATAAGATTGTCAATATCTCACATTCTCTTTGAAGAGTAACTCAGTGGTGAAGGCGCTCTGGCCTTCATCTCGCTAATCCATTGGCATTCACCTTTGAGGTGCTTTTTTCTGGAACAAGGATGTGCGCGGCTCACAGGGGATTGGAAATTAACGGTTCAAGGATCGGGCTTAAATTGAGGAAATATGAATGGCAAAACGCAAGGCCTAGCCCAATCACAGGAGAGCCGCTGATTGATTGTAGGGGAATATGAACCGCCTAATAGAAACGTCGCCCACCTCCCGGCCTTCCTCCGCCTCGACGACCTTCTGAACGGGGCCTCGCCTTATTAACCTTAATCGTCCGGCCCTTTAGTTCTGTTCCGTCCAGACCATCTATCGCGGCCTCGGCGCCGGCTCTATCGGGCATCTCCACGAAGCCGAATCCCTTTGATTCTCCGCTGTACCTGTCCTTAATGATTTTGACGGTTTCTACCTCCCCAAAGGCCTCAAAGGCCTCTTTCAGGTCCTCTTCGGTTACCCCGTACGATAAGTTACCCACATAGATGTTCATTCTAGCCTCCTTCTCATTTCAAAATTATATACGTTACCTGTCGTTAAGGTTGAATCCCGTAATCATACCACCACTGGTATGCTGTCCGCGATCCTGCACGGAGTGCTTCTCCATGGAGCCCTTTACTTACTGCTGTAACGTGCTTACATGATGGGTAAATTGCAGATCTTGCGGAAATGATGGCCGTAAATCGCCAAGGTAATTGCCAATGGGAACAATCCGGGGCGAGGAAAGAGCGTTCATGCCAAGATCTCCTAATACTGGAGCCTCTCCTTGCCAAAGATCCCCAAGGGCGTGCTTGAAACTCCGAAATGTGTCTGGAAATTCCGGGTAGATTAAAAGAACGTTCAATAGAGCTCCCTTACTATGGAATTATGGGAAATCCTTCTTCTCTCTCGCCAGATGCATTGAGACAGGTGATCCTACTTAAAAAAAACAAGAAGCGGGAGTGACGTTGATACAGTATGAAGGGTTTTCTTCACATGGGGTTCAACAATGGTAAGACCCTCTAATTTTATTTCATACTCTCCTCAACTTGCTACGTCAAACAAAAAGGCGTTTACATTGAATCAAATCTCGTATTTTTCACCTTCCCCTGGGCCTATCCTGTTCACCCAACATACTCGGCTTCAAAAATAGTCTTTTCAATCCCATTAAATCACGGATTGTCTGTTGGAATGAAGCTATCACCGGTTCTTCGCGGCCGAAAAAACAGCATGGAAAACCCCGCTCTCAGTGTGAGAGGCAGAACCTTATTATTCATGCTATGCCATCATCTCCAGCCTCTCATTCTTCTTATTCATCATCCCCTTCAAGTATCTTCTGTAATACATCTTTTGATCCCGCTGGAGCGTCTTCAAGAAGGTAGAGCATCACGCCGCCCTTTACAGGGCGCAGTATAATCTTTCCTTCTTGGGCCAGCCTTTGCGTTGTCTCAATGGGATTAGTCCCGAAATAGTCCTTAAAGGCCTGATTGAATCCGCTATACACGGAGTGGATTCCTTTATATGGCGGCCTCCGGAGTCTTTTTATCGCCCTGACTACGAACTCATATTCATTTAGCTTGTTTTTCATAGACACTCTCCTGTCTTCAATTACACGTTCATATTGGCCTTGGACCGATCAATTGGGCAAGCGTTCACTTAAAAATAAGACCCCACTTCTCCTTGCGAGAAACAGGGCCTTGTATTCATTCCATGGATAATCCCTGGTTAGGGTTCGCAGATTAAGCGAAGATAACTGTTTCTTGGTACCAAAATGTCGGGGAAAAAGCAACTGCAATATGGAGCTCTCTGCACGGAGATTATAGGGATAATTCGACGAAGGCTCAAGGCCTGTGGCGCATGGCGCATTAGTAGAGGGCGTAAGGTAGATTGGGAAAGGCAAAGCGCACGGCTAATGAACTGACAGCTCAGAGCTGAAGGCAAAGAGGAGTTGCGGGCTTGCCCGCCGAGTGCCCGCCACGGCGGGGAGCGTCCCGACAAATCAGCCAATATCCTGATATCCTGCACGTTAGCTGAATAATTGTATTTCAATAAATGACAGGGAGGGTCAATCTATGGTATAAATAAATAGAAAAGACATGGATTGAAGAATTTGGGTCCGGGCATTGGAATCAGCGTTGAAGATCAATTAGTGTTGACAATAAGTTTAATTTACGTAGGTTTTAATTCGGTGAGCGGCATGCCAATAGATGATAAAAGAAAAGACCCGAGAATCCAATCGACCAACCTCATATCGTACGTGAGCTGCGATGAAAATGATCAAGAAATAAGGCAAGGGATGGGAAGGACCTTGAATGTCAGTGAAGGTGGAATCCTGTTGGAAACACATGTTCCTATCGACCCTCACCATGTGGTGACTTTGACTATAGCCCTGGAAGATGAACTGATGGAATTCAAGGGAAGGATTGCCCATTCGATGAAACGCGAAGACGGCGGCTTTACAACGGGAATTAAGTTCATAGAGATGAATGAGGAGAGGCGTCAGTTTCTTGGGCAATATGTCATATTTTTCAGAGGCCAGGAGACTATGGCATAAGGTGAGGGGCTTTATCCAAGAAAGCCAGATGGTTTTGGCAAGGGGATTCAATGTCTGATAAAGAACACATAGAGTCCTTGATAAAAGAGGCGAAAATTTATAAAAAACACGGGCTCTTGGACGAATCCAAAGAAAAATACAAGGAGCTCCTCGAATTCCTCCAAAGACATAAGGGGTATTCCAGGGATAAAAAACTCATAGACGCTGTTCAAGGCAAGATACGAACCATAGAGGGGACTCTGGATGAGATTGAGAGCGCTTCAGAGACACCTGAGCTCTCTCAAGAGGTGCATGAGCTCATCGGTCGATTATTCTCGTTTTCAGAAAGTGAAGACACGGCTGCAATGGAAGGAGCGATTGCCTTGGCCAAATTCGGGCAATATGATGAGGCTATAGGAGCATTCCAAGGACTGATAGATGAAGGGATCATACCCCTCGTGGCTGCCAAGAACGCACTCATGTGCCACGTGACCCTTGCTTCACCAGATGCCGCTGTTGCTCAATTCGAACAATGGTTGACTCAGGGGACATTCTCAGCCAAGGAGCTGCGATTCTTAAGCTCCGCTCTGAAGGATCATCTAGCCAGGCAGGGCATTATCGTGGACCTTCCGCAGGTGGACGAGCCGCCTCCTGAAGAAGTCGAATCTGAAGAAGAAAAGGGTGTTATCGATATCTCCTCCTTTGCCGTGCAATTGGCAAGTGGCCCCCGCAAGGGCCAAAGAGCGGAGTTTGAGGTTAGCTTTCAGTCGGGCAATAAGGTGAGCACCATTATTGCTGCTCAGCAGAAGGATTTGGTGGATGCCTTCGAGCCCGGGCTCCGACTCTCAGATATACAGTGCTTTTCCTCTATAGCGGTGTTTAATGGGAAGGGAGTCGTTTCCGGACTGAGTAAGATATCGTCCGGCCCAAGACGGGGAGATTACTCGCTGGACATCACCATAGAGGGCGAGTAGTCATTTGATTGAAAAAGCCGCCGGATTTCACGTAAGATAGCAAAGCTGAGGAAGATGGGGATTTGCGAGCCGCATCATTAACGAAAGGGTTCAGTTTAGGGTGTAGTAGGTTGTATGGCGGTTTTCAATGCGAAAGATAGGGTCATTGAGTGTAAGATCGTATATTATGGCCCGGGGCGGAGCGGCAAGACCACCAATCTGGAATACATTTTCAAGGCGGGAAAGAAATACACGAATAGCGAGATGGTCTCCATAAATACCAAGGGAGATCGTACCCTCTTCTTTGATTTTCTGCCCATAGGCTTGGGCAAGATCAAGGGCTGCGACGTCAAGGTTCAGCTTTACACCGTGCCGGGACAGGCGAAATATAGTTCAACGAGAAAACTGGTTCTCAAGAACGTGGACGGCGTGGTCTTTGTCGCGGATTCCCTTGAGATTCGACGGAGAGAAAACCTGTTATCGCTAAAGGATCTCCAGCAAAACCTCACAGAGCAAAACATGAATATATTCAAGATTCCCTTGGTGATCCAGTATAACAAGCGAGATCTCGGAGAGCAAGGCATTCCCATCATGCCAATAGAGCTCATGGAGCAGGATCTAAACAGCAAGCTCGGGGTCCCTACCTTTGAGGCGAGCGCGGTGAAGGGAAAGGGTGTGGGGGATACCCTGAGGAAATGCCTCATTCTCACGTTAAGGCATCTCCAGAAAGAGCTGAAATGGACAGGGTAAGGGCTTATGAGTGATAGAGCGGCGCTTGCAGGGAGCTTAACGTTCATCAGCCTCGCCGATATCTTTCAAATACTCGGCGGGAACAATAGCACCGGCATATTGCGAATCACGAGTCAGCACTCTCCGAATCCCGGCCTTATCTATTTCCTCAAAGGAGATCCCGTAAACGCTACGATCGGCCCTCAGAGTGGCTTAGACGCCCTTTACGCCCTGTTTGGATGGGTAGAAGGGACATTCGAATTCCACGAAAGGGAGGTTCGCACTGGGCGGGTGATCAACAACAGCATGATGGAGATCGTGCTCGATGCCATGAGGATGCTCGACGACGGGTTGATTAAAAAGGTGGGGCCTCCCTCCTTTGATAAGGTGGCGCCCGCAGAAGCCGGAAAAGGAGGATCTGGAAAAAAGAGAGTCATCGAAGGGCCATTGGTGGATTACTCCTATGTACTGAATGAGGAAAATTACCGCGATGGAGAGAAGATCGTCAGCCAGGGTGGTCATGGAAAGTGGATTTGGGTCATATTGAAGGGCTCAGTAACTATCAGCAAGGAAACGTCAAATGGCCCTATGACCATCGCCCATCTCGGAAGGGGTTGTTTTATCGGAACCTTCACCTCCTTAACTTTCATGGAGTATGCCAGAAGCGCCACCGTAACTGCTCTGGGCGATGTTCAACTGGGTTTGCTGGAGACCGAGCTCCTGCATCGAGAATTCTCATCCCTCTCAGCTGATTTCAAGGGATTTCTCCTCAGCCTTGACAGAAGACTAACAAAGATTACGGACAGGACCATTGAGTTGTTCACGCACAAGGGTAAAACCACGGGACTTCCTAAGGATAGCAAGGTGGTGATTGAGAGGGGATCTTCAAAGCAAGAGGCGTTTACCATAGTAGAAGGCGAGGCATATGTGATTGGGCAGACGCAAAAAGGTTCTCTGCCCCTCCTGACCCTCGAAAAGGATGACGTCTTCGGGTATATGCCGTTCGCGGATATGGGCCACGAGCCTCGCTCCGCCTCGGTTTTTGCATTGAAGGATTTAAAGGTAAATAGACTGGATACGGCGCGTTTTCAAAAAGACTACGACCAGCTTTCAGATACAATCAGAAACATGATTTACGTTACCTGCACCTGTGTTTTTTCAACGACCAAACTGGCCTCTACATTGTACGAAAGACGGTAATCCTGCCATTTAAATAAGCTGATAGCTCACAGCTGAAAGCAAAGCGGCAAGGATAATAAGCCAAAAGCTCAAAGAAGAAAGCTCTCGGAGAGGCAGGATACTTGGTGAGCGATCTTATTCGAGTTTGGGCCGGGGGTAGAGGCCGGCACGCTCCACGATCTCCGGCACCTTCTCCTCCCACTCTATGGCCATCACATGGAATCCCCGCACCCCCTCCACCTCCTTGAGCCGTTGAATGGACTCCACGCAGATATTGATCCCCTCCTCCGCCTGCTTCTCCTTGGGGACCCCGCTCATCCTCGCCACCACTTCATCGGGCACGTCCATCCCGGGGACGCGATTTTTCATGTACTTGGCCATGCCCGCTGATTTGAAGGGCGTGACCCCGGCGAGGATGTAAACCTTCTCGTGGAGCCCGCGGTCCCTGGCCTGCTTCATCCAGAGCTCGAATTTCTCCAGGTTGTAGATGCACTGTGTCTGGATGAACTCCACTCCGGCCGCCGCTTTTTTGGCCAGTCGCCGAACGCGAATCTCAAAGGGATCCGCAAAGGGGTTGGCCGCGGCACCGACGAACATCCTGGGCGGTCTTTCGATCTCGTCTCCCCCCAGGAATTTCCCCTCATCCCGCATGTATCGCACGGTTTGGATCAGCTGCATGGAATCGAGATCAAAGACGTTCTGACCCTGGGGGCAGTCACCGAATTGCTGATGATCGCCCGAGAGACACAGTATGTTGAAGATATCGAAGGAGGCGGCCCCGAGGATGTCGCTCTGAAGTGCAATCCGGTTTCTGTCCCTGGTGACCATCTGAAGTATCGGCTCGAGCCCCATCAGCTTAAGCCGTATACACGCAGCGAGGCTGCACAGGCGTGTGACCGAGGTCTGATTGTCGGTGATGTTAATGGCATCCACGTAGTCCTTGATCATCTCCGCCTTCTTGGCGATTACCCCTCCGTCGCTTCCCCGGGGTGGACCGCACTCCGAGGTAACCGCCAGGTGGCCTGAGGCGAGTATCTTTTCCAGCCTGCTCGGGGTCTTTACCTTCATTGTCGTAGATCCTCCCTGACTACTTTTCTCGGTCCACCGGCACGTTCAGTGGACCAGTCCTTGATAGGCATGAGTTCATCATAGTCGTCGAGCCTGCCAAGCTCCTTCAGCCGATCGATGATAAGCTGCCAGGCGCAGTCGAGCTCCGGGTTGATCTCGCATTTGCCCTTGGTGGAGCCGCCGCAGGGGCCGTTCAGAAGCCGCTTGGCGCAGCGGGAGATGGGGCATATTCCGGCCGTTTGCCCCAGGATACACTGACCGCATCCCTGACAACGTTCGGACCACACACCTCTCTCCTCGGTGACGCCCATGAAAAGGGTGTTGACGCCGGGAAACACTGGTATCTGAAGGTATTTCTCGGCCAAAAACTGCACACCCACGCCACAGGCCAGGGAGATCACGGCGTCATATTCGTCTATGAATCCCCGTATCTCCTCCAGGTATTCATGGTCGCACTGGCGCTCCAGGGTGACCTCCTTGACCTCGAGCTCCTTTCCCTCTTTCATGGAGGCCATGCTCAGGGCTGATGCGAGGATTTCCACCTCTTTTTTCCCGCCGGCATAACACACGGTCACGCATTCGTTGCATCCGAGGAGGAGGATCTTTTTGCAGCCCCGGATAAATTCCATGATCTCTTCAATGGGTTTTCTCTCTGCGACGATCATGACTGAAGCCTTTCATATATAATTAGCAAATGACCCCGATACCTCTCTTTAGGGTTATGCACGAAAGAAACTATATGATTGAGCATGGATATGTCTTTTTTTGTCTCATGCCCTAAAAGTAATGCACCAGCAGGCCCCAATAAATCGGGGCACCTACCGACATGACGTATCATAGTCAAATCCGCGTTGCGCGTGTGCCCCGATTTATCATGGCACGCTGAGGCCCCCTGTTTAAGGGCATGAGACAAAAAAAGACATATCCATGCTCCTTTGGTAATAGCTAGTTTCTCAGGAGTTCTCACTACGCGGCCTCTTTTTCCTTGCGCGCCCCTTTGATCGGATTTGGGCCCAGGGCCACGATCCTCTCATGCATCTCTTGGGCCACCTGTGCAAAGCGGGGGCCGTCGGATGCCGCGATGTTATACATCTCCAGCCTCTCTCCACCGATCCCGATTTCATTCAGGAGGTTTTTCGTGTATTCCACCCTCTTCTTGGCCCTCAGGTTGCCGGTGAGGAAGTGGCACTCCCCTTCAAGACAGCCCACCACATAGGCCCCATCGGCGCCCTTTTGGAAGGACTTCATGAGGTGGATGACGTCCACCTTTCCGGTACAGGGAAGCCGTATAATCCTGATGCTATCGGGGTAGCTGAGGCGCATGGTACCTGCCAGGTCCGCTGCTTCATAGCCTCAGTATACACAGCAGAATGCCACGATTATTGGCTTAAATTCTTCCATACGCAGATGGCTTCCTCATTCAACTATTACTGGATTTTGAATTGTCAGGAGCAATGGAGTACTAGAGTATTGCCCTTTGTTCCGTAAGTAGTACATCTCTTGCTAGATTGTAGAAGCTGATTCTCCATTTCTCCATCACTCCATTCCTCCATTTTCATACTGCCTCCATCAGTGCGTCGATCTGGGCCAAGATCTGGACGTCCTCGAAATGGGACAGCGTAATGGCCTTTGCCGGGCACTCGGCGGCGCAGACACCGCATCCCTGACACTTGGAGATGTCGATCTCCGAAACCCCATCCTCATTGATTACCGGCACCTCAAAGGGACAGGCCCTCACACAGATAAGGCACGCGGCACAGAGCTCCGGGTCCACCCTAGCCACCACACCTCCCGCCTCTATGTGGTCCTGGGAGAGCAGGCGGCAGGCCCGCGCAGAGGCGGCCAGGGCCTGGGAAATACTCTCGTCGATCCGCTTCGGGGAATGCGCCATGCCGCAGGTGAAGATCCCTTCATTCTGGGTGTCAACGGGGCGCAGCTTCACGTGGGCCTCCAGAAAAAAGCCCTCTCCGGTGAGGGGAACCTTGAGTATGTTCGCGAGCTCCTCGGTGTCGCCAGCGACAACCCCCGTGCTCAGGATCAGCTGATCGGGGCTCATGGTTACCTCCCTTCCCAGGGTGCGGTCCTTGAAGGTCACGCGAATCCCTCCCTGAATCTGCTCGACAACCGGATCTTCATCCTCCGTGTATCGCAGGAAGTGAACCCCCATCTGCCTGGCCTTTCGGTAGAAATCCTCGGCGAACCCATAGGTCCTGATATCCCTGTGGAGCACGTAGATATTTGCATCCGGATTGATCTCCTTTATGGCGATGGCGTTTTTTATGGCCTGCTGGCAGCAGACGCGGCTGCAATTGGGGTTGGCATCGTTTCGAGACCCCACGCATTGGATCATAACGACGCTGTTCCATTCCCTGATCTCCTCGCTACCCCTAAGAAGGAGATCCTCTACCTCTACCTGTGTTTTCACCCCACCGTGTTCCCCATAGAGGTATTCCTTGGGGCTGTATTCACGGGCCCCTGTGGCGATCACAAGCGCTCCGTGATTGATTTCCCTGTGATACATGGCGGGCCCCACATTGAGCGATGTCCTGTAATTTCCCTTGGTCCCCGAGAAATCCGTGAGTATGGTCTCCCTCAGGACCTCGATCCTCTCATCCCGGTTCACCAGCTCAACCAACCCATCCACATAACCTCGCACATCATCGCCCTGGAGGGTCCTGTGGATCTTCCTGCCCATGCCACCCAGCTCCTTTTCCAATTCCACCAACACCACCTCGAAGCCCTGTGCCGCGATGTTCAATGCTGCCGTCATACCCGCGATTCCGCCGCCAAGAACCAGGGCCCTCTTGATTACCGGAAGTTTGGTCCTGTAAAGCGGGGAGAGTTCCGCGGCGTTGGCGATGGCCATCCTCACCAGGTCCTTGGCCTTTTGAGTGGCGCTCTGCTTATCGGTTTGATGCACCCAGGAGTCCTGGTCCCTTATATTCGCCATACTGAAGAGGTAGGCGTTGAGGCCCGCTTCCCTGATGGTATCCTGGAACAGGGGCTCGTGTGTCCTGGTGGAACAGGAGGCTACCACCACCCTGTTCAGCGAGTGCTCGTGTATCAATTCCCTTATCCTGACCTGGGTGTCCTGGGAACAGGTGAAGAGGTTGTCCTCGGCTACCACCACGTGAGGCAAGGTGGATGCATACTTCGTTACCTCAGGTACATCGACCACGCCCCCTATATTGATCCCACAGTGGCACACGAACACGCCGATGCGAGGCTCTTTTCCGGCCACATCTATCTCGTCGGGGTATTCCTTGTCCCGGGTCAGGGCGAACCTGTCGATCGACAGTATGCTTGATGCCGCGGCCGCGGCTCCACTTGCCTGCATTACGGTTTCAGGTATATCCTTCGGACCCTGAAAGGCGCCGCACACGAATATTCCCGGCCTAGTGGTGTGGACCGGTTCGAAAGATTCCGTGTTCACGAAGTGGTAGTGATTGAGCTCGATGCCTAATTTGTGGGCGAGATCGATGGAGGTCTGCGGAATGTCAAGGCCCACGGACAGGACCACCATGTCGAATTCCTCATGGGCGATCCTCCCGGCCTCATCGGTATATCTGATCCTGAGGTTTCCCTCCTCCTGTCCCGGCAAGATGGTATCTATCCTCGATTTGACGAACCTGACCTTATCGTTCTTGGCCCTGTTGAAGAATTTCTCGAAATCCTTTCCATGGGTCCTGATATCGATGTAGAAGATGGCGGTATCCAGGCCCGTCGCGCTGTGCTCCTTGGCGACTAGGCACTGTTTTATCGCATAGGTACAGCACACGCCGGAGCAATAGCCATTATCCCCCACATGGGTGTTCCTCGAGCCCACGCACTGAAGCCAGGCGATCTTCCCTGGCTCCTTTCCGTCGGAGGGACGTACGAGGTGACCATGATAGGGGCCCGAGGCGCTCAGGACCCTCTCAAATTCGAGGCTGGTCACGACATTGGGGAAGTGCCGATAATGATAGGTGTCATGAAGTGCGGGATCATAAGGCTCAAAGCCGGGGGCCAGGATGATCGCTCCCACATCGATGCTGACCTCCCTTTGGACCTGATCGAAGGCAACGGCATCCGCCGGGCAGAACTTCTCGCAGGCGCGGCACTTGCCTTTTTCGAAATAGATGCAGTGGTCCTTATCGATGAGGTATTTGAGGGGGACGGCCTGGGGGTAAAGTATGTACGCGGCCTTCCGGTTTATTAAACCGGCGTTGTATGCATCGGCGGTCTTTCTGGGGCACTTGTCGGCACAGGTGCCGCAGGCGATGCATTTGTCCATATCGATATACCTGGGCTGCTGAACAATCCTGACGTGGAAGTTCCCCGCCTCGCCCGTCACGCTGTCTATCTCGGAAAGGGTGAGGATCTCGATGTTCAGGTGCTTGCCGCACTCCACGAGCTTTGGCGAGAGGATGCACATGGAGCAGTCATTGGTGGGGAAGGTCTTATCCAGCTGTGACATCCGGCCGCCGATACTAGAGGATCGTTCAACCAGGTACACGTAGAACCCGGAATCAGCCAGATCGAGGGCGGCCTGAATGCCGCCGATGCCGCCGCCGACTACCATGGCCGCGCCGATCACGTCTTTCGCCATTCCTTCCCCTCTA
>CAZJXD010000095.1:0-19667 GCA_964549945.1 uncultured Desulfobacteraceae bacterium | reverse complement strand
GGGTTATGGAGGCAGCCAACAAGGGGGCTGCCGAGGCCGGGGGCAAGTCGGTGGGGCTTCATATTCATCTTCCCAGGGAGCAGGAGGCCAATAAATACGCCAATGTGCGGCTGGATTTTAAATATTTCTTTATCAGGAAGGTCATGTTCGTGAAGTACGCGGTTGCCTATGTCATCATGCCCGGAGGCTTTGGGACGCTCGATGAGCTGTTTGAGGCCCTCACCCTGATACAGACCAAGAGGATAAAGTCCTTTCCCGTCATCCTCATAGACTCCAAGTACTGGAAAGGCCTGATAGATTGGATGGAGACAACCCTGGTCAAGGAGCACTCGATAGACGAATCGGACCTGGAGCTCTTGAGCATCGTTGACACGCCTGAAGATGCCGTCCGCATTATCAAGCAGAGGGTGATTGTCTGATTCTATCCTAAAATGAATGGGTTCCAGGTTCAAAGTTCAGGGGTCCGGCGCTCAAAGGTTCAACCCCAGTGAAATATGCCCCAGAGAAGCAAAATACAAAAAAGGTTTCACCCCAGTTGAACACCCAGCGGGTACCCGGTTCAAGGGCATTTCAACCGTGAACGGTGAACCCCTCAACCCAGGTTTATATAAAATGGACGTTAAGCGATATTTTGAAATGCTCGAGCTCACCCCTGATGCTTCCCTTGATGAGCTCAATCAGGCATACAAGGATCTCGTCAACATCTGGCATCCCGATCGCTTTGCCCAAAATCCTCGGCTAAAAGGTAAGGCCGAGAAGAGATTGAAGGAAGTAAACCAGGCATATCAAGCCCTGAAACCTCTCTTGTCTTCCGAATCAGTAGTAGAAAAGAATGAAAAACCAGGATCTCACGGACAAGCGCGAGCTGACGCAGGGATTGAGAAAGGAACATCATCAGCGCACTGCGAAACTGGGGCAAAGACCCACACAGAGGCGGTTGTTGAAGCAGGCACTGCGGGTGCACTAAGGCTTTGGTCCTATCTCTCCACAAGGCTTCGCCGTCTCTTGGCAGAGCAGGTAAAAGCGTTCAAAGAGGGGGCGAGCACGGATATTCAGGGGCCAAACCCGGGCCGGAATGGAGGTGTGCACAAGGGTAAAGGAAAGGGCAGTTAGTCAACCACTATCACGGACACACCCCTCGCGAGGTGAAGGATTTTCTGTGAAACGCTCCCGAGGATAAATTCCTTTACCCCTGAGTGTCCCTTTCTTCCCATCATGATGGTCTCATACCCCGCAGTGGCCTCGTTTACGATGTCCCTGACAACTCCTTTATCCTTCATCTGAACCTTTACCGTGATGTTTTTCTCCTCAAAACCCGCGTTCACCAAGAGATCCTTGGCCTTTTGCGAGGCTTCGTTCACTGTCTCTCTCTTTTGATCCTCGAGGGCGCAAAAGGAAGCCTGTCTTTCCTGGAAATAGGGGATGAGGCTGGGGCTGTCCATATCGCATATGGCAGCCGTATCGGGAATAATGGACAACAGGGTAATCTCATGATCTTTCGAGAAATACGACGCAATGTATTTCACCGCCCTCATCGCATTTTCACTATCATCAAAGGCAACTAATATCTTTTTACCCACGGTTCACCTCCTCTCAAGGTTATCCTTTTCACCATTACCTGTCAGTTACAATTGCATTCAAATCATCATGTCCGCTTTCCGCTGGATCATGCTCAATGTTACTATTTGGTGACTACTCACGTAGTCAGACTGAAGCTGTTTAGACTGTCCTTCGACTTTGCTCAGGATGGTGAGCGAAGCCGAACCAAAGGCTTAAAGTGATCAGAGGAGTACTATTGCTGAACTTTGTTGAAGAAACATTAGCTTTTGGTGCCAAGCATGTCTTCAAAATACGCCGTATCCCCGTTATTTCCTAACAGTCTTCAGCCTACAACCTATCTACCTGAGTAGTTACAATATTTGTTTTGAGAAAAATCAGATAAGAAAGCATACATGTAATCATTTTCTCCGTTATTTACAAGGAATTATTTGTTTTTATTGGCCATATGAGATAATGATGCTCATTGACTCATGAGCGGCTCTATTATACCCTTGGCCCTCTAAAGGGAGGATTATATTCTCATTAAACTTGATACGAAGCGTAAGGAGATTACCATAGCCGCTCACGAAGCGAGAGAGGCGATCGGGGAGATCCGTCCGTCTCTGGTGGCCACGGCGAGTATGAGTGGAAGGAGTTAGCCGGGAGAAACATGGAGGTGATGCGTGGGGTGAAGGTGACTGTGGAGGAGATAGATACCTTCTAGCCGCGCAGCGGTCTTGCGCAATGATTAAAGAAATTCTACCGAATATTTACAAGATGGAAATCCCCCTTCCTGGGAATCCCCTGAAGGCCGTCAACTCATATGTGATCATGGATTCGGCCAGAAGTCTCATCATCGATACGGGATTGAATCGAAAAGAGTGTATGGATGCCATGCAGGCCGGATTGCATGAACTAGGTGTGAAACTGAGGGACACGGACTTCTTTATTACCCACTTACATGCTGATCACTTTGCCCTCGTCTCAAGCCTTGTCACGAAGACCTCCCGAGTCTATCTCAATCAGCCTGACGCGGAATGGCACGCACGGGGAGGCGTGAGGGATAAGATGGTCGCCCAGGCTCGTGTGCATGGTTTTCCTGAAAGAGAACTCCAGTCGGCCCTCTGGAATCATCCAGGGTTTCGATACGGCGCACGGCTTGATATGCCGCTGAGCATTGTGAACCAGGGAGACACCTTAGAAATCGGGGATTACCGTTTTCTCTGTATAGAGACGCCTGGCCACACGAGGGGTCATATGTGTCTCTTTGAGCCGAACAAGAGGATTCTCTTCTCTGGAGATCACATACTCGGTGACATCACGCCCAACATTCAATCGTGGTCCGATGACTGGAATCCTCTCCGTGAATATCTCCTCAGCCTGGAAAAAATCTATGAAATGGATGTCGAGGTGGTATTACCTGGCCATCGGTCTATTTTCAAAAACTACAGAGAGAGGATCCAAGAACTGAAATGCCATCATAGTAAAAGGGCTGGAGAGGTGCTCTCCATCTTACAAAAAGGGGACAAGAATGCATTTCAGGTGGCCTCGCACATGAGCTGGGATATTATTTGCGAATCCTGGGACCTGTTTCCCGTCACCCAAAAGTGGTTCGCCACAGGGGAGGCAATTGCGCACCTGATATACCTTGAGGGGAAAAACCTGATCTACAGGACGCGGGTGGAGGGGAAGGTCATCTATTCACTGGACCCTGCACAGGCGTAACAAGCCTCCTGTAGTCCACAATTTTGATTCCCATCAACGACACTGAGGCGAGGATTCCCAATTGAATTCCTTTTTGCTCCTTGTGCTAACCTCGTAGGATACAAGTTCTGGAGATCTACATTCTGTCTGCACTAAAGGCCTCCCCCCAGGCTTCGATTAGCATTTTTGTCCGGGTTTTGAGGCGTTGTGAAATAATCTCACTCAGCCTTGTCATGAAAAGGTGGCCAAGCGCAGCATCTTTTTCGAACATCGCTACAAGATGAGCGGCTGGCAGGGAAAAGATGCGGCTCTTTTTCGAACAACGAGCTGTTGCAGTCAATATCCTTGGCTCCACAAGGGCAGACCAGGCGAAAATTTTCCCAGGGCCGATCGTTCTAAAAACAATCGGCCTTTCCACAGTCTCCTCTTGGGTCTGGACCGATTTCTCGTATTTGATATCCGTCTTTAGCGTCTTCTCTTTAAACATAATGATCAATTCCACTTCTCCATCAAGGAGCCCATAAAGATTCTCTGCCATCTCGTCTTGTTGAAAGATCACATCATTTGGCTTAAACTCCAGAATATCACACCCCCGAGCGATTTCCGCAAGCTTGTCCTGAGCCACATCCGCGAAGATTGCAAACTCTGATAATTGGTCTTTATTCAACATAAAACTCTCCTTGTCTCTGGGTTCCCCATGGTAGGTATCGGCCTCCAGACTATGATCCACCTGAAGTCACAATCTCAATACCCGGGAAAGTACCCTTAGTCTGCGCAATAAGTTTTTACTATAAACATTCATTTCTCATGATGCAAACGATTTTCACGCCACCAAGCTAGGCCGAGCCAAACGAATGTTAGTACCAATGAGGAAAAAAATGGAAGGAAAAGAAGGCGATGGCCAAACCAAGTCATGGGGTATGCATCCTGGCAAAGGGAGAGTTGTGCCGAATGATAGCACTGCGGAGGTGCCTTCAAATAAAAAGCCAGTGGATCTTTTGTTCATCGTAACAGGTTGGCTCTTTGAAACTAGCTGGCAAATGGGCATGGAGGTGACTTTTTTGCCATGCCCTGAATGATAAGATATACGGAAATGGTTTCTAACTAGCAATCCAAACCGAAAGAAGCCTTTTATGATGGTGAGGGAAAATGTATAATGTCCCTAAATATCGATCATCACAGTCGGCAGGGATGAGAATGGAGTCCGCGATGGCGAATATTATGGCGATATATGGCAGCCCCCGTCGGAAGGGCAACACGGCTTTATTGCTGAAGAAGGCCGTTGAGGGGGCGATCGAGGCTGGCGCAGAGGTAGAAGAGATAGTGCTCAGGGATTTAAAAATGTCCCCATGCCTGGAGATCTATGGCTGCAAGAAGGATGGCAGATGCGTGATTCAAGACGATTTCCAGGGTGTGTACGAGGGGATCTTGGCGTGCCAAGGCCTGATGCTGGCATCCCCTATATTCTTTTACACGGTGAGCGCTCACACAAAGATACTTATGGAGCGGTTTCAGTCCTTGTGGGTGAAGAAGTACTGGATAGACAAGATCCCCTTTGGAAAGCGCGAGTTTGCCGGAAAGGGGCTTTTTATTTCAGCGGGCGCCACCAAGGGGAAAAGGCTTTTTGAGGGAACCCTTCTCACTGTCCGCTATTTTTTCGAGGTCCTCGATATGGAGCTCTGGCGATCGTTGCTGTACCGGAGTTTGGATCTTGAGGGCGACGTGCTCAAACACCCGGCCTACCTTGAGGAGGCATACAAGACAGGTTTTGAACTAGCACACTCCATTAAGGGGCGAGCTAGTGAGTAAAATGCAGCCATAAGGCTTCAAGGTTCATACCGTTATATTTCGACAAGAGTATTGACAAAGTGTAATTCGCTATTAAAATTAATAATTATTACTATTTTGCTATCTCTCTACGTAAATCTCTATAAAAATGTAGCACGAGCTAACTAGCGTTTTTTATCGCTATGGATTGTTTGTTAAGGAATAGGTAGAAGGGGGCTACTATGTCTGAGTTAAAGGGAAGCAAGACGGAGAAGGATCTATTGGAGGCATTTGCGGGCGAATCCCAGGCCAATAGAAGATACCTGGCCTTTGCAAAGCAGGCGGACAAGGAGGGCTATCCACAAGTAGCGAAGCTCTTCAGGGCAGCAGCGGAGGCGGAGACCGTGCATGCGCACGCCCACCTCAGGAACCTTGGAGGGATCAAGAACACCGCTGATAACCTGAAGGAGGCGATTTCCGGTGAAACCCATGAATTCAAGAACATGTATCCGGCCATGATCAATGATGCAAGACAAGAGGGCAATAAAAGCGCGGAGCGGGCGTTTACCTTCGCCAATGAGGTGGAAAAGGTTCACGCCAATCTCTACCGCAATGCCCTGGATAATCTGGGTACGCTCGAAGCGGTTGATTATTATGTCTGCTCGGTGTGCGGGTATACCTGTGAGGGGAAGCCTCCGGAGAAATGCCCCGTGTGCAGCGCAAAATCGACCGCATTCTTTGAGGTAAAGTAAAACCACCCCGACGCGATTTGATTGCACGCAGTAAGCCCAAAATCTTCCCGTCACCTGGGTGAATTCGGTGAAAGGCCGGGGCAACGGATCAGCGATGGATCGCCGGAGAAGAAGGGAAGAAGGTATGCGATAGAGAAAGGAGGATGTCGGAATGAGCCATAGGAAAGCGGGAATGCTCCTGCGCGTGGCGGCCATTGTTCTATCCCTCGTGCTTCTTAATTCCCAGCCCTTAGCGGCTAGGACCCCGCAGAAGGGTGATGTGCTCCCCGATATCGCCATTCCCGTCCCCCCTGACGATGCCGATAAGGATTATCTCGGCATCAAAGGGGGAGGGTTCTTTAAAATCCCCTGGATCAAGGCCAGGGCGGTGATCATCGAGATCTTCAGCATGTACTGCCCTTACTGCCAGAGGGAGGCCCCGGAGGTGAACCGGCTCTTCAACCTGATAGAGAACGACCCCGCGCTCAAGGGAAAGATCAAATTGATCGGGTTGGGGACGGGAAACACGAACTTCGAGGTCGAGGTGTTCAAGAAGAAATACAACGTTCCCTTTCCCCTTGTTCCTGACGAGGAGTTCACCGTGCACAAGGGCTTCGGAGAGGTGAGGACCCCCTACTTTATCGGGGTCAGGATCAATGCCGATGGGACCCATCAGGTGTTCTACTCCAAGCTCGGGGGATTCGGGGGAGCCGAGGAATTTCTCAAGCTCGTGGTGCAGTCCTCGGGACTGAATGAGGGAGGTGCGCAATGAGAAGACCCGGTGCAGGTATGGTGATCCTGTTGAGCATATCGGTTGCCCTTATGAGCACCATTGCTTCGGCCCGTTCAGCGGCCTTCAAGGACAACATCTACAACCCCGGTCAGCTCAAGCCAGTTGATAGCACCCTCAAGGTGAGGGTTGGTGAGCCTGCCCCTGACTTCACGCTCCCGGCGCTTACGGGAGATCGAATCACCCTGAGCCAGTACAGGGGAAGGAAGAACGTGGTCCTCTCCTTTGTGCCAGCGGCATGGACCCCGGTGTGCTCTGATCAATGGCCGGGCTACAACATCGTGAAGGATCTCTTCGATGCACACGATGCAATCCTTCTGGGCATCACCGTGGATAACATCCCCACGCTTTTTGCGTGGACCAACCAGATGGGGAAGCTGTGGTTTCCCGTGCTCTCTGATTTCTGGCCTCACGGTGCGGTGGCCGATACCTATGGGGTGCTGCGCTCCGATGGCACCTCGGAGAGGGCGCTCTTTGTCATCGATAAGCAGGGGATCATTCGATATATCAACGTGAACGATATCAACAAGAGGCCTCCCCTCGAGGACCTGGTAAAGGAGCTTGAAAAGCTGGAGAAGTAAGATAGAGTACTCAAGAGACAATGAGCCCTGAAAAACTCTTAGGATCGAACCAGAAATACAGGACTACCCAGCAACGGAGGGTGATCCTGGAGGAAATCCGGAGGGTGAACACCCACCCCACGGCGGATGAGATCTATGAAATGGTTCGAAAGCGCTTGCCCCGCATAAGCCTTGGCACCGTGTATCGAAATCTGGAGATCCTTTCAACGTGCGGTTTGATTCAGAAGATGGGGCCCGTATCTAGCCAGATGCGGTTTGACGGCGATCCGCGCAACCACTACCACGTTCGTTGCATCCATTGCGGCAGGGTAGAGGATGCCCCCATTGAGATGGCCGACACCATTGAACAGGATATACGTGAGGCAAGCGATTACACCATCCTTGCCCACCGGATTGAGTTTATCGGGGTGTGCCCTGCGTGCAAAAAAAGGGGGGAACCTTTGCCCTCAGGGAAAAGATGAAGCGGAAGGCAGGGGGAATGGGTAGAGCGCTCATCTTGTTGAGATCGCAGGCCTCCGCCTTTGGAGGCGGGGCAGCGATGGCACGGCATGATGGGCGAGAGGCGGGAAACAATTACCGCGACAATGAGAAAGATAAAACGGAGGGAACACCATGACCACCCCACGACACTGCCCGGGGTTTGAAAGCATTAAGCACCTGAAGGCCTTTATCTGCAAGTGCCCCAACTGTGGAAGGGAAAAGGAGATATTCTCGGACGAGTTTGACAAAAAACACATCTGCTCTGGATGCGGAAAGGAGATCGATTTCACACAATGCACCATCGAGGCCGAGGGGTAACAGCCCTGACCTTACAGGTGATGTATTGTCACGGGGTCCCAGGGCTCAGGGTGCATACGGTCGCTCGATGAAAGCCCCATGATAGGCTCATGAAAGGCCTAGAGTCTTTTCCAGCCGCGGATATTTAACAAGAGAAGCGGTTTCGTGTCATGGGCGGTGTGAGTGCGCGCAATTCGATTCGAATACGGGGAGGAGACCAGATATGAGGAAATATGAATACGAGATCACCAAACACCCGGCAGATGAGTTCAACCGTCTTACCTATTTCTGCACGGAGAGCGGGGAGTGCAGCCTTGAGCAAATTCCCGATCACCAGACGGTTGTTCTCCGCGATATCCTGAACCAACGGGGTAGCGAGGGCTGGGAATTGGTGCAGCTGTTTTTCGGCAAAGACGGCGTGGTCGCGCTATGGAAGAGGATGAGTTCATAGGCGATTACCCTGACAAAAGGATGAACCTTAGGGGGTAGATATAATGAACGAGAAGAATAAAGAGGAGAAGAAGGTCATTCCACTTAAAAAGGTGGATGTGAGAGAGCTGACGAGCTGCGAGAGCACCGCACAGATGCTCGAGAAGGCTCGAAGGGATGGAGTGGAGACCGCATTCGATCGTGCGGTGTCCATGAAGGCCTGCCCTATTGGCGCGGACTCGGCCTGCTGCAAGCACTGTGCGATGGGGCCGTGCCGTTTGAACTCCAAGGACCCTTACGCAAAGGTGGGTATTTGCGGGGCTACCATTGACACCATCATGGCACGGAACTTTGCGCGTATGGTGGCGAGCGGTGCCGCGGCGCACACCGACCACGGCATGTCCATGCTCGATGTGTTCAGGGAGGTGGTCAACGGCAACATCAAGGATTACACCATAAAAGACCCCATTAAACTGGAGGAGGTCGCCAGCTCGATAGGCATTGAAACCGAGGGACGCGAGACCGCCGACATCGCGCGTGACCTCTACGAGGAACTGGAGCGGACCTACACGCAGGTGGAAGGGGAGATACCATTCGCCAATCGCGTGCCGCCCAAGACCTTGGAGACATGGCGAAAACAAGGTGTGGTGCCCCGTGGCGCGATGAGAGAGATCATGGAGCTGATGCACCGAACGCACATGGGCGTGGATCAGCACTACGAGAATATCACCAACCAGTGCAGTCGAACGGCATTGGCAGATGGCTGGGGAGGATCCATGGTTGCCACGGAGATCTCGGATATCCTCTTTGGCACTCCCACGCCGGTGAGGGCCGAGGTTGACATGGGGTGCCTGAAAGAGGACCAGGTCAACATCATTATCCACGGCCATGAGCCGAACCTTTTCGAGTCCATCCTGGAGTCGGTCAATGACCCAACCCTGGTCAAGGCCGCGGAGGAGGCCGGCGCCAAGGGTATCAACCTCGTGGGCATGTGCTGTTCAGGGGCGGAGATGCTTTCCCGGCACGGAATCCCCCATGCGGGCAACTTCATGTCCACCGAGGCGGTGCTGGTAACCGGCGCGGTGGATGCCATGGGCGTGGATGTACAGTGTATCCAGCAGGGTCTCGCAAAGGTGGCCCAGTGTTATGGGACCAAGCTCTTCACCACCAACCCTAGATGTCACATAGAGGGCGCTGAGCACATCGAATTCCAGGAGCACGAGCCCAGAAAGTGCACCGATCAGATCGTGGAGATGGCTATCGTGAGGTTCAAGAACAGGAAGATGCCCGTTGAGATCCCGAAGCTCACGAGCATTGGAGTTCATGGATTCTCCCACGAGTACATCAACTACATGCTGGGCGGCACCTTCAGGTCCTCGTACAAACCCCTGAACGAGAATATCATCAACGGGAGGATCAGGGGCGTCGCCGGGGTGGTCGGGTGTACGAACCCCAGGGTCAAGCAGGATTGGGTCCACGTGGAGCTGGTGAGGGAGTTGATCAAAAACGATGTGCTCGTCGTCCAGACCGGCTGCTCGCAGATCGCCCTGGCAAAGGCGGGATTCTATAAACCCGAATCGGCTCACCTCGCGGGACCAGGCCTGAGGGAGGTGTGCGAAGCCGTCGGCATGCCGCCTGTCCTGGGCGTGGGATCGTGCGTTGATAACAGTCGTATTCTCATTGCATGCGCGGAAATGGTGCGCGTGGGAGGCCTGGGGGAGAGCATCGCGGACCTGCCGGTGGCCGGCGCGGCGCCCGAGTGGATGAGCGAGAAGGCCATCTCCATCGGCCACTATTTCGTGGCATCGGGCGTGTACACCGTGTTCGGGGTGACCTTCCCCATTATCGAGGAGACCAAGTTCTACAAGCTCCTTTTCGAAGGCCTGGAGGAAATAGGATTCGGGAAATGGGGATTCACTCGGGATCCCTTTGAGATGGCGCGGATGATGATTGCCCATATCGACAAGAAGAGGAAGGCCCTTGGAATTGACCAGGCGAGGGAGAGGGTCCTCTTCGATATGGCCGCACGTCGAGATCTGGAGGCCGTCTAGACAGAGAATGGCCATCTAATTCACCACAGAGCCTCGAGGCTCTGTGGTGAGCGGCCGAGCGGCTATTTTTTGAAAGAGGATCGAACGGAATTCTCAAAGGATGTCGGGACGTTACATGCAATATGGTCGGTGAAGAAGGGAGGATTCAGCCATGGATAAGTACGTGTGTATGGTGTGCGGCTATATCTATGATCCCGCTGCGGGAGACCCGGATAGCGGGGTAGAGCCGGGTACCCCATTCGAGGATCTGCCGGATGATTGGACATGTCCAGTGTGCGGCGCAACAAAGGACAACTTCGAAAAAGAATCATGACATTGCTTTGAGCAGGAAGGCCCATTCGGGATCGTCGCGGGCCACCAGATATTCGGAAAACACATCAAGCTCTGTTCTTAGTTTTAGGTGCCATGGGCGCAGGCCCGTGGGTATCTGCTTGAGGAGGTGAGAACATGCGGCCCATTGAAATCGCAAAGGATATATACTGTCTGAGAGCCATCGACTGGAATATCAGGGATTTTCACGGCTACTCCACGAATTGGGGGAGCACCTACAACGCGTACCTCGTGATGGACGAGAAGGTAGCGCTTATCGATGCGGTGAAAAGGGAGTTCGCGGAGGATTTGATCGACGGCATTGGTCAACTGATTGATCCCGCCAAGATCGACCTGGTCATCAGCAACCACACCGAGATGGATCACTCAGGCGGTCTCCCGAGGGTAATGCAGGCAGTTGGCGAGGACAAACCGCTCTATTGCTCAAAGATGGGTCATAAAGGACTCTCCAGGCACTTTGCCGGGAAATGGAATTACCAGCCCGTGGAGGATGGGGGGGAGCTGAGCGTGGGGAAAAGGACGTTTGCCTTTATGGAAACGAGGATGCTTCACTGGCCTGATAGCATGTTCACCTATGTGAAGGAGGACGGGATTCTCTTCTCCAGCGATGCATTTGGGCAGCACTACGCGGGCATAGAGAGGTTTGATGATGAGCTGGGGGAGGCGATTATGCCCCATGCCCTGAAATACTTCGCCAATATCCTGCTCCCCTATGCCCCGCTGATACTAAAACTGGTGGATAAGGTCAAGGGGATGGGGCTTGTCCTGGATATGATCTGTCCCGACCATGGCATCATGTGGCGGAAAGATCCCACGAAGATCGTCAGCAAGTATGTGGAGTGGAGCCTTCAGAAACCAAAGAGAAAGGCGCTCGTGATCTACGATACCATGTGGCATAGCACTCAAGCGATGGCCGAGGCGATCGTCGAATCCCTCGGTGGGGAAGGGGTGAACGCCCGACCGATGCACCTCAGGAGCTGTCATCGCAGCGATATCATTACCGAAGTGGTGGATGCCGGCGCGATTGTCGTGGGTTCGCCTACGCTCAATAACGGGCTCTTTCCCACGGTGAGCGATTTCCTAACCTACTTAAAGGGGTTGAGGCCCAATGCCAAGGTGGCGGCTGCGTTCGGTTCCTTTGGCTGGAGCGGGGAGGCCGTGAAGCTGATCAATCAGGAGCTGGAGGAGATGAAGTTCACCGTGGTCGATCCTGGCCTCAAGATCCACTACGTTCCGGACGATCGGGGTATTGCGGCCTGCCACGAACTCGGCAGGAAGATCGCGGGGGCCCTGCCCCGGGAATAAGGATTTCTAAATCTATTTTCTCAGGAGGAACTATGGCGGGAAATGAAAAGCTGATAAAGATCTTTGAATATGCCCTCAACCAGGAGGAGACCGGCAAGGCCTTCTTTGAGAGCTCCTTGGAGCGCATGGGAATAGGGGCAGCTCTCAGCGCATTCAAGCGATTGATAGTCGAGGAGCAGAGGCATATCGAGTTCATCAACCAGATCCTCAAGGATTTGAGGGGGGGCGCGGAGATCAACCCGGATGAGGTAAAGGACCTGGTACTGGAACCCACGAACTACTTTGATGAGAGAACAAGATCGGAGTTCCTCCAGCAATGCATCGAGGGCTCCATGGTTCCCGATGTGACCGTGTTCAACACCGCGTGGCTTATCGAGAAAGATCTGAGCGAATTCTATGGGAATATGGCGATGCAAACCGAGGGCAAGGCAAAGGAGGCGCTGACCATGCTCTCGAACTGGGAAAAGATTCACGAGGAGTTCTTCAGGGAATATCGGGATAAGCTTTCTGAGACCTACGCGAAGATGCCGTGGGGCGGCTAGTTGCAAGAAGCTTCTGTGCCGAGAATTTCCTTCGATGCCGAGAAGAGCTACGTTGTCATCATCGGATTACCGAACGAGATAGCAAAGGAGGTGTCACATGGATTTTCCCACCTTTACCCTGGACACCACGCTGTTGGAGGAGGCAAAGGAGCCGGAGCCTGACCTTACCTATGATCTTCTCATTCTGGGAGGAGGCCCTGCGGCAATGAGCGCAGCGGTGTACGCCGCAAGAAAGATGCTCACTATTGCTCTTCTCACCAAGGATTTCGGGGGGCAGATACGGGAAACCTCTGAGGTTGAAAACTGGCTTGGATTTCAGAATATCAATGCCAAGGACCTCGCCGACAGCTTTGAGGAACATGTGAAGAGCTTTTCCATCCCCGTGGGCCTCGGCACCGGGATCACCGAGGTTACCAAGCAGGAGGATACCTTCAGGGTCTCCGCGGATAACGGCAAGGCGTATTCCAGTCGAACGCTCATCCTTGCCACCGGCAAGAGGCACCGTCTGCTCGACGTGCCAGGGGAAAAGGAGCTGGTAGGCAGGGGCGTGGCCTATTGCGCGACCTGCGACGCGCCCCTCTACAAGGGGAAAAAGGTGGTGGTGGCCGGGGGAGGCAACTCGGCCTTTACCACGGCCATAGACCTCCTCAAGGTGAACGCCGAGGTTACCCTTGTGAACTTCCTCAGGGGATGGCAGGCAGACGAGGCCCTGCAAGGGAGGATGAAGCAGGACGAAAAGGTGACATTCCTCGATTACCACCAGGTGACCAAGATCGAGGGGGAGCAGCGGGTTACCGGAGTGGTAGTCAAGAGCAGGGAGACCGACGAGGAGAAGACGCTCGAGGCGAACGGGATATTCGTCGAGGTTGGCCTCCTGCCGAACAACGATATGGTCAAGGATCTCGTGGAGCTCAACGATCAGGGTGAGGTGATCGTGGATTATATGTGCAGGACAAGCGTGGAGGGCCTCTATGGTGCAGGCGATGTGACCACCGTTCCCCACAAGCAGATCGTCATCGCCGCTGGCGAGGGGGCAAAGGCCGCGCTCTCCGCCTATACATACCTTATCAATAAATCCCTAATCTAATGAGGTGTGCCATGGGAGTGTTGAAGGACAAGGATAAGGAAAAGGTAAAGGAGATCTTCAAGGATATCGACAATAATGTCACCATCGTTATGTTCACCCAGGAGCATGAGTGCCCTCACTGCGAGATGACGAGGACCATGCTCGAGGAGATCTCAGGTCTCTCGGACAAGATATCCCTGGAGGTGCACGACTTCGTGGCCGACAAGGACCTGGCCGAGAGGTACGGGGTGGACAAGATCCCCGCCACGGTGCTTATCGGAGAGAAGGATTACGGGATTCGCTTCTACGGGGTGCCGGCAGGCTATGAGTTTACCGTCCTGATAGAGGAGATACGGGAAGTCGGGAAAAGGGATCCAGGGGTGAGCAAGGAAGCGATGGCCGAGCTCGATAAGGTTGATACGCCCGTGCATTTACAGGTGCTCATATCCCCTACCTGACCCTACTGCCCGGGTGCGGTTCGCACCGCGCACAAGCTCGCCATGGCAAGCGATCAGATCACCGCTGACATGATAGAGGGATCGGAGTTTCCCTTTCTGATCAACAAGTACAACGTACAGGGAGTACCCCATACCGTTATCAATGAGGAACACAGCGTAGTAGGCCCGCACAAGGATGTGGACCTCGCCAAGGAAATCCTCAAGGCCATAGGAAAGTAAGGGATGGAGGGATAGGACCTGAGTGGGCGACCCTCTTTATAGACACGTGAGCTTAAACATACGCTGGCTTTCTCTTCTCCTGGAAGGCCGCGATCCCCTCACGCCCGTTGGGGTGATCAGCGCACCATGACAGGGAATCGCGTTCCCTTTCCAGTTGACTCTCAAAGGAGGTGTTAAAGGAATCGGTCAGCAATTTCTTGCACGCGGCAAAGGATGAGAGAGGGACCTTCTTCATCTCGGTGGCGAGCTCAATGGCCCTGTTCAGGGACTGACCATCTTCCACCACCTCGGTTGCCAGCCCCCATGATAGGGCCTGTTCGGAGGAGATCGGGCGATCAAAGGCCATAATCTCCATGGCCCTTGCCAGCCCTACCAATCTGGGCAGGGTAAAGGTGCCTCCACCATCGATACTCAACCCGTTGGTGGTATATACCTGTCTTAGTACCGCAGAGGCCTCCATGATCCTGAAGTCGCAGGCGAGGGCTGCGGAAAAGCCGCCCCCCGCGGCAATGCCGTTGATGGCGGCAATCACCGGTTTGGGCATTCGCCGGACCTCCAGGATAGCCTGGTGGTACCTGGCGGCAAGTCCGTGGAGGGCCTCGCCATGGCTCTTCCCATAACCCGATAGCCAGTTCAGATCAGCCCCTGCACAGAAGGCCTTTCCCTCACCCGTGATGATGACACATGCCACGTGCTTGTCCGTTGCGAGCTCAATGAGCATTTCGGAGAACATCTGGATGCTATCGAGGTCGAAGGCATTATAGACCTCGGGACGATTCAGGGTAACTTTCGCGATTCCCCCATCTACCTCTAGTTTCACGTATTCCTTCATCATCAGCTCCTTGCATTAATGGTGATCATTGCTTTTTCCAACTATCCCGTGTGCATACGCTCCCTGCCGCTCTATAGGCACATTGCTGCTACTGCGCCTCCTACCCCGTTGATTGCCCTGTGTACCATAAATAGGCACCGAGCTCATCACGTATCTTAGAGGTGAAAGGGTGATGGATCGAGAGAATGGTGCTCACTGGATGGAATGGGTTTATTTCGATGGGGATCTTTCCTTCTCAAGGATGGATAGTCCGACCAAGAAGAGCCCCTTAAATCGGCCTTTTTCATCCTTGGTGATGTGCCGTATCTCCGTTTTTAGGAATTCAATGGGCTTCGATGTATCAGTAGTGTAGTATTTCAGGTTTAGTATGTCCCCGACATTTAAGTAATTCAGCAAATCGGAATCCTCCTTTACCAGCACACATATCCCCCTCCGTGATATATCCCATATCTTAAACTGATAGGTGAAGGGGCAGTTGCGGATGGAGAACTCAACGCTGTAGTATTTATCTATGATGCTTCTGGGCTCGGACCTTCTCTCCTTGAATTTATTTGCCATGCTCTATCCCTTTATATTTTCTTTTCTGGCAACATTTCCAACCCGAACATCATCTCTCGGAGTGAACCCCTCCCGGATCAGAAGGATTGCGCTCCGTGGATTCATATTTCTTAAGAAGATCCTGAAGGGCTTCCTCGAGGAGCTGGTTCAGGCGCATGCCCTTTTGGGCAGCGAGTACCCTGAGAGACCTTAAGAGCCCCGTATTCAAGGTGGTATTTATGTAACTCTTGTTCGAAGAACCAGCCATTTCAAGTGCCCTCGATTAATAAAACCATAGTTGATATGTTGAAGTCAACTAAAAACGTCGTTAATAAATTTTAGGGAGTACTACATTCTACAACGAAGCGGGATTTACCGAGAAATAGCTATTTTTTAGAGGAAATCATAACTTACTACTCGGAGCATCAGATCCTTTACATCACATGCCAAGAAGCCGAAGGTTAGGGGGGCTTTTCCTGAGTGACTGGCCCTGTTGAATTTCCCGCCGGGAACCCTATTCAACAGGGCTGGCGGGAGGCTGCCGTGCTTTTCGTGACCTATCGGTGGGGGAAGGCGCAGCCCCGTGCGGGATGCCCTGCCGAGGCATTCCGGAAAAATGGCACAAAAAAGGCAGGGCGAATAAAGAACCCTGCCTTTTGCCGCGTTTATGTCAGCTAGTAAGTTAAATCGGTGCCCCATGCCTCAAATTCACGAACCGAGATAACCCCACTCCCAGTCCCTGACCATACCTTCCACCACTGGGCCGATACAGGGTCAAAGCTTAACTCATTGGTGTACCTTCCACCGAGGCCGCCAGGCTCGAGATACTTCGTCACAGTAAGGTTTGTCACCTCTGTCCAGCCATAATCATTATTCCCAGTATTGTACAAGACAGTGAAATTGTTCCAGATATCTGTATCTCCGTACATTCTAATCTTAGACACAGATTGGGCAAACCCAAGGTCGCCGCCAATAGATTCAGCAGTGCGGTTGGGGCCAAGGTTGATATAACTGTTGACCATCCCATCAATCAGAGCGGGCCACGGAGTGGCTAAGGCATCCTGCTCGGGAGAAACAGAATTAGGATCATATGGTGTATAGTAGGCTACGCTAAAAGTGCGCTGCTCAAAACAATAGGATGTGGTGCCGAGATCGGTAGTCTCTCCCTCCACTACTTCAACGTCGCCAATTGTGAACGGTTCCTCTCCCGGTATCTCGACGAGTAAATCGTAGGACCCCGGTGGAACAGAGCGCAGCGCAAACGCACCGCTAGGGCCTGTTTTTACCATGAACGACTCTCCTGGAATGTACACCAGTATCCCGTCATCTGGCCTGGCTTCGCCACAAAAGTCTATAGCGCCTGTTATTTCTCCGGTCTGAACGCCAGATCCTCCTTGGCAATCAAGCGCATCACATACGCCATCATAATTTATATCTTCAGCCTCACTGCACTCCTGGTCTCCATCCAAATCCCAACAATTTAATCCAGGGGGCCCTTGTTCACCCTGAGGCCCTTGCTCAACCCAGGAGATGGGAATTTCCGATGGTCGGCATTCGCCAGGATCTTTGACGATACGTAGCTGTCCCTTGTGCTTCTTATAGCATCCATGGGTTACCCTGTTTTTGGCAAAGCTCTGGATGCTTGTGGCAACCAGCAGTGCGAGAATAATCCCTAAAATGACAGATAGCTTTCTCATTTACATGTCCTCCTTCATCCGGTTTCTGTTTTGAGTATATTTATCTGCCTTTTTAGGGTAGAAACACAATAGGTAGATAGTATTATTTTTGGTCGTATTTTAGGCACGAATTTAATCGAGCACATAATACATTACGTAGCACTTTTTCATTAGACGGCGGGAATTTTAGTCTGCTCTCATGGATGAGTTTTGACGATTTATCGTGGGTTCACATCCCTCTTTGACTCTTCGCCATTATTCACTGTAGTTGAGTGGCCGGTCATCTAGGGAGGATTTCTCTATGGTCGCGGGGAAGCGTATGATAAAAGGGCGCTCATCACTGTGACGGCCGTGTTGATGATTCTAAACGCCTTAATCCAGCGGTTGATGGAATGCGGGGTGATGGGAGCGGAAAACGGGGCTCGACACTAACTACTGAGCGAAACATAGTCCTCACGCAAATGCCCAGCTCATCAGTAAGCTGTTTCCATATCTCCGGAGACACCTCTAACGGGATATTACCGGATGGTATTGTCTACCTGCTTTATTGATAACCTGTCCCTCTTTCGCTATCATCATCTTGGGCTTGCCTCGGCTTTGTTTAAAACAGTTCTCCTAGAAACTATAGGAGGTAATTATCAAAAATCCCCATTGATCGGTATGCTTATAGCGAATTTGCGTTTCACCTTCTGGAAGTGGTTCATCTTTCCGTATTCCATCTCCAAGCACCTTGACAGAGGGATCAACAATAGCGCCGAGCCCGATATTGAAGCTTTGAGGTGAATCTTGTCCACGTTTAAAGCCGAGCATCAGGCCAACTCCAATGGCTTCAATAATGTCTTCAGAGCCATTTTGTAGCCCCACAAAAGGCCCCCACCCCCACATTTTGTCTCCACTAAGAAGCCCGAAGAATCTATTTTTTTGTGGTACAAAAAAATAATGCGTTTCCAGCATAAGCCTTGGGATTACATCTCTCTCATTAGTAATTCTCACGATTCCATTCACTACCTCGGCGTCTTCCACCCTATTGAGCCCTCCGGCATCTATTGTTACTGTCAAACCCACACCGAACTTAAAACCCTCCAAATCTGTAGAATCTCCCACGGCACGTGTAGGGGAGAATAGCAGTATTATGGTTGCCATTAGGATGATGGAGAGGAAAGCTAAGTGATGCTCTGCATACCCGCGCACACAATAATGTTTTGAAGTTTCTGCCCCCTTGCACCAGTAGGCTATTTTTTGCGATTTCATTTTTACTCCCTTTTTTAAGATTTACCTTGAATCTTATTCTACCATCATCAATGCAATAATGTCGATTGCCAATAGTGCGGGGTTCGATTCGAATTATTTGGTGGGGACGGGGTCTTTTCCGAAACGAGGATATGCGCTGCTCATAGGGGAGGGAATTTCACGATTCGGGGCTTGCCCGCCTTTAGTATGGCGGGTTTACCCAATTAGATCTGATCGCCTTGCGCCTTAAGCCCTGCGCCTTGGGCCAATCCTGCTTCATTATCCATGACGCCGATGGAGTGCTACGGGCTTGCTCATGGCACGACATCCCGACCGTATTCCAGTCCACAATAAGTCGGGGTAAAGCCCTTCATTTCGCATTGCCTTAGATGCTTACTGAGCTGACATGAGCCAAGAGCAGACTTGAGCCTTCTATTTTTTTATGCCCTCCTTCATAGTAGTTTCATAGGAATAGGCACTTTGGGCAACAGCCTGTTAATGAGTGACCCCTTTTATGTATAGAAGTATCAAGCTACGGCAGCCTTCTTCTCGTTTTGGATAACAATTCTCGGATCTGGATTCTGAGGGGGAACCGGAAGCCCTTGTTCTTTAAGCACTTCAATATGTTCTTTCATGCCCCACTTCGCTTTAAACAGACAATCCTCTACAGAATGGCCTATACCTGTAAACCCCTCCAGATCAGGAGAATAGAATCCAAAATAATCCGGCTCTTCAGTGGCTTCAATTATTAATGAATATGGCAATTCAATCATTGCAATCCCCCTCAATGGCTATTTTATCCCTGCTGCCTTTAAAATGCTATGGCACGTGCCGGTAGGCACCTCCTTTGCTCCGTGATAGTCAATCTGGATTAGTTTATCCCATCGGACTTTCCGTAATATCTTATGGAACCCCTTTCCTTCACGAGTTTGAATCCATTCTGTTCAAGTAATCTGACAAGCTCGCTGAATTTCACTTACTTACTCTAATCTGTCAAAGTTAATCAAAGATCATTATGCAAAACAATTCCTATGTAGTCTAATATTATTTAGTCACCCCTGAATAACATGCTAATTTATTGATATAATTTATAAAATAACAAA
>CAZJXD010000094.1:0-20141 GCA_964549945.1 uncultured Desulfobacteraceae bacterium | reverse complement strand
CTGACTGCCACCCTCTAAAACTCTAATGTGTATGGGAAGATCTTAACTTTTACAAGTAAAGGAAAAAAGCGGACACCTAATATTTGAGAAATTAGAGAATAAAAATGTTTAAAAAAACTTTTCAGCGGATTTTCGGGGAAGTGCTGGACGTCCATTTATAAATAAGTTAATTCAAATTTTAGAAAACCTTGCAAGATGGGAAATCCGACCTCTTAGTGCACCGGATGCTCGAAATCTCGTGCCGGTGACAAAATCGTTCTGTGGCCAATAATACTTGTGCTTGTAATGGATCTCATTATAGTATACAATTGAGTCTCATTTGGAGGTGATCCCATGAAATTTATTAGTGTGAGAGATCTTAAAGCGAAATCATCACAGGTTTGGAAGGAGCTTCCCGATCAAAAGGATATGGTCATTACCAGCAATGGCAGGCCCATTGCTATCCTTTCATCGATAACCGAAAACAACCTGGAGCAAGTTTTATCTGCATTTCGTCAAGCGCGAGCAATGGAAGCAGTGACTTCCATTCAGTATGAATCGGTACGCAAAGGGACTGATAACATTACTATGGATGAAATCGATGATGAAATAAAATCGGTTCGATCTACGCGTAAACGGTGAAAATTGTACTAGATACCAATGTTCTTGTCTCCGGCCTTCTTACCCCATTTGGGTCAAGCGGTGAAATAGTCCGCATGATTTCGGCGGGCATTCTTATTGTGCAGCATGATTCGCGAATATTATTGGAGTACCAAGAAGTCCTTAATCGGCCTAAATTTCAATTCGATAAAGAACATATCGATACCCTTCTTGCCTATATAAAACAGAGTGGTCAGGTAATTCCAGCCAGCCCATTAAAGCAACGCCTCCCTGATCCGGATGATGAACCTTTTCTTGAAATTGCCATTGCGGGAAGGGCTGCATGCTTGATTACCGGGAATACATCTCATTTTCCCCAACAATCTCGGCAGGGAATTAACGTTTTGTCACCTTCTGAATTTATTGATTTTTATAGAAAGAGGATAAAAGACACAGAACAAGATGGTTGGGAATAGGCGACGAACATAAGATAGAAGGAGGATTTCGATATGATGAGATATCTAAATTGGGTTCTGTTACCCGTTTTTGTCATCCTTACGGGGTGCGCCTACATCAAGGTTCCCGTGTACCCGTCCTTAGAGCCCTTTGAGGAAAAGGTCCTGGAGGGCAAGGGAGAGAAAAAGATCCTGCTCTTGGATATATCGGGCGTCATCTCTGAGAAGAAGGAATCCGGGGGACTGGGATTGACGCAAAAGACCTCCTTGATCGATCGGGTCAAGGAGGAGCTTCAGAAGGCCAAAGGCGATAGCGCGATTGTCGGCGCGGTCATCAGGATCAATTCCCCTGGGGGAAGCGTCTCCGCAACCGACATCATCTACCATGAACTGATGAAATATAAGCAGGAAAGCAATGTGAGAATTGTTGCGTGTTTGACCGGCGTTGCCACCTCCGGGGGGTATTACATCGCCTCGGCAGCCGATGAGATCATCGCGCACCCCACCTCCATTACCGGTAGCATCGGCGTTATCGCCATGAAGTTTACTATCAACAAACTCCTCTCTAAGATAGGCGTCGAGGAGGAGACGGTAAAATCAGCGGATAAAAAGGATCTGTGGACCCCGTTTCGGCCGAGCACACCGGAGGAGAAGATGATAATGCAGGGGATCATCGATACCTTTCACGAGAGGTTCGTGAATGTGGTGTACGAGGGACGGAGGCCGCAGCTCACCAAGGAGGAGGTAGAGAGGCTCGCGGATGGCCGCATCTTTACCGCGGACCAAGCCTTGGGCGCGAAGCTTGTGGACAGGGTTGGGTATCTGGACGATGCGGTCGAGGAAATGAAGACCTCTCTAAGGTTAAAAGATGCCAGGGTAATCACCTATCATCGTCCCGGCTCCTATAAAGGCACTATCTACTCGGGGATGCCCGGGGCATTCCTAAAGGAGATCAACCTCATCGCCATAGATAATGACAGCCTGGAGCCTTTAGCTGGCATTCGATTCATGTACCTGTGGAGGCCGTAGTTTTACGGGGAATTTGAGCATTTCCCCAAGTTTGGGATTGAAGTTTCTATTTCCATTTGTCCCACGGTCGTCTCACAAGATGGGTACCTTGTCCCTTGTTCTGAAATGGAAAAACCTGCCTATCGAAAAATATTGACTTCTCATATCCATACATATAACTTTCAAGTTTAGCCAAGGTAATTTTGCCGTAAATCTTTAACCGAGGAAAGGAGGGAGAAACCATGAAAAGGATGATTTTTATTGCCTTTATTAGCCTCGCTCTGGTTTTTGCTTTTACATGTACGCCAGGGGCCAAGGAGATAAAGATAGGTGTTATTCTTCCACTGTCCGGGTCCCTTGCTCCTACAGGTAAGAGCTTAAAGGAGGGAGCTGATCTCGCTGCCGATATCATCAATAGCAGATATCCCGAGCTTAACATCTCGATTGCGCAGTGGGAGGGAATCCCGAGTCTCGGTGGAGCCAAGATCAAGCTTGTCTATGCCGATTCCAGGGCGGATCCAGGATGGGGAGCCGATCAGGCGAAGCGGCTCATAGAGGATGAGAAGGTCACAGGGCTTTTCGGCTGCTACAATAGCTCGGTGACGAAAACGGCATCCGTGGAAGCTGAACGAGCAGGCATTCCCTTCGTGAACCCGGATTCCACCTCCCCTGCACTTACCAAGAGAGGGCTCAAGTGGTTTTGGAGGGTGACCCCCCACGAAACGTGGTTCACCGCTGATTTGTTCAATTTCCTGGATGGCCTGGCCCAGGGTAAGGCGCGCGGTGTAAGGGCTGTCCCCAAGGATGAGATCAACACATTGGCTGTGGCGGTGGAGAATACCGAATGGGGCGCGGCCTCACTGGCGGAGATCGAGAAATTCGCCGCGGAGCATGGATATAAGATCGTAGAGTCATTCAAGTACCCTCATGAGGCCGCGGACCTGACCAGCGAGGCCAGAAGGATGATGGCCTCGAACGCGGACTGCTACCTGTTCGCACCCTATGTGGCGGATGCAATCCTGTTCATAAAGACGCTCAAGGAGATGCGTGCAACGCCAAAGCTTATCTGGGGACAGGATGCGGGATTTATTATTCCCGACTTTTATAAAACGCTGGGTTCGGCCGTGAACGGTATCCTGACCCGTGATCTTTTCTCAGCCGAGCTGGGGAACGTGAAACCCGTGGCAGCTAAGATTAATACGATGTATAAGGAGAGAACGGGTTATGATTTCTCCGGCAGTTCCGCGAGGGACTTCGTTGGCATCCAGGTGTGGGCCCACGCCCTGAATAGTGCGGGTTCAACTGACCCCAAGGCGATCCAAAAAGCGCTCGATGAGCTCTATATCGGATCAGAGCAGCTCATCATGCCATGGAAGGGCGTGAGGTTCGGCTCGCCTTTTCCGGGGGATACCCATCAAAATGAGCTCGGATCCGGGGTGATCAATCAATATCAGGGATGGCCGGGAGGGAAGCTCCATGTCGTCTATCCCTTTGAATTCTCCACCGCCGACCTGATCTATCCATTCCCTGGCTGGAAGTAGATCCTTGGCCTTGGCAACAGTAAAGCGAGCAGCTTAGCCAGCGAAGTCTGGCTATGCTGCTCCCTTTTGTTATTTAAAGGTGGGCGCAGAGATGGAATTGGCAGTCCAGTTGATCGTATTTGGCACCCTCATGGGCCTTGTGTTCGCCTTCATCTCCCTAGGCCTCTCCCTTATCTTTGGGGTAATGAATATCGTGAACTTCGCCCATGGGGAGTTCCTTATGGTGGGGATGTACGTTGCGCTATTGACTTCCACCTATCTCAGCCTCGATCCGCTTTTTTCCCTCCCCTTTGCAGCGGCAGCAGGATTCCTGCTGGGTGTTCTCAGTTATCGTCTCCTCATCCAATATATCCTTCGCGGCCCAATGGTTGCCCAGCTCTTCGGGACGTTCGGGCTGATGCTCTTTCTGCGCTATCTGGTGATGTTTGTGTTTGGTCCCGATGTTCGCTCTATTTCCCACGGCGTTTTAGTTGGAAAAACGATTTCCTTGGGCTATGTTACGCTTGATTTGAGCAAGGTGGTGGCGGCAGGGCTCTGCCTGGTGTTGTTCGCATTTGTGTATTGGATGATAAACAGAACGAGGCTCGGCAGGGCGTTGCGGGCCACATCCCTGGACGCGGAGGCTGCCCGGTATATGGGTATAGACACGGAGAAGATGAACGCCTTGGCTTGGGGGATTGGCGGGGCTACGGTAGGCATAGCCGGCGGACTTATGGCTCATTTCTATTACATAACCCCTACCGTAGGAATGGTCTTCGTCTTGATTGCCTTTGCAACCGTTGCCCTGGGCGGTTTTGGAAGCGTTTCAGGCGCATTCGTTGCCGGCCTGATTATCGGACTCATCCAGGTCGTGGGCGGACAATATTTGAGCGAGCTGAAGTTCACCTTTATTTACCTCACCTATTTCCTCACGGTGGTGTTTAGACCTCGAGGTCTCTTCGGGTGGTAGCATGGGCCGGATATTGAGGGATATTTTCTCATTTGGAGATCGTCCGGTATCCGAAAGGATTGCCTTTGCGGTCTTTATCGTAATCGTCCTGGCCTTTCCCTGGATGGTCAAGTTAGCGTATGCCAGGGCGGTTATGATCAAGTTCCTGCTGTTTGCCCTGTTTGGCCTGGGATGGAATCTCATAGGGGGCTACGGAGGGCAAGTGGACCTGGGACAGGCAAAAAACGTGGGGTTTGGAGCGTATGCCACGGCACTTATGATGAGCCGCTGGAATATCCCCTTTTGGCTGACGGTTGTGCCGGGAATGATGTTCGCCACTGCGGAGTCCTTTGCCGTCGCTTATCCCATGTTCCGCCTGAGAGGCCATTACTTCGCCATCGCCACCTTGTGTGTGGCCCTGGTCTGGAAGGAGCTCTTCGTATTTTGGGACTGGACTGGCGGAGCAAGGGGGGTAGAGATATCCATAAAAACGCCTCCTGACTTCACCTATATGCAGTTCGGCGCAATCGGCTATCATTACTTTATCTTCGGTCTCTTTATGGCCCAGTTCTTGTTCATGAATTGGTTCAGGAAGTCAAGGCTGGGATATGAGCTTCAGGCCGTCAGGGACAACGAGGATGCGGCGGCGAGCTTGGGAATCAACGTCACGGCCACGAAAGTCAAGGCATACTGTATAACTGCTGCGCTGGGAGCGCTGGGCGGCAGCTTTATAACCGTCTACTACCTCTATATCGATCCGGAATTGGTGATGCCTCTGGACCTATCCATCTTGATTGCGATGACGGTAATGGTAGGGGGAGCCGGCTCTATCTGGGGGCCGATAATCGGCGCGGCAATCCTCATTCCACTGGATATGTACCTGGGTGCATGGCTCGCTGGAGGGGGGCATTATGGCATAGATTTCATGATCTACTCCTTAATAATAATGATTATCGCCGCACGGGAACCAAAGGGGATCTGGGGCATTGTTGAGAGGGTAAAAAAGAAGAGGGGATAAGAGAGGGATGCTCTTAGAGGTACACAACCTGATGAAGGAATTTGGAGGGGTGGTGGCCAATGATGGCGTCTCGTTAGGTCTTGAGCAGGGTGAGATTGTGGGCCTCATCGGCCCTAACGGAGCGGGCAAGACAACCCTATTTAACTGCATCGCGGGTTACTACAAGCCCACCAGCGGGAAGGTTATTTTCGAGGGGAGGGATATTACCGGTTGGCCCGCCCACCGTGTCGCCAAGACAGGGATAAGCCGAACCTTTCAAAGCATGAAGATAATGCCGAATCTGACCGTCGTAGAGAATGTGATGATCGGGGCCTTCAGCCGAACCAGGGATCGCCAGGTTGCAAGGATGGAAGCCCAGGAGATATTGAGATTAGTGAATCTGGTACAGGAGGCCGATTCATACCCTACGGAACTTCCAATCGCTATCCAAAAGAGGATTGAATTGGCCCGAGCACTGGCTACGAAACCCAAGTTCTTGATGCTGGATGAGGTCGCAGCGGGTCTCAATCCCATGGAAACCAAGGAGATCATTCAAACCCTAAAAATGGCAAAACAAGCCAAGGGCCTCACTCTCATGCTTACCGAGCACGTGATGGAATTCATAATGACGATCTCAGAGAGGGTGATCGTATTGGCATTCGGGAGGAAGATCGCCGAGGGTATTCCCGAGGAGGTGGCCAGGGAAGAGAAGGTGATAGAGGCATACCTTGGGGAGAGATATGCTAAAGGTAAATAATATCAGGGTGCTTTACGGGGGTATTCCCGCGCTTCATGAGGTCTTCTTTGAGGTGGGAAAGGGGGAATTGGTTTCCCTTGTAGGTGCCAATGGCGCCGGTAAAACCACCACCTTAAAGACAGTGGTTGGAGCCCTCAGTCCGGCATCGGGCAATATAGAGTTCGAAGGCGCGGACATAACGGGGAAAAACCCCGCGGAGATCGTTCGATTGGGAATTACCTATGTCCCGGAGGGAAGGCATATCTTCGGACCTTTAACGGTGGAGGAAAACTTGCTTCTCGGCGCCTTTACGGCTCGCACCAGGGGTGTCACAGAGGAAAGAATGGAGTATGTATATGGCCTATTCCCCATATTAAAGGATCGTTACAAGCAGAGGGGGGAGACCCTGAGTGGTGGGGAACAACAGATGCTCGCCATTGGACGAGGGCTTATGGCCCGACCCAAGCTGCTGATGCTCGATGAGCCCTCGCTGGGATTAATGCCAAAACTCGTTACCGAGGTACTGAAGGCCATCTCCCTTTTGAAAGAAGAGGGGCATACCATTCTTCTGGTGGAGCAAAATGTGAGGGAGGCACTGGAATTATCAGACCGTGGATATATTCTGCAAACGGGTCGAACCATCCACTCGGGGCAGGGAAAGGAGCTGCTTGAGTCGGAGATCGTAAAAAAGGCCTTTCTGGGACTATGAGTATATCGATCAAGCACAGAGCTCAATCTTTTCCAGCAAGAAACGCTTCCCCCTTTTTACTGATGATATAGTCTATAGTCATGTCTCAAAGAAGTGACATCAACCAGCTCTCCCCCGGAGAGATAAGGGATCTCATTCGGAAGGGAAGCTGGGACAAGCCAACGCCCGGGCTTGCCATGGGCTATGCCCAGGCAAACGTCGTGATATTGCCCCATCGATATGCCTTTGACTTCTTTCTCTTCTGCCAAAGGAATCCCAAGCCGTGCCCCGTGCTTGAAGTCCTGGAGCCAGGACGATATGAGATAAACTCCTTCGCCCCTGGCGCAGATATTCGCACCGATGTCCCCCGATATAACGTATTCCGCGGTGGCACATTAGAGGGTACAAGCAAGGATATACGAGAGATCTGGCAGGATGATTTTGTCACCTTCTTCCTAGGGTGTAGCTTTACCTTTGAGGAGGCACTGCTTAGGGCCCGTATACCTGTGCGGCACATCGAAGAGGGAAAGAACGTTCCCATGTATATCACCGGTATCCCGTGCAGGGACGGTGGGATATTCCGCGGGCCCCTGATCGTCACCATGCGGCCCCTCCCGAATGATAAGGTACCCAGGGCGGTGCAGATCACCTCCCGCTACCCCTTCGTTCATGGGGCACCTGTCCATATAGGGAACCCGGAGAGGATAGGGATAGCAGACCTATCAAGGCCTGATTTTGGTGATGCGGTAGAGGTCAGGGGAGGAGAAATACCGGTTTTTTGGGCATGCGGGGTAACGCCTCAGGCAGCCGTACTCAATGCCAAGCCCGATATCTGCATTACCCACACCCCGGGCCATATGTTCATATCCGACATACTGAATGAGGAATTAGCGATCTCCTAAGAACGATCGGAAATCGCCTCCTTAAGGCCTCTTATTCTTTCCTCGAATTTCCTTAAGGCCCTGTAGGCCTCATCCAGCGAAATCTCCTCAAAGCTCACCGTATCGCCTGGTTTTACCTGTCCTAGGAACGGCAGATCCGCGGTGATTACAGTGGCGATCTTCCTGTAACCACCGGTCACTATCTCGACCATGATGATGATGGGCTGACCATCCCCCGGCACCTGGATAGCCCCGGGGATCACCCCCTCGGAGATGATCGACTCCTTTACCCCGGGCCTTCTCTCAACCCCGGGACCAGCCAGCCTGATGCCCGTTCTATCGGATTGATAACTCACCTGGTAGGGGGAGTTGAGAAGGGTATTTCTACCATCTTCGGTGAATTGATCGTCTTGCGGGCCGAGGATAACCCTCAGATGCCATTCCCTGCTGTAGGAAGGAATCATGTGTTGAGGGATCCCCCTTCCTTCAACTTTGAGGTAGAGATGAGGCGAATCGGAGGAAAGGACATCCCCTTTTTTAAGCGCCCTTCCATTCAAACCGCCGAATCCGGAAGAGAGGTTGGTAGATCTGCTGCCCAGAACCTCAGGCAGGGAGAACCCCCCTCCTATAGCCAGGTATGAGCGACACCCTCCTTTCACCCCTCTGAAGGAAAGGGCATGGCCCTCCTTCAAGATGGAGGAGTTCCACATGCCGAAGGGCGTATCGTTACAAAAGGGCCGGAGGTCACCGCCGGTAACGGCAATGACCACGTCTCTAAGGGCCTTGATCCTTAATCCAAACATAGTGATTTCAAGGCATGCCTCATTCTCCCTGTTCCCCACCAGCAAATTCGCCGCCCTTAGCGAGAAGCTATCCAGCGCCCCGCTAGGCGGAACGCCGTGCCGCCCATACCCGAACCTCCCCCGGTCCTGCACAGTGGTGAGGGGACCGGGTGCCAGAACTTCTATGGTCTCTACTGCTGCCACCGCTTGAATTCCTCCTCGCCTATTGGAAAGAATCGAACCAGATCGCCCATCTCAAGGAGGGTGGGAGGTGACTGGAGCGGGCTGAAGAGCTTCAGAGGTGTGCGACCGAGGATTTGCCATCCTCCAGGGCTTTCTACAGGATAGATACCGGTTTGCCTCTGGGCGATGGCCACCGAGCCTTGAGGGATTACCGTCCTCGGAGTTTCCCTGCGCGGGGTGGCCAGGCTCTCGGGCAGTTCCCCCATATAAGGGAAGCCCGGCATAAAGCCGATCATATAGACCTGGTAAGCGGTTCCCGTATGGAGATGGATAACCTCCTCGACGCGTATGCCATGGCACCGGGCCACCCATTCTATGTCAGGTCCATATTCGCCTCCATAGACAACGGGGATTTCCAGGGTTTTGGGTTCGGGGATCTTGATTCCCCCGATCTTCTTCTGGAGATCCTCCATCCGGTTTTTTATCATAACGAGGTCTAGCTTGAGCGGGTCATAAATAATGAGGAAGGATCGGTAGGCAGGGACAATTTCTAGGAGACCATCTATTGGATTTTCCAATAGAACAACATGGAACTCCCTCACCCGTCGATTTACCTCAGGGCTAATCTCATCCCCGAGCTCGATGAGCACCGATCGATCGCCCATGATGCGATACTGGAATTTGCTGTAGAGCACGATCCTTTCCTACAGGAATTGCCCCATGGGCGTGATCTCTACCCCGGATGAAAGGAGGCTTTCCCTGATCTGCGTTACCAGCCTCACCGCCGCAGGATTATCGCCGTGGACGCATATGGTATCAGATGCCACCTCGATCTCGGTCCCATCCTTGGAGGCGATCTTGCCCTCGGTTACCATTTTGAGAACCCTGTCCGCCGCGAGCTGATGGTCATGAATGATCGCACCCGGCTCCCTTCGGGACACGAGGGTGCCATCACTATTGTAGCCCCTGTCCGCAAAAAACTCGAAGACAACGCGGATCCCGTAACGCCTTCCTATCTCCTGGACCTCATTTTTTTGGGGGCCAGGCAGCATGACAAGGATAAGATCCTTGTCCAGTTTGGAAACCGCTTCTGTGATGGCCTCAGCGATGCGCATATCCTGGGCGGCCATATTGTAGAGCGCACCATGGGCCTTGACGTGTTGCAGTTTCATTCCCTGGGAGACTGCAAAGCCCTGGAGAGCACCTATCTGGTAGGTGATATAATCCCGAATCTCCTCCATGGTTGCATCCATATTCCTTCTGCCAAAGCCCAGCAGATCAGGGAATCCCGGATGGGCTCCCAATGCCACCCCATGTTGCTTGGCAAGGGCGATGGTACGCCTCATCACTGCCGGATCTCCGGCGTGAAATCCGCAGGCGATATTCGCCGAGCTGATAAGGGGGATTAGCTCTTCATCGAGCCCTATTTTATAGGCCCCGTAACTCTCCCCTACATCGGAGTTAAGGTCGATTTGGTAGTGCTTTTCCATGGTTCACCTCCAGCTGCTTTAGGGATTTTTCGATTTGATTCGCGGTTTCCCCACGAGATCCCCATACGTATCAAGACACCCAAAACCTAATAGATTTTTCCCTGAAGATCAATGCTCCATTCTCAAAAAAGGAATTATTCTTGACATCCAAATTATAGAATTATCTTTTTGGGCACAGTAGTTGGTAATACCGCTGAAAGGGGCCGGTGTCCTTTCTAATACAGGGATGTCATACCTGAACGGTGATTAATGCCAGGTTTCTGCACACGAGGTATCTTAAGGGTGCACTGTTCAGGTGTAAGCAGGTTATAGGAAAGCGACTTCTGAGGTGATTCATCCAGGTATATTATCTCTTCTGGGCTTTCTCCTTGGAGTGCTCACGGGGTTTTTCGGGGTAGGCGGCGGTTGGCTCCTGACACCTGCCTTGAACATCCTGGGGTTACCCATGGTCCACGCAATCGGAACGGCATTTTTCACCTTAGCGGGCAATACCCTGTACGCCGCTATAAGGCATCATAGGCTTGGCAATGTTGATGTCAAACTCGGTATCATTATGGGGATCTCCAGCACTGGTGGTGTGGAGTTAGGAAAGAGGGTTGTGTTTTATCTGGCAAGGGTACACCTTGCGGGAACCTATGTGAGAGTAGCATACATGGTGCTCATGCTTATCATCTCCCTCTTTATACTGAGAGAGCATTTTTATTACTGGAAAATGCATCGAAGGGAGAAGGGCGGTGAGCAGGGAGCAAAGCAAGATCGAGGTTCAGGCCTCACACGCCGCGTCTATCAAATCGGGCTCCCTCCAATGATTTCTCTTCCACGTTCAGGAGTCCGTTCCATCTCCTTATGGGTAATCATTGCCTCCAGCATCCTCATTGGCTTTCTCTCGGGCTTTATGGGGATTGGGGGCGGATTTATCGGTTTGCCGCTGTTGATCTATGTGATTGGGGTACCCACCATCTTTGCCGTTGGCACCTCTCTCGTGGTGGTGCTGATCACCTCATGTTATGGGACCGGCGTGTATGCCCTCGCGGGGGATGTAGAGTGGATAACGGCGTTGATACTGCTTGCCGGCTCCCTCATAGGAGTCCGACTGGGGGTTTATACGACCAGATATGTGACGGGCATGAAGATCAGGGTTCTGTTTGCCCTCATGGTTTTGGCTGTGGCGGTCTCTGTATTCCTGAAGCAGATCAATATGGCAACTATCAGCGGCTTCCTTGTAATGAGTGCGGCTTGTGCCCTTTGTCTCGCCATTCTCCTTCCATTAGGGAAGAACCTTCTGCGTCGGGCTACTCCATAGAGAGCTTACTCATTGCTGACCAGGGGTCTTAACATCACGTTAAGGCTAATTCCATCCTTGACAAATGGATGGGAATTGGTTTATCCAAATATTGGACTATTTAATAGACCAAATATATGGATCAGAACATACTCCAATTCCTGACTCCTCCCAAAAAAGAAAGACTTTCTAACAAGATAGCATCTCAGATTAAGGCCCTGATTTTTTCGGAAAATATCGAAGTTGGCGATAAACTTCCGCCGGAGCGGGAGCTCGCAGACCTCATGGGAGTGAGCAGGGCTGTCGTAGGGGAGGCCCTTAGATCTCTTGAGCAATCAGGGCTTATTGAAATCAAGCAAGGTCCATCGGGGGGAGCCTTTGTGACGTATAATCTCTATAAGCCCTTTTTGGATTCCATTTACGATCTCTTCCGAGAAGGGAAGCTCACCTTGCATCATTTCTACGAGGCCAGGAGAGCGATTGAATGTGCCAGCATAAGATTGGCAGTGGAAAATGTATCACCGAAAGACATCCTCAGGCTCCAAAAAATCAACCAGAAATTACTCGATGATCTAGAAGATAACACGAGGCTTCGCGAACATAACATGGCCTTTCATTTGGGTATTGCCGAAATATCGGGAAATCCCCTGATTTCGATAATGATACAGTCCCTGATTGAACTTCTGAATACCCTTTATCCCCAATCCATGCAGACTTCGGCATTTATAAAGGACACCTATAAACGCCATGAGGCCATCATCAATGCGATGAAAGATAAAGATGTGAAATTATGCGAAGAGCTGATGGTCATCGATACGGAGCATACGAAAAAGCTTCGATCGAATAGCAGTACATAGGTTTATTGATCCCTTAAGGCCCGGAAATCCATTTTTTCTTATTATTCTAACGTAGCCCCAAAACCTCGAATTATGAGCACCTGGGGGGTGGGGATTTTTCGCTTTACTATTTCCACTTTCACGAGATAGCGGTCTTGCATACTACATGGGGAGATGAATCGTGTGTGAAACAATGGGTTTGCCAATAGGCAGAGCGTGCCAGGAAGAATTAAGGGAAAGGAGGTGAGTATATAAGATACATTAACCAAAGAAGGGAGGAGGAAACATGAGAAAGAGAAATTTTTTAACGGCAAAGGGTCGTCTCTGCATTATAGTATTTACAGCAACCGTCCTTTTGACGCTGGGGCTTGAAGGTGCGGTTGCGGCTCAGCAACGTTTTGAGATCGACATCTCCACTCTGCCCGCGGGATTCGCCTCATATATCATGGGCGTAGCCATGGCAGAGCAGATAAACAAGAACAGTACCTGGCTCCATGCAACCGCCATGGAGGGAAGGGGACCCGCCGAGCACATGAAAACGCTGGTAACAAAGCCAGAGAAAAGGAAAAACTACCTGTTCTTTAACACGCCCTGGGATGTGTGGGAGGCGAACCACGGATGGGGGGCATATAAAAATTTCCCCTTTAACTATGATGAGTTCAAATTTGTATGTATCCTGGGGGTAGCCGGCAATGGGCTCTGCACCTTGGATCCAGATATCAAGAGCTTGAGAGATCTGGTAGGCAAACGGGTAATATTTGACTCCGCTGCCGGTAAGAGCCGTCAGATGACCTATACCGGGATACTAAAGGAGATGGGAATCCCTCTTGACAAGATCAAGTATCAATACTCCACGGGGAAGATGTCTGCCGATACGCTCAGGGATGGGCTGGTAGATGTGATCTATACCGGTCATGTCCTTAAAAAGCTTCCCAATGTGTGGGCCAACAGCCCCTTCCAGGCCGAACTGGTTGCCACGAAAAAGGTGTATTTCATCTCATTTGATCTAGAATCGGTGAAGGCCTACAAGGCGAAGACAGGGCACCCCTTGGGCGTGGTCATGGTACCGCCAAAGATGCTCAGTCCGCAGCAGACCGAGCCATGTGGCATATTAATCAAACCGTTGGGGTTTTGCGCCCACATCAGCATGCCGGATCATGTGGTGGCCGAAATCTTGAGGGTGGTGTACGAAAATGCCCACAAATTCAAGGAGTATAACCCGATAGGTGAAATTATTGCCAAGGAGACGCTGGCTTCTCTGAGCATACCCGAGGAGGCGTACCATCCTGCTGCGGTCAAATTCTTTAAGGAAAAGGGAATCGAGATTACGGGCTTCGACGTGCGATAAAGGTTTGATGCCCTATCTTCTCGCACACGAGTAGAGGCATAGCGCTCCGCTAGGCGGCTTCGCGAGAGGACAACAGGAGCCTCTCGCGAAGCCTTACCTTACACTGGCCAATTGGACTGTGCTTTTTCCATATAGACCTAAGGAGCACTGGAAGGCAGGGATACATGGATACGCTTCTCGAGGAGATTCGAGAGAATAAGCTCTATATCTCAGTGGTGGTCGTGGGATTGGCAATGGCCCTTTACCACCTGGTATCTACCCAGGTGCTGCTCCAGGCAGCCAAGGCCCATTTTAATACCCATCTCGGATTCTGTTTGGTGTTACTATATTTGGATATATTGGTAAAATCCAAGGGCAAGCTCCGCCGGCTCTTGCTTCTGGCCCTCACCCTGTTGGCCGTGGTCTCCACCGGATACGTGCAGCTTTTCTGGGAAGAACTGGAAGACCGGGCCTATTTTAACACCACCCTTGACCTCGTCATAGGCGTGCTCCTGATTATTCTGGTATTGGAGGCAACACGCCGGGACTTCGGGTGGGTCCTCCCCGCGCTCACCATCCTCATCGTGCTCTATCCCTTTGTGGGCAAATCGTTTCCAGAGCCTTTTCGCTGTCAGGCCATGGACCTTGACCAGACGATCGCAAATCTATCTATAGGGCTTCAGAATGGCATATTCGGCATCGTCTTGCCGACCTCTGCGAATTTCATTTTTCTGTTCGTCTTGTTCGGCGGCGTGCTCCAGGGATTGGGGGGAACGAAGTTCTTCATGCTCTTTGCAAGAATAATAGGGGGCAGGATGCAAGGGGGGCCCGGCATGATGGCTGTAATGAGCAGCTCGCTGGTAGGCTCCATAACCGGGAGCGCCGCGGCGAATGTGGCTATCACCGGGTCATTTACCATACCCCTCATGAAAAGGGTGGGATACGAGCCAAAGCATGCGGCCGCTATCGAGGCGGCCGCCTCGAACGGCGGGCAGATCATGCCTCCCGTGATGGGGATCGTGGCCTTTGGCATGGCCGGCATCACGGGAATCCCCTATTTGAAGATTATCATTATGGCGGTGATCCCCGCGTTGCTTTATTTCTGGGCCGTGGGGCTCTATGTGTATTTCCGGGCAGGGCAGCTCAACATTATGGGGATTGATGAGGAAAAGGTCAAATGGAGGGAGATGCTCACCTCCTTGCCCTCATTCATTACCCCCTTTATCGTTATCTTGGCGCTTTTCATCAAGGGTTACAGCGTCATGTACGTGGCCTTCTGGGCCATTATCAGCTCGGTGATCGTGTCGTTTCTGAAAAAGGATCGCCCCTCCTTCGGTCAGGTGATCCAGGGATTTGTCAGAGGCGCCCGAGCAGGCGCGGGAATCGGTGCATCAGCGGCCTGCGTGGGGCTCATTATGGCTACCGTCACCATGAGTGGCCTGGGGGTGAAGCTCTCCTCAGGCATACAGGCATGGAGCAGCGGGTATCTCCTGCTCGCGCTCATTATTATAGCGGCAATATGCGTGCTCATGGGTTTTGGCGGGCCCTCCTTAACGGCCTATTTCATCGTTTCCATGTTTGCGGCACCCGCCTTGGTGAAGATGGGCGTGGGATTTGAGCAGTCCCATTTCTTCGTCATGTTCTTCGCCGTGTTCGCATTTCTCACCCCCCCTGTGGCCCTGGTTGCCCTTATCGCATCAAAGCTCGCCGACGCCTCATACATGAAATCCGCTATTGAGGCCACAAAGGCAGCGATAGGTGGTTTTTTAATCCCCATCATGTTTATCTATTGCCCCATACTGCTCCTTCAGCCCCAGGAACCCCTCGGGGCGGTTCTGGGGATTGTAGCAGCGGTCCTATGTCTTCTCAGCCTGGAGGTGGCGTTTGTGGGATACTATCTTGGAAGTTGCTCGGCAGTGGAGAGGGTTTTGACCGCTGTGGGAGGGGCGTCGTTATTGATGTTTTTCATGCTGAAAAGCGAAATCCTGTTCACGATCGGAGTAACCCTGTGTGTTATTGTCACTTTTTTCCAATGGAGGAAGAAGCGGCCGTTAAGGGGAAGATCGATCGAATAGTAATAGGAGCACCTATGAGAGGGGAGAAATACAATGCCGTTCAAGCACATCCATTTCGATGAGAATCTCTGCGATGGGTGCAACATATGTGTTGAGGTGTGCATGGGTGATGTCTTTGTACCCAACCCGGAAAAAGGGAAGCCGCCAGTTGTGATGTATCCTGAGGAGTGCTGGTTTGGCGGCTGCTGCATATCGCACTGTCCCCGGGGGGATAAGGGCGCGATCAAGATCATCACTCCATTCCAGATGCGGGGCTCATTTAAGAGGTCATGAATCAGGGTCGTTAGCGAGAAGTCGAGGAGAAAAGGGGTGAGGGAGTTACATATCATTGATATTGAGACCGATGTCTTGATCATAGGAGGAGGACTGGCCGGATGTATGGCGGCAATCAAGGCCGCCGAAAGAGAGGGAGTAAGGGTAATCCTCGTTGATAAGTCTAACACCATACGAAGCGGGTGTGCCGCATCGGGAATCGATCACACGTGGGCCTACATCCCCCCTATACACGAGAGGATGGGATACACTATTGACGACATGGCGGAGGATCACCGCGTGGGGACTTCCTATGGCTTCTTCAGGAGAGACCTCTTCTACCTGGTCGCCGGCACCAACTATGAACGGGTCCAGGATCTTGAGGGCTTTGGCATCAAGTTCAGGTATACCGACAGCACAATCCCTGGAGGGTTCAGGATCGTGCCCCAGTTTCACAGCGTGCCTACCTCGTTCAACTTCGAGGGAAAACCCCTGAAGCCGACGCTCACAAAGGAAGCAATGAAAAGGGGGGTTGAGATTATCAACCGTGTGCAGATGACCGATCTAATCATCACGGATGGAGGGATAGCAGGGGCGGTGGGGGTACACACTCGTACCGCCGATATCTACTTCTTCAGGGCCAAATCGGTGGTCCTGTCCACGGGTCGATCAAATCGGCTGAGCCGAAATCCCACGGGCTTCGATTTCAACACCCGCATGCCCTCCCCCATGTGCGGGGATGGTACCTCCATGGCTATCCGTGCAGGGCTTCCCATCATAAACATCGAGTTTCTCACCAATATCCTCGGTCTGGGCCCGTGCGGCAATTACAATCCCAACTATGGTGACCCGCGAAATACGGTACAACCCGCTGCCAGGATCATCGATGGGGAGGGGAGTGTGATTGTGCCTAGGACCCAGTTTTATGACTGGGAGAACTTGGGCAAGGAGAAGTGGACGCCTGAGGTCAGGCGAAAGTGGATCGAGGATAGGAAGGCCTGGCGAGGAGGCAGGGCGAGCTTGGTAAAGAGGCACGCAGCGGGCGATGGCCCGTTTTACCTGGATTTTAGCGAGGCCACCGACGAGGAGATCGCCTACATCGAGTGGTCCATAAAGCAGGAGGGCAAGGGCACCCAGTTCATGCGCTATTTCCAAGGTGAGGAAGGCGCGGATCTACGAAGAAACAGGCAGGAGTATGCCGGGCTGTGGCCTCGTGAGATATCCGGCACTGCGGCCAAAGGGTTATGGGTTGATGAGAACCTGGAAACGGAGATCGGGAATCTCTTCGCGGCCGGTGATGAGGTAGGGGGGCTTCCATGGCAGGCCTCTTCAGGGGCATTTACCCAGGGATGGTTGGCAGGAGAGATTGCCGCCAAGCGAGCCTCGGCAGGGGGGAATTTCCCGTCAGCTAGGGAGGACACGGCGAAACAGAGAAGGCAGATGTGCGCCGATATGCTGGATCGAAGAGGGGGATTCTATTGGAAGGAGGTGGAGATCGGCGTGCAGAACCTGGTGGACTTTTACTGTGGTGAGGCGAGAAGCGAGGGCTTGCTGAGGCGCGGGATCGAACGATTGGAGGATGCAAAGGCGGCGCCGCTGAAGGCGGAGAACCCCCATGAGCTGGGGAGGTGTCTGGACGTGAAGGCCATCATCGATAATGCCGAGCTGGTGCTCAGATCCTCACTTGAGAGAAAGGAGAGCCGCCCGGGCCCTCTGGGATTCGTAAGGGCTGACTACCCTGAGCAGGATGATGAGAACTGGCTTGTCTTTTTGGCCATCAGGAAAGACGAAAGCGGCGAGTTTCATTTCTCAAAGATTCCCGTCGATACATAGGGCCAACGTTTTGACTTGAGGAGAAGCGAATGGATTGGAATGAGATCATACAGACACAGGGGATACCTGAGTGGCCCCGCCCAATCCGGTATGGCGAGGAAAAAGAGATTGATACGGAGGTACTCGTTTTGGGCGGTGGTATAGCCGGATGCTGGGCAGCCATAAGCGCTGCCAAGAGTGGCGCGAAGGTGATGCTGGTTGAGAAGGGGGCCACCATACGAAGTGGCAGCGGGGGCTCAGGATGCGATCACTGGATAAATACCCCTCATCCGGGCTCAAAGATCACCGCAGAGGAGATAGTGGACTGGGAGATGGAGTTCACTGGTGGGTACACGAACGCTATTTCGCGGTATATCGCTGCCAGGGAGAGCTATGAGGCGCTCCTTGAGCTGGAAAAGATGGGAGGGAAGATCAGGGATACAGAGGATGCGTTCAAGGGGGCGCCGTTCAGGAATGAGGAAACCAAGTTCCTCTTTGCCTACGATTATGTGAACAAGATACATTTTCGCGTATGGGGCACCACCTTTAAGCCGGCCCTGTTTAAGGAATGCCAGAGGTTGGGCGTGGAGATCTACGACAGGGTTATGGCGACCGGTTTGCTCACCGAAGGGGGGAAGGTAGGAGCGAAGGTGGTGGGAGCCACCGGGCTGAATGTCAGAACCGGAGAGTTCCTCATCCTCAAGGCCAAGGCGGTCATTGTCTGCATGTCACGACACCAGCGGAACTGGTGTTTTTCCACGGAGCTCAGGGCGATCTCGAATTTCAGGCCCACTCAAATAGTAGGTGACGGCCACGCCATGGCCTGGAGGGCAGGTGCCGAGTTCACCATGATGGAGAAATCAAGGCCTACCTCCTTTGGAAGCGGCTACGTGGTTCCCCACTATGGCCATGGAAATCCACTCAATACCTGGTTTCCCTGCACCATGGTGGATGCCCGAGGAAGGGAGATCCCCTATGTGGATCGCGACGGAAGGGTTCTGAAGACCGAGGTTGAGCGCAGCAAGCCTGCGCCTGGCCAGAAGTTTCTGGGGGAGCGGACCACCGCCTATGAACACAAAAGGCCGGAGCTTGCGCCTAATCTTGAGGATCTCGTGAGAAAGGGGGAATATGTGCTGCCCCTGTATGCGGATCTATCCAGCATGTCCGAGCACGAGAGAAAGGCGATCTGGGGGCTCATGGTGGGCGAGGAGGGCAGAACCCGGGTTCCGATCCTCCAGGCCTACACAGAGGCCGGATTCGACCCTGAAAAGGACCTGCTCCAGAGCTACATGCTCCTTGGAAGCGATCCCATGAGGGGGAGTGTGCGCCCCCAGGACAGAACCGGAGGGGAGATCGGCGACGCGGGAGGGCTGGTGGTGGACTGGGATTTGAGGACCAATCTGGAAGGCCTCTATGCAGCCGGCGATGCCCTGTTCGCGGCGAACTACCACTACCATGCCGCTACCACAGGGAGGTACGCGGGGAGGAAGGCGGCGGCATATGCGAGAAAGGCTCGGGCTCCATCACCTACGAGGGGGCAGATCGAGCAGGAAAAAACTCGAGTGTATGGGCCCTTAAAAGGCAGTGGGGAGATCGAGTGGAAGGAGCTCAATGCGGCGATGTGCAGGATCATGCAGAACTACTGCGGGGAATATAAAAACGCGGAGCTTTTAAAGATCGGCATGATCTGGCTTGAAGATCTAAGGGAAAACGAGGCCACAAGGATAGGTGCCGACAATCCCCATAAGCTGATGCGCACGCTGGAGGTCTTCAATATCCTCACGTGTAACGAGATGATCCTCCATGCCTCCATGGCGAGGAAGGCCAGCAGTAAATACCTCGACTTTTACCGTCCGGACTATCCCGAGGTTGATCCGCCGAAGTGGCACAAGTGGGTTACTATTAGGCTGGAGGATGGAGAGGTGAAGGCCGGAGAGCTCCTCATCGATTTTTGGGGATCCCTAAGAGAGAACTACGAGAAACATCGCTGAGAGAGACCTGGAGGAGAAGATTCATGACCGAGACAAAAGTGTACGCCTTTCCCAACTGGTGCACCCCCACCAGACCAGTGATATTTGATCCCCATATCTGCAATGGATGTAATATCTGTGTGGATGTGTGCCAGGTGGATATCCTTATACCCAATCCAGAGAAGGGCAAGGCCCCTATCGTGCTTTATCCCGAGGAGTGCTGGTATGGCGGCTGCTGTGTGGCCATGTGCCCGCGGCCAGGCGCCATCAAGCTCAATCACCCGCTCACCCAGCGGGTGCGCTGGAAGCGCAAGGAAAC
>CAZJXD010000093.1:0-20231 GCA_964549945.1 uncultured Desulfobacteraceae bacterium | reverse complement strand
AAGGAGACCCGCACGAGGGGCCTGTCCCGCCATAGCATCATTGCGAAGGCGGATGGTGTGGGGAGGGGGAGTTAGAAACTCCCCCTTACCCGATTAGGATGCTGCGGGCCGAGGCCGATGCTCATGGTCTGCTTGGGTCATGAGTGAGGCGAAGCCTTAGATCGGCAACGACTGCCTCGGCCGCCTGATCGTATGCCGTTAGCACTGACGCGAAGCACTGAGCTTTGAACTCTTTCCACACCCCTGCAGCCTGTGCCGTGGTCAGGGGATACGGGAGAGGGGGCATAGGCTTTTTAGCCCTCCAATCCTGCCAGGCCTCGTTGACTGCTGCCTTGTCGTAGCAAGGCTTGGGAAACCTACCCACCGGGAAGAGAGGAGCCCCGTTCACAGCATTAAATACGCTATCTATCTGCGCAGAGAACTCTGCGATAAGCGCCTGGTCGCGTGTGGGGAACAACTGCTCAACATGACGCTTCGCAAGCATTAGGCGCGGATATTGCTCGGTTTGCCATCTGCGGATCGCCATGGAATCGTCGGGAGGGACGTTTCGCAGGTTATCACGGGCGGCATCATAAGCGCCAAACCGATAAGAACTTGCTGCGCTCGAGAAATCCTGGATTGCGGCGAGGCGAAGGTTGAGGTCGGCTTGCCAAACAAAAGCTTCTTTTCGGCGCCGTTCCTCCAAGCTTGAAATGACAAGAACGGTGACAAGAACGGTAAGGGCAACTGCCAAGAACGCACCCAGTGTCGTTTTTAGGAGGTCCATCCACCACTTCTTCCGATCACTCCATTCAGCCATCTAATATCTCCTTGGGCCTAACTATTGAGTAGTATGAATTAATTCAAAGATATCCATTATGATTGAAATAATTCAACTATATTGAGAAATATTGGCTTGTATCTTCTAGTATTTTACTTAGTATATACAGGAAGAAATTTTTAAAAACAAGCTAATTGATCAGGTTGTTATGCCAAAGAAATTATTGGATCAGGTAAAAGATAAACTTCGTCTCAATCACTATTCCATAAGGACAGAACAGTGTTATATTTCATGGATCAAGCGATATATCTTGTGATATGAATAAGGTGATGATTATAAAGACATCGAGCGGGAAATCTTTTGATACGGACAGGGATTTGACTGCTGCCGAGCGGCACATCGTTCAGAAGATGTTCGCATGGGAGTCGCTTGTAACAACTGTGGAGCAGTTCATGCAGAAGAAGGAAGATGCACTTCTCAGGGGCTGGGAAGACTCGGGTCCGGTCACCGAAAGCCCGGCCCTAAAGTCTATCATTGATGATTTAGAGAAGAAGGTGGTTACTCGATTGAATGAGAAGCCTTTATGAGAGATATTCACCACCCGTTCTCCCCAGCCTCGCGGGGGATCACTTGAGGCGCAGAGGACACCGAGAATTAATTTTGAGGTAACCATAAATTAGGCGATTATTACACGCCCTCGCGAGGCGAATCCGAAGCACTCCTAATAGATTGCCACGTCGCCTGCGGCCCTTCGACAGGCTCAGGGCCATGAGCAGGGTCGAATGGCTCCTCGCAATGACTCTTTTATTTTATCGTTCACAATAATTTGACTATTCGGCTTGCTCTTTGTTCTCTTTGATGAAGAACAAGAGGATCGTTGAAAGGGCCACTACGAAAGAGGCGAGGTAGAATAACGATTTAAGGCCGTAGAACTTGGCCATATAGCCTCCCAGAGAGAGGCCCACTGCGGATGAAAACCCGACAATTGCGTTAAACTTTCCCACCGCCCTTCCCCTCTTTTCCCTTACCGTCAGGTCCCCTAGCAGGGATGTGCTTATGGTGTCCGCAACGCCGTTTGAGAAGCCGAGTATTCCCTGGAGAAGGTAGAGTTGGTAAGTTTCGTGGATCACCGTATAGACAAGGAGGATAAGTGCATCGGCGTATGCCGTGATAAAGAGAAAGGGCTTCCTGCCGAGCTTATCGGAGAAGCGGCCGGCAAAATACGAGGTAAGAGATCGAAGGAGCACCATGATGCTGAAGGCGATGCCGAGCTTCTCCATCCCGCCGCTCAATCTCTCTATATAAACCACATAAAAAGGGCCGATAAGCCCGAATATGATGGCCCAAATGGAGCTGACCGTGGTGAATATCCGGAGATTTCTGGCGCTTGATGGGCTCAACGGTCCTCAGCCTTCAGCTTGTATTTTATATCCTGCTTGACCAGTGTTTCAAGTGAGGCGTCGAGATAGGCCTTTTGGCAGTCCACTCTCTCTATGCACCCATCCCGTAAAAACGTCATGTACCTGCATCCCCCGAGACATAAAGGCAGGTACTCACACATGGCGCACTCCTCATTTTTCCAGATGCCGAGCTTATAAGAAGCTGCATAATCCTTTACGCCCGTTTGGAGGTCTCCTACCTCAAAGCCTTTCTTGCCGATAAAACCCGGGCACTTGTAGATAACGCCGTCAAAGTTCACCACATAAGAATCCGCCATCTCCACCATGCATGTTATGGGCATGAGCGGTAAGGTGGTATATCCCCTCTTCAGGATCTCCTCTCTCAATTGCAAGGAGGCGCTGGATATCCAAGGCTCGTTTATGGATGTGCACCCACCTCTATGCTCGGGTAGCGAGAGATCCTCATCGGAAGTTTTCATTATGGGGTCGAACTTCACCATGCCGATCCTATCAGGCGTAAGGCCCTCGGTTGCAAGATAATCGAGGAGTAGCGGAAATTGCTCATAGGAGGACCTCTCGAAATTTCCCCCTATGCCGACTTTTATAAGGCCGCAGGTTTCCCTGATATTTTTTATGATAGTATCAAAGCTGCCGGCGCCTGACTTGAAAGGGCGGTATCGATTGTGTATCTCAGCCGGGCCGTCCAGGGTTATCTTCACGCTTTCAAGGCCCAGCGGCACCAGCTCTTCTGCCACCTTCCCGGCAAAGAGAGACCCGTTGGTCACGAGGGTGAAGCTGTAGGAGGCCCCCCTGCTCTCAGCAAAGGATTTCAGGACCCGGGAGATATATTTGATAAGCCCAATGCTCAAGAGCGGCTCTCCCCCGTAGAAATCTATGATGAGTGTATCTTTTTTCTCCGGAAAATGATCCCTGATGAAGCCTAAAAGTAGATCCGCCGTCTCATTTGACATGTAGAGATTGCCCTTCATGCCCCCTTCGTAGCAGTACACGCAGGAGAAGTTGCAGTCCAGGTTGAGGACAACCATCAGGCTCAACCCGGGATTCTTTTTGTTGACCTCATCAAAGAGACCGAAGACGGTTCGTGTTTCCTCCTCCCTGTCGGGAACTATCATCCCGAGCCTTAAAAGCAATGCTTCGTCAGAAGGGGAGAGCGTGCCTTCTTCTATAGCCTTATAAGTTTCTTTTGTGATGAGGATCTTCGAGGCCTTCCTGGTGGAGAAGAGAAGCAGGTGGCCGGGTTTTTCTTCATAAGGGTATACCTTGAGGTATTGAGAGATTTGCATAAAATTGAGAGGTGATTTCAGGAAAAAGAAAAGGGAGCGCTGGCCCCCCTTTCTCTTTGGTTGTTATCTAAAAGCAATTAGTGTACCACGACAGCAAATGCCCTTGGGGTCTGCCATGGCTTCTACATCGGTGCCCTCGTCGAGCACCACTATCCCCTCTCTCTTTTCCTTTTCCATGCTGTCCCTCCTTTCATGTTAAAGGTTAACGGCTTCCCTGCCAAAGACCTTTATAATATGCCTTTAGCACAAACTATTTGAAAATCCAATATTAAAAGCCGATCCTTATCCCGGCCTCGGCCCATCTCTCTGGATTTTTGATGTCACCGAATGTGTACTGGGAGCCATTGAAGATGTTGTGACCGGTAAAAAACAGTTGCGCATCCATCGTTTCATTGGAATAAATTCTTTTGCTGAGGTTGAGGTCCCAGATGAAATCATCATAGCTTGCCTTATAAGACGGATCGAGGTCCCACCACATATAGCTTCCAAAAAGCTGGGCCATGAAGGATTTTCCGTTCTCATACTTGAAACCTGCTTTATAGGAGTACATTTTATCGGATCCTTCCTCCTTGGCGGGCTTAAAATCGACATAAGCAAGCCCTGCAAGGAGAGATAGGTTATAGATGGGAACCGTCTCTGCCTCCAGCTCGAGCCCCTGCCTCCTGATTTCTCCTTTATTTATATAGATATCGTTAAACGTAGGCGGACCTCCCCCAAAGGGCTCTATGATCAGGGCATCCTCCAGCTCGTGGCGAAAAACCGTTCCCTTCATCCAGAGATACTTTAAAGCCGCTGATTCCACCCCTGCCTGGTATGACCAGACCTTTTCCGGTTCAAGGTTTGGGTTCGGATCGAGGAACAGTGCACCACCCGAGGTCCATGACAGGGGCGGTATGGTAAATCCCCTGGCCGCAGAGGCCCTGGCAATAGTCTCCTCGCCAAGCCGGTAAGTAATCCCCAGGCTCGGGCTCGTAAAGGAGCTTGTGATGCTGTTGTGGTCATACCTGATACCCGGGGTAAAGGACCATCTGTCGATAACTATGGTGTCGTTTGCATAGAGCGCCCACTTTTGGATATCGGGATTGGTGACAGTGGTTTCAGAAAGGCCCATTGACTGGAGGAAGGACCCGGCATGAAGGGTCTGATCGAGGGCTCCCCTCTCAACGTCCATGCCGAGCACTGCGGTATGCTTCCCGTGTGTCCACACGAGCTTACCGCTTCCCCCGGTTTTTGCCTCGTCGCAAGTGGTATCCAGATAGAGTTCCCCTGGAGAGCCGATCATCCCCAGCCCCAGGGCAGTATTCATCAAATCAAATTTCTGCTCGAATCGGTAAAAAGATGCATTCAAAGCGATTTCCTCGTTGAGGGAGGCTTTGAATGAACCTGTGTAAAAAAAAGTGCGACTTTCTCCCTTTTGAGTGATATCACCGCTCGGGAAGTCCCCAAGCCCCATCTCCGGCTCGCTGTAACCCATGCTCAGGCCTATATCCATATCTTTTGAAAGAGGAATGTGAAACTTTGAGTAAAGGCTGTGGTTGTCGAAGTTTCTGGAAGGCAGAAGTCCGTCTGAGTATTGGCGGCCGCCGAATACGTAATACCCCACAGGCCCTGCCAGGCCCGATACCTCGGCCCGGTAATCCTGTGTTTGCTCCTCGCCGTATGAGCCGCTCGCGGAACCGGAAGGCCTTTTGGCAACTCCCGCCTGCTTTGTGATGATGTTTACCACGCCGCCCAGGGATGAGCCCCAGGAAGAGGAGGCAGGTCCTTTAATGACCTCTATCCTCTCTATTATCCCTACTGGGATTGAGTTTGTCTCGGCTGCTCCGCTGTTAAGGAAATTCCATGAGACACCATCCACCAGGACGAGGACGTGCCTCTGTTCGGAGCCCTGAGTATGAATTAAAGCAGTAGCGCCAAAGTCCTGGTTAAAGTTGACGAAGATGCCCGGTATCCTGTTCAGCACCTCCGCCACGGTGTGCGCATTCATCTCCTCTATCTCCCTTGAGGTGACAACCGTGATATTCTCCGCGACCTGGGAGATGGGCTTAGGATGTCTTGTGGGCGATACCACGAGTTCCTTTTCCTTGTAGAACATGCGGAGGATCTTCATCTCCTCTTCAAGCTGGGCAGAGGAGGTTCGGGATACGCAAAGTATGGTAAGGCCAACGCAGAGTAAGGGGATAATTTTCTTTGAAAAGCGACTATGAACGCAATCCATGGCGGCCTTGAAATTATTGCATTTTGTCTATAAGAAATCAGCAACAGCATGTTTATCACCTTTATAAATCTTATTCAAGTAATTATGTTAATTTTGTCGAAAATTTCGATGAACCGGAATATTCTGAAAGCAATACTCAGAATTTAAAAATTTTCTTGATTTTAATGCTAATTTCATAAGATTTTGGTAAGGTAATTCAGTTGGTTTTAAAGCCCTTGCATGAGAGTGTTGTGATAAGGAATATCCTTTCAATCGTTCTTTTTTTCCTTCTCTTTCAGGGCGCAGCCGAGGCCGAGCAGACAATTGTCGCCCTCCAGAGCATCAGGGTTGCCCCGTACGAGCAAGCAGTCGAGGGTTTTAAGAGCGTGTGCGGTGCCAGGTTAAAGAGGCTGGTAATCTCGGAACTCAAGGGCGCAGATGTGGCGGACACGATCTATGGGATCAAGCCTGATATGGTGCTGGCAATAGGGATGGGCGCCCTCTCCAGGGTAAAGGTGATCAAAAACATTCCCGTTGTGTATCTCATGGTGCTGAATCCCCAATCCACGCTCTCCGGGGAAAGGAATATCACCGGTGTCAGCATGAACATCCCTCCGGATAAGCAGCTCAATACACTCCGGGAGGCCCTGCCCGGGATGAAAAGGATCGGCCTTTTGTATGACCCGAAAAGGACAGGCTCTCTTGTAAGGGCGGCCCGCAATGCCGCCAGACGAATTGACGTAGCCCTTGTTGCCACGGAGGTCCACAGCCCCAGGGAGGTTCCTTCATCGCTGGATGCGATGAGGGGCAGGATCGATATCTTCTGGATGCTCCCCGATCTGACGGTGATCACCCCCGAGACCTTGGAGCTTTTTTTGCTTCTTTCCCTCGAAGAGGGAATACCCATCCTCACCTTTTCAGAGAAATACGTGGAGCTGGGGGCATTGCTGTCTATTGGAATAGAGGCCTTTGATATAGGGCGTCAGGCAGGAGAGATGGCGAACGCGGTTCTCTCAGGAAGGCACGTAGGCGGCATTAAGCCGGTTGATGCAAAAAAGGCAGTAATGTCGATAAACCTGAAGGTAGCAGAGAAGCTGGGAATCAGGATTGATGAGAAGGTTGTCGGGAATGCAAGGGTGATCCAATGAAGGAGCTAATGAAATGAGGCTGCATATGCTGAAAACCTTACATGAAAATTTCGGGTTAAAGGTCTTCGCTATGTTTGCCCTCCTTATCTTTATTATTTCTGTTTCCTTCACCTCCTTTTTTATTCATCACCAGCGTACATCCCTGAGAGATACCCAGTTAAAAGACGGGAGGTTGCTCGCAGGGATTCTCGCGTACAATTCAAGGATTGGCGTATTTGCGGAGAACGAAGAGCTGCTCAAGGTGCCGGTTGAGGGGGTGTTTCAGCAGGAAGGAGTCTTAGGGGTTTCCGTATTCAACCTCGAAGGAAAGATATTATTGAAACAGGAGAGACCTGGGACAAAACGGTTGGAGAAATCGGGTGCAGGATATGAGGGGAGGAGCCGTGAAATATTTATGAAACTCAGAAGCTCCGGATCCCCCCTCTACCTTGAAGACAAGAGCAGAGCGGAATTTTGGTCGCCGGTGATCTCCGCGCCACGCTATTCAACAGAGGAGTCTCTGATTTTTGAAGGGGATGCACTTCAGGTAGAAAGCCGTATCATTGGATTCGTGAGGATCATCGTTGATAAAGGCGTGCTGAATACACAGCTGAATGAGCTGCTCGTCAAGGGCATTCTGCTGGGAATCTTATTTTTAATAGTTGGTTCTTTAGCCACGTATCTCGTGGTAAGGGGCATCACAAAGCCGCTTGATAGATTGACGGGATACGTGAGGGCACTCGGCGTGGAAGGGGATTTAGAGAAGGTACCTGTTGAGACAAATGACGAAATAGGAAAACTAGCAGAGGCCTTCAACGAAATGTTTGAATCCCTAAAGAGGAGGGAAGCGGAAAAAGAGCAGCTCGAGGAGCAGCTCAGGAATGCGCAAAAGATGGAAGCCATAGGCACCCTTGCAGGCGGCATAGCCCATGACTTTAACAATATCCTCACCGCGATAATCGGGTATGGAAATATATTGCAAATGCAGATCGATAGCAAGAGCCCCTTGAGGGATAAAGTGGAGCCGATTCTCGACGCTGCACAGCGGGCAGCGAATCTTACCCAGGGCCTCCTCACATTCAGCAGGAAACAGTTAATTGAGCCAAGACCGGTAAACATAAATGAGAGCGTTGCCGGTATACAGAAGCTGCTTACCAGGCTTATAAGGGAAGACATAGAAATAAGGGTCAGCCTTGCCGAGGAAGAACTGGTTGTAATGGCCAATCCCGGACAAATTGAACAGGCACTCATGAACCTTGTCACAAACGCAAGGGATGCAATGCCTGACGGAGGGGTTCTCAGGATTGCTACGGAATCCGTGGAGTTGCCCGCAGATTTTTTCAAGGCAAGAGACCATGAGATGCCCGCACCGTATGCGCTTTTGTCAGTTGCGGATACAGGTACCGGGATGGATAAGAAGACCATGGAGAAGATATTTGAGCCCTTTTACACAAAAAAGGAGGTTGGCAAGGGAACGGGGCTTGGCCTTTCAATGGTGTATGGGATTATTAAGCAACATGAAGGCTATATTGATGTCTCAAGCAAACCGGGTGAAGGGACCACATTCAGGATATACCTTCCTTTGACTGGGCCGCGGGCTGAGGAAAAGGAATCGGCGACTCCAGCCCCACCGAAGAGGGGCTGTGAGAGCGTGCTTATCGCAGAGGATAATGAGAGCGTGCGGATGCTTTCAAAGGAGATACTCGAGCGATACGGCTACGATGTCATAGAAGCAGTAGATGGAGACGATGCGATCAGGAAATATAAGGAGAATAAGGAGAAGATCCAGATTCTTCTGCTTGACGTGGTGATGCCCAAGAAGAATGGAAAAGAGGTATATGAGGAAATAGTAAAGATACGGCCTGATATCAAGAAGCTATTCATGAGCGGCTATACATCCGATATCATACATGAGCAGGGAATCATTGATGAGGGGATCCATATCATCTATAAACCCCTTTCACCAGAGGTGCTTTTGCAGAAGGTGAGACAGGTGCTGGATGAGTGAGGCTATTCGCTCCGGGGCGGTATTTTTCTCAGAGGCCTTGTGTCCCTTTATAACCCAGGGAGATTGTTGCTCCCATAACTATTGACTGAAGCAATGCGCTCTGATAAAAAATAGTTTATCTGAAAAGAGCGGACAGAGGCTCCGCTCTTTTTTAAATAATAAAATATTCATGATTTCGTAAAAGTCCTCTACTCGTCATGCCGGACTTGATCCGGCATCCAGAACTTGTTGAATTTACTGGATTCCGGCTTTCGCCGGAATGACGTAAAAACAGGAAAAATGACTTTTTTCTGGACCATCAATATTGATATGATTGGCAAAAAATTTTGATGATTTTTATTCGGTTCACGGTGAACGGCAAACGGTCAACGGAAAATATTCAGCGGACGACATGAACAAACAGAAAGGAAAGTCCTTTGCAATACAAGGCGGTACGAGGCTTTAAGGATATACTTCCCGATCAGGTGGGGGCCTGGAGAAGGCTTGAGGAAGAGGCGAAGCGGGTCTTTGAGCTTTACGGATACAGGGAGATCAGGATCCCCATACTGGAGAGCATGGAGCTCTTCGCCCGGGGGATCGGGGAGGACACGGACATCGTGTCAAAGGAGATGTATTCCTTTCGGGATAGAAGGGGTAACCACGTGGCCATGAGGCCGGAGGCAACGGCCTCAATCCTGAGGGCCTTTATCGAGCACAAACTGTATAAGGGATCCCCAGTGCTCAAGGTATACACCATGGGGCCCATGTTCAGGTATGAGAGACCACAGAAGGGGAGAAGGAGGCAGTTTCATCAGATAGATGTGGAAATCATCGGAGACCCTGGACCCAGATCCGACAGCGAGCTCATCTCTATGATCATGCAGCTTTTCTCCTCGCTCGGGCTCGATGATCTCGAGCTCCATATCAACTCCCTGGGGTGCCCGAATGACAGGGGGCCGTTCCGCAAAAAGCTCAAAGACTACCTCAAGGAATATACCTCGCAGCTCTGTCCTGACTGCCGGGAAAGGATGGAGACGAACCCCTTGAGGGTCTTCGATTGCAAGGTAGAGCGATGCATCGAGATAATGAAGGATGCCCCCACCATGCTCGATTTCCTGTGTGATGAGTGTAGCGGGCATTTTGACTCCCTTAAGCGCTATCTCGAACAGGGAGGCATGGAGTATGTGGTGAACTCACATCTCATGAGGGGGCTTGACTACTACACGAGGACCACCTTTGAGGTGCAGACACCGGAGTTGGGCGCCCAGAACGCGATCGCGGGCGGGGGAAGGTATGACAACCTGATGAGGGATTTCGGCGGACCGGACACTCCCGCGATTGGGTTTGCCATAGGCCAGGAGAGGGTCGTTGAGCTCCTGGAGGAGCATGCAGAGGTAGGTGAGCAAGGACCGGACCTCTTCCTGGCAGCCCTCGGCAAGGAGGTGGAGGATAAGGCATTTGTCTGGTTGCAGGAGCTGAGAAAGAGGGGCCTCTGGTGTGAGATGGAGTACCAATCCTCAGGGCTCAAGGCCCAGATGAGGCACGCGGACCGACTGAACGCCAAAAGGGTATTGATCGTGGGGGATGATGAGCTGGCCAAAGGGAGGTGTATCCTGAGGGATATGTCCACCAAGGAGCAGACGGAGGTTTCCCTGGATACGGTGGTTGATGAGATAGTAAAGATAAAGGAGCGAAGTTGAGCATAGATACCATCGGGGATTGGGAAAGGACGAACGATTGTGGGAGCTTGATAGTAGACGACATTGGCCGTGAAGTCGTGCTCATGGGATGGGTGCACCGACGTCGGGATCTGGGAAGGCTCATCTTTATCGATTTGAGAGACAGGTTTGGCCTGACGCAGATCGTCTTCGATGAGGAGACCGATGCGGCGAGCCATAAGAAGGCGGCAATCCTTAGAAACGAGTGGGTGATCGCCATCAGGGGGGAGGTCGTTCCCCGGCTGGCCGGCCAGGAGAACCCAGAGCTTCCCACCGGGGATATCGAGGTGAAGGTAAAGGAGCTGAAGGTATTGAACGAGACCGTGATACCTCCCTTCCAGGTCGATGGAAAGATCGACGCATCTGAGAATCTGCGCCTCAAATATAGGTATTTGGAGCTCAGAAGGCCGGCCCTGCTCAATAACCTCGTGATGAGACACAGGATCGCCTTAAATATACGCAACTTCCTCAACGGCGAGGGGTTCCTGGAGGTGGAGACCCCGGTGCTCACCAAGAGCACCCCTGAGGGGGCACGTGATTACCTCGTGCCGAGCCGGGTGAGCAAGGGATTATTTTACGCCTTGCCTCAATCCCCCCAGCTGTTCAAGCAGCTGTTAATGATGGCAGGGTTCAACCGCTATTTCCAGATCGTGAAATGTTTCCGCGATGAGGATCTGCGGGCCGATCGGCAACCCGAGTTCACGCAGGTGGATCTCGAGATGTCCTTTACCGATGAGCGAGGAGTCATGGATGTGATCGAGGCAACGATGGTCGATCTCTTCAAAAACGTCCTCGGCGTTCAGGTTCCCAGGCCCTTTCCGGTACTCGAGTACACCGACGCAATGGCCTCCTATGGCAGCGACAAGCCGGATATAAGGTTCGCTATGGAGCTGGTGGATCTCACCGATCTGTTTGCCTCATCGAGCTTCAAGGTCTTCAGCAGCACCATAGAGGAGGGTGGGCTGGTCCAGGCGATAAAGGTCGAAGAGGGGGCCTCTTTTTCTCGGAAGGAGCTTGATTCACTGGATTCCATAGTGACCAATTCCGGTGCCAGGGGACTGGTGTGGGCCAAGGTCAGATCGGAGGACTGGCAGTCCACGTTGGCCAAGCATCTGACCCCGGAAACCACACGAGCCGTAGAGGAGAGGCTGGGAGCCGAGGAAGGGGACCTCATACTATTTGTGGCTGACAGGGCTCAAAAGGCCAATGAGGCCCTGGGGAACGTAAGGATCGAGATGGGAAGAAGACTGGGGCTGATTAAGCACGACGCCTATTCATTTGTCTGGGTCACGAGGTTCCCATTGCTCGAGTACAATGAGGAGGAAGAGAGGTTTGTGGCCGTCCACCATCCATTCACGGCTCCTCTGGAAGAGGATTTCCCTCTTCTCGAGGAACGGCCGGAGGCGGTGAGGGCGAGGTCGTATGATCTGGTGCTCAATGGGGCTGAGATAGGGGGAGGCAGCGTGCGGGTTCATACCCTGGAGCTCCAGAATCGGATCTTCCGTGTGCTGGGCTTGGGCGAGCAAGAGGTCCAGGAGAAGTTCGGCTTCTTCATCGAGGCATTGGGGTACGGAGCTCCGCCGCACGCGGGAATTGCCCTTGGCTTTGACAGATTAGTGGCCATCATGGTGGGCACGGACTCTATTCGTGATGTAATTGCCTTTCCTAAGACTCAGCGAGCAACCTGTGCCGTCACCGACGCGCCCTCAAAGGTGTATAAGGATCAGCTCGCCGAGCTAGGCATCACCCTCATCGATTCATGAGGGGCCGAGAAGGCAACACCGCCTTGGCTTGCCAACCGCCACATCGGCGAAAACGCGCATAAACTTTAGAGCGCCGCACCTCATATGCCGCGCGTCTAGGTATTTCACCCTACCCGCAATAGGGACATAGGCACACTGCAAGAGAATACCAGCGTAATTATGGGTGGGGTTTGTCATTTTTTGAGTAATCTCCCTGATTGCACCTCGTTCTTTATTGGTACTAAGCTAAGTAATATCAGGTGCTCTATAGATACTGATTTTTCTTGACAATAGGGGCGGGCTCAAAGTATCAACACTAAAACACAGAACTACCTGGGGACCGGTTATTTTGAGAGAGGATGTTCAGCTTTGATGAGTGGTTATCTAACGTAAAAGGAGGTATGAGAAGTGAGTGATGTAACAGCCCCCATGGCGGGAAAGATAATCGAGGTAAAGGTTGAAGTTGGTGCCGCTGTGAATGAAAATGACGAGCTTGTGATCCTTGAGGCGATGAAGATGGAGATGCCCATAGTAGCCCCAATATCGGGGACGGTTAAGGAGATAAAATGCAAGAAGGGAGACCCTGTTGGGGCCGATGATGTCTTGATGGTGATCGAATAGAGGCCTGATTTCTCAACAGCACAAATCACGTGCTCTGTCCGGTCACCGGCAGGGCATTTTTTTTGAGCGCCCTTCGGTGTTACACTTAAAGGATACGCATGGTAATGTCGAGCAACGGGTAATTCGAGATTGAAAGGGGCCTCACCTTAGAGGAAGAAGATCCATATGGTTGATTGGAGTCTCGCGGGAAAGATATTCGCCTTTGGTTTAAGCGCGGTTTTCGGCTCGCTCGCGATCTTGATCGCGGCAATCTATGCATTCGGAAGGATCGTACGGAACATCGAGAAGAAAAGTAAAGAGAAAGGGTAGGTTATGCTGGAGCTGGTGTTGACCACCGGCGTGGTACATCTGAGCGTTGGTAATCTGTTAATGTGGCTCATCGCCTTTTTGTTTATTTACCTGGCTATTGTCAAGAACTACGAGCCGCTGCTCCTGGTGCCCATTGGGTTCGGCATACTGGTGGTGAACCTGCCGCTCACCTTTCTCATGAAGGAGGGAGAGGGGCTCTTGTGGAAATTTTACCATTACGGGCTGGAGTGGGAGGTTATTCCGCCCCTTATATTTCTCGGGCTCGGTGCGCTCACGGATTTTGGACCAATGATCGCCAATCCCAAGACCCTCCTCCTTGGGGCCGGAGCCCAGTTCGGGGTGTACGTGGCATTCTTCGGAGCCCTTCTGCTCGGCTTTAATATCCCCGAGGCGTGTTCTATTGGGATCATCGGGGGCGCTGACGGGCCGACCACCATCTACACCACCGTTCACCTTGCCCCGCACCTCCTGGGGGCAACAGCGGTGGCTGCTTACTCCTACATGTCCCTCGTTCCCATTATTCAACCTCCCATCATGAGGCTGCTCACCACCGAGAGGGAGAGAAAGATCAAGATGAGGCAGTTGCGGCCCGTGTCACAGAGGGAGAAGATCCTGTTTCCCCTGGTGACGGTGCTGGTGATCTGCCTTATCGTGCCCGCATCCGCACCGCTCATGACCATGTTCATGTTGGGGAACCTCTTCAAGGAGTGTGGAGTGGTGAAGAGGCTCTCGGATGCAGCGGGCAACGAGCTCATGAATATAGTCACCATACTGCTCGGTGTCAGCGTGGGCGCCACCATGTCGGCCGAGGCCTTCCTCAAGCCGCAGGTGATCTTTGTGTTCATCATGGGACTTGTTGCCTTTGCCTTTTCCACGGCAGCCGGGATCATGCTGGCCAAACTGATGAACCTCTTTGTCAAGGAGAAGATCAATCCGTTGATAGGCTCTGCGGGGGTGTCTGCGGTTCCCATGGCTGCCAGGGTGAGCCAGGTACTAGGCGCTAAGGCAGACCCGCAGAATTTCCTGCTCATGCACGCCATGGGGCCGAATGTGGCGGGGGTGATTGGCACTGTGGTTGCCGCAGGTGTGTTTCTTGGAATGGCGGGATGAATTCAAAAGAAGGGGGTTAGTCCGATGTTTGACCGAAAGGCGGTTGAGGAGATAGCCAGTGAATACAAACGATGGTCGGATAAACTCGAGCCCGCATTGACAAAGAGACCCGAGAGAAAACCTGATTTCGTGAACACCTCGGGCATTCCCATAAAGAGGGTATACATGCCCATGGATGTTGCCGATTGCGATTATATGGATGAAATCGGCCTGCCGGGGGAGTACCCCTTCACCAGGGGCGTTCAGCCAACCATGTACCGGGGCAGATTGTGGACCATGCGACAGTACGCCGGTTTCGCGTCAGCGGAGGACACTAATCGACGATACCGGTTTCTCCTGGAGCAGGGCCAAACCGGGCTCTCGGTGGCCTTTGATCTTCCCACACAGATCGGGTACGACTCGGACCATCCCCTTGCCCAGGGAGAGGTGGGCAAGGTGGGGGTGGCCATCGATTCCCTGAAGGATATGGAGGTCCTCTTCGACCGGATTCCACTGGACAAGGTGAGCACCTCGATGACCATAAACGCCCCGGCGGCAGTGCTCTTGGCAATGTATATCGCGGTGGGCGAACAGCAGGGCGTGGCCTCAAAGGACCTGAGGGGAACCATCCAAAATGACATACTCAAGGAGTATTCGGCGAGGGGAACCTATATCTTCCCCCCCAAACCATCCATGAGGATTATCACGGACATCTTCGCCTTCTGTTCGAAGGAGGTTCCCCAGTGGAACTCCATAAGCATAAGCGGGTACCACATCAGGGAGGCGGGTTCAACGGCCGTTCAAGAGGTGGCGTTCACCTTGGCCGATGGCATTGCTTACGTGGAAGCGGCATTAGAAGCGGGGTTGGATGTGGATGAGTTCGCGCCGCGGCTCTCGTTTTTCTTCAACGCCCACCTTGACTTCTTAGAGGAGATTGCCAAGTTCAGGGCCGCGAGGCGACTGTGGGCGGTAATTATGCGGGAGCGGTTCAGGGCCAAGGATGAGAGGTCGATGATGATGAGGTTTCATACCCAGACAGCGGGCTGCACCTTAACGGCGCAGCAGCCCAAGAATAATATAGTGAGGGTTGCCTTCCAGGCGCTTTCCGCGGTGTTAGGCGGCACGCAGTCGCTCCACACCAATTCCATGGACGAGGCATTCTCCCTGCCCAGTGAGGAGGCGGTTCAGGTTGCCCTCAGAACACAGCATCTCATTGCCCATGAATCCGGTGTGGTCGATACCGTGGACCCCCTAGCCGGTTCATACTATATCGAGGAGTTGACAAGCGAGATCTATAATAGGGCTCGAAAGTATATCGATACGATCGACGAGCTTGGAGGAGCAGCCGCCGCTATTGAAAAGGGATACATCCAGAGGGAGATTCAGGATAGTGCCTATCGCTACCAGAAGGAGATCGAGAGGGACGAGAGGGTGGTAGTCGGTGTCAATAAATTTCAGATAGAGGAAGAACCACCAAAGGATCTTTTAAGGGTGGACCCGGCCGTGAGGATCTCTCAGATCGAAAGGCTGGAAAACCTCAAATCGGAGCGGGATAACGAGAGGGTAAAGGATATATTGCGCGATTTAAGAAAGGCCGCAGGGGGGACCGATAACCTTATGCCCATCATCCTCGAAGCGGTGAGGGTCTATGCCACACTTGGGGAGATATGTGATGCCCTGCGGGATGTATTTGGAGAATACCAGCCAGTAAGCACCCTTGGAGGTTGATAACAATGACGAACACGAGAAAGATTAGGGTATTGGCCGCAAAACCCGGCCTTGATGGTCATGACAGGGGCGTAAAGGTCATTGCCAACGCACTGATGGATGCCGGGATGGAGGTAATCTATACCGGCTTGAGGCAGAGTCCCGAGCAGATCGTGGAGACGGCCATTCAGGAGGATGTAGACGTTATTGCCTTGAGTATTCTATCGGGCGCTCATGACTTTCTTTTTCCCAGGATAATGGAGTTGTTAGAGGAGAAGGGGGTCACCGATGTCCTTGTCATCGGGGGAGGCATTATCCCGGATGAGGATATAGACGAACTTAAAAAGGCAGGTATCGCCGAGATCTTCGGTCCTGGTACCTATACCAACGAAATCGTCACCTATATTCGAGAAAACCTGAAGCGCTAACATGGTGTCCCCCAGGAGGGGCTGTTCACCTCTTATGGGGGATAATATTTATCTTGACCTCACCAATTCCTTCCTGTATGTGACATACCAAGTTAGCTCCTCATATGCTGATTGTTTGGCTACATGGGTCAGATATTTGCAGTGTTCAGCGGTCAGTTTTGAGTGTTCAGAGTTCAGGAAAGAACCCTTCCAATTCATGGCTCTTATTCCCTCGCTGAACACTGAACTCTGAAAACTATTTATTGCTTGATTCAAGGTGGAAGGGAATTTCAAATATGTGGGCTCGTTTTCTGATTTCTTATCGCCACATGGCTTTTCCTTGCAGGGACACGGTGTAATTTCTTTAACGAGAACTGGAGGTTGAACCAGATGATCTTCGATGAGATAGATTACGAGCAACGGCTTATCCTGGATAATGTGAGAAAGGTGGTGAAGGAGCGGGTAGCACCCATTGCAGCTGAGATAGACAGGGAGGGCGTGTTTCGATGGGATATCGCTCGGCTTTTTGGGCAGATGGGCCTGCTTCAGATATTTCTTCCACCAGCCTATGGTGGGCTTGAAAGGGATAACTCGCTCATGTTCTGCCTTTGCGTGGAGGAGATCGCCAAGGCATGCGCCTCTTCTGCGTTGCTCCTCATTGTACAGGCAGTAGGAATCTTCCCGATAATTGCGGCGGGAAACCAGGACCAGAGGGACCGCTTCTTCCCGCGGCTTGCAAAGGGCGAAGAGCTCGTCGCCTACCTGGTCACGGAGCCCTTTGCAGGATCCGATGTCATGGGCATCAAGGCCAGGGCGGAAAAGGCGGATCAAGGGTACATCTTGAACGGGCACAAGCTCTTCTCTACGAACGGAGGCGTTGCATCGCTCTATACGGTATTGGCCAAGACAGGGGAAAAGGGGCTGACCTTCTTTGTGGTTGAGAGGGAACAGGAAGGCGTCTCCATTGGCAAGACAGAGGATAAGCTCGGATTCCGGGGCAGTAATACCTCGGAGGTCATCCTTGAGGACGTGAGAGTTCCCCAGGCGAACAGACTTGGGGAAGAGGGGGAGGGATTTCTCATTGCTATGAAGGACTTCGACATGTCCAGGCCGTCAATTGCCGCCCTTGCGCTGGGTATCGCGGAGGCGGCCCTTGAGTACTCCATTGAGTATACACTCCAGAGGGAAACCTTTGGAAAGCTGCTGATCAAGCACCAGGCCATAAGCTTTATGTTGGCAGATGCGGCCATTCAGATAGAGGCGGGGAGGAGGCTCATGGTAGAGGCCGCCAGACTGCACGATAGAGGTAAGTCGAATGTAAAGCTGGCATCTATGTCGAAGTGTTTCTGTAGCGATATGGCCATGAAGATCACCACGGATGCTGTGCAGATATTCGGGGCTTACGGTTATACCAAGGATTATCCTGTGGAACGGCTCTTTCGAGATGCGAAGCTAACGCAGATCTTCGAGGGAACCAGCCAGATACAACGGATTGTGATTGCCCGAGAAATGCTCAAGGAGAGAACATAGCGAGGCCCAGTTGAGACAAATAGGTCATCAAAGGCGATGAAGATATTCCTGGGTATTTTCCCCTACCAGGGATAGGGGTACCCCACCATACAAAACCACGCCCACTCATTCATGGGTGTGGTTTTTTTCTTTTTGAGCAAAGTGCCTCATTGAATTCATCCTGTGAAATCGATAAATTTTGTTGACATCCATGTAACTATGATATAGTTATAATGTAGCTACATATATCCTGAAAATAATATGGAGGGTGAGGTGAGACTCAAGGGCAAGGTAGCGCTGGTAACGGGGAGTAGCCGGGGCGTGGGAAGGGCCATAGCGCTGGCCTATGCAAAGGAGGGCGCCAGCGTGGTGGTGAATTATTCAAGCCACAAAGAAGCGGGCGAGGAGGTGGTCAAGGAAATCAAGGACATGGGGCGCAAGGCAATCCTCGTGAAGGCCGATGTGGCCAATGCAGCTGAAGCGGAGGCATTAGTTACGAAGGGCATCGAGGAGTTCGGGGACCTCGATATACTCGTCAATAATGCGGGCATTAGCAGGCCGGCAATGTTGCTCAAGATGAGCGAAGAACAGTGGGACCAGGTGTTGGATCTCCATCTCAAGGGTGCCTTTCTCTGCACTCAGTACGCTGCGAGGCACATGACTGAGAAAAACAAGGGCAAGATCATAAACGTAACCTCGGTGGCGGGTATCGTGGGCACCGTGGGTCAGATAAACTATGCCTCTGCCAAGGGTGGACTGCTAAGCCTCACAAAATCAGCGGCGAGGGAGCTCGCACGGTACAACATATGCGTGAACGTGATCTGTCTCGGTATTGTGGCCACTGATATGACGGAGAAGATAAGGACGGATGAAAAGCTCAGGGAGATCTATATGAATAGAATACTTCTCAAGCGATTTGCGGAACCGGATGACATCTCCCCCGCGTTCGTATTCTTAGGCTCGGACGAGGCAAGCTATATTACCGGCCAGCTCATTTGCGTTGATGGCGGTTACGGGATGATATGATCTTGTTACTGATTGCTCGTTACGCGTTGCTCGTGAGAGACAAGAGTAACGGCTACCGAAAGACGAGAAACCAATAAGGTATGGCGTCTAATAAAACCAAATAAGTAGGGAGGGTGAAAATGGCAGAAATACCAGACAAAATCCAGACATGGCAGATGGTTCAACCAACCTCAAGGGATAAGGAAACAGGGGAGGTCACGCCGGGTAAATTGGAGAAGACCGAGATACCTGTGCCCGAGCTCACGCCTGGTGATGTCCTGGTGGAGATAGCGGGATGTGGTGTGTGCCACACTGACCTCGGATACTTTTATGACGGTGTGCCCACTGTTTCGAAGCCACCGTTAACGCTGGGCCACGAGATTTCGGGAACCGTGGTGGCGGGTGATGAGGCCTGGATCGGAAAAGAGGTCATTATCCCCGCAGTGATGCCCTGTCGAAAGTGCTATCTCTGTAAGACCGGAAGGGGCAACAGATGCCTCAACCAGCTCATGCCGGGTAACAGCCTTGGGCTCTACGGCGGGTTCTCAAGCCACATCCCGGTGCCCAGTATCGATCTCTGCGAGGTGAAAGACAGAGGAGGGGTTCCCCTGTCCCACCTGGCGGTGGTAGCCGATGCCGCGACCACGCCGTATCAGGCAGCGGTGAGGGCTGGCCTTCAGCCAGGAGACAACGTGGTGATAATAGGAATCACCGGCGGCGTGGGTCAGTATATGGGACAGGTAGCCAAGGCACTTGGAGCGAAAACGGTGATCGGTGTCGCGAGGAACCCGGAAAAGCTCAAGAGGGCCCTCTCCTATGGGGCCGACTTCGTGATCAGTTCGGCAGAAAAAGAGGTGAAGGATGTGGTCAAGGAGTTTCGAGATCTCTCAAAGCAGCAGGGGCTCCCGAACTTTGGCTGGAAGATATTCGAGGTCACGGGGGTAAAGGCGGGGCAGGAGATCGCGCTGAGCCTGCTTGGGTTTACAGGAAAATTGATAGTCGTCGGTTTCGGCTTGCAGAAGGTGGAGTACTCCATTGGCAGGCTCATGGCCTTTGATGCGGATATCATCGGTACCTGGGGCTGCCTGCCCGAATATTACCCCGTCGTGCTCGATATGGTGATGAGCAAGAAGATCGACATGGAGCCATTCGTGGAAACAAGGCCAATGAGCATGATTGCGGAGACATTCGACGAGGTACACAAAGCAGGTTCACCTGCCAAGAGGATAGTCCTCACACCGGATTTTTAGGGAGGGTAAATTACAACCATAACAAAAGGAGGATAATTATGGCGCTAGATTGGTTAATAAGGGATAACGAGGTAAAGGATCATCAGCTTTTCGGAGATG
>CAZJXD010000092.1:0-20413 GCA_964549945.1 uncultured Desulfobacteraceae bacterium | reverse complement strand
ACGGATCTGATGAATGCTATCTAAGGAAAATCCTTTGCAGGCTTGTCTTTAAAGGTCGGCTGATAAATATACGCAAATGATAAAGGAAAAAGGAATTCAAATGATTGACTTGGAGGCTCATAACCTCAAAGATGAAATGATCCGGCTGCGACGAGATTTTCACAAGCATCCCGAGTTGGCTTTTAAGGAGAAATGGACTGCGAACACCATTGCCAACTACCTATTTGACCTTGGCTTAAAGGTTCAAACCGGGGTTGCCAAAACAGGTGTTGTGGGATTACTTGAGGGGAGAAACCCAGGCAAAACAGTGTTACTCCGTGCGGATATGGACGCACTGCCTCTCCAGGAAGACAACGATGTGCCATACCGCTCGCAGAACGACAAGGTCATGCATGCCTGTGGCCACGATGGTCATATGGCCATTCTCCTCATAGTTGCTAAAATTCTCGCTTATCGACGTGGAGAACTTACTGGCCAAATCAAGTTTGTCTTCCAGCCGGGGGAGGAGGGATTCGCCGGTGCCCGCCTAATGATTGAACAAGGTGTATTGCAGAACCCAACCGTAGACACAGCCTTTGGCCTGCATCTCAACACTGGTATACCTGTCGGATCACTGGCCCTACGCGCCTGTAACATGATGGCATGTATGGATTCATTCACCATTACGATCAGGGGAAAGGGCGGTCATGCGGCAAGCCCAGAGGGAGGCGTGGATGCCATACTCATGAGCGCTCAGCTGATATCAGTCCTTCAGAGCCTTATCAGCAAAGAAGTTTCCCCAGTTACACCCCTTGTACTTCACGTGGGTACCATTCAGGGGGGTAGCGCCTTCAATATCATTGCCGAACAAGTGGAGCTCAAGGGAACAGTGAGGATCCATGATAATGAACTCAGAAACTCCATACCCGAACGGATCAACCGCGTTGCCAAAGGCGTTACGGAAGCCCTGAGAGGGAGCCATGAACTGGATTACCAGTTTGGCTATCCTCCTGTGGTAAATGATTCAGCAATGGTTGACTTAGTCAAGGACGTTGGTGTTCAGGTAGTTGGGGCTGAACAGGTCATTGAGATCTCGCCTGTTATGATGAGCGATGATATGGGGTTTTTTCTTGAAGAGGTACCCGGATGCTACTTTTTCGTGGGAGCCGGAAATGCCGAAAAGGGCTTTAATCAACCTCACCATAACCCTCGATTTGATTTCGACGAGGAGGCGCTCGTGGTAGGAGCACGGGTTATGTCCCGCATAGCCCTTGCCTGCCTAGGATGTAATCTATAGCGTTGTGTTAGGATTCGCAATGTCTCCCTCTCTAGGGCAACCAGGGTTGTTAAACAAAGATGGAGATTATCTGTTCGCCGGTTGGTAAAATGAGCACATACGAAGATCTCCTAGGTTAAGATTCCCCAACACTAAACAGAAGAAGAGATCAAAATGCATGAAATTAACCCTTCGGAAATCGCTCAAAGCCAGCTCGATAGTGCGGCAAAAAAGAGGAACCTCGATCCCGGGATTCATGAGAACTGACCGCCATGATCCTGCTTTACCCGATCGCGATCGATCTCCCCTTCAGCGCTTTTGGGCAATGCATCCACGTAGACGACGTACCTGGGCTTCTTGTACCGCGCGATCCTCGAGGCCACGAAATCAATGAGCTCCTGGGCAATGAGCGACTGTCCTGGCTTCAGCACGCATACCGCCTTGATTGCTTCCCCCCACTGGGCATCGGGAACTCCAATGACGCACACCTCTTCAACCGCCTCATGATCAAGAATTGCCTTTTCTACCTCGCTAGGGTAGACGTTTTCCCCACCCGGCTTGATGAGCTCCCTCTGGGGCTTTCTCTTCACGAAGAAGAGATACCCCTTGTCATCAAAACGCCCTATGTCTCCCGTATGATGCCATCCATTCCGAAAGGCATAAGCGGTATCATCATCCATGCCCCAGTATCCCAGGAATACCACCGGTGAGCGGACACAGATCTCACCCTGCATCCCAGTTGGAACCTCCTTATCATAATCGTCGAAGAGGGCAACCTTGGTGAGGTGGTATGGTTTTCCCACGCTTCCCGGATTCTCCTGAAAGGGAGACGCCGTAACGGCCATTGCCTCTGTCTGCGCGTATCCACTCCAGTAGGTAACACCAGGCACGAGGTCAATAAAACGTTGGATCACATCAGGGGGGTCGAGGCCCATGAGGTTGCGGATGGAGGATATGTCATAGGAGCGCTCCTGTTGTCTTTCTATCATCCTCTTGAGAATGGGCGGAAAACTGAAAAATATCGTACCCCTTTCCCTCTCTATAAGCTGAAGGCTCAGCTCGGGGTCAAAACGCTCTACTATCACGTTCTTTCCCCCGGCGTGCATCACCGCCATCGCCATGCCGAGGCCTGCTGTATGAAACAGCGGCAGTATGCACAGGTGCACATCCTCAGGGCCGAGGTTATACTGGTGCATGAACATCACATTCGCAAAGATAACGTTAGCCTGGCTCAGGAGGGCGCCTCTGGGGCGAGACTCCGGTGTTGAAGCGTAAATAATAATAAATCCCGAATCGGCTGATGTACGGAGGGATTCACCCTTTCCCGCTTCGCTATAAAGCTCCTTAAACAGTCGGAATCCCCCTGGAAACTCGCCCCCTCCAATGGCAAAACATCCCCTTATCGAGTCTACGTGTTCAGCAGCCTCGGCGACCACTTGTCGGTAGTCAGGTCCGGCAAAAATCGCCTTTGGTGCGCAGTCCTTTAGAATATACTCCACATCCTCCCGTGAAAAACGCCAGTTCATCGGAACCAGTATCGCCCCGAGCTTCGCGGCAGCCCCGTAGAGAACCATGAGCTCATCGCAATTGTGGGCAATAATTCCGACGCGGTCTCCCTCTGAGATACCCAACCGAATAAGGCCCGAAGCGAGCCTATCACACCTCTCCTTATACTCCTTATGGGTCAGGCGTTTGTGGTTAAAGACGATCGAGCATCGATCTGGAAAATTCATCGCATTATCAGCGATGAAATCATACACGGTGTAATCCCGTTGACCCATCGGTTATCCCCCTTCGTAGGACGGCCGTGACGTCACAAGAAGACAGCACCCGGTCATTAGGCCAAAAGGCTCCTCGCCATCACGATCTTTTCTATCTCAGTTGTGGCCTCATAGATCTCCGTAATCTTGGCATCCCTGAAGAGCCTCTGAACCTTATACTCGGCCAGATAGCCATATCCCCCGTGCATCTGGAGGGCCATATCGGTTGCCCTTACCACCATTTGGCCGCAGAATGCCTTGGCTGCGGCCACGAGCCTGTGGTCCGGCTTTCCTTGGTCGATCCTCCAGGCCGCCTCATACACGAGGTTCCTGCCGGCCTGTATCCAGGTAAACATATCGGCTATCTTGAATTGGGTGGACTGGAAGGAGGATAGCGGAGCGCCAAAGGCCTGTCTTTTTTTCACGTGCCGTATACTCTCCTCCAACGCGGCGCGGGCTATACCAACCGCCTGGGCTGCGATGCCGGTCCTGTTTACGTTAAAGAGATACAAGGCCTCCTTGAAGCCATCTCCCGATTCCCCTATGAGATTGGAGCAGGGGACTCTCACATTGTTGAAGGAGATCTCAGCCGTGTCACAGGCACGAATCCCGAGCTTTCCGGATAGATGATTTGCCTCAAATCCTTCTCGATCCGTCTCCACCATGATCATGCTGTGTCGTCTGTGTCTATCTGGATTATCCGGATCTGTGAGCAAGAAGCAGAGGAGATAGTGGGCAATATCACCATTCGTGATAAACATCTTCGTGCCATTGATTACATACTCATCGCCCTCCCTGACAGCCGGAGAGGATGCAGCGGCGAGATCTGACCCGGCATCCGGCTCCGTCAACGCGGCACCCATGATCGCCTTGCCTGAGACCAGAGCAGGAAGGTACTTCGTCTTCTGTTCCTCGGATGCAAAGGCCTGTACCGTCTCCGCTCCCAGAGTCGTGGCCAAGATCGCGATAGCTATGCCTGGGTCAACCACGGTGAACTCCTCCATTATCAGGCAATATTCCAACATGCCCATGCCCGGCCCGCCATACTCCTCCTCGATCCATACCCCTACGAAGCCGAGCTCGCATGCCTTTCGCCATAGATCCAGATCAAAGGCCTCTTCCCTGTCGAACTCCTCCGCCCTGTCGGGAAACTCGCCTTCGGCAAACTCCCTCGCCGCCATTACTATATCCTTCTGCTCCTTGCTCAATTCAAAATCCATATTCACACCTCCTTTACAATCAATCTATTGGGCGTCGCATAGACCGAGATATACCTTCTTCACCGGGGAGGATTCATTATGGAAAGGCCTTTTGGAATGTTGAGCGATAATAAGCCCTCTGATTATTTGACCTCTTTTTCTTTTCTGAGAGATACACTCCCTCTGGACTATCAGGGGCCTCCATAAGAGAAAGAAACCCCGCCGCGAACGACAGGGTCGCTTGCATTGCAGGGCATCTGGATCTCAGGCGCCATCAATCCGTGCTTTGAATGCCTGGATCTCCCTGCCATCAAATCATGAATCACACAACCTTGGCGGTTTCCACGGACCAGCCCTTGGTACCATGCCGACTGTGACTATTCCCTTATCCTTCTTAGCTCAATCGTCACGGCATTCGCCTTATCCATACACTCCAGAACGATAACATCCGGGTCTCCCCAATCCGGCGGGAATGCTCCGCCGAACTGAAACATAATCACATAGGGGAATATATCGTGGTAAAAGAACCCGCACAGCCCTCCTGAATCATAACCGCTCAGTTCGATCCGATCTCCCACCTTGTGGCCGGCGCTGCATTCCCCCTTCACGGCCTTTATCGTGCCGATCACTCGATATCCAATTCTCTCTTTCTCCTCCATGGTTCCTTCTCAATTCTTATCTTGAAAAGATTCAGATGTGGAACAATACCGCGCTCCTTCGGCTCCTGTGGTCTCATCCTCAAGAGACGGTATCTCGGATGCTTATTTGTTGTTAAGATGAGGGGGAAATCGGTAAGCCCGCAGCTCACCTCACCCGAGCCATCTCTTTCTTCTCTTATAGTGCTTAACCTCTCTGTAGCTCTTCCTTTTTCCGACTTCACTGAGTCCCAGGTAGAACTCCTTGATGTCCTCGTTCTCCTTGAGCTTTTCCGAGGGACCGTCGATCACCACCCTGCCATTTTCCATTACGTATCCATACTCGGATAGAGTGAGGGCCATCATCGCGTTCTGCTCAACCAAGAGAATGGACGCCTTTTCCTGAACGTTGATCTGGGAAATAATCCGGAATATCTCCTTTACCATCAAGGGGCTTAGGCCTATTGAGGGTTCATCAAGGAGCATGACCTTGGGCCGGGCCATCAAGGCCCGGCCTATCACAACCATCTGCCTTTCTCCCCCTGAAAGGTACCCGCTCACGCGGTCCTTCAGGCTAATGAGCGAGGGAAAATATCCGTAAATCCTCTCCAGATCCTTTTTAACCACATCAGTATCGGTGCGGGAATATGCCCCCACCCTTACGTTTTCATCCACTGTAAGGTGCTCGAAGAGCTTCCTTCCCTCCATTACCTGAACAATTCCCAGCTTTACTATTTCCTCGGGATCCATGCGGCCGATCTTTTGGCCTCCAAACTCGATCACTCCATCGGTTACCTCCCCGAGCTCGGTGTAGAGAACTCCAGAGATTGCCTTCAGGGTAGTGGTCTTTCCCGCACCGTTGGCCCCAAGCAGGGAGATTATTTTCCCATCGGGCACCTGCATGGAGACGCCTTTCAGGACCAAGATCACATCATTATAGATGACCTCTATATTCTCAAGGCTAAGCATCGTTTATCGCCCACCTCATTATTTCTTGGCTGGAGGAATAACTGTAAGCTTGCTGGTGGCCCGAATCCCGGAATCCATTCCAGTTGCCACAATTGTATACTCTCCAGGCGGAAACGGCTTCGCTCCCTTAAAGTCAGGCGATGTACCCGTCTTTGTAGTGACCCATGGTACCTGGAGAAATGTTTGCATGGTGGCCATTGCCGCCATGGTAGCCTCGAAATTCCCCTTATCATCCGACGTGGTAAGGGCTATACCCACCGTATTCTCGCCCTCTTCTAATCCCAGGATCTTCATGCCCCGGGGAAGGACGATATCCACCACTACCATCTCCTTTGGAGCAAACCCCGATCCCTTGAACTTCAGGGGTTCCTTCATCAGGGCCGGGGACGCGGCCGTTTGCCCGGGAATGGCCTGAACCTGCGCCTGCGGTTTGCCCTTCAAGGCCGCGCATCCCGCGAGACCAATGGCTACCACTCCCAGAATAAGAAATATTCCCAACAACTTGTATTCATATCCTCTCATGGCCTTACCTCCTTTTCACCTAAGGCTTTTGTTGGCTTATTCCCACTTGTGCAAGGAGACGGTATCAGGACATCTTCGCCATCGAGTGATGGGAACAATTGCTCCATCTGAAACCCTGTAGAACTTGACATCCCTGGTTACACGACGCGAGGTGGGGCTCAGGTCGATCGGTCCCGTGATCCCCTTGGTATCTTCTCCTGTGATCTTTTGAAGGGCCTTGTAAACAGCCTCCCCATTCACCTTCTCATAACCCACGTCCTGGAGGGCAACCTTCAGCGCCTTCTCAAACATTATCGCCTGAGCCATTCCTATAAGGTATGCGAATTGGACCGTGGGTTTTGACTTGCCGAGCTGTTTCCAGAGCTGTGCCAAGGGATGAGCTCTCGCATCCACACCCCGGATACCGGGAGAGCATATCACTTCCCCTTCAAACTCCTCTGGATGGGCCGCTACCCCGGTTTCTATGGTCGTGCCCCACACTCCCGATATGAGCTGGACGTCCTTGCTCATGCCGAGTGCGTAAGCATCGCGGACTACGTTGCTGTTCTCGGGGTCTGTTCCCGAGATAAAGATGTATTTCGCTCCCTTGTCCCTCAGCCTGCTCAACCAGACGTCGTGCTTGAGCGACCCCACAGTGTAATACTCTGGTTCCAGGAGCTTTACCCCCAGTTTTTCAGCGTATTCCATGCCGCCGAGCATATTCTCCCTACCCATTGCGTTATCCCAACCCATATAGCCGACAACCGGCATTCCAGGGTTCCCCTTGCTCTTCCAGTCATCGACGATCCAATCCAAACTGGCGCCGAACATATCCTGGTAGGGTGGGGCATAGGTGATTGCCCAACCGAGGAGGTGTTGAAAATAGCCAACTCCAGGGACCTGAATGGGCACCTTATCCCTGATCGTCAGAGGATACATCGCCCTTCCCACGCCGGTACTCGCTATGAGGATAAACACGAGCTTGTGTTCCCTGCGGTACCTCTTGAAGGCGGACACCGCACGAGCCGTATCATAGCGGGTGTCCAATAGGATTGGATTAATCGTTACCCCATCAATTCCACCCTGCTCGTTCACATACACAAAGTGATCGCGTATTCCCTCATTGAAGGATACGGTAATGCCAGCGATAGGTCCGGTGAAGTCCTCCAGGCCGAGGTAGGTAACGTATTTCTTTGCCCCTATAGCCGGTGAAGGCTGGAATCCAATGGCCATCGTCAGCAAAAGAATGCTAAAAACCATTAGTAATTTTTTCTTTTCCATCATACCCTCCTTTTTTCGTCATGAGGTTTAAGGGTTTTACACACAACACAGCTTCGTTATATTCCATCACCTCCTTTCCTTCCCGTTTTAATAGGCAAATGGATAGAGCCTGTAGGATTCCTTAAAAACTTCCCATCGATGGGCGATGCCCCTCGGCTCGAGAATGATGAACAGCAACAGGACGAGCCCAAAGGCGCTTAGCCCAAGGGCGGCACCAGGGCCCGGCCCCAACCAGGGAAATACGCTTGAAAGCGTAGGGGCGCTGAACAGGACGATCTCGTCTATCAGCCTTACGAAAAGGACACCGAAGAATACCCCTGGTATGCTGCCCATACCCCCTATGATTACCATCCCCACATACCAGATCGCATGCATAAGGGTAAACTGCTCGGGGTGCACCAGCATATAATAATGGGCCCACAGGGACCCGCCCAGCCCCGCATACACGCAGGAGATAAAGAATGCCAAGAGCTTGTAGTAGTAAAGGTTTATCCCCATGACCTCCGCCGCGAGATCGTTGTCATTGATGGCGACGAAGGCCCTGCCCACCTTGCTCCTTATCAGGTTTCTGGCTCCATAGGCACAGATCACCATCATTGTGACAATCAGGAAGTATATACGCTCATCGGAATCCAGTTCTATGCTGCCGAGCTTAGGAGGCGGGGGATGGATTCCCTGAATGCCTCCCGTAATATCCAGATGCATGATAATATACATTATCACGAAGTGAGCGGCTAATGTGGCCATTGCCAGGTAGAATCCCTTTATTCGCAACGAAGGCGCTCCGCCGATAATGCCTACGATCCCCGCCGCGATACCGGAAAGGGGAAGGGCAATCCAGAAGCTCATCCCATAGTGGGTTGTGAGAATGGCCGAGGTATAGGCCCCTACCGCCATAAAGGCCGGCTGGCCCAGTGAGATCTGGCCGCAATAGCCCATCACTATCTGAAGCCCCAGGATCACAATGATAAGTATGCTCAGCGAATTTACCAGGCCCAATACGTAATAGGAGCCGTAAAGCGGCAAGGTGTAGAGAAGCACTAAACCGCCTATAAGGGCCAGCCAATGCTGCCAGGTCCTCACAATGGCTATATCCTGGGCATAGCGCTCATCAAAGACTCCGCATGGTCGCATCCCTTAAATCCTTTCTATCCTTACCAGTCCAAATAAACCATATGGTTTCACCAGCAATATCAGGAGCAGTAAAGCATATGCGGCCACCTCCTTCACCCCGCCGCCCAATATCGGATCCAGATACCCTGCGCTCACGTTCTCTAACACCCCGAGGAGAAGCCCGCCTAAGAGGGCTCCTGGGATGGATTCCAGGCCGCCCACAAGGGCCACAATCAATCCCTTGATACCCAACAGGGGATAGGAATAATAGATATCGATGACATGTGCGGTGGCCACACCGGCTGCTGCTGCCACCATAGATGAAAGAACCCATATTATCGAGAAGATATTTCTCACGCTTATGCCCGTGCTCTGGGCTAACTGATGGTCTTCGGCAGTTGCCCTCATGCCGAGACCCACCTTGCTGTATCGAAATATAAGCCCAATAATGCCAAAAACCGCAAGACTAAGGAGAAATGAGATCGCTTGACCCTCCGCGATCTCAAGCCCTCCAAGATAGAGACTTTCCCTGGGCAAAAATTTCGGTACGCCCAGGATACCTCCTTTGAGGATCAACAGGAACACTCCATCGAGGAATACATAGAGGGCAAAGGTGACCAAAAAAGCGGCAAAAAGCGGCTGGCCGATCAGGGGCCTTAGAGCAGCCCGCTCTATTACAAAGCCCATGAGACCAGCCCCGAGAAAGGCGAGAACCAGCGCAATGAGAATCGGCAGGCCAAAGAACCCGAAAAAGAAGTAGAAAAAAAGGGCTCCAAATGCCAGGATCTGGCCATGCGCAATGCTCACCGTCTTTGTCGCCTTGAAAACGAGAACCACTGAGGCACCTACCAGGGCATACACGGCGCCCTCCATAATTCCCAGAATGATAAACTGTAGAACCGCTATCAATTTCGTCCCCCTCTTCTTAAAGCATCAAGGCAAGAAAAACTGAACATCGAATCTCGCCCTCTCTATAACCCGTTCAAATCACGTCTCAACCTCATTGATCTTTATTGCCGTGGTTATAATCCCCTTTCTTCCATCCCTATAAATGATGGGGGTCTCAACCTTCAACTCTCTTTCATCGCTATACAAGGCAGAGATCACCTCTCCGTATCGCTTCTCAACAAAGCTCCGTCGAATCTTCCTTGTTCGGGTGAGCTCCTCTTCATCAGCATCAAACTCCTTATGGAGATTTACGAATCTTTTAATCCGGGCATGCTGCGGGAGCGTCTTGTTAATCTCCTCGATCTCTCCCTTTACGATCCCTATCACCTGGGGCTTTTGGGAGAGATCCGTGTAGGTGGTATAGGGGATGTGATGGCCTTCGGCATAGCGACCCACGTTATCGATATCGATGTTGACCACGGCGCTCACATAGTCCGTTTCTTCTCCACCCACGACAAGCACGTCCCTGATATAGGGGCTGAACCGCAATCTGGCCTCAGCATATTGGGGGGAAAATTTCTTTCCCCCTGCCAATGGCTTCATATCGTCCATCCGGTCGATTACGATGAGATAACCCTCCTCGTCTATATACCCGTAATCTCCGGTATAATACCATCCGCCCCTTACCCTTTCCTTGGTTGCATCCGGGTCCTTGTAATACCCTGAATACATTAGGTCAGTTCTCACCAGAATCTCTCCCTCATCGGAAAGCTTTACCTCGCACCAGGGAGTGGGCTTTCCGGATGTCTCGGGACGGATTTCCTCCTTGGTTGGATGGGTAACGAGCCCTACCTCCGTGGTTCCATAGAAGAGGGCCACGTCGAGGCCAAGGGCCTTGTAATATCGGATTATCTCAGGGCTCATCGCCGCCCCGCCCGTCATGACTACCTTCACATTGCTCAGCCCGAGCCTATCCCGGAGCTGTCTGAAAACAGCGTGGAATGCGATGAAATAGAGGATTCTCAAAAATAGGCCTGGCCTCTTTCTTTGATAATAGAGATCTGCTGCCTTTAAGCCCACGGGGAAAAAAACCTTGTAAATCATCCGCCTAGAAAAGGTGGTATCTATCATCTTGGCCTGAACCATCCGATTTACCGACTCCCATAATCTGGCTCCGTACAAGAGGATATCGGGCCCGATTTCCCTGAGGTCTTCTTGGACTGTCTCCGGTTCCTCGGGGAAGTTTACCACCTGATTTGTCGCAACCCATCCAGCTATTCCGGTCATCTGCTCCGAAAACCAGGCAGGCGGAACAAAGGAGAGGTAATTATACCCTTCCCTGCCATACCAACCCTGGAGAATGCTCGTCTCCCTTTGACCCTTGGCGAGCATCAAATGATTGATCATCGCCCCTTTGGGAACACCTGTAGTCCCTGAAGTGTAGCAGATGGTGGCAATATCCTCCCCTGTTCCCTGTTCCAGTTGCTCCTCGAAAAAGCCGGGGTTTTCCTTTTCGTACTCCATTCCAAGCTCAATGACCTCATCAAAGCTCATCAATAATGCTTCCTTGTAACTCCAGAGCCCCTTTGGCTCCCAATAGATTACCCTCTTGAGAAGGGGCAGCTCATCCTTTATCTCGAGCATCTTATCAACCTGCTCTTGGTCATGGGCAACCACGAACTTGGATTCGGAGTGCTCCACGTAGAACTTGACCTCCGATGGAATACAATCGGTGAAGATACCGATAGCGATGCCCCCCACCGCTTGGGCGGCCAACTCTGCCCAGTACCACTCCGGCTTGTTCTCCCCTAGAATCGACACCTTCTCTCCCCTCTCCAGCCCGAGGCTTACCAATCCAAGGGAGAAGTATTTTACCTTCTCATAGCAATCCTTCCACGTGTAGCTCTGCCAGATGCCGCGATCCTTGACTCTCATTGCCACTCTATCGGGTTTCTGAAGAGAGTTCTCATAGAGGTGCTTCGGCAGGGTGTCATCCTCCAACGGAATGTCCACAGCTGGGGTGAAGGTAGTTCCTTCCTTCGGTCTTTCAGAAGACATCCTCTTCCTCCCCTCCTTCCTCTGCCCCCAGGTATGCCCGGATGACCTCTGGGTTGTTTTTGACCTCTTTGGGAAGCCCCTCGAGGAGTTTATGTCCGAAGTCCAAGACGATAACCCGATCGGAGATATCCATTACCACCTCCATATCATGCTCCACCAGGATAATCGGAATCCTCTTGAGCTCGGAGATGTCAAGCACGAACCTCGCCATATCCTCCTTCTCCTCCACATTCATCCCGGTCATCGGCTCATCGAGGAGAAGCAGTCTTGGCTCCGCTGCAAGAGCCCTTCCGAGCTCAACGCGTTTTCTTTGGCCGTAAGGCAGAAGGGAAACGAGTTTTTTTCGGATGGGCTCAAGCTCAAGAAGATCGATAATATCCTCAACCGCCCTTCGGTGTTCGATCTCCTCCCTACGGGTGGGTCCGAAGAAAAGGCAGGCAGACAGAGCACCACGCTTCATAAGGATATGGCGGGCAGCCATGAGGTTATCCAGGCTGCTGAGCCCTGCATAGAGCTCTATATTTTGAAAGGTCCGAGAGATTCCAAGCTCCGCTATCTTATAAGGAGGCATCTTGGTGATCTCCTTTCCCTCAAAGGAGATCGTGCCTTTTTGCGGCCTGTAAAATCCGCTAATGCAGTTCATCAGGCAGGTCTTTCCGGCGCCGTTCGGGCCAATGATGGTAAGGATCTCGCCGTTTCTCACGTGGAAACTCACCCCATCCAAGGCCTTTACTCCCCCGAAGCTTAGATGGATATCCTGCACCTCTAAGGGATGGCTCTTTCCCTCCATGCTCTTGCTCCTATGGCAAACTAATCACTTCTTCCATATACGCCTACCGCGGAATTGAACACGCTTAAAACCCCCTCAGTTATGGGCAATTTCAACCCTCGCCTTCTTCGCTCTATTATTCTCTCAGGGTAATCCGGAAGTCGCAGTAGTCTTTTCCTTCCATGATCGTTTGGGTTCGGATGAGCTTCATCTTCGGGTTAAATCCCTCTATCATCTCAAAATCGCGACGACAAGACAGCAGGCTTCCAAACTCCAGCATCCCTATTTCCCGATACATCTCCGCATATCGACATCGTGTCACGTTAAAGAAATACCTCCTGTCGGTTTGCTCCAGGACCTCTATTCTCAATGCATCATCCTTTGTCCAAAGGCCAAGCCCTCTCGCAAAATCCGCAATAGTGTTGCCACCCATATTCTTGGCAAGCTGGATACCGCTTTCGCGTGCCAGGCCTTTGATCACCCCTTCAGCTATCTGCATCGCCCTTTCCCTCCCTAACTCCTCCATAAAACCTTGAATAAGGGGGACGGCAATACGTGCCTCTATTTCCCTCCTGAGGAGAATCTCTATTTTACCGAGATCAGTGGCCATTTGTACCTCCATGCAGGCTCGAATTGATAATCGATGTTAATGGCCTTGCAAAAGAATTACGTTAAAGGTGAGAAGAAAAAGAGAAGACAGAGTATAAAAATTAAATTCAATTTGTATTAAATATAAATCTATTCCAAATTTTATTACTCATAGGAATTACCAAAGTCAAGACTTTTCATCTTTTATCGTCATATTCCATTCACTTCAACGCTGCGCCGCCCCTATTGAAAATTCAGTTCCTTTTCCTCTGAAAACGCCTTAGGCCCTTCTTGCGCGTCTTCAGTTCCCAGCAAGAGTTTTTCTTAGAGAGAATCCCATACCCGCACCTCATTCAAGGCTGGACCTAAGCCTTGGCATATATAGCAGGCGTTTCTCCTGGATTCATCCCTTATAGAGGGGCTCCTCACCATGGAGACGAGGAGATTGCTCTATTATCCCTTTTCCACAAGAAGCCTCATACAGTGTCTTCTGGATACACATTGGCTATACAGCATAAAAAGTATGCATTTTCTGTATCGCTCAAATTCTTCATGCTGTGCGGTTCCATAGACGGCACAAAGACCAAATCATTGGGGCCCATGATCTTTTCCTCCACTATCTCGTCGGTGTCCTTGTCATGGGAATAAACGGCCAACTTTCCGCTTAAAATATACATGGTTTGGACATAGAAGTGATTGTGAATTGGGATGTATCCTCCCGGACCAATAGTAAAGTACCTGAGCCCATACTCAGGAGAGTCCGCCGGCCCCTCCTGTGACAACCATCGTATCCATACATCTTTCACCTTCAGGGGCTTCCCCCGGTAAGGATAGGTTTCTATCTTACTATCCTCCTTGTCATCGCGGTTGATAACGATCATAGTAGACCTCCAAAACTGTTAGTGAAATCTCAATAGCCATGAAATTCGTTGAATAATTTCATGATACGTTACCCTCATTCGCCAGGAACCCTCTTATAGTCACATGGAGCAACGAGCCTCCTTTTCGCTTCGCCAATGTTTATGATCGCCCCACCTCCTTTCCCGCCACATGCTCTTCTTTGCGCAGCCTCTTGCCTCAGTGTGCAATGGCCTTCTCCAACCTCTCCCCATCCTGCTGCCTCAACGGGCTTTAAAGTCCGGCTTTCTCTTCTCCGCAAATGCCCTGGGCCCTTCCTGCGCGTCTTCAGTCCCCAACAAGAAATTCGCATATGATGATTCCAAGGCCAGGGCCTCATCGATGGGAAGATCAAGACCTCGGTTTATCACCGCCTTGGCCGCCCTCACCGCGAGGGGGCCCATCTGGCAGATACGCTCAGCCAGTTCCGTCGCGGTATCCATCAGTTCCGTTGAGGGCACCACCCGCTTTACCAGCCCCAGCCGGCATGCCTCCTGCGCGTCGATCTGCTCGGCACACAGAATCATCTCCAGCGCTCTACCCAAACCAATCAACCTGGGAAGCCTTTGGGTTCCCCCTGCCCCGGGAATAAGCCCCCAGCGAAGCTCCATCAGCCCGAAGGTAGCATTTTCAGAAGCCACCCTTATGTCACAGGCCAAAGCCATCTCCGTTCCCCCGCCAAGACAGATCCCGTTTACCGCCGCTATGACGGGCTTCCACAGCGTGAAGTTCTTGGTAATTCCGCCAAAGCCGGGATGGTAGCTGCCCGCATCCATCGCCTCTTCTGCGGTCTGTTGGGCTACTACAGGGATGTATTTCTTCAAATCCGCCCCTGCGCAGAACGCCTTGTCACCGGCCCCTGTAAGGATGGCAACCCATAGGTTGGGATCATCCCTGAAATCCAACCATGCCGCTGCCATCTCCTTGCTTGTATCAATATCGATGGCGTTCATGGCCTCGGGACGGTTGAGCGTGATACAGGCGATCTTTCCCTTCTTCTCAAAGATAAGTGCCATCAGCATCCCTCCTTATCATCGGGCTTGCGGTTGTCCTCTCTCAAGCGCCTTTTGAGGCTTTGGGCTCTTAGATGAATATAAGTACGTGCCTTGGACTCTTACCGCGCAGGTACAAGTGGCATTTCACCGCTTATTTCGAATAGTCGTAAAAACCCTTATTTGTCTTTCGCCCCAGATGGCCCGCCGCCACCATCTTTTTCAACAGAATGGGAGGCGCATATTTCCTGTCCTTGTGCTCCTCATAGAGTCTATTTGCCACATCCAATGTCACGTCCAGGCCGCTAAAATCCATCAATGTGAAGGGGCCCATGGGCAGCCCGACGCCCAGCATCATCGCCTTATCAATGTCCTCTACGCTCGCAACGCCCTCTTCGAGTGCCCTAATCGACTCCAACCAATAGGGAAACATCAAGCGATTGACGATAAAGCCGCATCTATCGAGCGATGAAACGGGTTCCTTTCCCAAGGACTTGCCAAAGGAAACAGCGATGTTGAAGGTTTCATCGCTCGTCACGATGGAGCGGACTATCTCCAACAACTTCATGGTCTGCGCGGGATTGAAGAAGTGTGTTCCGATAACCTTGTCAGGCCGCTTGGTTGCAGCTGCGATATCTATGATCGATAACACGGATGTATTAGAGGCCAGGATAGCCTCCGGATTGCATAGCTCATCGAGTCTCTCAAAGATCCCCTTTTTAAGGTCTAGATCCTCAAAGGCGGCCTCTACCACGATCTGACAGCCCTTCAAGTCCGCCATATCCGCTGCACCCTTTAGGTTAGAGAGCGTCTTCTCCCTGTCCTCCTCGGTGAGCTTCCCCTTCTCAATCCTCTTGGAAAGCCAACGGGAGATCGAGTCAAGGCCTTTCTTAAGAAGCTCATCCGATGCTTCATTCACAATGGTTTCGTATCCTGCATGGGCGGAGGCAATCGCAATGCCAGACCCCATTGTCCCGCAGCCCACGACGCCGACTTTTTTTATTTCCATACTAATCCTCCTTAAGAAGATTTCCTCTTTTTCGCATTGGGCCCTTGCGTATACCGCCCTGATTCCATGGGATCAGAGAGATCACCTCACAGTGAATAGCCGCTCAGTATTTGTCCCTCAACTCCCTCTTGAGGGTCTTTCCAGTAGTGCCCTTGGGCAGGGCCTCTAAAAAGACTACCTCTTTGGGCTTCTTGTAGCTCGCCAACCTCTCCTTGGTGAAATCGATGATCTCCTGCTCGGTGGCACTCTTTCCTGGCTTGAAAACCACATATGCCGTCACCTTCTCTCCCCACTCCGGGTCCGTCTTGCCGACAACTGCCGCATCCGCTACCTTCGGATTGGTGAATAACACCTCCTCGATCTCCCTGGGAAAGATGTTGATCCCTCCACTGACTATCATGTCCTTTTTCCTGTCCTTGATGTAGATATATCCATCCTCATCCATTGCGGCCATATCACCTGTGTGCAACCAGCCATCCTTCGTGAGTTCCTTTTCCGTTTCCTCCGGCATCCCGAAGTACTCCTTCATATTATGCTCGCAGTTGATGATGATCTCGCCAATCTCCTCGACGTCACGCTTGATATCCGTTCCATCCATTCTCACTACTCGTATCCAGACGTTTGGAAGCTCGCGGCCGCATGACTGGAGCCGCCTGACCTCATCCTCCCTGCCCTCAAGCTTGTGATCCTCCACGGGCAGGCAGGTCACCGAGGCGGTTGATTCAGTCAGCCCATAGCCCTGAAAAAAGATATTCCCGAACCTCCTTATGGACTGCTTGATCACCTCAAGCGGCATCGGCGCTGAACCATAGCCGATATACCGCAAACTGGAGAGGTCATACCTATCGATGTCCGGATGCTGGAGCAGTCGGAACACCATGGTGGGCACCACGAATGTGCCGGTCACCCGTTCCTTCTCCACCGTCTTGAGAAATATCTCAGGGGAATACTGTTCGGTGATAACCACGGGGCAGGCAATGTACATGGCCGGCACCACGGTACAGTTGGTGGGAACCGTGAAGTAGAGTGGATGAAGCGTCATGAAGACCTCATTATGGTACCTATATCCACTGCCGATCAGCTGATCCTCAGCCTCCTTTATTATGGCATCATTGGTGAGGTATGCGCCCTTGGGCAAACCGGTGGTACCGCTTGTATAATATAGAAGGAGGCCGTCCTCGCCGCTCACCTCCTCCTGAGGATCATCCACAGGGCTCTTCGCGAGCAGTTCCTCGTAGGTATGCATACCCTCGGCGGAACCCTTCACGCAAATCACGTGCTCCACGGATTTCCACTCGGGGCGCACCTTATGAGCATGGTTGCTGCCTATAATGATGGCCTTGGACTGGGCGTTTCCTATCAAGTGATCGAGTTCCTGTTTGAGCGCCGTGCTCAAAGGGCTCATGACAAAGCCTCCCTTGGATGCAGCTCCCAGGATCTCGTAGTGTTGGTGGCAGTTGTCAAGGATCACGCTGATCCTATCGCCCTTTTTTATGCCCAATGCCTTTAACGCATTCGCTAATCTGTTTACACGCTCCTCATACTGTTTGAAGGTAAAACGATTCTCCTTGAAAACGAATGCGAGGTCATCGGGAAACCTCCTCGTGTTCCTTCGAATGATATCAGCTAGCAGCATGGCCCTTTCTCCTCTGTTGCTTAGAATTAATAGAACTTCTTCTATATCCTTCCTGATCACTCTTTGCATGCAATCCATCAATCGGCGAATGCCGATCGATGGAATGCAGGAAACCTCCCTATAGATACCTATAGATTGGTATTTTCCACTATCATAGCCATTCCCTGGCCACCTCCGATGCACATGGTCACGAGTCCATATCGCTTCGCGCGCTTGGCGAGTTCAATCAGGATCGTGAGGATCATTCGTATGCCAGTGGCGCCAAAGGGATGACCCAGGGCAACGGCGCCGCCATTTACGTTTAGCGTATCGCTGAGTTCCTCCATGCTCTTGCCCCAGAGCTTTATGCATGCCACCACCTGGGTCGAGAAGGCCTCGTTCACCTCTAAGAGGTCAAGATCCTCAAAGCTCAATCCCGCTCGTTTCAGGGCGACCTCTGTTGATGGTACAGGGGCAATGCCGAACAGCAAGGGGTCGACGCCGGCCGAACCCCAAGACACCACACGCCCCATGATATCCCAGCCTTGCTCCTTTGCCTTGTCCGCGCTCGTCACGATACAGGCAGACCCTCCATCTACAACGCCGGATGCGTTCCCTCCTGTCACCACACCATCCTTTGTCCACCCCGCCCTCAACTTTGCGAGGCCCTCCAGGGTGGTATCCGGCCTCATGTGCGTATCCTTGTCAAAGACCGTTTTTTGGCCCCTCTTTTCGATCTCAATCGGCACGATCTCCTCAGCGAGCCTCCCGCTCTCGGTGGCCATCCTTGCCTTCATCTGGCTCTCATAGGCGAACCGGTCGCTCTCCTCTCGGGTGATGTTGTACTCCTTGGCGAGCCTATCCGCCATCTCCCCGGTTCCCGTACCGCCAACTGGGTCCTGCAACGTCTCCCACACCGCGTTCTCAAGCGTGAAATTCTGGTTGATGCGAACACCGCCCCTCAGCCCCCTGAGAAGAAATGGAGCCTGGCTGAGGCTCTCTCCCCCCGCGCATAACACGACCTCCGCCTCATCGAGCAGGATCATATTGCGCGCGCACACGACCGCCTGCACGGAAGAGGCGCAAATCTTGTTGATCGTGAATGCGGGAACCTCAATGGGCACGCCGGCCTTGAGGCCAACTGCCCTTCCCGCTATCATAGAATCCGGGCTGTATTGAGCGCCCATGCCGTATACCACGTGATCGATCAGCTTCGGATCCACCTTTGCCCGCTTCATGGCCTCCTTTGAGGCAATGGCCGCGAGATCAACCGCGGTGAAGTCACGTAACTGACCACCCCATGAGGTTCCATCGTATTCCACGAAAGGGGTGCGCGCACCGCCTACAATCACAATGTCCTTTGCCATGTTCGATTCTCCTTTCTATTGTGTGTTACGCTTAGATATCAGGTACACGTTTCAGGTGTTCTTTTTACCGATCGCCCCTATACCTCCTTCTGTCAAAAGCCCTTACTCTTCTTCCTTCCCATATATATCACTTCTTCTCCCTCGTGATCATCATCTCAGACAAGGGCATTCTGAGGGATTTTATCGAGGCAATACCCGGCCAGCCAACCGCTATGTGAAGGGCCTGCTTGATATAATCCGGCAGGCCGTATTTCTTTTTAAATGTGTTTGCGGTCTTCTCGGTGCAGGAGAGCCACACGGCGCCCAGCCCAAGGGCATGAGCCATCAGGCACATATGGTCAGCAGCCGCAGCTGCGTCGAAGAGCATATTGTGGGGAACGAGTTGGTCGTGGCCCACGGTCTCGTAGACACGTGTATCATAGCAGATGACTATCAGTACACATTGATCCATTGGCGTCGGGATGTCGCTCCATACCATCTTCGCCTCTTTCACATCCTTGATAACGATGAAGCGAACGATATCCAGATTGCATCCAGTAGGAGCAGCACGGCCCGCCTCGAGAATCTGCTCAATCATCTCATCGGGCACCGCCTTTCCTGGGATCCAATCCCGGATCGACCTTCGATCCCATACGAGCTTGCGAACAACGGCCATCTCCTCATCGGTGAATGGGGTTGGCAATGCCTCCTCGATCTCCACCTTGTCACCGGCTCTCATCCTTCTGGCGAGCTCGATATACTTCTTGCCCCATTGGAAGTCCTCGTCATCGTCGGAGAAGCCCCGTGCCTTCCAGACATCCAGAATTAACTCCGGCTGTAGGCCAAAGGTAGCCGGCATTTTCTTTCTTCCCAGCAGGATGGGATAAATCTCCACCTCAATGGTGTGATGAACCCTCTCCCTGAACAGTGCACGCAGGCGGACCGGCTCCATCTCCATAAGGTCTTCCCGCGTGTAGTCATCTCCCCCAATTCTGAAAACAGTAACCTTGCTCAAGTCCGTCATGGTTCCTCCTCCTTTCCCCGCTATTCAAGGGGTAATTAGATTAAAGTGATTCGAAAATCGCAGTGCTCATGGCCCTCCATGATCGTCTTGGTGCGAATGAGCCTCATCCGTGGGTTAAAGCCCTCGATCAGCTTAAAATCCCGGCCACATGACAGGACCACCCCAAGATCAGTCATGCCCAGGTCCCTGTACATATCGGCGTAACGACACCTCGTGATGTCGAAAAAGTACCTGGTGTCGTCAAGCTCCAACACCTCCATCTCGTATGCATCGCCCGCGGCCCACGTCTCGAGCCCCTTTGCGAAGTCGGCGGTGCTGGTGCCGCCAATCTCCTGGGCAAGTTCCCTACCGCTCTTCCTCGCCAGGGACTCTATTACCTTGTTGACCACCTCTATGGCTCTGTCACGCCCCAGTTCCTCGATAAAGGCCGTAATCATTGGCCCTGCTATTCGAGCCTCAATCTCTCTTCTCGTGAGGATAGTGATCCCGCTCAGCCCTGCACCCATTCATTTGC
>CAZJXD010000091.1:0-21061 GCA_964549945.1 uncultured Desulfobacteraceae bacterium | reverse complement strand
CTGTTGGGCCAAGTCGGCCCAACAGAAAAAAGATGTCTGCGTGGGTCTGCGGTTAATATCTTTTATGTTAACTAGCCTTCATAATTATCCAGGGCCTTCAGCCCGGCGGCCAGAGGCCGCTGAACCGCGATGATAATGAGAATGAGAGCCAGGATAAAAGAGCTCACTATCCAGAACCACTGAAGATGGGTGATTGCCTCCCCTTTGAAGTGGGCGGATAGTATAGTATAGACGGGACCTGCCTCCAACACAACGACCAAGGCAATGAACACCGAACTGGTTATCATATACATCAGCCCCCCGAAGCCCGTGGCAACCTTGGCGATATTTTCATGTTTGAAGTTGGGGTAAATCGCGCCGAATCCAATACCCAGTGACACAATCCCGAAAACCAGGAAGAAAATGGTCACCGAGGATAGCACCATCATAAAGGCAGTCACCTTCAAGAGGTAGTTGGTAAAGATGATGAGCAGTTCGGCCAGGATAAGCATGGGGATGAGGTAGGCGACGTATTTGGAGCCCAGGAAACGCTTGGCAGTAATGGGGGAGGAGAGGATAATCCAGAACGCATTGCCCTCGAGGCTCACTGCTGGAAAGATAAATCGGGCAGAGAGCGCTGAGATAACAAACCCGGCCAACCCGATATTCAAGAAAGATAGGGCATTCTGAAGATAGATGGATTTAATTGGGCTTCTCTCCAAAGGCAGCACGCTGAAGTTATAGAGGTACACCACCACCAACGCGCCTAAGAGGAGAAGCTGGGACCACTGGCTGTTATCCCGGAAAAAAACCCTCACATCCTTGGCTATCAAAGAGGTGGTGTCAGAGCCCAACGGTCTTGTGATTGCCGAGACCATTTTCTCGAGGATCTTTCTGCCTGCACGGCTTCTCCTCTTTGCCTCTTGGGCCTTTGAGAAACCGCTGAAATAGATAAGCCCTGCCATCCAGATATCGATTACCACCATAGCAGCAGCCGTAGTCCAGAGCAGGAGATTGTTGAACATCTGAGACATCGGGGAGCCAGTCAACTTTGCCCATAGGAGTTCCGCTGCCCAGCGGCTCGGTAGATACGGTGAATCAGGTGCCTTTAATGCCCCTAGGTACTGGGCAACGCTCATGAACGTGTCGGGGTTGACCAACCTCTCAGGCCTCAGGAACCGAAAAAGCAGATAGAGTATGACGATCAGGATAATGGTGAGAAACATGGTAATATCCCTTGCCCTCTGGGCGGGGAAGAACCTCACCAATACCATGATCACCATGATGCCCAGGCCGGCGGCGATAAGAATCAAGGGGAAAGCCGCGTAGATCAGGCTCAGATAATAATCCAATCCGGCACGGTACACGAGGCCATATGCCATTACTACGGGGAGGCCAAATACCAACGGCATCCATGAGCTATCGAGTACCGTGTAAAAGGCACGGCTCAGAAATAACTCCGGGAGTGTCGCCGGAGAAGCATGACACAGTTCCAAATCCTGAGATAGGTAGAGGTTCGAGAGGGAGGTTATGATATGGCTGAAGATTAACATGGAAAAGAAGATTAAAAGGACCATGGACAGGAGATGTCGTGCGAGAATATCGCCGATGATCTCCTGTGAGGAAAAATAGATGAGTATCCTGTAGACGAAGAAAAAGAGGGTAAGCCAGAATAGCACCCCTCCTGCTGTGAGCGCGAAGACCTTTATCCTCGTTTTACCCTGTGCTCTCCTAAGGCTATTTCGGAAACCCATGAGCCCCGGCGAAATGAGAAGCGCAAACATCCTCATGTTCGTTCCTCTCCCGCGGTTATCTTCAGGAAAATCCGCTCAAGATCACCCTCGACCCCGGTCTTTCGTCCAAGCTCCTCCGATGTGCCTGAGGCCACAATACGACCCCTATCGACGATCGCTACTTCCCCACACACCTCCTGGGCCAGTGTCAAGGTGTGGGTGGAGATGAATACCGTGGCCCCACCCCTTGCCCAGTCCCTGAATATATCCTTCACGAGTTTCGCCCCCTTTGGGTCCAGCCCAACCATCGGTTCATCTACGACGATCACCTTAGGCTCGTGGATCATGGCAGAGGCGATCACGAGCCTCTGTTTCATTCCATGTGAATAGGCCTCAACAAGCTCATCGGCCCACTCCGTTAACTCAAAGAGGCTGAGCAGACCATCAATCCTCTCATATAAGGCATCCCCTGTTATTCCATACAGGCCTGCTTTGAACCTGAGAAACTCCTTGCCGCTGAGCTTCTCATAGAGAAAGGGGCGATCGGGGATAAAGCCGATCATCATCTTTGCCCTGGATGGTTCCTTGGCGATATCCAGGCCATTGATCAGGATTCGCCCCTTGGTGGGCTTCAAGACACCTGCCATCATCTTTATGGTCGTCGTCTTTCCCGCGCCGTTGGGTCCTAGGAAACCAAAAATCGTTCCCTGAGAGATCTGGAGGCTCAGGTCATCCACGGCCTTTCTTCCGCTGTAGATCTTGGTAAGGTTCTCCAATTGGATCATCGATATTCCAAAATGGTTAAGGAAAGATTTCCAATCATCCCTACGATCTGTATCTGCTTCTCTATTCCACCATCAATGAGCTTGATGTGGGTGGCGTCAGCGGGCATCTGGTTAAGGGTTGCATCCATGGAAATCCACCTGTCGAGATAGACCTCATTCCACGCATGGTAATAAAATTTACCATCGTTGTAAACCAGGCCCGTAGCCATTCTCGCAGGAATCCCAACGGCCCTTAATAACGCCGTGAGAAGCGTTGCATGTTCATTACAGTCTCCCTTCCTATGCCGTAAGATCTGCTTCGCATCCGGAATGGATACGAGCGGCGTTTTCTCTATGTTCTTGTACACCCATTCCATAAGCATCTTCGCGGCCTCGTGGGGCTTGGTGGTTCGCCCCACAATCTCCTTGGCAGCCGAGATTATCTCCTCATCTCCTGATTGCAGCAAGGCCTCTGGCCTTAAATAGGGCATCACCTCTTCATCCCCGCCCCTATAGGGAATATGATAGGAAGCCGCAAAAGGGGGCCTCTCCTTTACAACCTTTAAAATCCCACCCTTTGCGATCTGCCTTGCGCCATCAATAGGTATGGAAGATGGTAATTGATCGAAGCGCACGGTGAGATACGACGCCTCCCGTGGGTTTTCCAATTCCCTGGCCACCTTGATGGCGGAGACATCATAAAAATCCACCCTCATTGAGCTGTCCAGGCCGGCGAGGGCCCTGGAGGGCGTGGTCCTCACAAGGGTAAATCCCATGAAGCCTTCCTCCTTGAGGGAATTACCCTGCTCATCGAGCCAGAAAATCAGGGGCTTTCCCAAAAACCTCATTTCAAGGCGAAATGCATTATATGTCTGGCCGTTGAGCGTTATTTCCTCTTTACCCACCACCTTGATGATCGCTTGATTCGTTGTCATGCTGACTGGATCGAGGAGAGGAAAGGAGAATGTGGCTCCCACCTTCAGCTGCCGGGATCGAAAGTATTGGCTCACCCCTGCATTGATCATTGGCTTCGCCGGCAACCTGATTCGTTTGACGTCCCCCTTCCCCTCCTGGCCCATCGAGACAAAGAGGTCATTTCCCTCTATCCGGCCGGATACCCTGAAATCAATAAGTTCGGATGACAGAGAAAAGGTAAAGCTGGTTACACGAAATCCCTCATCTACCTGTGCCCTCGTGGTGCTGAGGATCTTCCTCGTTGAGCCCATCAAATTAAGGATGAGAAATATCCTTTCGTTTACCTCAAATTGTCCGCTAAGCCTCTTAACCTTCGTGACCGCGTAGCCCGCCTTGCGGCCCTTTAACAGGATGTCCATCCACTGCTCCGAATCCCCTCCTGTGATCCCCGTCTCATCGTGGGTGAACTCCACCTCCTTTGATGCGAAATGCGTTCTCCTCGCCAGCTCGGCGATCACTAAAATCCAAAGAACGACAATGACAATTCCGACGATCTTATAGATCAAGGATTTCTTCATTTTTCTGTCTATCGGTTTTAGAGCCCAAGTGCTTAGCAGGCACGAGGCGGTATTGCTAGCTCATAGAACCTTCTTTATGAGGTCCCGGGAATTGCCTAACATCTCTTCAAAGGCATTTCCTCCCAGGCCAGTCCCATGCGCTACCATCTTCGCGAATTGGCGGGTCATGAAGTCATGGGGGGAGTGGGCATCTGAGTTTAACACGAGCTTTGCCCCACAATCTCGTGCCAAGCCGGCAACGTGGCCATTGGCAAGGCTATGGCCGTGGCGGGCGGAAATCTCAAGATACACCCCTCTCTCGGCAGCCAGCCCGCAGTCCTCAGAGGTTATCAATCCGGGATGGGCTAAGATATCAACGCCGGAGATAATCGCTTCCCTGTTCGTCCCTTTGGCCACTGGCTCGACAATAGTCTCTCCGTGAACGAGCACTATTCGTGCTCCCAGCTCCCTTGCCTTTGTGACCATTGAGCCAATGAGGTTCGGCGGCACGTGGGTGATCTCGGCCCCTGGGATAACCTTTACGGCCCGGCCTTTATTTAGATCCCCTGCCACCGCCACCAACCTGGGAACCACAAAATCGAGATTTGATGAGTCAACATGATCAGTGATAGCAACACAAGAATACCCCATATCCTCAAGCCGCCTCACAATCTCCGCGGGGATCAGTTCGCCATCACTGAATAGAGAATGAATATGGAGATCTATCATGGAGTAACTGTTTTAAGGGATTATTGCGGTTGGCGGTGCAAACCTTACGGTGTGCGGAGCGTGGCTACATCTTATACTTGCCGAAATCCTCTGGATTTAACTTCTCGAGGATATCCTGCCACTTTTTCCCCTGCTCGCTCCTGTCAGTGGCTACACCTTCCCTGGCAGCCTCAACCTGCTTTGATTTCCGTAATACCTCATCCGAAACGAAGATTGGTGCCTGTGTTCTAAGGGCGAGAGCTATGGCATCACTTGGCCGTGAATCAATCGATAGGGTTTTGCCCCTATTGGTGAAGTGAATAAGAGCATAGTAGGTATTATCCCTCAGGTCACAGATCTCTATCTTCTTGATCTTGATATCAATTTTATCCATGATATTTTTTAGAAGGTCATGTGTCATGGGCCTGGAAAATTTCACGCCCTCTATCTCGCTGGCAATTGCTGTTGCTTCGAGCAATCCGATCCATATAGGTAATGTTTGGTCTCCCTCAATCTCTTTAAGGATAATTATCGGGCTATTAGTTACCTGATCCATATTTACCGAAGCTATTGTCATTGCCTTTAGCATAAAGTCTCCTCCCTCACAGTATTACAATCAGGACCTCAATATATTTTCTTTAGTTCAAAGAAATCTCGTTTGTCAATAGATCTTTAAATCCAGAGAAGATATTCCGGGCCATTGGATTTTCAGTGTACCATGGCTCGCATGTTTGGTTCAAGTATCTTTGGAAGAATCCCTTTTGGTTCTTTTAAAGGGAATCACCTTTCTCCCACTTCTAGACGGGCTCTTATCGGAATGCTCCTCACCGGTATCATCGGAAAAGGGCTCAATGGGAAGTGGTTTCACGGCCTCGATCCTCACTGGATTCCCCTCCATCGTGAATGGTATGCCGTTAAGGTAGCTCTCCCTCAATATCCACGTGACAGCTCTTATGGGCAGCGTCAGGATCAGCAGCTGCACTTTATGCCAACCCTTCTTTATATCCGGCTCAATCGAGTCAATCCTGGCAAAAAAGCTCGCCCTATCCCTGTGGTACACCAATACAACATCGCCTATCGTTGCCATTATCCTCCCTTTTCTCGTAAGCCTGCGCATCCAATGCGTACCCGAGAGCATAGAGTATATATGCCAAAGCAAAAAGTGGCAACAGCATTTAAGGGAGAGCCCTTTACAATCAGCTTAACTACATGTATGTAAATGGATGAAGTGCTTCGTTCTCGTGTTTCTAATCGATTAAATCCTAAAATGAGCGGTTTCAGGTTCAGGGTTCAAGGGTTCAGGGTTCAGGGTTCAAGGGCATTTCAACCGGGAACCGTGAACGGTGAACCGTTCAACCCAGGTAAATAATAAAATATGCTTCAAGGGTGATCGATCTCATGAGCTCTGAGTATGATGTGGCTATTATCGGCGCAGGACCGGCGGGTATCTTCGTCGCCTTAACCCTTGCGAATGCGGGCGTTCACAGGGTGCTTCTCATCGAGCAGGGTAACGACATCGACAAGAGGGACCGGCAGTCAAGTCGAGATCTGCTGTGTGGATGGGGTGGGGCAGGGGCATACAGCGATGGCAAGCTGAACCTATCAACGGAGGTTGGCGGATTTCTCAATGAGCTTATGCCTGCCCAACAACTGGATCAACTTGTGCGCGAAGCGGACCAAATCTACCTGAGGTACGGCGCTCCTGATAAGCTCTACGGTGCGAATATAAATGAGATCGAAGCCCTATCCTCTCAAGCTCGAAAGGTGGGATTAACGTTTGTGCCCTCCATGATACGGCACATGGGCACGGAAAACTGTGTCTCCGTTCTGAAACGCATGCGCAAGGACCTCACCGACAAAATATCCATACGAACTGGGTGCAGGGCGGAGGAGATCTTGACCCATAATGGCCTGCTTACCGGTGTGAGGCTTGCCGATGGCCAGGTGATATCCAGTTCCTTTGTGGTAGCTGCGCCCGGCAGAATAGGGGCCGGGTGGATGAAAACTCAGACAGAGAAGCTCAAACTTTCATCCGTACCGAGCCCCGTTGATATTGGATTACGGATCGAGGCGCCTGCACCAATCGTCGAACCGCTCACAAGAGAGGCCTATGAGGCAAAGCTGATCTATTACTCCAAGACCTTCGATGACAAGGTGAGGACCTTTTGTATGAACCCGTATGGTGAGGTGGTGCTCGAGGAATCCGATGACATTATCACCGTAAATGGCCACAGCTATGCCCGCAGGAAAACCGATAACACCAACTTCGCCATCCTTGTGAGCAGCACATTTACAGATCCCTTTCACAATCCGATCAAGTACGGGAAGTATATCGCCTCGCTCGCGAATATGCTCGGGAAAGGCGCGATCATACAGAGGCTTGGCGATCTTCTCGGGGGAAGAAGATCAACGGAGAAGAGAATCGAGAAATGTATCACGAAGCCAACCCTTCACGCCGCCACTCCAGGAGATCTGAGCTTTGTGCTTCCCTATCGGTACCTAAAAGATATCATCGAGATGCTTGAGATACTCGACAGCCTCGCCCCCGGTCTATTCTCGAGACACACGCTGCTCTACGGGGTTGAGGTGAAATTTTATTCGCACCGGATAAAGCTCTCAAGGCACCTTGAATCGGAGGTAAAAAACCTCTTCATCGTGGGAGACGGTGCGGGCATCTCCAGGGGCCTCGTTCAGGCCTCAATCACTGGGATAGTAGCAGGCAAAGAGGTTGCCCATAGATTAAAAGGTGAGTGAAATTATGCCTAAACTTGATTACATGGGAATTTCCTTTTTACAAGCTGCGAAGCCGCGTTATATTATGTCAGTATGCCTAAAGATGCTATCCAGATTAGAGGAGCTCGCCAGAACAATCTGAAAAACCTTTCCCTGGAAATCCCGCTCAACGCCATTACGGTTATCACCGGTGTGAGCGGTTCAGGCAAGTCCTCCCTCGCCCACGATACCCTTTACGCCGAAGGCCAGCGCAGGTATGTTGAGACCTTCTCCCCTTACGCCAGGCAATTCATGGACAGGATGGACAGGCCCGAGGTTGACGGCATAGATGGTATCCCGCCGGCCATTGCGATTGACAACAAGTCCTCGGTGAGAACATCCCGATCCACCGTGGGTACCATGACCGAAATCACGGACTTCGTAAAACTTTTTTTCACCCGCATGGGGGAACTTCACTGCAGACGATGCGGGATGCCGGTGATTCCTGAGGGGCCCGAGGATGTGTGGAAGGCCCTGAGGAGCCTTCCAGAGGGAACTGAGGCAGTCATCACCTTCCCTTTTTCCCTGAAATCCGCCGACCATGAGAAGATGACAAGGGAGCTGCGAATGATGGGCCTCGATCGGTTTTTCTCCCATGGATGCATCCTATCAATCAATGAATGGGAAGGGGGGAATGGAACGCTTCACATCGTCGCAGACAGGCTGCTATTGAGACGGTCCGAACGAAGGCGGATTATGGATTCCCTTGAACAGGCCTTCCGTTTTGGGGAAGGCCGCCTCGATGTATGGATAAAGGGGAGCACGCATCTGTCCTTCAGCACCCGGCTCGAGTGTGCCGCGTGCAAAATAGCCTACAAGAGGCCTACCCCAAACCTCTTCTCCTTTAACAGCCCGATAGGGGCCTGCGAGACATGCAGGGGGTTCGGCAGGATCATCGATATCGATCCAGACCTCGTTATCCCCGATGGATCGCGCTCCCTTGAGCAGGGCGCCATAAAACCATGGGGCACGAAGAGGGACCACCGCATGGAGTACGGGGACTTGATCGAGTTCTGTCGCGAACAGGGTATCCCCACAAATGTGTCCTTTAATGAGCTTAATGAAGGCCAGAAAAAGGCCATACTCGAGGGCAACGACCGATTTTACGGTGTCCGGGGGTTTTTCAGGTGGCTCGAGACCAAGACATACAGGATGCACGTGCGGGTGTTTCTGTCCCGCTATCGGGCATACAGGATCTGTCCTGATTGTCATGGTACGAGGTTTAAGGATGAGGCCCTTCTCTACTACCTCAACGGCCTCAACATCGGAGAGGTCTATGCCCTTACCATAGAGCAGGCCAATTCCTTCTTTGAATCCCTCAAGGTGTCTCCAGGGGATAGTGCCAGCGCCCTGGTCCTGGAGGAAACAAAGAGTAGGCTAACCTACCTGCTGGAGGTGGGCCTCGGGTACCTCACCATAGATCGACAATCCAGGACCCTTTCAAGCGGGGAGCTCCAGAGGGTGTCCCTTGCCTCAGCCCTCGGCTCATCGCTGGTCAACAGCCTCTATATCCTCGATGAACCGAGTGTTGGGCTCCATCCAAGGGATAACCACAGGCTCATCGCGATCATGAAGAAGCTCAGGGATATCCAGAACACCGTGATTGTCGTTGAACACGATCCGGAGATTATCGGAGAGAGCGATTATATGCTTGATCTAGGGCCAGGGGCCGGCGAGCGGGGCGGAGAGATCACCTACTTCGGGCCCACCTCCAGCGTGAACGGATCTATCACCGGCCAATACCTCAAGGGGCAGAGGCAAATACGGCTTCCCGAATCACGACGAAAGCCAAAAAAGGACGAATGGTTGACCGTTGTAGGCGCGGCGGAGCACAACCTGAAGGATATAGATGTTCGGATTCCATTGGGCCTTTTTGTGTGTCTGACCGGTGTCTCCGGTTCCGGAAAATCCACCCTTGCAGAGGAAATCATCTACAAGGGGATCAAAAAGGCCAAATCAGAGTCCCAGGGAATCCCCGGGCGTCACAGGGCAATGGCCGGATCGGAGAAGTTCATTGACATAGTAATGGTTGATCAAAAACCCATTGGCAGGACTCCCCGGGCCAATCCCCTTACCTATGTAAAGGCCATGGATCCCATCAGGCGAATGTTTGCGGGCACCGACATGGCGGTCTCAAGGGGCTATGGGCCCGGCGACTTCTCCTTCAACGTGGCCGGGGGGAGGTGTGAGGCCTGCAAAGGCCAGGGCAGCGAAAAGGTGGAGATGCAGTTTCTCTCGGATGTCTTTATCACCTGCCCTGAATGTGGGGGAAGGCGATTCAGGAAGGAGGCGCTGGAGATCACCTACAGGGGCAAGAACATACACGAGATCCTTTGCATGACGGTCGATCAGGCCCTCGTCTTCTTCGACGACCAACCTACCATCAGGGATTCCCTCAAACCCCTTGTTGATGTGGGCCTGGGCTACATCCAGCTCGGACAACCCATAAACACGCTATCGGGAGGAGAGGCCCAGAGGCTCAAGCTCTCCCGTTACCTCAAACCTTCTGTAAAGGGCTCCACCCTCTTTATCCTCGACGAGCCCACCACCGGCCTTCATTTCGCGGATATAGAGAAGCTCGTCTCCGTCCTCCAGGGGATCGTGGACCAAGGAAATACCGCGCTCGTTATCGAGCACCACATGGATGTGGTGAAGAATGCGGACTGGGTAATCGACCTGGGCCCCGAAGGAGGTGATGCGGGAGGCCGCATTGTGGCCGCGGGAACCCCTGAAGAGATCGCCGCCCATCAGCGCTCGCACACGGGGAGATTTCTGCGTACATCCCTCCGAGGCTCGCGGGAAGCGATACCCGGCGGGGGGGTAAAAACCGCACCTGCACCCTTTGGCAGCCTGCCCGGGACAATCTCGCTTACGGGCGCGAGGGAGCACAACCTCAAAAACCTCTCGCTCTCCATCCCGCGCCAGAACCTCGTGGCCCTTACCGGCGTGTCCGGATCGGGAAAATCCACGCTCGCTTTTGATATCCTCTTTGCCGAAGGCCAGCGCAGATACCTGGAGAGCTTCGCCCCCTATGCGAGGCAATATGTGAAGGTCCTTGAGAAGCCGGAAATAGACGTGCTCTCCGGGCTGCCTCCCACCGTTGCCATCCAGCAGAGAATACGCCACGCGAGCCCGAAAAGCACGGTCGCCACGCTTACGGAAATCTACCATTTCCTGAGACTGCTGTTCAGCAAGCTCGGCTCCCAGCAATGCCCGGCGTGCGGCCGGCGGCTGGCAGCCCAATCAAAGGAAGCAATTGTTGAAAATATCGAGGAGAGATACCGGCATAGGAGGGCGACGGTCCTTGTCTCACTGATCTCCGCCCGGAAGGGCTTTCACAGGGATCTGCTCGCCCGAGCCGTGCGCAGGGGGTATAGGGAGGCCAGGATTGACGGCAAGGTGCAACGCCTCAAAGAGGGGATGTCCCTAAGCAGGTACCTGGATCATACCATCGAGCTCATAATCGGAGCCATTCCGAGCCCGGATATCGAAGGGCTGGTAGCCCGAGCGCTCTCCGAGGGCAACGGAACATTCCTGGTGGTAGACGATCATGGGCAAGAGGAGGTCTTCTCGGTGCGGAAGGTGTGCCCATCGTGCGGCATCGGCGCAAAGGAGCTGGATCCGCGGCTTTTCTCCTTTAACAGCCCTCACGGTGCCTGCCCGGCGTGTGAAGGGCTGGGGTATACATGGAACTTCTACGGGGATGACGTATCAACGTGCGACGCATGCGGAGGGAGCAGGCTAAAATCCGAGGCCCTGGCCATCAAGGTTAAGGGTTACTCCATCTGGGACCTGGTGCAGCATCCAGCCGACGGGCTGGGGGAGATCCTCAGGGGATTGACCTTTACCGGTCAGGAGGCCCTGATCGCCAATCCAGTTATCGATGAGGTGCTCACGCGCCTTTCCTTTATGAGCCTGCTCGGCATATCCTACCTCACCCTTTGCCGGAGCGGCGACACGCTTTCAGGGGGAGAGGCACAGAGGATCCGCCTCGCCGCACAGCTTGGATCAAACCTCACCGGGGCATGCTACATACTGGACGAACCCACAATCGGCTTGCATCCTCGGGATACCAGGATGCTCCTCGATGCCCTTAAGCAGCTCAAAGATAGTGGCAACTCCATTCTCGTGGTGGAGCATGACGAGGAAACGATCAGGGAGGCCGACTACATCATTGACCTCGGACCCGGAGCCGGTACAGGGGGAGGCGAGGTGGTGGCCTGTGGAAGCATAGAGGACGTGAAGAAGGCCGCCCGATCGGTAACGGGACAAACGCTCAGCATGCATCGCCGTGAAATGACCTCAAGGCTCAGGCCCTATAATGCCTCTCCGCGGATCAGGGTCAGGGGAGCGATTGAGCATAATCTAAAGGAGATCCATGTCGAGTTTCCCCTGGGCACCCTGATCTGCATCACCGGGGTCTCGGGATCGGGAAAATCCTCGCTGCTCAAGGATGTCCTCTATCGTGGATTACACAAGCGCTTGGCAGGAAAGGAAGACGGAGATGGTTCGTGTAGCGCCATGGAGGGGTGGGAGTCAGCAGGGAGGGTTCTCGAGGTAGATCACAGTCCCATTGGGCTCACTACCAGATCGGTCCCGATCTCCTATATCGGCGCCCTATCCCAGATACGAACGCTGTTTTCAATGACACCCACTGCCAGGGCTCGGGGATACAGGCCCGGAAGGTTTTCGTTCAACGTTGCCGGGGGCAGGTGTGAGGCCTGCAAAGGGCACGGCTCAATAAAGGCGGAGATGGCCTTTCTGCCTGATGTGCACATTACCTGTGAGGTATGCGGCGGCAGGAGGTTTAACCAGGAGACGCTTGACATCCTCTATAAGGGGAAGAGCATCGCGGAGGTCTTGCGCCTCACCTTTGAGGAGGCGGCAGGGTTTTTCTCAGCGGTGCCGAAGATCAAACATGCGCTCCAGGTGGTATGCGATATCGGCCTCGGTTACCTTACGCTGGGGCAGCCAAGCCCCACTCTCTCGGGGGGAGAGGCCCAGAGAATCAAGATCGCGAAAGAGCTGGCAAAATCATCGAAGGGCCACACCTTCTATATCCTCGACGAACCCACCACGGGGCTCCATGTCGCCGATATATCGACCTTGATACGGGTATTGCAGGCCCTGGTGGACAGGGGGAACACCGTGGCGGTGATCGAGCACAACATGGAGATCATAAAGGAGGCGGACTACATCATCGATCTCGGCCCGGAAGGCGGTGACAAGGGAGGTTACGTGGTGGCAACCGGCTCACCCGTTGAGATCCTTACAAACGGCAGTAAGTCTTACACGGCAGAGTACCTGCGAAGATACCTGGACAATGAGTAGTAGATAGAATTTTATGTATTTATTTTCACCACTGAGGCACTGAGAACACAAAATTCGCTCCAAGTTTGAATCAACGTTGATCGCAACGCAAGTGTTCAGTGGTTCAGTGTTCAGTGTTCAGGAAAGATCCCCTCTTGACAGCTACTTTCCTCCTGAACTCTGAACACTGAACACTAAAAAGGTCTGCCCCATGTGGTCAAATAATCAGTAGATAAAGAGCTAACGTGCTCTCACATTTCGAGCTAAAAACAAAATGAGCAACAAGAGGCTTATATCCTTCGATCTGGATGGCACGCTGATCGATCCCACCTACACTACCTTCGTGTGGGAGATCGGAATTCCCCGGCTCTACGTGGAGAGGCACTCAACTGCTCTCCCCGATGCCACCTCCATCGTGAAGGCCGAATATAAGAGGATCGGCGATTCCTCCTTGGAGTGGTATGATATCTCTTACTGGTTTCACTACTTCAAGCTTCCTGGAAGGTGGCAGGACCTGATGGACGAGAACAGGGACAAGATTCGGCTATTCCCCGAGGTGAAGGAGGTAATGGATGAGCTTGTTCCCAACTACGATCTGATCATTATATCAAACGCGGCAAGGGAGTTCGTTGAGATCGAGATAAGAGAGGCGGATATCGAGCGGTATTTTACCAGGGTCTTTTCAACTACCTCGGATTTCAAGGAGGTAAAAAAGACGGCTCATCTCTACAGGCAAATCTGCGACATCATAGGTGTAAAACCCTTTGAGGCCATCCATGTGGGAGACCACTATGAATTCGATTATCTGGTCCCAAAGGGCATGGGCATAGAGGCCTACTATCTCGATCGAGGTGGAAAAAGGCCCAAAGATGACTTTGCGGTAAGGGATCTGAGGAGGTTCGCGGACCTGATCGAGAGTTCCAAAGCGGCCATCGGGAGGGGCTGATAGACCTAGCGAAGCTTTGCCTCAAACCTAAGCTCCTGGCTTATATAAACGCCGAGTTGTCGATGGATCGCTAGACAGGATCCTTGAATCAGGCTCCTTGAGCTCCCGGCTCTTGCTCATCTTCCCGCAGCTTGAAGTAACGAGCGGTATCCACCAGGGTTTCGATTTGCTGGCGGTGGACACCAAGGAGCTTCTTATCGCCCTCTGTCCAGTCGCTTAGCTTTTGCTCGATCTCACTCCAGGACTTCGAGGCACCGAGGCTGGCCAATTGAATTATCCTCAGCTTCGCGGCGATTGCCTCTAACATCTCGTTGATGATTTCCTCCTCCGCGTGCAGGTAATCCTTCCTCCTTATCCTCACCTGAAAACTCATGTCTCCCTGTCGAACCCGCTCAAAGGCCCCATGAAACCGGTATAACGGGCCTGCAACGCGGTGGAAGAACAGGACCGAGTGTATTCCAAGAAAGCAGATAAGGGCAATAGAGGCAGGCCAGATACGTGAATGAAATGTCAGTATCCTGTCCGCGGCAACTGCCCGAACCTGCAAGCTCAGGCTCTCATCCTCAAGCCTCATTATCTCCGGTACGAAGAGGTACACGGATAAAAAGGCAACGGTAATAAAGCAGTAGATGATGATTGTGGCTAAAAACCTATACTGGAGCGACTTGTTCACGATATAGAAGCGCCGACGCTTGCCTGGTATAAGTCTCATGATCGTCCCTCGGTTATGGTTCTTATCGAATAGATGCGCACACGGCTCGACCTCAGTCCTCCTCGAACACAGGAGATAAGGCCTTTGACATATCAGCCTAGCCGGATTCCGTCAGTTTCTTTTCGATGCTCGGGACATCCGCTCTCACCCACTTGATAGTGGTTTGATTCTTGAACCGAATCGAACCGCCATCAGATGGGTCGTAGTAAAAGGAGAAATTGTACTCCTGGCCTTCACTGCCCTTGTAGTAGACGGTGCAGAGGAGCTTTTCCGCTCTGGGGGTGGTTATTTTGATTTTCGAGACCTTGTGAATCACAAAGCTCTCCAGATGAGCTTTATTCGCAAATGATATCTTATCTTTCCTGAGCTCAAAAAAGCACCCCTCATACTTCGGTTCGGAGGTCTCCCAGACCCCCAGCATTTCAGGGGGAAGGGATTTCGGTCCCTTTGACTCACATGCCAGAAGTACCGCGCAGATGACCAATACCATTATCATGGGTCTGCATCTCATCGTTGTCATCCCGATATAATTGTAATTTTTCTAAGATTGATAAAGCCGTAAAAAGCCCTCCATTCGTCATGCCGGACTTGATCCGGCATCCAGAAGATATTGAATTTACTGGATTCCGGCTTTCGCCGGAATGACAGAAAAATGCAAAAAAATAATTCTTTACGAAAAAAAGTCCCCTCACGGAGATCACCCCACCACCTTCAAGAATGCCTCTACCGCGTTCGGGTCGAACTGGGTACCGCTATTCTCTTTTATGATGCTGAGCGTCTTATCCAGTTCCATTCCCTTGCGGTAGGGGCGATCCGAGATGAGGGCATCGTAGACGTCTGCCACCGCCAGGATTCGAGCGCCCAGGCTCAGCTCCTCTCCTGCCACGCCGTCAGGGTAGCCCCTGCCGTTGAAATGCTCGTGGTGCTGGAGCACCATGGGTATTACAGGAGCATACGCAGCAATCGGCTCCACGATGCGTGCCCCTATTCGTGGGTGTTGCTTTATGATATCGTACTCCTCATCGGTGAGCCTCCCCGGCTTGTCGAGAACGGCCACAGGTATCCCTATCTTTCCAATGTCGTGGAGCAGGGCCCCCCTGCGGAGGTCTTCCAGCTCATCAGGGGTAAGCCCCATGACCTGACCGATCTTTAATGCTTGTTCCGTCACCCTCTCCGAGTGGCCGGCGGTCCAGGGAGACTTCGCATCCACGGTGCGTGCCAGCGCGGTCAACGTACCCCAGTTAAGAAGATCCAGTTCTTCAATCAACTGGGCATTCGACAGGGCGACTGCTACCTGATCGGCCATCTGGCGTGCTTGGCGCAGGTCATCCTGGGCAGGTGAGGTTGAATCGAGGGAGCCCAGGCTGATAATCCCTTCAAGCTCCCCCTTTATGAAAAGGGGAAGCACCACAAAGGTAGTGAGCCCTCCCTTTGCAAAGGGAAGCAAATAGTAGGGTAGGGCCTCCCCCACGTTTGTTACGATAATCTCCCTCTCAGCTTTGAGCGCTTCCACCTCATCGGGCATGATTTCAACCTCATCAACCGCCCTCACTTCACCCTGGTTGCCGGTCCCCACATACATGCGCGGAGAATTCTCGCCTCGAGAATTGAGCAGGGTAATGCCAACGAAGTCATACTTGAAGAACTCCCGCAAACGGGTAATCGCGGTGTTCACTATCTTCTCGGTATCCAAGGCCGACAGAACTGCCCGGTCGATCTCCGCCATGGTGGTAAGGGCGTTGAACTGTCTGCCCAGCTGCCTTGCCATATCGTTGAAAGACCCCGCGAGCTCCTCAAACTCATCACCGCTTTCCACCTTCACCCTGCTGTCGAACTCCCTCATGGCTATCTGCCGTGTTCCATCCTTGAGCTTCTCGAGAGGGTCCATTGTCTTTCGAATCTGTATGACGCTCAGCAGCAGCACCACCCAGAGGGACAGGAGAACGATAAACGGGAAGATTTTTTTAAAATAGGCAATAGGCTCAAAGATGGAATCCCTGGATATGCTGAGAACCACCGTCCAATTTGGATACAGGAATTGGGGCTTCAGGAATATATCCCAAAAACCCGCGAGGTATTCCCCGTCTTCAGCCTTCCACTCGAACCTGCCCGAGGCTGACCGCCTCATTCGAGGCCCCGATCCCTTTGAGAACGATGGGGTGAGGGGAATGCTAGTATAGATGACGTTGCCCGATCTATCCAGGACGCACAGCTCGGTCATTGCCGGCAGCGTGCTCTCCTCGGCTATTCCCCACAGGTACATGGAGTTTACCTCCCCGTACAGGATTCCCTTTCGAGGCTCCCGTGGATCAACTGCCCTCATCAGGTATATGTGAATACGGTTATCTCCACCGGGCTGGGTTGCCAGGAGTGTTTTTCCGGACATAAGGTATTTGAGCTCATCTCCGGATACTCCTCCTGGATGCCCAGCAGAGCCGAAGAGAGGAATGTCCTTCCCTTCATCGTCGATGACTACCAACCCGCTGAATCGCTTCTTCAGGCGCTCTGCATACCCCTCGGTTGCCCTGAGCGCTGATGCCTTGGAGCCGGTATCAAGGCCCGAGGAGAATACCTTGAGCTCGTTCTCGAGAAAGGTGAGCCTCTCGAAGATGGACATGCCCATTGCCTTGGTTGACTCTTGCAGCCGCCTCCAGCTCTGCTCATAGAGCTGGCCCGTCACCTGGCTGAAGGAGATGACCGCCAGGGCCACAATGGGTACTAGGGCGCAGAAGATAAACAGGGCAAAAATCCTGCGTGCAACCTTGCTCTTAAGAAATGCGAGTTCCAGACTCATAAAGGGTACCCTGTCTAATATTGCGAGGCGAGCCCTATGAATCTCCCGTCGTTCGCCCGGATGACATCGTCATAGCTGGCAGCCGCCGTGAGAGGCGGCTTGCTGTCGCCGTCCTTTCCCATGCTGTAGAGGTCGTAGTCCGTGTTCAGGGGGACCATAAACCGGTCCTTCCGCATCTTGCCCTTACCCGCGGCAGTGGTGAAGTTATAATATTGATAATTGTTTTCCCATGGATCAAGGAGATTGCCTCTTCCTATGTCATTGAGCGTATTCGGCAGCTCCCCTTTGTCGTTTTCATAGCCCGCGATCTCCCCCTGCATTATATCGATCTCAGAGATGGCCTTGGCGATCCTCGCCTTTTCTATGTAGCCCTGGTAGGAGGGAATCGCGATGCCGATGATCGTCCCGAGTATGGCGATTACCACCATGAGCTCGATCAGGGTAAAGCCCCCCAGGAGGTTTTTCAAAAGGATACGCCTGCTTTTTCCGAGACAGTATCGTAAGGCCCTTCGCCCTTTGTGTATAAAATACAACATCCTCTTTCTCCTCCAGATCCTCTCCGCCATCGCTACGGAAGCCTACCCCTCATCCGCAGGCGTTGGGCTCGGATGCCCCTGTGAGTAAACCGCGTTGATTTTAATCTTATCATATAATGGGTATAAATGGTAGATCTCCTGCATTTTTTATGCTAAAAATGAACCAAACGTCAATACTATCCTATTACTTATATAATTTTTTTAAATTATAGTATCGTCAACTTGCAATTATCCGCCTCATATGGTATGGAAAATGCAGCATTATTTCTCTCAAGCCTCGAGGATCTGCCGCTACGAAAGCAGGGGGACGCCTCAGGGGATAGCCAACGCGGATGGGCTATCAGGGTTATGTAATTGAAATGCATTGGCTCAGGGCGGAGGCCTCATGAAGCCAGAAAAGAGGATTCTTCTCGGTCTGACGGTGGCTGTGCTCATTCCCTTCTGTGCAGCCGTCGTGCTCCTCCGGCCGACCACATTCACAGCAGTATGCCTTCTTGCGTGCACGGCACTCGCCCTTTTTGCGGCATGGTTGATCCTCGGGAGTCTCCCATCCTCTCCGGTCTCCTCTATCTCCCGCCAATGGCCTGACAGGACGGCCGACCCGGACAAGCTGGTGGATCGCCTCGTCTCAGAAGTGGAGGGGTATATCGTTGATGTACAAGAAGGCAAAGACCGGCTCTCCGATACGGGTGTACGGCAAAGCCTTCAGCGGCGCCTGGCCTCTGTGGTCGAGGAGGCCACCGGGCTTCAAGTGGGCAGCCAAACCCTGGAGGTAACCGTACTGCTCTCGGATCTGCGGGGGTTCAGCGTGATCACCGAGAGCTACTCCCCTCTCGAGGTCGTGGACATGCTGAACCGATATCTCGCCCAGATGTGTGCGATCATCTACCGTTACGGGGGCACGGTGGATAAGTTCATGGGTGACTCCATCATGGCCCTGTTCGGTGCTCCCGTGAGCAGAGCGGATCCCATCACCCAGGCCATCAGGTGCGCCGTTGAGATGCAGATCGCCATGGACTCCTTCAACAAGGAGAACCAAGGCCTCGGCCTCCCCACCCTTTACATGGGGATCGGCATCAACACAGGAGAGGTGGTGGCGGGAAAGATCGGCTCCGATCTCCACAGCGAGTACACCGTCATCGGCGAGGAGGTGACCCTGGCCTCCCGCATCGAGGCCTACACGCTTCGGGGTCAGATCCTCATCAGCCAGGGAACGTATGCACGGGTTAAGGATCTCGTTCGTGTTGCGGATCCTATCCTGGTCTCCGTGAAGGGAAGGCGGGAACCAATACCCCTGTATGAGCTTCTTGAAATTGGAGACCCTTATAATCTCAAGGTGCCGGAGCGCGAGGCCCGGCGAAGCCTGCGCGTGGAGGTCAACATTCCCTTTACCTTCCAGATCTGTGAGGGAAAAGTGGTCTACCCCGAAACCCACGAAGGTCGTATTCTGAACATAAGCACCGGCGGCATGTTTGCCGCTACCTTTTACGAAGTAGAGCCTTACTTCAACATGAAATTCAAACCGGCATTCACAGCCCTTGGTGAGAGCAGCGATGATATCTACGGCAAGATTCTCAGGGTAAAAAAGGAGGCGGGGCTCTACGAGATGAACATCGAGTTCACCGCAGTCAAACCCAAAGACGTTACCGCCCTGAAGCAACTGGTGGATCACGTTGTTCAGAGTTCCTTTAGGCCTCTGGCATAGACAGCGGCATGGTACCCCCTGTGGATCAGCGAATAGTTGTTAGGTGGAATCTATGAATGCCTATCCCTAGAAGCAGGGCGAGACCCGCGGCCAAGAACAGCGCCCGAAATCCCGCCAACTCCCCTATATATCCCAGCACTATAGAGCCGGCAAAGGTCCCTGCATCAATCGCACCCGTAAAAACCCCGGTGATCTTCCCACGGATCTCTATGGGCTCATCCCGTATGACGAGGGAGTTCAGGCATGGAAAAAGAAACCCGTGCCCGCAGCCCGACATTACGCCTGAAATAGCCAACACGGTGCTTCCACCCAGAAAGATCAAAACCATAAGGCCACCACCGGTTAAGAGCAGCGCATAGGGTATAATTCGATCCTCTCCAACCCTGTCCGCGAGCCTGCCACCAACCAGCCTCGTCAGCATGGCCGCCGATGAATAACAGAGGTAGTAGAGGGAAATGAACGGGAGCTCCCGCTCCTTGGCAAAAGGCGAGATGAAATTCCCGGTGGCTGCCAAAGCGATTCCAAAGACGAGGGCAAGCATGGCCACTGGGAAGATATTTCTTTTAATAAGCACCGAGAAAAAAGATGATGAGGCCGAACGATCCCCATGCTTAAAGGATTCTTTAAGGGGCAGATGGATCATAAGGCCGAGGCTCGCGATCGCACTTGCAGTAATAAAAAATATGGAAAAGCCAAACCTCCCGATTATGATCTCGCCTAAGAGCGGCCCTATTGCCAATCCCGTGAGCCCTGTGACTCCAAACATACCTATTCCCTCGTTCAGCCTTGCTTCGGGGATGATATCGGCAATGTAAGTAAACGAGGCGGTAAAACAGACTGCCAACCCCACACCATGTATGGCTCGAACAAGGATGAGTGGGGCATAGAACATGCTCAATCCTCCCCTAAATAAGAGATAGGTAAGGGGAAGGGCAGTCATAATCAGGGATCCGGCAGTGTAGCTTCTCTTTCGCCCGATCCGATCGATCATCTCCGATATCCATGGACGACAGAGCACAGAGGCAAGGGAGAACACGCCCATAATGATGCCTATGTCCGACTCGGAACCCCCGCGGCTTTTGATGAATAAGGGGAACAGAAAGAATATGCCAAAGCTCGATACGGTGAAGAAGTTGGCAAATCCAAAGGCGATGAATGGGGGACTATAGAGCCTGGCGATCTCTCTTGAGGGCATTTTCAACATGAGCGTTCACGTGCAATGAGCATTAATATCCACTTCTTTAAGCCATTAATGAGTTAGATGGGGCCATACTGCGTAGGTATTCCGGGCTTACACCTGTGGTACTTGAAGCCAAGCACAGAACTTGATGTCTTTTCCTGCGTGACTGGCGGGAGGCCGCCGTTCTTTTCACGACTTATCAGGGGGGGAAACCGCAGCCCCCGATCAATCGGGGGAATGCGGAGGGGGAAAGACTCCCCCGCAGATAAGTCGTAGAAAAGACCAGGCCGGGAGCCTTGGAACGAAGGAAAAGATATCAAGGTCGCCCTCATCATTAATTTAATCACCCACGGGTTTGAGCCCGGGGTCCTCTGCTGATTGTTGATAGAAAGCCTTAGATTCAGGGAATATGCGGGTAGTTTCAAAGGGAGGCGGGTTGCAGTTCCTTGG
>CAZJXD010000090.1:0-21075 GCA_964549945.1 uncultured Desulfobacteraceae bacterium | reverse complement strand
AGCAGATCAGCCGCCTGGAGTCTCCGGGCTATGAGGGACATTCCCTGAGCATGCTACGCCGGGTGGCCCACGTAATGGGGGCCTCGGTTTGGGTCCAAATCGAGCGGGGAAGAGGTAAGAGAAAGCACGCCGTGGCAGAAAACGAGGCAGCCTACAAGCGAAATAAGGAACAGCCAAAAAGTAAATGATGTTTCAACCAAAATTCACATATACAAATAATATTGTCAGGTTACTTACTCGAATATCTTCTGCGAGAGAGATAATCCTCAATTCACCCTTAATACCTAAGTGGGAAGTCACTTTAAGACGGGAAGCAATAATCCACAGCGCCCACTCATCCACGAGCATCGAGGGAAACAGATTATCATTAGAACAGGTGAGCGCTTTGGCGCATGGTAGGGAGGTAATGGCCACACGAAAGGACAAGCAAGAGGTCTTAAATTACCTCAATGTCTTAGAAAATATTGGCGCATTGACGAAGAAGAGCTCCCTCAGCGAACAAGATATTCTAAACATACACCGAATGGTGACAAAAGATACTTTAGATAATCCAGATGATTGTGGGGCATACCGCAATCGCTATGTCGTTGTTGCAAATAGACTTACAGGACAAGTCATTTTTAGACCTCCAAAGAATGAGGATGTGCCAGGATTGATAAATGATTTGGTAAAATGGATTAATGTGGGTGAAGCCAAAGAACTTGACCCGATTATTGAAGCCGGAATTTCTCACTACGAATTTGTCAGAATCCACCCCTTTGTTGACGGAAACGGGAGGACTGCCAGGGTTTTAGCAACCCTGATTCTTTATCAGCGAGGTTTTGACACCAAACAATTCTTTTGCCTTGATGATTACTACGACTCTGATAGGCAAGCATATTACAAGGCTTTGCAAAGTGTTGATCAAAAGACAGGTGATCTAACCACCTGGCTGGAATATTTTGTTGAAGGGGTAAGTGTGAGCATTGAGGTAGTCAAAGAGAGGGTGACAAGACTTAGCAGTGAAAGATTGCGAAAGGCGGAAAGAGGACAGATTGCCTTAACTGAAAGGCAGATGATGATTGTGGAGTTCATCAACTTGAATGGTAATATAACAAACCGAAATGTAAGAGAGATGTTTAAGATTTCAGATCGGGCAGCATTAAAGGAAATTAGAAAATTAGTAGATTTAAAGGTAATCAAGTCAGAAGGCAAGGGGAGGAGTTTACAGTATATCCTAATATAATCTTCTTAGCAGGGATTCGGGATTAGGTTCGGGATTAGGTTCGGGATTAGGTTCAATGACAGGAAGATTTCAGCTTTGAACTCAATATCGCTATGAGCCATAAGCTTTGAGCTTTCAACTTTCAGCTTTGAGCTATCAGCTTTCAGCTTTCAGCTCAATTATCCCATGCCCATACGGGAATGGTCTGTGGATGACCGGCCGCGGGATAAGCTGCTCAAGTATGGTGAACAAATTTGATCTCTTTATTATTTTTTACCTAAGAGCTAAGAGCTATCAACTATGAGCTAGATATGGCCATTATGATCAGAACCGGCGCACCGGGGAAGAGTGCCGTCGATATCGGCAGGCAATAAGTCAACTAACTAAACAATGTCTCACAACGGGGATAATTAAATGAGCATCTTTGACACTCGAAACCTCGTCATTGATGAATATGCCAAGTTCGTGCAAAGTTTTTTTTCTGTTGCAGATGATCGGGTAAGGAATTTTATCCAAAAGGAGCTTTTTGAGCAAAACACTCTGTGGCCAGATTCGCTGTTACAGTTGAATCCAGCCTATGAGATGGCAGCAACAATTGAGTATCTCGCCACTGAAGGCAAGCTTAATTCTGTTCTTTCTGAAATCTTCTCCGATGACACCAATACATCGATACATCTTTATCGTCACCAGCAAAGGGCCATAGAAAAGGCACTAAATTCTGAGCATTTCATTGTCACAAGTGGAACAGGCTCTGGCAAAAGCCTTACATACCTTATTCCTATTTTCAATGCTGTGCTAGACGGCGATATTCAGGAAGCTAAGGTATGGGCTATTATCGTTTATCCTATGAACGCCCTAGTAAATTCCCAATATGAGGTCCTCAAACAAATTGCCGGTGCCTACAAAGCACGCAACGGGATTGACCTCCCAGTTCGATTTGCTAAATACACCGGCCAAGAAAAGGATCTACAAAAACATGAAATTCAGAAAAATCCCCCACATATCTTGCTGACCAACTATGTAATGCTAGAACTCATGCTGGTGCGCCCTGAGGAACATAACTTTGTGGATCGGACAACGACTGGCCTCCAGTTTTTGGTAATAGATGAGATTCATACCTATCGCGGCCGACAAGGTGCGGACGTTGCAGTCCTTATCAGAAGGTTGCGAGAGCGCTCAGGCAATCCGAGCCTCGTTTGTATAGGAACCAGCGCTACTATGATCACAGACAAAGAAACAACACCCGAAGCCCGGCACGAAATAGTGGCGGAATTCGCGAGCAAGCTATTTGGAACATCAATTGGGCCTGAGAATGTTATCGAAGAGACATTAAGACGAATTAGCCCTGCACGCACAATGCCCGATACCGATGAACTCCGACAAGCTATTCTCTCTCCTTTGCCAGAAACACAGGAACAACTTTTAAATAATCCGCTAACAGCGTGGATAGAATTAACCTTTGGCCTTGAACAGGAAGAAGGTGGTAATTTCCGCAGAAGAACTCCTCTCAGCCTAAGGGATGGCGCAAGCAAACTTGCAGAAATCACTCAATTAGATGCCCAAACATGCGAGATGCGTTTGCAAGAATTATTTTTACTGGGCAGCCGGATGAAGCTCCCCGATGGTAACCCATTCTTCGCCTTCAAACTGCACCAATTTATATCACAGGGCAGAAATGTCTATGCCACCCTCGAAACCTATTCAAATCGATATCTCACACTTGAAGGCCAGTACTATGCTCCTAAGGAGGAGAGCGAACGTATACTTTTTCCTCTTCTCTTCTGTCGGCTCTGTGGTCAGGATTATTATGCCGTGCTAAAGGATGACGAGAATAAAAGGTTTATTCCCTACGATCCGGAGAGTGAGGCCTTGGCTGAGGGAAGCCTCATAGGGGGTTACCTGATGTTGGCTCCGGCAGATGCAGAAGCTGACTGGAGCCTTGAGCACTTACCACCAGAATGGTTGAATCAAAGCGGAAAGATCAAGCGTGATTACCGCCCTCATATCCCTCGGCTCGTCTGGATATTGCCGGATGGGACTATTAAAGAAAACTCGCAGGAGAATGCTATCAAGGCATGGTTCCAGCCCAAGCCCTTCATGTTGTGCCTTACCTGTGGCGAATTCTATACGAGGAGAGATAAAAACGATTTCAGAAAGCTCGCAGGCCTCTCAAGTGAAGGCAGGAGTACTTCAACAACGGTGGTTTCCGTTTCCACGCTCCGGCATGCCCATGAGGCAGGCATTCAAGATGCAAACCGCAAGATCCTTAGCTTTACCGACAATCGTCAAGATGCCTCGCTCCAAGCAGGTCACTTTAACGATTTCGTGCAGGTCGCGCTCTTACGATCGGGTATCTTTGCTGCGCTTGAGAGATATCAGACACTCCGCTTTGATGATGTCGCTGAAAAGACCTTATCCTCAATGGGTTTAATCCTCGAGGATGTGGCTGGTAATCCCGAATTAGAGCCAGACACAGCTCCAGGCCGTGAGGTTTGGACCACCTTTCGGGATTTAATAGAGTATCGTATATATGAGGATTTGCGTCGCGGTTGGCGGGTAGTACAGCCAAACCTTGAACAGTGCGGATTGCTTCGGATCGAGTACCTCGGGCTAGAGGATCTTTGTGCCAGAGATGAGATATGGGAGGCAATACCGTCCTTTAAGCAACTCAGCGCTCAGGACCGAAGAGAGGCCTTAACCGCAGTGCTTGACCTTTTTCGCAAGAAATTGGCCATCCACGTTGATTGCCTGAAGGATCAGCCCCAACAGCAGCTGCGAAAGCGGGTTCAAAACCAACTCAATGAGCAGTGGTCTTTTGATGAGACAGAGGCTATACGTCCTGCAACTCGATTCGTGCTGCCTGGTAGAGCCGTGCGCCCCTTTGAGGGATTTAGTTTGGCGGAAAACAGCCTTATCGGGCGATACCTGCGACGAAAGATCGACATTATCGAGCCATATCCTGAGTTTATCCAGAACCTCCTGAATACACTCTGCGTTCATGGATTACTGAGAAGAGGCTCCGAGAGAGATCTTGTCTATGTACAATTAGAGGCATCTGTTCTTATCTGGTGCATGGGCGATGGGACTGCCCCGCCGCCAGATCCAATCTATTCACGGCGGGCAGCGAGCTCAATTTACATGGAATCACAACGCAAGGCTAATGAGTTTTTTCGAGACGCCTATCAGCAGATCGCTCCTTCCTTACGTGGCGTAGAGGGTCGGGAACATACCGCGCAGATATCGATTGAAAACCGTCAGGAAAGAGAGCACCGCTTCCGTGATGGGAAATTGGCATGCCTCTTCTGTTCTCCCACCATGGAGCTTGGAATTGACATCGCAGATCTTCAACTCGTGCATCTCCGTAATGTCCCCCCTACTCCAGCGAACTATGCACAACGCAGTGGAAGAGCTGGGCGCAAAGGAGATCCTGCCCTCGTGGTGACGTACTGTTCAGCAGGCAGCGGACACGACCAGTACTTCTTTAGACACCGCGAGGACATCGTTGCAGGTGCCGTGCGCCCTCCAAGAATAGACTTAGCCAATGAAGACCTCATTAGAGCCCATGTACATGCCATCTGGCTGGCCAAGGTCCGAATCCCCTTAGGTAAATCCATAAGAGACATTCTAGAATTGAGCCTAGACAATTACCCGCTCAAGGAGAACATCAATGCCCAGATTCACCTGTCGGAACCAGGCTTCCAGGACTGCCTCCAGGAGACAAAGCGCATTCTTGGGACTTTACAATCCGATCTCGCAAATAGTGGTTGGTATACTGAGGATTGGGTAGAGGCCACTTTGCGGCATGCTCCTGGTGAATTTGATCGTGCCTTTATCCGGTGGCGCGAGCTTTACCGGGCTGCGATGGCTCAACTTCAGGAAGCCCAGCAAACATTCTATCATTCCCACAGCAGACAAGAGCAGGAAAAAGCGCGCCGTCAACAGGATGAAGCCAACCGTCAACGCAACCTGCTCATTAATATTGAGACAACTAGAGAAGAGAGTGACTTCTACCCCTATCGCTATCTTGCGAGCGAGGGTTTTCTGCCTGGCTATAACTTCCCCCGCCTGCCCGTTCGCGCGTACATTCCTCGTGGCGATGGAGAATTCATCGCCAGACCTCGCTTTCTAGGAATCACGGAATTCGGTCCAAAGAACTTCATCTATCACGAGGGTTCGCGATTTGAGGCCCGAAGCCTCATCTCCTCACCAGGAGGCCTTAAGGCCCGCCGTGCTCAGGCCAAAGTATGCAATGTGTGTGGGTACTTCCAGAGCGAGGCCACCGTTGATCTCTGTGAAAGCTGTAACACCCGGCTAGATGCATCCACCAGTGATGTGTTTCCCCTGTTAGATATGTCGAATGTGAAAACCTGGCGTCGCGAACGCATAACCTGTGACGAGGAGGAGCGTTTACGGCTGGGCTTTGAGGTAACCACTCAGTTCAGGTTTGCTCCTGCTACGGGTGGACAAAGGCGAACCTTTGAGGGCACGGTGTACGATGCGGGCAACTCACCCATTTTACGCCTGGTGTATGCACCAGCTGCAACCCTCTATCGAATTAACCATGGGTGGCGTAATCGCAGAGACAGGGGCTTCCTCATAGATCTCGAAACCGGCGAATGGTTGTCTCAGCACGGCCTGGAGAATGAGGGATCACTTCCACAATCCTCTCATGAGCCCGATATAGTCCAGCTCTTCGTACACAATACGGAAAACCTTCTTCTCCTTTACTTTTTAGAAGACGGCATACCTTTGGATGAGGATTTAAAGGCCACCCTTCAGTATGCCCTCCAACGTGGTATAGAACAGGTATTTCAAATCGAGGAGACAGAGCTTGCATCGGAGCGGATCGGCTCAGGGGATCACCGGGCAATCTTGTTCTGGGAGGCATCAGAAGGTGGTGCAGGGGTACTAAGGCAGCTGGTGGAAGCACAAGATACCCTCGCTCAGGTAGCATCCGCGGCATTAGAGCGTTGCCATTTTGATCCACAGACTCTAGAGGACAAAAAGCCTGATTGCACGCAAGCATGTTATGAGTGTCTTCTATCCTACACAAATCAACGTGATTATCCCCGGCTGAATCGCCATCTTGTACAAAGCGTGCTAGAAAGGCTGAGCCATAGCATCACTCACGCCCGTAAGGCTGGGCGCGATTACGAGGAGCACTACCAATGGCTCCGTTCACTCACGGACACACGTTCCGAGTTGGAACGTCGTTTTATCGACCAACTCTACCGCACAAAACGTCGTTTTCCTGATGAGGCCCAAAGACCTCTCACTGATTACCTTTGCATTCCTGACTTCTTTTGTGAGCCTAACGTATGTATATTCTGCGATGGCTCGGTGCACGATGAACCAGGGCAAAAAGAGAAGGACCGCATCACACGCCAGGAGCTAAAGGAACGTGGCTATCGGGTTATCGTGATCCGCTATGATCGCGATCTTGAAGAACAGGTTCGCCAGTATATCGATATCTTCGGAGAGGGGAAAGGGTAGGGAGATGAGTGGCCTAAACGTTGGTTCTATTGTACGCTGCCGTAATCGAGAGTGGGTCATTGTCCCATCAGAGGATGAGGACCTTCTCATGCTCCGCCCCCTCACCGGCAGCGAAAGCGAGATGTGCGGCGTCCACAGACACCTCGCCAATCTCGGCTTTGACCGTGTGGAACCAGCCATCTTTCCTCCGCCCCAACCAGGTGATGCAAATGATGCGGTGAGCACGGAGCTTCTCTGGAACGCGGCGAGGCTTTCACTGCGCGATGGTGCGGGACCCTTTCGCTCTCTAGGGCGCGTCTCCGTCCGTCCCCGGCCTTACCAATTCGTCCCGCTCCTGATGGCCCTGCGGCTTCAACCAATACGCCTCCTCATCGCCGATGACGTAGGCATAGGCAAGACCATTGAAGCACTGCTTATCGTGCGTGAGCTCGTGGATCGAGGCGAGATTCAACGTCTCTGCGTACTGTGCCCGCCTTACCTGTGTGATCAGTGGAAAAAGGAATTATGGAGTAAGTTCCATTTCGATGCCATGGTTATTCGTTCGGGTACGGTATCTCAGCTCGAGCGCAATCTCGCTCCAGGTGATCATAGCATCTTTGAATATTATCCCTACACCGTGGTGAGCATTGATTACGCAAAGTCAGGACGCCATCGGTCAAATTTCCTCATACATTGCCCGAATTTCGTGATAGTGGATGAAGCGCATGGAGCTGCCCAGCCTGCTGGCCAGTCGATCGGGCAACAACAGCGCCATGAGCTGCTCACCGAGATTGTTCAAGACCCGGATCGACACGTGCTCCTGCTCACCGCCACGCCCCATAGCGGCGTGGAGGCATCCTTTCTCTCTATCTTGGGACTCCTCAGATCACATTTTGCCCATCTCGATCTTCAAGGCCTGAGCAATAAGGACAGGGGCGTACTTGCCCAACACTTTGTTCAGCGACGAAGGGCTGATGTGCTCAATTGGCTTGGCGAGGATACACCCTTTCCGGAGCGCATCCCCCAAGAGGAGACCTATGATCTTTCACCGCAGTACCGCGAACTCTTTGAAAGCGTGTATCGGTTTAGCCGCGAACTCGTGGGCACGGGTGAGGCACTGAAGGGTTGGAAGAGGCGAATTCGCTACTGGACAGCACTCGCATTGCTCCGGTGCGTCATGTCCAGCCCGGCAGCTGCTGTTGCTGCATTGGGGAAAAGGCGAAAGAGAGTCTCTTTAGACGAGGAGGCAACCGAGGAAGCCTACTCGCCCTATATCTATGAGCCGACAGATGAGGAAACCATTGATTCTCAACCAGCCCATATCGTGGAGGAGGGGCAGATAGAGCTCAGCGAGGGAGAGCGTCAACGACTCAGGGGATTTACCCGCCTCGCTGAGGAACTCCAAGGCAAAGACGCCGACCACAAGGTAGTCAAATGCACTGAAATCGTCCGAAACCTCCTTCAAGAAGGCTACAGGCCGATCATCTGGTGCCGCTACATTGCCACGAGCGACTACGTGGCAGAGCAGCTACGACATCGACTACATGATGAGTTCGCTAACCTACGGGTGATCTCTATTACTGGAGCCTTGTCAGAGGACGAGCGCCGTAAACGCATCGAGGAACTCTCCCGATACCCTCGTCGTGTGCTTGTCGCAACAGATTGCCTGAGTGAAGGAATTAACCTCCAGGAATCCTTTACTGCTGTCGTCCACTATGATCTGCCCTGGAACCCTAACCGCCTTGAGCAGCGGGAGGGAAGGGTGGATCGCTTTGGCCAGAGTTCAAAAAAGGTAAAGGCCGTATTGCTCTATGGAAACGATAACCCCATCGATGGTGCCGTTCTTGATGTCCTTTTGCGCAAGGCCAAGGAGATTCGCCGCACCCTTGGCATAAATGTACCTGTGCCGGCGGATAGTGACACCGTGATGGAGGCTGTGCTGAAGGCCCTCTTTTTCAGATCACCCCGGGCACAGCAATTGTCTCTCTTTCAGGAACTCATAGTAAAAGATGTGCACACCAAGTGGGAGGAAGCAGCCTCACGGGAGAAGGAGAGCCGTACACGGTTCGCGCAGAGGGCGATTAAGCCGGATGAAGTAGACCGTGAGCTCAGGATGGCCGATGCCGTCCTTGGCGATCCTAACGCGGTCAAGGATTTTGTTCTCAATGCCTGCCAACGGCTCGATATTACCGTACGGGGGGACCATGATGGCATTTTCACGATCATCTCACCAGACCGCCTGCCCCCGCTTGTGAGGGATAATGCCTTAAATGGATCTGAATGGAAGGTCACCTTTACGACTCCAACCCCTGAAAACGTCACATATCTTGGCCGTAACCATCCTTTCGTTGCAGCACTCGCCCAATACTTGATGGAGGAAGCGCTCACAAAGGGAGAAGCAGCCCGTGCAGCCCGCTGCGGTGTTACCCGCACTAGGAGTGTGGATCGTCGCACCGTACTGCTTCTTTTGCGGTTGCGCTTCACGGTTGAGGAACCCGGCAAAAGGCCTCTCCTGGCAGAAGAGGTCAGCTTCTTTGGCTTTCGCGGTTTTCCTCTTGATCACCTTCAATGGCTCACCGAGAGCGAAGGGATCGCCATGCTTCACAACGCGAGGCCAGATGTTAACGTTCCAGTCCAGGAGCGCCGAGAGGTATTGGGAGAGGTGCTGGGCTGGTGGGAGGATCTCCAAACTGGGCTTAAACCGCTCATAGAGGAGCGGGCAAAAAAGCTTGAGGAGGCCCATCGACGTGTGCGGGCCGCTGCCTATCTTGCCCGACGCGGCATGGCAGTGAAAGTCCACATGCCACCGGATCTTCTGGGTACCCTTGTATTATTGCCGATACCAAAGGGGGTAAGCACATGACGAGTCGGTTCTCTTGCCTCCATCTCCAAGGCGGCCTCCTTGCCCCTAATTTGGTTGATCAAATAGCCGATGGTTCAGCCCCGGGCCAGAAGCCTTCAGACTTCGGCCTTGACACACGACGACATATTACTGACGACATCGCTGCTGCCTGGACTGATGCCCGTGCCTATTGGAGCATTTTTCAGCACCGCCTTGAACGGCTTTCCCCAAGTGATACAGGGACAAGCGCTACCCGCGACCAGTGGATGATCCCTTTTTTGAGCATTCTAGGCTACGAGCTTATCTACACCCCTCGTGCTGCCGAGGCAGGGGGACAAACCTATGCGCTCTCTCACCGAGCAGGGACCAGTGATGAATCGCCACCTATTCATGTGGTGGGATGCAACCAGTCCATAGATCGCCGTCCTGAATCGGGGAGACCCCGCTTAGCGCCGCATTCACTCCTGCAAGAATACCTTAACCGCACAGAGCATCTTTGGGGATTAGTCACTAATGGCTATCTCTTGCGAGTGCTTCGGAACTCCCAGCTCATGCGCCGTCAGGCCTATATTGAATTTGATCTCATGCAGATGATGGAGGCGGAAAGATTCGCTGACTTTGGCCTGTTGTATCGGCTCATCCATCGCACTCGTCTTCCGCCCACTATAGAAGATGCTCCTGAGTGCCTCCTGGAGCGCTACTATTCATTAACCGTGGAGCAGGGCGGACGAGTCCGCGATCATTTGAGAGATGGGGTAGAAGAGGCCTTGAAGATCTTCGCCAATGGTTTTCTGAGCCATTCTCGAAATAACAACCTCCATGAAGCAGTCGGCAATGGACAAATTAAACCCCTTGGCCTTTACCAGCAGCTTTTACGCCTCATTTATAGGTTGTTGTTCCTCATGGTAGCAGAGGAGAGAAATTTAGTAACAGAAAACCAGATCTACCGTGAGCATTACAGCATTAGCCGTTTGCGGCTCCTCGCGGAACAGCGTGCCGCCTATTCGGATCATGAAGACCTATGGCTGAGCTTGCAAACCACATTTCGTCTCCTTCAGGACGAGAAACTTGGAGAAACCCTTCAAGCGCCTCCGCTCAATGGCGATCTCTTTAATCCAGTACGTACATCTCACCTCAATAGCCTATTTCTTCAAAACCGAGAGCTACTAAAGGCACTCTGGCACCTTTCTATGTATCGAGAAAACGACCGAATGCCGTGGCGACGAATCAACTATGCCGCCCTGGACGTGGAAGAGCTCGGCAGTGTATATGAAAGCCTGTTGGATTTTACTCCTTTCTTTATCACTCAAAATGGCAGGCCTGCCTTTGACCTCGGCTATGGTACAGAGCGCAAATCCACAGGTTCCTACTACACGCCGCCTGAACTGGTGAATGAACTGATTAAAAGCGCTCTCGTTCCTGTAATGGAAGACCGGCTCAAGGCTGCAAAAATAAAAGAAGAAAAAGAGAAGGCTATCCTTAGCCTCAAAGTATGTGATCCCGCTTCAGGCAGTGGGCATTTTTTATTAGCTGCCTCAAGGAAGCTGGGGATGGAACTCGCGAAAATTAGAACTGGAGATGACGAACCAGCTCCTGAACAAGTTCGGCTCGCCATAAGGAACTGTATTACCCACTGTATCTATGGCGTGGACAAGAATCCTCTGGCAGTTGACTTGTGTAAAGTAGCCCTTTGGATAGAGGGACACACCAAAGGGAAACCACTTACATTCTTGGACCATCGAATCCGCTGTGGAGACTCTCTTATAGGGGTAATGGATCTCAATGTATTAAAGGAAGGCATTCCTGATGATGCCTTCAAGCCCGTACTTGGTGATGATAAAGAGGTTGCACGGGCATTAAAGAAAAGGAATCGCGATGAGCGGCTGTCAGGGCAATGGAGGCTGCCTTTTAAAGCCAGTGACGAAATCCACGAACTGACCCAGGACCGTCGCCTTCTCAAAGAACTTTCCGATGATTCCCCGGAGCAAATTCAACGAAAGGCTGAGGCTTATCGAAAAAGCCAAAGCCAGGGAACAAAGTGGTGGCAGGATAATACGGCATGCCACCTTTGGACAGCAGCTTTTTTTGCAGAACTCACAGAAGAAAACGCACGAAATTGCCAAATCCCGACTACCGATACCCTGCACAGATATCTTGAAACACATTCTATTGATGGGCGGTACATCGGCACAGCATGGGCAATTGCCCAACATCACCATTTCTTTCATTGGCCTTTGGAGTTTCCTGAGGTTTTTGCAAATAAAGGTGAAGGGGGCTTTGATTGTGTGCTCGGAAATCCACCGTGGGATATGGTAGAGCTAAGTGAAAAGGAGTTTTTTGCTCAAAGAGCGCCTGAGATCGCTAAGGCTAGTTCGGCAAGGCAACGACAGAAAATGATCGCCGATTTACTTATTTGTGATCCAAGGTTATATGGGGAATACTCTAAAAAGAAGAGAAAAATTTATGCCTTTCGTCATTCAGTTCAATTCTCTGGCCGCTTCCAGCTGTCCTCAAAGGGAAGAATAAACCTCTACCCCTTATTCGTCGAAGCTACGATGAATATCATGAATCCATTTGGATTCACAGGACTAGTGGTACCATCAGCAATTTCAATGGATGCTTATAACGTACCCTTGTTTTCAGAACTTTGTATTAATGAGAGGTTATGCTCGCTATTAGATTTCGAAAATCGAAAAAAATTGTTTCCTGTAGTAGATAGTAGATTCCGGTTTAGTCTCCTCACTTTTGGAGGAATATCTCACAGGTCAAAACATTTTTCTTTTGTCTTTCTCGCACAGGATCCAATGGAGGTATCTGATAATAATCGCCGTTATGAGATTACATCTGAGGAACTTAAATTATATAGCCCAAATACACTCACTCCCCCTATCTTCTCTTCTACAAGGGATTCAGAAATTGCGAATAATATTTACTCTGCTCATGGGGTGTTCATTAAAAAGAGAATACCTTCTCAAAATCTTTGGAAAGCGCGTATTCAACGAATGTTAAGCCTATCTGATCCGGGAGATCTCTTCAGGAAAGCAAATGAAATGACAGCGGAGGATGATAAATGTGACAAATGGGTTCGGATTTATGCGGGAAAGGCAATAAATCATTTTAATCATCGCTATTCATTTTATCGAGGTAATAAATGGGAGCTTGCAAATGAAGAGAAGCTTGCCGATCCGTATTTCGAGATTTCCACCGAATATTTTGTACGGCTACCAGAATTAAATAGTCGTCTTTTAAAAAAGAATCCCAATAATTGGCTCTTGGGATATCGTGATATAACGAACGCGACAAACGAACGGACATCAATAGCTGCCATAATTCCTCGGACGGGATGCGATACGACATGCCGCAATATTTTTTCAGAAATTTTTCCTGTTTCTCTCATGGCTGGTCTATTGGCGAACCTCAACGCATATGCATTCGACTACCTCACTAGGCAAAAAGTAATTGGCACGCATCTGAGTGCTGGGGTTCTGGAACAGATCCCTGTTTTGCCACCGCACTGCTATGCAACGGACTGCATTTGGAATAAAGCCCAAGATGTTTTTTCATGGATATGGGATAGGACCTTAGAACTCACATTTACAGCCTGGGACTTAGAGCCGTTCGCAAAGGATAGCGGATATGATGGACCACCTTTTGTATATGATGATAATCGAAGATTCTTGCTTCGCTGCGAACTCGACGCAGCCTATTTCCACCTCTATAGGATTCATCGAAATGATATGGAATATATTATGGATACCTTTCCCATTGTTAAACGTAAAGATGAGCAGAAATATGATGAATATCGTACCAAGCGGGTAATTCTGGAATGTTATGATGCCATGGCAGAAGCGATTAAGACCGGCCAGCCATACAAGACGATCCTTGATCCACTTCCTGGTCCGCCAATGGATGCTCAGGGCAATTTCCTATTCATGTATCAATGGGATCGTGATAATTGGCCGGTCCATATTCATCCACCACATCCCGAATGGGAAGAATCGCTATTGTCAGCGTGGTTCGCAGTCTATCAAAAAAGGTGGAAATATCTGGAAGACGACCAGGTATTCCCATGGGATGGACGTGAAACGTTTACTTTTGCTCTGATTGCATACCTGGTTCAGGAAAAGCCAAAGGAGAAGTTTGAGTTCTACCGTGATGCAGCCTTACTGGCATCACGTCCGAATCTGTGCGAGGCCCTGTTGTTGAGCACGGAACTGCGCACTGAATATCTCCAAGCAATGGAAGGCCTAGCTTGGCTGAAATTTCCTGAAGTATGTAGAATCCGTCCGGAAATGGTCCGGAAGGCCCTCCAAAGCAAGCAGCTCATCCTGACTGATGCCGAGTCAGGCGCAACCATGGTTCACAGAGCGGCAAAGTTGCCACCTTTGCCTAGAGAACTAAAACCGATCCTGCCGCTGATCCTCAAAGCCACTGAGAACCTCGATAAATTGCAACGCCATGCTCTTGAGGAAGCTGAGGCCGCGAGTATTACTATTACAGCAGTGGAGATTGATAACGAAATGAAAGGATTGATGATAGCGTAGGAGAAGTAAATTGAGCCGGGAAGAGCAAAGCAATGATCTTAAATCGCCACGCTTGTGGATTAGGCGTCTAGTTTTTTTTGATTCACAAGAGAACAAAGATACTCCAATTCGTGATGTTTTCTTTCATTGTGGCCTTAACATTGTTTGGGGTGTGGAATTGCCGGATTATGCTGGAGTCAACGGGGCGCATCCAGTAACCCTTTCCGGGCATTCCGTTGGCAAGACAACCCTCTGTCGCTTAATTCGTTACTGCCTTGGTGAGTCAACATTTGGAAACCCTAGCGCAATGAGCCGTATTAAGCACACTTTCCCTGAAGGTTGGGTTGGAATGGAACTAAATCTGGATGGCCAAGAGTGGGCGGTACTCAAGCCAATAGGCCGCTCAGGGAATTCTATGGCAGCACAAGCAATGGGTATCGAGAACCTTTTCGATAAAGGCCATCGGGAGAATCAATATAGGCAATTCATTGATCACCTGGAAAACACTATGATGTCCGAACTGCAGGTGAACTCTCCCCCCAACGCAGACAGGCCCTATGAGTGGAGGCATTTACTTGCGTGGTTGACTCGCGACCAAGAATCGCGATTTCAAAGTTTGCATGACTGGAGATCGCCGCGAAGCGGAGCGGACACGCCGAAATTCCAAAAGCCCAAAGAACATGCACTTTACCTGATTCGTCTGGTTTTAGATTTGGTACAGGAAAAAGAGGTTAGAATGTCCTTAGCGCTCACTGAGACAGAGGGAGAACTGAAGAAACTGGAGACACGAATAGGAGAGTTGCGAAAGAAACCGGAGCATAGTTTTAATGAACAAGAAGGAGCCCTGAAAAGACTTCTTGGTGTTCCTTCAGGAGTGGTGTTGAATGCCGACTTAAGTGTATGTAAATGGGGTCAAACCTTCACAATTGACAATATTCTGCGAGCCTAATACAACCTCACCATGGCGAGACCCCTGAGGATAGAATATCCAGGCGCATATTATCATGTGACCTCACGAGGCAATGAGCGAAGAGCTATCTTTGCCGATGACACCGACAAGCGCCGGTTTCTGGAGATCCTGGAAACCACCTCCAATCTCTTTGGAGTAGAGGTACATGGCTATGTCATGATGGAGAATCATTTTCACCTGATTTTGATGACCCCCACGGCGAACCTCCAGAAATTCATGCAGAGGTTCAACACTTCCTATACCGTGTACTTTAACCGCCGCCATCTGAGAAGCGGGCACCTGTTCCAGGGTCGCTACAAGGCCCTGCTCATTGATCGCGATGTCTATCTGCTGGAGTTAAGCCGCTATCTCCACCTGAATCCCATTCGAATCAAGAAATACTCACACCTGGAGGTCGAGGAAAAAGGGCGTATCCTCCAGGCATACCCCTGGAGCAGCTACCAGGGCTATACCCGCCTGAAGGATCGGCTCCCTTTTGTCACCTACTCCACCATCCTCGAGATGATCGGGGCAGGAGATGATACGAAAGCCCGCAGACGGTATTCCCGGTTTGTGATGTCGGGTATTGTGAAAGATATGAACAGTACCTTTTGGGACGGGGTGAAAGGTCAGGCGGTCCTGGGCTCTGATGAGTTTGTTGACTGGGTCAGGGAGCGATTTCTGTCAGATCGCAAAGATGACCGCAGGGAGGTTCCCGGTTTAAGGGCATTTGAGAAAGGACCACGCACCATAGAAGAGATCGCACAGGAAGTTGCCGCGTTCTTTGGCCTTGAAGAACGCCAGTTATACCGGCGGTACGTATCGGTGAGCGGCGCACGTGCCATATTTATAGAGTTTAGTTGCCGCTACTTGAACAGGCACATGAGTCTTTCTGAGATAGGCAGAAGAGTAGGCAATGTGAGTGCCGCTGCATTAAGTCAGCAAAGGAAACGGTTGGCGGTCAAGATGCAAAACGATTGCCAGCTCAAAGCACGCTTTGAGGAGTTGAAGAAACGCTGGGAGTAAGTATGTCTCAAGGAGAGCAGTGCATTTGTGGATTGTAAATTGTGAAGGTTTGACCCCCTGCCTCTCGCTTTGGTTTACCGCGGGTCGATGCTTGATATGCGGTGGTGAAAACTTTTTCCGATGATGGCGCCGATTACCGAACCGATGATGGCGCCAGCGAGGAATTCGGAGAACCAGTGGATTGTAATCGAGACGCCAATGCCGACATAGAACGCGTACAAGATAGCCGCATACCGAACAAGTTTGTTTTCAGGATATAATTTCCAAAGCACGACGGCCATGGCGAACGCCACGGTAGTATGTGAAGAGGGCCAGCCCCAAAACATTCCGCCGCGCAAAAAACCGAACTGAAATCCGTGGCTTGTGTCGACAAGCGCACTGTGGCTAAAGAAATGCGGAGGCGGAATTCTGCCGGTAAAGGCTTTGTAAAAGGAAGAGATAGCCAGACCCACCATGGCGGCTTGTCCCAAGGCGAAGGCGCTGTTTTTGATTTTGAGATCTTTTCTCAGTACGCCGATTGCCAACAGGATCAAGGGAACAACAGTCGGCAAAATCATGCCGAGCCTAACCGCCGGAAAAAGAAAAGTGCGGAGGTCCTGTTTTTGGGTGAAGATAAAATAGTACCAATCAAAACCGGAACTTACGATGATGTACGTAAGGACTATGGCCAAAAAATGCCAGAGCAAATTATAACCTTTAAAACACCTGATGATATTCTTAGGCAATTGGTATATAAATCCCGCCATAGCATTAAAAGATTTCCCTAGTTTCGCAACGCTGCCATCCACAAGCTCCTTGTTTTCGGCGCTGTCTTCTTTTCGGAAACACCGGCCGGTTTTTTTTGGGATCAACGGTTACCGACGCGTCAACGCCTATATAACGGACTGGCTTTCCGCTTTCAACCTTAAATTATGACTTTAAAATGAGTATCCTGACATAGCATGCTATTCGGTTGCACCCACAATAAGGGGATCACCCATTAAAGGGGTCAAGTCTGCTCTTAACTCTTGTGAGTAGGGTAGGCTCGTGCAGAAATTGCCTAACGGTACTCGGGATACGAAATGAAAGGTTTTATTGGCGTCACGGATAATGAAGAAGGAATGGTTCAAGGCACAGGGCTTAAGGCGCAAGGCGATCAGATCTGATGGGGCGAGGCCTTGAATCGTGGCCTTCCCTTGCCTATGTGCGCCGCGCACACATCCTTGTTCTAGAAAATAAATCATCTACTCATCAAGGAACCAAAGCTAAACCACGGCCTTTTGCCACTTCCTATTTTTTCAAGCCAATACCAGTGATTCGATCCTGCTGCCCTTTAGTAAGATGGCATCGAAAGGAGTCTTCCTTATAGTGTCCGTTTAAAGGATTTTGGAGGCCGACTTCTTGAAGAAGCCTTTCTAGAGAAATGCCTAACTCGGAATGGCCCATAAGAGCCAATGCGCGGATTGGTCGTTGCATGATTTGCTTCGAGATTGCCCAAATGATAGTCAGCCCCCACATCCCACAGTTTGCCTATGCCAGGTTTCGGCATTGATTTCCGCTCTAAAGGGCTCGTATGAAGAGCCTTATTCCTTTTCCCAATTGGTTTGTAATCGATCCCTACGCCGGGTATAATCACCCAATAGACGGGCAAGAGGAGAAGGTCGATGAGGATACCCAAAACGGCGCATGAGAGGTGGCTTGGCCATCGAAATGACCTCACCGGCGAACACGGATGCGGCGATGCCGGGCAGATGATTTTCGCGCTCCTTTTCTTCGGGGTGTGGATAGCCGATTCTTTTTTTCTAAGGTATACCACACAGCTTGATAAGCTCGTGTCGATTTTGGTAAGGAAACCAATAGGCGTTGTGGTTCTCTTTGTATCGGCGTATTGTGCATGGTCTGGCATGAGGATCGTATTTGGAGAAGTGAGGGAAAAACCTTCGGTTATCCGCAAGGGAGTTTTCGGCGTGGTGCGACACCCGATATACCTGAGCGAAGTACTGCTGTATCTGGGTCTCTTCATCCTTACCATGTCCCTGGCGGCAGGTGTGGTATGGATTTTTGCCTCGTGTTTTCTCTATTATCTGTCACGGCACGAAGAGAGACTGCTGCTTGAGCGCTTTGGTGAGGAATATGAATCATACATGCGTGATGTTGGCATGTGGCTGCCGCGAGTACGAAGGAAGTGAAAAAGTATACAAGACATTTTCAGCTCGTATCGAAATCATAGGTGGGGGTCAGAATATGTTGGATACCTGATAGATTGTCCCCATCTAGGAGCAAACTCTAGTTGACGAGCATTAACCATCTTCATTCTTATTAGCACACTTTTCATAGCAAGAGGCTCACAAGACAGCATGAAGATAAAAACCCATAGAAAAATCGATACGCAGTTGTGCGGAACCCCTCTCGAAGTGGGGCACGGCTTCAGCCGGGTGGAGTTCCACGCCACCGAGGGCATGGCCGTGGATGAATCAGGCCTGGTTCACGGCGGATTCGTGTTCGGCCTGGCGGACCACGCGGCCATGATCGCGGTCAACCACCCCAATGTGGTGCTGGGAGGTGCCGAGGTGCGGTTTCTTCTGCCGGTCCGGACAGGGGACACACTCCTGGCGGAGGCGAAAGTGACATCATCGGAGGGGAAAAAGCGGGTGGCAGAGGTCGTCGTTCAAAGACAAGGCCGGGTCGTGTTTGAAGGGGAATTTAGCTGTTTTGTCCCGGACAAGCACGTTCTGGGATAAGCCCAGGTCACGAAAAGAGGGAAATGGCGCCCGCAGCGTTCAGCAGGTGCCTGGTGATTGATGAGCTCTGAGAAAATAGCCTTTCTTTCTTAATACCTTAAAAAAGAAGCATAGAGGAAACGATGACCAAAAATATTTCTAAAGAAGAGATTCACCAAGCAGTAGCAAAGGTAAGACATCCCGAGATCGATCGCACCCTGGTTGAACTGGGGATGATAAAAGATATAGCGATTGTGAATGACAAGGTTATACTGAGCATGGCCCTGCCTTTTATGGGAGTCCCTATCAAGGACTATCTTGTCCGTAGCGTTGAAGAGGTGGTAACGAAGTTAGGTGTGGATATTGAGGTGAAGCTGACAGAGATGAACAAAGAAGAACGGGATGCCTTCATGGCTATGGCGCAGGAGGGCTGGATAGTTTAAATGGGCAGGTATTATCCATAAAACATGGCCGGGAAAATTGGGGTCAAACCCAGATTATCGAATAGGACACGAATATCGGAAGACGGACCGCAAAGGATCCTATCGCCATTCAAGACCTGGGCCTTGAGCACCTCTGGGGGATCTATTCGTGCCATCAGGAAGATACCCTTGACAGCGAAATCTCCGTCATCCCCATCAACAGCATCCCACGTCTTGCAGAGATACTTCGATGAACCTCCCCTCAGCAAGACCTTCGGCGAGACTTTCGGCGAGCTCAAGTCGAGTCGCTGGAGGGAATTATCAAGTTAAACCGAGGACATTCTTCACTGGGATAGCTGGACGCAGTCGACTATATTGACAAAATTATCTCGGTTTTTATAAAAGAGAACCTGGATACAAGAAAAGGTAATTCGCCATAGTCAATTATGTCCATTAATTCGTATCATAAAAAAGTATGTTCTTAATTGAGTAAACCGGACGGGGCTTCTTTATTATCTACGCCGGCAAGAGATGGAATTCTTGACGCAGTCTCAAGCCTAAAGGGCCCTTGTCTAATAATCGGTGGTAACGGCCATGTTTTTACGTCGATTTTTTCAAAAGAGCTACCCCGCTTTAGATTGGATTCAGGTAGAAGTCAGTTCCTATTGCAATGCCAGCTGCATTTACTGCGCCCATACAGCATACAGGAATTACTGGCAAAAAAGATACCTGCCACTGGAACTATTCGAAAAGCTTATCCCTGCATTTGCGAAGACGAAGCTCGTTTATTTGCAGGGTTGGGGGGAACCGTTCACCCATCCTCACTTTTTCGATATGCTGGGCCTCGCAAAAAAGGCTGGCTGCATGGTCGGCACCACGTCCAATGCTATGATTCTCAGCCGCCAATCCATTGAACGACTGGTCAACGAAGGGATAGATGTAATAGGCTTTTCACTGGCCGGTGTAGATAAAGAGAATGATTTAATACGGAAAGGAACTCAGATTAGGAAGGTCCTGGATTGCATAGATGAGATACACCGGGCAAAGAACAAATATGGCGTCGATTCTCCCAAGATACACGTGGCCTACATGCTGATGCGTTCGCGACTCGAGGATCTGGACAAACTCCCAAGGCTCTTGGGAAATGCGGGGGTATCTGAAACAGTTATCAGTTCTCTCTCCCTTGTTGTCAGTCCGGAAATGGAAAATGAGGCTGCCCTCGCCGAAAGTGAAACAGAATATCTGGAGCTGAGAAGCCGATTATCCGAGGTCAAAGAGACTTCGGCAAAAGGAGGCGCCGCAGTTTATTTTCACATTGTTCCCCCTTTGCTGAAGAAATTCAGGTGTGGTGAAAATATCGGCAACGCGATTGTCATAGGATCGGATGGCAGCGTATCTCCATGTGTGATGAAACAGATACCGGCGAATGGGAAAAACTTCCATTATTTTAGGGGGCAAAAACACGATTTAGAGAACCTGGCTTTTGGCAATATTTCTGAGGATTCCCTGAACAATATCTGCCATCTGAAAGCGTACAAAGGATTTGTCCGCGGCTTCCTTCTAGACACCCCACCAAAACCCTGCCGGAGTTGCCTCAAACAGTCAATTGATACCCTCTCCGTTGAAGATAATTTGAAGTGGACCCAGTAACATTGAAGTGAATGGGGCCAGGCATAAGTATATAAGTATTATGGACGGGTAAGGGAGCCGTTCGGCTCTTGTTAGATCATAGAGCGTTCTGAGAAACACGAAATGAAAGGCTTTGTCTGCATCACGGATGATGAACAAGGAATGGTTCTAGGCGAAGGGCATAAGGCGCAAGGCGATCAGATCTGATTGGGCAAAATTTAATGGAAGACGCAACACCAGATCCTGCAGTGTTATTGAAACTTGCCAGGACACGAATGCCCTTTGGGAAATACAAGGGACGTCTGCTCA
>CAZJXD010000089.1:0-21518 GCA_964549945.1 uncultured Desulfobacteraceae bacterium | reverse complement strand
CGATCCTGATTTTAAAAAGATTGCCCACTTGGTGAGCATAGACTGGATTCGTTGAGGGGTGGGAGGTCCTGGACGTCCTTGCCTACGTTGCATAACGCAAATAAAAGGGAACGCTGGTTCCAAAACAATTTATAAACGGGTAAGTTCAACTCACCATGATCAAGTTGCTTCACACTGCGGATCAGCAGCTCGGCGTCAAATTCCTGGGCTTTGGTGAAAAGGGCAGGCAACTGCGCCAGGCTGTGAAGGAGTCTCTGAAAAAGACAGTGGACCTGGCATTAGCAGAGTCTGTAGACCTGGTTCTCATTGCCGGCGACCTTTTCGATTCCAGCACAGTATCCAGGAACCTGGTGGAAGAAGCTGTGGTGCAGCTCAAAAGGCTGACGCCGATCCCCACCTGCATCCTTCCAGGCACCCACGATTGTTATGACGCCGCTTCGGTTTACCGGCGCTCCGAGTTTCAAAGCCTGCCCCATATCCACATCTTCACCGATGAAATCAAAGCGGTTCCCTTTCCCGACTTGGATATCACGGTATATGGTAGAGCCAACCTGAGTCCTCAAGGAAGCGAAAGCCCTCTCGAGGGGCTGGTGAGGACGAATGAGACCACATACCATGTGGCCATGGCCCATGGTGAAATTGCGATCGAAGGCAAATTCTCCGGAGATTATTACCCTATGAGAACCAAAGAAATCGCTGAGTCCGGCATGAATTACGTGGCACTTGGTCACTGGCACCGGTACGCTGATTTCTCACAGGGGGCTGTTAAGGCCTGCTATCCCGGCGCACCTGAAACCTTGAGTTTTGAAGAAGGAGAAGACTCGGGTTTCGTGCTGCTTGTTTCCATGGATGATTCGGGTACCCACGTCGAAAAGAAGCGCGTCGGAAGATACATCTGGAGAACTATAGACCTGGTGGTTGAGAATTTTGGGCAGGAAGACGAGCTTATCCGGGAGATAATGAAGCATGCCGATCCCAACACCCTTGTCCAAGTCAGATTGAGCGGGTTTAAGCCTGTGACGTGGGATATGAGCGAGGAACGCCTTGTCGAAGCTATTGGGGATGCCTTTTTCCATCTTGAGGTCATTTCAGGTGATTTGACCCCATCCTCCGAGCATATCCAACCTGCGGAATTTCCCGAATCAACGATAATGGGGCAGTTTCTGCGACTTATGCAAGACAGGCTGGAGAGTGCCGAGGCATCCGAGAAACCCCTATTGCAGGAGGCACTCCAAAGGGGTTTTGCCCTGCTGAGCGGCAGAGAGGCCTGAGCATATGAAATTAACCCAGATCAAGATCAATCGGTTTCGAAATATCGACACCTTCTCCGGTGGTATCGGGGAGGGGATCATACTCTTCAAGGGCCCTAACGAGGCCGGAAAATCGTCGTTTCTTTCCGCTATCCTGTTTGGCCTCTTCGAAGACCCGAAATCATCGGCCCAGCGCCTCGAAGACGCCAGAAAGTGGAAGAGCCAGAGCCTCTACCACCTTACCCTTGAATTCAAGAATAATGGCGAAGCCTACCTCCTCGAGAAGGACTTTGAAAACCAAACCGTTCTGCTTCAGAATAAGGTGACCGGCGATACCTGGAAAGGCAAAGATAAAGTGAATGCCGTGCTGACGGAGCTTATTGGATTCTCATCAAAAGAGATCTTTACGAGTACTGCGTGCGTGTTTCAAGATGAGCTCAACGCTATCTACTCGGGGCAGAAAGAAATTCGCTCTTTGCTCGAGCAGAAAGTTGCGGGCAGAGAAGAGTCGGCGGTGCAGCCGATTCTTGCTATGCTTGAAAAAAAGATGCTTGATCTCAAGAGGGGCATTGATCGCCCAGCCCATGTCAATCCGGGACAGATACGAAGGGCAGCCGATGAATTAACTGATCTGAAGCAACGACGCAGTGAGATTGTCCATAAAGTCGAAAAGCTTCGCGATGCAAGACAAAGGGTCCACGAGCTCTCTCATGAGCTGGATGAGACAGAAAAATCCGTGAGAGTAAAGAAGCAGGCTTTAGAGAAATCCAAGGTATATGTCAAAGAAAAGGAAAAGTGTGAGAACTTGACCAACGCGCTCGAAAAAACATTGGAAAACCTACAAAAGCTGACAAAGGCGGAGCAGCAGGTAGATATCCTCAAGGCACAACAGAATGAGAAGCAAGAAAAGCTGAAGGAGCGTGAGGTATATCTTGATAAATGCAAGGCTGCGATTAAAACCAGGACGGAAAAAGATGCTTTGACTTTGGAATTGGGCGGTAAAAGGGAAACCCTCAAAAAGGCTACAGAGCTTTTTGGCGCCGTTAGCAAACTGAAAGAGTCGGTGGCCGCGGTGCCGGTCATCTCCGAACAATTAACTCAAGATCTGCGCCAGAAAGAGAGTGACATCAGGGCCCTCGAAAAAATTATTGAGCAGCGCCAGATGCTCCTAACCGTAACCTTCAAGGCAAAGACACCTTATGTTATAGAAACTGATGAGGGGATTCTTTCCGAGGGTGAGGGGTCAGCTGGCGAGACCCTGCAAGGATCAGCCAAAAGGGAATTCCGAATTGACTTCAAGGACATCGCTGACGTGCGGGTATCCTCAAAGGATGAAGCCTTGGAAAAAAGCATTGAGGAGCTTGGAGAAACGAAGGCTACAGTAAAAGAGCAGCTCGCCCAGTATGAGTGCCGATCATTAGCGGAATTTCTGGAAATGAAAGAAAGTCGTGAAAAAAAGGAGCAAGAGCTGGAATCTAAGGAGAAGGATCTCAAGGTCACCTTGGGGAAGGATACGATCGAGTCTTTGACAAAAGGAATCAGCGAACTCGAACCGCGCTTGAAGGAATTGGACAATGCTTTGAAGCAAGCGAAAGGATTTGCCATCTCAGAGGAAGGGCTGGCTGAGCAAGAACGGGAGATTCAGAAATTACGAGACGAAGTTAACGAACTGAATGGTAATATCCGCGAGAATCAGGGAATCTTGAAATCATTCAGCAAAGAGCAGCTCGAAAAGGACAAGAAGGCCAAGGCCCGGGAAATTCTTGTGGCAGAAACGGCCCTTGAGGATCTCAAGGAATTTCAATCTTCCGGTGAGGAGGTTGTCAAGAGAGAAAACGAGCTCCAAGACCTGGAACAAAAACTTTCAGTCCTCAAGATCGAACAAAAAAGCCTTGAACGCACGCTTCAGGAAGATGACTATGGGCAAGAGGACGTGGCTGAAATTGAGGAACGCATTGACGCTCTGGAGCGGCGAGCTAATAGGTTAAAGACGAGGCTCAGGGCCTATGAGATAATCAGTGAAGTTCTTGGTGAGGCACGGCAGAACATCCTAAAGAGTATTTCCGGAGAGGTTGATCAGCTGATTGGCTCCTATTTTGCCCTCATTACCGGCGGCAAATATGACCAGGTCCGCCTTTCCAGAGATGATTTCTCTCTTCGGGTGTTTAGCAAGGAAAAAGGAGATTGGATCAATCCGGATACTGAGGAGTTGTCGGCCGGCGCCAGAGATCAGCTTTATCTGGCGGCACGCTTAGCGTTAATGACCGCTGTCATTGGAGATAACTCTATACCTGTCATCCTTGATGATCCTCTCGTACATTTCGACTCCGAGAGGCGTGAAAACACTCGAAACCTGCTTAAGGAAGTGTCTAAGAAGCATCAGGTGCTCATCTTCTCCTGCCACGACTACTACGATGATTGGGCCGATCAGATGATCGCATTTTAGAAATTTTTAAAGAATAACACCTACCTATTGTCTCAGGCAGAATGGTGCCGCTACGGGTTCTGGAATTTCTAAAAGTCATGACGTTGACATCTTCTGCGAAAAATGAGGGCATCACGGAATCGGAGCTGGGGTTGGCAGGCAGGGGCAGACCTTATTTCTCTATGACTTTTACGCCTTGGGGAGGGGAAAAGGTAAAAAGTCCTTCTTGAAGAGAAACGTCTTCCCACAGGTCTGAGAGCATGAACCTCGTGAGCCCTCCGATCGTATTAAAGATATCCACCTGCGCGATAACGAAATCCCCTTTCCCTATCACCAGCTCAAGGTGGTCGATATCCTTCCATGGTGGGTCAGGCCTGAGCACGAGCTGGTATGTGGTGGCCTCGGGATCATCCTTATAGGTGATCTTGAAGTTGTTCCTTGCGCCCTTCAGGCCCTGGAGAACCTCCCCGAGGACGCGTAATTCCTTGCCGAAGCTCTCGGTGGAGTATTGGTAGGCCTCTTTTTTCCCTGGAATGTACCACCACAGCGTCTGGCCATCGGTGAGGAGCAACTCCTCTTGGGGCGAGGCCTGTTCGAGACGGAGACAGGAGGGAGGCTTGAAATAGAGCGTTCCCTTGGCAACATCGCGCCTCTCCGCGACTCCTAGAGTCACCATCGTCTTGCTGATTGCCTCTCTGGTATACAGGGCGGTCAACCCCTTGGAACTACCGTATCTCGCGTGTATGCCGCGTATAATTGTGGTGGCCTGATCCTCGGGGAATGCCGTTGCCTGAAGGATGGATCCAAGGAAAAGGAGAATGAGCACCAGGATGACACGTGATCTGGCGTTCAAAATTGCTCCCTTCTTCTAAAGACCTCACGGGGCTTGACCCCATCAGATGGACCGACGATTCCCTCTTTCTCCATGGCCTCAATCATCCTGGCGGCGCGATTATACCCAACCCTTAGCTTTCGCTGGACCATGGATATCGAGGCCTGACCGGTCTGCATCACTAATTCCACTGCCTCATGGTATTTTTCATCCGTCTCCCCTCCTATCTCCTCAACCTCGTCTTCCTCCGTGCTGATTTCAGCGGCCATGGAGCTGTCATACTCCGGTTTCATCTGTCTTTTAAGAAAGGAGGTTACCCTCTTTACCTCATCTTCCGAGACATAGGCCCCGTGAATCCTGGTGAGCTTGGCTACACCAGGGGGTAAAAACAACATATCACCATCTCCAAGGAGATGCTCGGCACCCATTGAATCGAGGATGGTCCTGGAGTCCACCCTGGAGGATACCTGGAAGGAGATCCTCGTGGGGAAATTCGCCTTGATAATGCCGGTAAGCACATCAACAGAGGGCCTCTGGGTGGCGAGTATCAGATGAATCCCGGCTGCCCTCGCCATTTGCGCCAGTCTCGTCAGGGATTCCTCGACCTGCCGGCTCGAGACCATCATGAGGTCTGCCAGCTCATCGATAATAATCACTAGGTAGGGGAGGTGATCATCTGCCCCGGCTTCCTCTGCCTCGGTTAACCCCTTCTCCTTTGCCACCTTGCGGTTGTAGGCATCTATGTTCCTAACGCCCTTATCCGAAAGCAGCGTATATCGCCTCTCCATCTCATCAACGGCCCATCTGAGCGCTTTGGTTGCCTCTTTCGGGTGGTTCACCACCGGGTGCAAGAGATGGGGAATGTCCTGGTACGGAGCGAGCTCGATTCTCTTGGGATCGATCATAACGAGGCGCACCGTTGCGGGGGAGTTCTTGTAAAGGATACTGTTTATCATGGCATTGATGGATACGCTTTTCCCCGTTCCAGTCGCGCCGGCAACCAACAGGTGTGGCATCCTGGTGAGATCCGTGACCACTGGCTGTCCGATGATATCTACCCCTAAGGCTATGGAGAGCTTATACGAGGAGTTGAGAAAGACCTGGCTGGATAGGATCTCCCTAAGGGTAACGAGCCTTCTCTTGTTATTGGGTATTTCTATTCCCATGGCCGATTTGCCGGGGATAGGGGCGACGATCCTGATATTCGATGCCCTCATGTTGAGCGCGAGATCATCCGCCAAAGAGGATACCTTGCTTATCTTGATGCCTGGGGCGGGTTTGAACTCGTACATGGTAATTACCGGACCGGGTACGATCTCCACCACCTCGCCCTCCACGCCGAAGTCCCTGAGCTTTCCCTCCAGCCGAAGGGCGTTCATTCGCAGGCTTTCCCGCTGGATCTCATCGTCCGGTGATTTTGGGATCTCATCCAGGAGGCTCAGGGGCGGGAGCTTGAAATCACCGACCACGCTCATAAAGGAGAAGAATTCCTGCGCGGGCTTCGCCGGCCTCTCCGAGGGGGTTTCAACGATCGTCATTTCCCTCTTCGGCGCCTTCTCGATCTTCGTGGCTGCCTTTTTTCTCTGTACAGCCCTCCTTTTGCGCTCCGTATGCTTGAGCCATTTTTCCCTGAGGTAAAGGGCCACATTGGAGAACAGGAGAAGGATCCTGTTGAAGAGGCTCGCGAAGGAAAGCCGGGTGATCACCATAACGGAGATGATAAAAACGGCAAGAAACAGGGCGCACGCGCCGAAGTGATTGAGCACCCTTTTTCCCTGATCGGCGATATGGAAACCCACCAATCCCCCGCTGATCGTTGTACCCCGATAGGAAATGCCGCCCGGCACATAGAGGGAGAGCAGCGTGGAAAATGAGAGTATCAGGAGGATGAGGCTTATGGATATCCAGAGAACCCCTGAGGGGAACTTGCCCGTGAAGCACGAGAAGGACAGATACAGGAGAACTGCCACGAGCCAGAAGGATGAAAATCCCAGCAGCGCGAGGAGGCCACCGCCCAGATTGGCACCCGCGGCCCCGAACAGATTCTTCGCCTGAAGCCCAGGCTTTGCCATTACCCAGAGCAGGGGGTCATGAGGGTGGTATGATAAAAGGCTTCCTCCGCATATGAGGGTGAGAAGGAGAAAGATTACCCCCCATATTTCCCTTTTGATTGGAGGCTTCTTCGGTGCTTTAGGCATGGTATTTCATCCTATTATATACTATCAGCTGCTCGAGGTGGTAGTAATGATTTCAATCCCGGCAAGGAGGGATTTGTTCTCTGATCCCCCGCTTGATGGTGATCTCTCACCGGGATTACACCGGCGGGAGAGGGCACAGGAGCTTCTATCCAGCAAAACCCAGCTCGTTTTGCCCTACTCAGGTAACTCGGCATCTCTCAACAGGGGACAGGACGCATCCCTCTCAGAGAGAATTGGCTCCTGTATGGGCCAATCAATGGCGAGATCAGGATCATTCCAGCGTATTGCCCGCTCATAGTCCGGGAAATAGAAATCCGTGCATTTGTAAGAGAATTCCGCCGTCTCAGTCAACACACAAAAGCCATGCGCGAAGTTCGGGGGGATATACAGGGCTTTCTTATTGTCTTCGGTGAGCGCTATCCCAAACCATTTCCCGAAGTGAGGTGAAGATCGACGGATGTCCACACACACATCGTAGATCTCCCCCCGTATCACCCTGACCAATTTGCCCTGGGGTCGTTTTATCTGATAATGGAGGCCCCTCAAGGTCCCACGCGACGACATAGATTGGTTGTCTTGAACGAACCGTACGTCAATACCAACGCGTAAAAATTTCTCCTGATGATAGGTCTCCATGAAGTACCCCCTGTGGTCACGAGAGAGATGCGGCTCTATGATGATCACCTCCGGAAGGGTGGGAGATGGGCTAAAGTTCATCGAAGGCCCTGCTACCACCTCTGGCTCCCCTTCCTCTCATCCAGCAGCTCCAAGAGGTATTGACCATACTCGCTTTCCCTCATGGTCATGGCGAGCTCCTCCAGCTGATCGGCCGATATGTAACCCATTCGAAAGGCGATTTCCTCAAGGCAGGCGATCTTCAATCCCTGTCTCTGTTCAATGGCATGGATGAAATTGATCGCCTGTATCATGGATTCATGGGTGCCCGTATCCAGCCAGGCGATACCCCTGCCCAGCTTTTCAACCTGGAGTTGATTCCTTGTGAGATAGGTCATGTTGACATCGGTGATTTCAAGTTCCCCCCGCGCCGAAGGCTTGAGCTCAGAGGCAATGGAGGAGACCTGATCGTCGTAGAAATAGAGCCCCGGGACCGCGTAGTTGGTCTTGGGGTGCCCGGGCTTTTCCTCGATGCTTATGGCATTTCCCCTGGAGTCGAACTCCACCACCCCATATCGCTGCGGGTCTCGTACCCAGTACCCGAATATGGTGGCGCCCCTGTCGTTGTTCGCTGCCCTCCTTAAGTGTTCGAGAAACCCGTGCCCGTAAAAGATGTTATCCCCCAGGATGAGGCAGGAGGGATGATCGCGTATAAATTCCTCTCCGATAATGAATGCCTGGGCCAACCCCTCCGGCCTTGGCTGTACCGCATAGGAGAAGCTGAGGCCTATCCGCTGACCGTCGCCGAGCAATCTTTCGAACTGCGGTGTATCCTGGGGGGTGGAGATGATCAGTATCTCCCTGATGCCCGCGAGCATGAGAACCGAGAGGGGGTAGTAGATCATGGGCTTATCACAGATGGGAAGGAGCTGTTTGCTTACCGAAATGGTAACGGGGTAGAGCCTTGTTCCGTGGCCACCCGCTAACACGATTCCCCTGGGGGTCTTCTTGCTCATGTTATCCTTGGTTTTGGAATTCCAGGTATCTTCCGCTCTCTATATCCTCAACCCAACCCATGTGGTCGATATACCACTCGATGGTATCGATAATCCCCCTCTCAAAGGCAACGGTGGGCTCCCATTGAAGTTCACGATGAACCTTGGTAGCGTCAATCGCATACCTTCGATCATGCCCGAGCCTGTCGGTGACGAATTGTATCAACCCCCTCCTCGGCTTTCCATCCATAAGGCCGAGCCTTGTATCCAGGTAATCACAGATAGTGGTGACCACATCGATATTCCGCCTCTCGCAGTTGGCCCCGATGTTATATCTTTCCCCTGGCACTCCCATCTCCAGCACGGCCAGCAGTGCGGAGCAATGATCCCCCACATAGAGCCAATCCCTCACGTTCTTTCCGTCTCCGTAGACGGGCAGCATCTTGCCCTTTATGGCGTTGGTAACGATAAGGGGTATGAGTTTTTCCGGAAACTGGTACGGGCCGTAATTGTTGGATGAATTCGTGATGATCGTTGGAAGGGAGTACGTTCTATAGTAAGCGTTCACGAGGTGATCCGAGGCGGCCTTGCTCGCCGAATAGGGGCTGGAGGGATCATAGGGGGTTTTTTCCGTGAAGTATCCCGCCACATCGAGGGACCCGTATACCTCATCGGTTGAGATGTGGAGGAAGCGTTTCCTGGTTACCTCCGATGATGGTGCACGCCAGAACTGCCTCGATGCCTCAAGGAGGCGGAAGGTACCGAGGATGTTCGTGTGAAGGAATTCCTCAGGCCTCTCGATGCTCCTGTCCACGTGGGATTCAGCGGCGAAATTCACTACCCAATCGATATCAGCGTCCTTGAAGATCCCCCTTATCGCTTCCCAATCGCTTATGTCGCCCTTCACAAACCGGTACCGGGCAGGAGCATAGTCCCTTACCACGTCAAGGAGGTTGGCGATGTTCCCGGCATAGGTGAGCTTATCGATGTTGATGACCGTGGCGTCCTCTCGCTCCCGAAGGAGATGCCGAATAAAATTGCTCCCAATGAAACCGCATCCGCCCGTGACAAGTATCGCCTTCATAGATCTATCGCTCTATTACCTTGTCGAAGATGTCAAAGGCCGCGGACAGGGCCGGGTTCTCATCCGGTAGCTCGATGGTGGGAGCACCCTGCATGTCATAGTCGTAGAGGAGGTCATCCTTTGGAATGGTGCCTGCAAGGGTGAGCCCCTGTTTCGCAATCGCCTCGCGCAGGGGCTCGGGGAGCCCGTTGCGCGCTTGGTTCACGATCAAAAACCTCTTTACCACCCTGACCCTCAGCTCATCCACTAGGCTATTGATGCGGCCGGCTGCCTCGATCCCCCTCATGGAGGGATCGGAAATAACCAGGAGAATGTCTACGTTGTCCGTGGTCAGCCGGCTAATATGTTCCATGCCCGCCTCATTATCCATGACCATGTAAGGATAATTGGATAAGAGCTTTTCCAGGTACATGGACAACAGATTGTTCGCAACGCAATAGCATCCAGGCCCTTCCGGCCTGCCCATGGCAATCAGGTCAAAGCCCTCCCCCTCGGCTATTGCCTCCGCCAGTTTCATCTCCATGAACATCTGTTTGGTCATCCCCTGTTGGACCACCCCTTCTTTCATCTCCTCGCGGGCCGTGCCCAATGTGGCGTGTAAGGGAATCCCAAGCACCTCATTGAGATTGGTGTTTGCATCGGCATCAACAGCGAGGATAGGAGTTTTGCCCTTTTGAACGAGATACTTGATCAGGAATCCAGCAATGGTAGTCTTGCCCGTCCCTCCCTTACCGGCCATTGCGATTGAATACGGCATCACCTACCCCTTTCCCTGTTCATAGGACGGGTCTATTCGTCCTCGCCAGAATACCCCGCAGCGGCTCGACTTGAGCCCGCCGAAATTCTTGCTGCGGGGGGCTTCATTTTGAGTCAACGGCATTGTAATCGATGATCACCCTGGTGTCAACGAGGGAGAGGGAGAGGGGGATGGGATTTCCATTTTTCCCTCATTCAAACCTTGACTTTTTTTCTTAATAGGGTAAGGTACCTATCGATCTGAAGATGGCCACACTTATCGGTGGCTTTGATCCATGGATATAGACTTTACGCTACAAGAAGTGAAGGAGATCTCATGATAAAGAAAGCCGATCGAATACGAAATGTGGGATTAATAGGTCATAGCGGCTGTGGGAAGACATCCCTGGCTGAGGCCATCCTTTACAACAGCAAGACAATAAATAGGCTGGGGAGGGTGGACGACGGTTCCTCTGTCATGGATTTTGAGCCGGAGGAGATCAAGAGGAAGGTGAGCCTTGGTACCGCCTTTCACCCCTTTGCCTGGAAAAACAGCACCTTCAACCTTATCGATACGCCGGGTGAAAATGATTTTCTCTCGGATTCCAAGGTGTGTATGCAGGCGGCCGAGGGCGCAGTGGTCGTGGTTGATGCCGTTGACAGTATCAAGGTGGGCACCGAGAAGGTGTGGGATTTTGCCTCGGAATTCCATTTACCTCGCGTGATCTTTATCAACAAGCTGGACAGGGAGCGGGCCGATTTCTACAGGGTCATCGAGGAGATCGAGAAGACCTTTTCAGTACAGACCACGCCGGTGTTTCTCCCGGTTGGGGCGGAGAGCGAGTTCAAGGGGTTGGTGAACCTTATCCGGCTGAAGGCCCATATGTACAAGGGCGACGGCAGCGGTTCCTTCACGGACGAGGACGTGCCCGAGTCCATGGCGGAACTCGTTGAGACATGGCGCGAGAGGATAATCGAGAATATCGTGGAGGCCAACGATGAGGTGATGGAGAAATACCTCGATGGCCAGGAACTTACCCAAAAGGAGTTAGAGGAGACCCTTCGAGAGGGTGTGAAATCCGGGATTGTGGTGCCCGTTATTCCCGGATCATCCCTTCTCAACATAGGTGTGGGCCAACTATTGGATCTCATCGAGCAATCCATGCCCTTTATTGCCGAAAGGGGCAAGGTCAAGGGGCACAAGATCGACAGCGAGGAAGAGGTGGAATTCGAAGCCGTGGAAGACGCGCCGTTCTCGGCTCTCGTGTTCAAGACCATCGCGGATCCCTTTGCGGGGAAACTCAACCTCTTTAAGGTCATGTCGGGGCAGGTGAGATCGGAGTTCGCCGTGTTCAATTCCACGAAGAAGGTCAAGGAGAGGATCGGACAGCTTCTGTTGATCGAGGGCAAGAAGCAGACCCCGATTGATGCGGCCAGCGCCGGTACCATTACGGCGGTGGCAAAGCTGAAGGAAACTACCACAGGTGATACCTTTTGTCAGGAGGATCACAAGATCGTGTTTACGCCGGCGGAGCCGTTTGCGCCCTCTATTTCCTTCGCGATCGAGGCCAAGGATAGGGAGAACGAGGACAAGGTCTTCTCATCCCTGGCCAAATTGGTGGAGGAGGACCCCACCCTTAGGGTGGATAGAGATCAATCCACCTCTGAGATCATCCTCTCAGGTACGGGCCAGATCCACCTTGAGAATACCAGGGATAAATTGAAGAGGAAATTCGGCGTTGACATCAACCTCAAGACCCCCAAGGTCCCGTATAGGGAGACGATCAAGAACGAGGGGCAACGGATAGTCTACCGGCATAAAAAGCAGAGCGGCGGCAGGGGCCAGTTCGCCGAGGTACACTTCGACATCTCTCCGCGGGAAAGGGGGCAGGGGTTTGAATTTGAGGAGGCGCTTACGGGCATGAACGTGCCTAGGAATTTCGTTCCTGCCGTGGAGAAGGGCATTGTGGAGGCCATGGGCAGCGGGGTGTTGGCCGGGTACCCCGTCGTTGATGTGAAGGTTCGGTTTTACGATGGAAAATCCCACGAGGTGGATTCCTCTGAAATGGCCTTCAAGATCGCGGCCTCCATGTGCTTTAAGAAGGCTGTCCAGGAGGCAACACCTATTATCCTGGAGCCGATCATGAGCATGGAGATAACCGTGCCCGAGGAGGTGATGGGGGACGTCATAGGCGATCTCAATGGCAGGAGGGGAAGGGTCCTGGGCATGGACCATAAGGGTAAGAACCAGGTTATTAAGGCCGAGGTGCCCTTGGCTGAGGTGTTGCGATATTCCTTTGATCTCACCTCTATGACCGGCGGAAGGGGTAGCTTCCAGATGCAGCCCTCCCGCTACGAGGAGGTTCCCGCACAGTTGGCCGAAAAGATCATAGCTGCCTCGAAACAGGAGGCCAGGTAGTCACGGATTCAGGATGATAAAGGCAGGAGTACTCACTATTAGCGATAAGGGGTTCAGGGGTCAGCGGAAGGACATGGCTGGCCCCTTGCTCGTTGAGATATTGACCGGTGCCGGGTACAGGGTAGTGAGACAGGACATGGTACCAGATAACCGCGAGAAGATTGCGGAGCGGCTGATAGAGTGGGTTGACAGGGATGGGCTCAGGTTGGTGGTGACCACAGGGGGGACTGGGGTGAGCCCCACTGATGTTACCCCTGAGGCCATGCACGCGGTGATATCGTACCAGATACCGGGCATGGCCGAGGCCATGAGGGCCTCATCGCTTAAAAAAACCCCCCACGCCATGCTTTCCCGGGCGATGGTCGGGGTAAGGGGAACCAGCCTGATTATTAATGTACCGGGAAGCCCTAAGGCTGCTGAGGAAAACCTCGGTGTTGTTCTTCCCGCCATCGATCACGCGCTTGCCAAGATCGCCGGGGACACCAGCGAGTGCGCCACGCCGTAAGAACTTCACCCCGGTCCCCGGGGTAAATTCTTCTTGACTCAGGATATGCCCATGCCTATACTTCCACCGGCCTTTTCTGAAGCCAAAGCAGATCACAGGCCGGAACACCATTTCCTTGAACCAGCTCGATTAGAGAAGGCGGAATCCACCACGTCGATCCTTGCAGATGCGGAAATGTTGAGCGTAAGCGGGGCAGACAGATGAGAAAGAGGACCTTGGCTCTCGCTCTATTGTTGCTGGTTTTCCCTATGCTCTGTTTTCCGGCCTTTGCAGCGGAAGATGCCCTTCACGAGTCCCATGGATACACAAACCTGGGCGAGATCCTATCCCTTTACAGTACCATACCGTTTATCGGAATCCTTCTTTCTATCGCCCTATTTCCCCTGTTTGCCCCGGGGTTCTGGCACTACCATTTCGGGAAGGTCTCGGCGTTTTGGGCCGTTGTCATTGCCGTTCCCCTGTTGGCTACCTATAAGTGGGCAGCGCTCCACAGTTTTCTTCACATCATGATCGCGGATTACATCCCCTTTATCATACTCCTCTGGGGCCTCTTCACTATCTCGGGAGGTATATTGGTGAGGGGTACCCTGAGGGGAACGCCTTTCGTGAATACCATCATGATTGCTACAGGGACCATTCTCGCGTCCTGGATGGGAACGACCGGAGCGGCAATGTTGGTCATCAGGCCGTTCTTAAGGGCAAACAATCACAGGAAAAATAGGGCCTTCATGGTGGTCTTTTTCATTTTTTTGGTGGCCAACATCGGCGGGGCCCTCACGCCGGTAGGCGATCCCCCGCTGTTCTTGGGATTTCTCCATGGCGTTCCCTTTTTCTGGACCTTTCACATCCTTCCCCATATGCTATTCGTGGTTTTGATCCTGCTGGCTCTCTACTTTGCCATCGATACCTTTTATTACCGGAGAGAAGGGGTTACCACGGCCATCGATGGGGAGGAAAAGGAACCGCTCAAATTGGTTGGGAGCTATAATCTCATATTCCTCGCAGGGGTCGTGGGCTCCGTCATATTTAGTGGGTTAGTCGATTGGGGGGAGGTTCGCACGCTTGGCATCACCAGAAGCGTTCAGGAGTGGGTGAGGGACTTTTTTATCATCGCTATGGGCATCCTCTCCTTGGTGGCTACCCCCACGAAGATACGGGAGGATAATGAGTTTACGTGGTTTCCCATCAAGGAGGTGGCCTATCTGTTTGCCGGCATCTTCGTCACGATGACCCCTTGCCTTCTCCTGCTCCTTGCGGGCACCAAGGGAGCCCTTGGCTTTATCATAGGTGCGGTCAGTGAGCCATCCCACTATTTCTGGATCACCGGAATCCTCTCGAGCTTCCTGGATAATGCCCCTACCTATTTGACGTTCTTCAGCAGCGCGCTGGGGAAGTTTTACGCGGGTATAGCTGAGCCGACAGCGGTTTCCAGGTTGATCGCCGAAAACCCAACATACCTGATGGCTATTTCCACCGGGGCAGTCTTCTTCGGGGCGAATACCTATATCGGGAATGCACCGAATTTTATGGTGAGGTCTATTGCGGAGGAGGCAGGCACGCCCATGCCGAGTTTTTTCGGGTACATGCTGAAGTACTCGATCGCGGTGCTCGTGCCCACCTTTGTGCTCGTCACTCTCATATTTTTTTAGGGGGAAGAATTACTCTCCTGGGGGTATTCGATCCGAGAGCTTATGGGCCTGTGTTGTTCTAAGAAAGGGGCTCCTTAGTCTTCCTAAGCACCCTGATATCGGCAATACTGGTTGACGGATATTGACCGTCGCTGTCCTTTTCGAGGTACTTCACCATATCCCAGATGGTGGTAAGGGCCATTGAGGCGCCTACGAGAGCCTCCATCTCCACACCGGTCATTGCCTCGGCTTTCACGAGGCAGCTGACCTCAATGAAATCATCTCCCAGGGAGAAGCTCAACTCAACGGTATTCAGGGGTATCTGATGGCAATGGGGAATGAGAAGAGGGGTCTCCTTTGCCGCTTTCATTGCTGCCACTTCGGCAACGAGCAGGGGGTCTCCTTTCTTGATCCCCTTCTCCTTTACGCATTTCACCGTCTCGGGCGAGAGGATTATCCTCCCCGAGGCCACCGCCTCTCTCAGCACCACCTTCTTCCCGCTTATATCAATCATCCCCATCTTTTTTCTTGCGAAAGGGAAATTTGAAGAACTTTATCCCCTCATCCTTGAGCACCTCCTCCTCCCCTGCCGTTGCGGTTCCCCTTATGTTTCTCTTGTCCACCACGCCATAGTGCATTTTCAGGGCCTCCTTTGTGAAGTCAGTGCCCACGTCTTCGAAGTTATCCTGTATGTAGTTCATGATGCCATGGGCGAGCTTTTGGTAATCGATCTCGCCTCCTTGTCGTGGTTTGTCCTGGCTTTGGCTGCTCTTGATGGAGACCGGGGAGAGTACCCTGGTTATCTGCGTGTCTTTACAGATGGGGCATGTGATCATTGCCTTGGAATTCTGCTCGGTGAACGATTCAAGATCCTTGAACCACCCCTCAAAGCTATGTCCTTTGGAACATTGAAGATCAAATGCGATCATGGTCAGACCCGGTATGGTTCCTTACACCCAGCTGGGCGTCGATATGGCGTGTGAACGATCGGCACCCTATCATTCGGCATGCAGCACCGCAAGTATTTTCGTTGTGCGCTTCCCGTGGCATTTCACGAGATGGGGAACGGTCGAATCGTAGTATATGGCATCGCCCGGCTCGAGAAGATGAATCTCATCTCCTAACCGCACCTCCATAGTGCCCTCGAGCACATAGATGAACTCCTGGCCATCATGGGTGGATCGTTCTTCCTCGATGTCCGTTGGTTCCAGTGTAACCAGAAAGGGCTCCATATATCTATTCTTTTTGTAGGGTGCGAGGGACATGAATTCATATCCATAGGTGTCGGTCTTCTTGGAGTCGAACCTGGAAATGAGCTTTCCCTTATCCTTGCGTACGATGGTGTAGGGAAGCTTTTCAGTTCCGGAGATGAAGTAGCCGATCTTCTTCTCCAAGGCCTTCGCCAGTTTTATGATTGTTCCCAGGGGTGGCGCGACCTTTCCCTCTTCTATCTCAGAGAGGAGTTCAATTCCCAATCCGGTTCTCTGCGATATATCGCGCAGGCTCAGTCCCTTCCTCTTCCTGATCTCCCTAACGCTTTCCCCGACCTTCAGGACGGTCTCTTCCTCGGAAGGACCTCTGCCGGGAATGTCCACGAGATGATCCATCTTATCCTTTGCGTAGAACTGGCCGAGATCATCCAGGAAGTCCTTATACCTATCGGTTTCATGGGATGAGGATTTTTTCTTCATTAATTTCCTCCGGCTGAAAAAGACATGTATCATTTAGGAACATATCACCCTTGTAGTGCGGTGTCAATGGCTGTGCATTATTACCCCTTGCCCCGTTCGCCTGAAAGGTGGTATTGGTTGAGCATATGGGGGGAATGAACCCACCGAGCACACAGAACAGCCTGCTCCAGATAAATCAAATCGGTCAATAATTGTGGGGGCCGCAGGAGGGGGAAGAGATCCCGATTTTTCTCGAGACAGAGTCAATAGCATGATGCACTATGAGATCTATGCCGTGAAGTATGCCGGCCCATTTACGAGTTCGGGCGCCTTTCTCATGTGGCTCAGGGACTGGGAGAAGATCGAGGAGAGAAATTACTATATCTGGTGCATACGAGGGCCGCAAGGGGCGGTTATCGTGGATGCCGGGGTATGTCCTGAGCTGGCCGGAGAGAAAGAACTCGCGGGGTACACCAGTCCCGCTGGGGTCCTTTCCCGAATTGGCGTTGATGCCGATGAAGTCAGACACCTTATCCTTACCCATATGCATTGGGATCATGCAAGCGGAGTGAGGCTCTTTCGGAATGCCACCTTTTATGTTCAAGATAGAGAGTATCGGTTCTGGTTGAACGATCCCATTGCGAGGCGTCCTGCCTTCCGCCATGTATCAGATGAGGCATCTACCGAATATCTCGCCTCCCTGGAGGGGACGGATCGCCTCTGCCTCGTGAAAGGCGATCAGGAGATCCTCCCTGGCATTACCTGTATGCTTGCCCCCGGACATACGGTAGGGCTTCAGGCCGTGGCGGTGAGCACGGCCAAGGGCACTGCCGTTCTCGGATCTGACTGCGCTCACATCTTTCGAAACTACCAGGAGGATTGGCCGAGTTCCCTTATTGTCGATCTCGTGGAGTGGATGAGGACATATGACAAGATCCGTGAGAGGGCGACTTCGGTGGATCTGATCTTCCCGGGCCATGATGTCCTCATGGCCAGTGGCTATCCTCAGGTGGCAAAGGATATCACTAGACTCGTATAGAGGATAGGGGCCTTTGCTTTCTCAGGCCGAATCCATCCATCGCCATACAGGGCATCTCTCTTTCTCTCTTTCCATCTTGACCCATACACCGCACTCATGTATAGTGCCTTGCCCGTAGCGCAACCACCGTTCTGTTCCGCTCGATGAAAAGGGAAGAAGCACTCGATGGATTTCAATGAGAGAAAGATAATCGTCCTTACGTGTTACTGTCATTTTATATCGCATTTCTATATGCTTATCTTTCCCTCCCTCGTTATGCCGCTCACCACGTACTTCCAGATGTCAATTCCGGACGTGCTTTCCCTCGGGTTTCTCATGTACCTTCTCTTTGGCCTGGGTGCACTGCCCATGGGTATTGTGACGGATTTATGGAATGGCAGGCGAATGCTCACCCTGTTCCTGTTTGGGTTAGGGGTGTTCTCGTTGCTGGCCGGAATCTCAAAGCAGGCGAACTCCTTGATGATCAATCTGACGCTTATCGGATTGTTCGCCTCGATTTATCATCCCGCGGGCACAGGGCTCGTCAGCAAGGGTTGCAAGCGCAGGGGGTATGCCCTTGGATTAAATGGGGTCTTCGGGAACCTCGGCCTTGGGCTGGCCCCCCTTGTCACGGGGATCGTGACGTATAGGTTTGGATGGCACGCGATCTATCTCATCACTGGCGTAATTGTGTTCATATCCGGCGTGATGATGTTCTTTATGGATATCGATGAGACACCGGTACAAACGGCAGCCCCTGAAGAGAGGCGAGAGAAAAAGCGGTATATGCTGTATTTCGCGATTCTCTGTGTATGTATGATGATGGCGGGATTCAACAATCGGGGCACCGCGGTGGTGATACCCGCCTACTTTGAACAGGCGGCCCCCTTCTTCAATAAGATCATCGACAGCCTCTCCTTTATGAGGCTTTCCGGCACCAAGACCTTGGCTGCTACCATGCTCACCTCCTTTGTTTATTTCTTCGGGATATTTGGGCAAATGGCGGGGGGCCGTCTGGCTGATAGGATTGACCTGAGGGTCGGCTATGTTGCCTTCCATATGATGTCGCTGCCCTTTATGGTGCTCATGACGCAGTTCACCGACATCCCTTTGTTTGTCTTTGCCATGGGACATGTGTTCTTTGCGTGGGGCATGCAGCCCATCGAGAATAGCCTGGTGGCCCGACTTACACCCGAGAAGCTTCGCGCCACAAGCTACGGGTTGAAGTTTATCTCGACCTTTGGCGTGGGTTCCTTGTCGGTCATCACCGCTAGGTACCTGATCCAGCATTTCGGCTTTGTGTACGTGTTCTGGTTTCAGTCCGCCGTTATCGCCCTTCTCGTACTGACTATCGCATTGCTCATGTTCCTTACAAGGGGAGAGACATTCAGAAATTAGGAAGGCCTCGCCTTACCGGCCCTCTAAAGCTCTTATCACTCATCCAGCGCTGCTGAATTTGCTTTGATAGGCGTTTTTCCTTGACTTATAAAGCCCTTTTATCGTTAATTGGATAACCTTACACGTTCCGGCGGGACTGCTGAGATCAACAGGAGGATCTTCTTATGGATGAGAAACAAGCGCTTGAGGGGACGCCCCAGAAGATCGATGAGGTGAAGAGACCGAAAACGAGGTCTACTCGCGATGCCGCAGCGCCCTTGGCAATTGTTGCGATTGTCATGCTTATAGGCATGGGAGCTCTCGAGTGGGTGGTTCAGGTCATGTACCCGGCAGCCACCTTGGGTTCGCATTTGACTACGATCATCGTTGCCACCCTTTTAGCCACCGTGGTCGCATACCTCGTGTTGAGGAGGCAGATTACCTCCCTTGAAAAGGTGAGCACGCTCATTGCCTCTCAACGGCAATCCCACGCTGAACTGGAACAAAGGGTAGCGGAGCGGACCGCGGAACTCATAGGGATCAACAAGCAGTTGAGGGAGGAAATGGAGCAACGCAGAAAGGCGGAGGGGGCGCTACAACAGGCGAAAAACGATTTGAAACACCACCTCGATGAGGGCGCTGCCGAGCTAAGCTCGGCAAATCATCAGCTCACTCAGGAGCTCAATGAGCTCAAGAAGGCATATGCCAAGGTCAAGAAGAGCGAGGAAAAATTCCGAAACCTGCTCGATAGCATTGAGGATGGGTACTATGAGGTAGACCTTACGGGAAACCTCATCTCGTTCAATGAGGCCCTATGCAAGATTGCCGGGCTTCCACGGGAGAAATTGAGCGGCATGAACAACCGGGAGTATACCAGCCCGGAAACCGCAAAGAAGATGTACCAGGTCTTCAACAAGGTTTACAAGACGGGAGAACCCGCCAAGGAATTCGATTGGGAGATCATACAGACCAACGGCTCCAAGAGGTACGTCGAGGCCTCGGTGTCCTTAGCGAGAGACTCGAAGGGTCAGGGAGTCGGGTTTCGGGGTATTGTGAGGGATATCACTGAGCGCAAGCAGACCGAGGAGAAGCTAAAATCCCTGCTGTACTCCTTCGGCAAGGTATGGACCAAGTAGGCCGGAGGTGTAAGGAAAAGGAACCGCGGTTGAAAGAGTGAATTGTTCTTTGGTAATCGTTTCGCTATGGGTTTCTCGCCATTTCAATAACAATTCTCGCCCTCTCTCAAGCTATTATCCCCGATTTTCAATCGAATCTTGACATTATTACTTCACTAAACTAATAAAGTGTACACTTATTATCGATTTGCATTGCGACATTTGGGGGTAGTAGATGGTGATGAGGCCCAGCAAGAGTCGTGATCGGGGCTTTACGATCCTTGAGATCATGGTCGTGATTGCCATAATCGGTATCCTGTCTGTTATCTCCATCATCCAGTTTAGCAAGTACAGGGAACGCTCGCTTAGTTCCGCGGTCGAGACTGACATGAGAAATGCGGCTACCGCGCAGGAGGCCTATTTTACCGATCAACAGACCTATTGCAATGCAATCGGCGGGCTTAGGGTTTCACCTTACGGGCTTTCCATATCAGAAGGCGTGAACCTGCGCGTGGCATCGGCCACCACGTCGGGATACACCATGATCGCCTATCATAGTAGCGGTACCACGACCTTCACCCTGGCAGGCCCTGGAGGCTCAATCACACCATAATTCGACTGCCATTCATCCTCTCTCTATCCTCGACTATCACTTGCATTCGAACTCAACTCCTGACATGATACAAGGTATCTGAACAAAGTCCAGGCACGGGAATAAGGCCGGACCAAAGGTTCAACTGTTGCGCGTGGTAACTAAGAGGAAGCTGGCGGGATGAGGTGGTCTACCTTGAAGACACCGCCGGGGTACTGTTGGAGGGGAGAGAAGATCCTCTGGATGTCCAGTTTTTTCTTCTTGCATAACAGGTAGAGCTTGTACAGGGTGAGGGTGGTGATGCCTACCACATGCCGGGCCGAGAGAGAGTTCTGGGCCTCGGCAGGGTAATTCCTATACTTGAGCTCGCTTTGCTCGGTACCCTTTACACAATTGCTGCCGATGATCAGCAGGCGACGTGTGCCCGCTTTGCCGAGGTCGAAATCGGAGAGCTCCGCCCACTGATCCCAGTCCTCGCGTACCTCGGCCACGTCGCCGAGCACTTTCAGGCCGAGGGTCACCTCTGAGCCAGGCACCTTAACCAGGCGGTCAATGGCGGGGAACTCCGGGGAGGGTGATACTGAAAGACCGAGATCTTTCAAGAGGTGGTGGATGGCGTCGGTGAGGAGGAGCACATTCTTGCTCTTGATGAGGCAGTTGAGCGACTCCTTGATGGATTTAATCTTGTCTTTTTCCCCTTCTTCGCCGATCTCCTCCTTTTGGGCGCTGCGTTCCTTAACGCCCACCTCGATCTTCCCAACTATGAGCATGCTTACCAGGCAGGCCAGGGGCACGAGATATCGTTGATTCCCGCTCAACGTTAAGAGCGCATACAGGGCAAAGACGAGCAGGAAGAGCTGAAAGAGCAGCAGGGTCTTCAGTTTCATGTCATGCTCCTGTTCAGTGGCGAATCTAAGGGAAGGAGCAATATCAAAAATTGAACCAAAAAATTGTATATATTATACATGAATATGAAGAAAAAGGCAAGGATAATCTCCTAGCCGTCTTTTTCGCTGAAAATTGTCACACATGAGCCCCTCATGTTCTTCTAAAAGGCCTT
>CAZJXD010000088.1:0-21612 GCA_964549945.1 uncultured Desulfobacteraceae bacterium | reverse complement strand
AGGTCGGCTGGGTCGGCCCCGTTTACAAGGAGTTATCCGACAGCCTCAAGAAGGGGTTCAAGGCATACTATAAAAAGACCTACGGTAAGGATGTGGACATCACCTTCGTACGGCCGGGCGGATGGCCGGTCTGCGTGGACAAGGTAAGAGCATGGGCGGGCAAACCTGATGCCGACATCTTCCTGGGCGCAGGCGCTCCAGCGCATGAAGTCTTAAAACAAGAGGGACTGATCGTCCCTTACAAACCAAAGGATGCGGATAAGGTTCCAGCCGAATGGCACGGCATGAAGGTAAAGGATAAAGATGATTATTGGACCTGCTTCGCGCCCTGGATCGTCACCAATCTGTATAACGAGAAGATATTAGGAAGGCTCAGGCTGCCACCGCCAAAAACGTGGCACGATCTGCTCAACCCCATTTACAGAGGCAGCATCGTCCATACCTTGCCATATGCCTCCGGCACCATGCATGAAACCGTTGAAATCCTCATGCAGGCATTCGGAGAAAAGGAGGCGTGGGCCTATCTCAGATCATTGGCGGCGCAGTTGGACCGGTTCTCCACCGGCAGCACGGATACGACTCAATTGGTGGCTCGTGGCGAGATTCCCATCGGGGTGGCACAGCCGCAAATGAACGCGATGGCTGCCCGCAAGGACGGCTATCCCGTGCGTGATTTGCTCCCGGAAAAAACGATCCTGGTTCCAGAGGCAGTGGCCTTGCTAAAAGGGGCACCCTACGAAGCGACAGGGAAGATCTTTCTGGACTGGCTATTCAGCATGGATGGCCAAAAATACGTGCTGGAGGGGCGTTACTTCGCAGCCAGGACGGATATCAAATTCTCCGAGTGGGAAAAAGAGGGCTTTGAAATGGCCACGCACGCCAAGAAAGCGCTGGGAGTTGATTCGTTCTGGGATCTGGATGTGGGGTTCATTGAGTACGACCTGGACCTCGCCACCAAGAGATGGGACGAGGTCAACCGCTACTATGAGTATGAGATCTACAGAAAGTGGGGCGAGCTGAAAAGCAGCCTGTCCCTGATAGAGGAAGTTGAGGGAGAAGTGAAAGCGGCGAAAGCCGGAAAAGAGGATGTGACTAAGGCTGAGGCGAAAATAAAAGAAGCCAGAAAGCTCTTCGGGGTAGATGGCGCGTATGCGGCCGCTCGCCTGGCTGCATCCAAGGCACGCGCTCTGCTCGTGGCGCCTTAGCGGGAACGGGAAGTCAGGCTCACACTGCTTGATGTGCGGGGAGCCAATGCTTACTCGCACATCAAGCATGAGATAGTAAAGGATCTGATATGTCTCGGGGCAATATCTTTCTGGCAGCACTTCTGTGGTCGGTCATTGCCTTCCTGGTGATTTATCCGCTATCGTTTCTGGTGCTGGAAAGCTTTAAAATCACCGGAACCAGTACCTGGGGCATAAAAAATTACCTGGAATTCTTCCAGGACACCTATTACCTTAAAACCTTTGGAAATACCTTGCTCCTGAGCTCGCTGGTGCTCTTGACGACCACCTTGTTCGGGGTGCCCCTGGCGTACATTCTGGCGAGATACAGGCACTGGGGGAAGACGGTTTTCACAGCCCTCATCCTTTTGCCGATTGTTCTGCCGGCGTATGCCGGCGTATTTGCATTCGTCATCTTTTTGGGCAAGTATGGAACCGTGAATCTGCTCCTTATGGACACGGGGTTGATCGCGAAACCCATAAATTTCATCTACGGGCTACATGGGCTGGTATTCATTCAATCCCTGCACATGCTCCCTTTTATCGTCCTCGGTCTTTCCGCGGGTTTCACCACCATAGATCCCTCATTTGAAGAGGCCGCCGAAGTCGAGGGGGCGAGTGGCTTTTGGAGATTCCTCACGGTCACCTTGCCCCTGTGCACCCCGAGTTATCTGGCGGGCGCCGTCATCGTATTCCTGTGGCCCTTTACGGACTGGCTCACGCCATTGATTTTGGGGCAGGTGGACTTTCTTCCCTCGGTTTCCTACATCAACATCGCCTATCACTTCACCGACGTGCACCGCAAGTACATGGGGATCGTGGCGGTGGTCGTTTCTTCCATCGTGTGCATTGGCATCTTTTTGCTCGCCAGGTGGTGGGTCGAGAGGAGAAAGTATACGGGCCTCTCGAAGGGGACCACGTCTGAAGGGAGAGTGATAGAGCCGGGCGTATTGGTGAAGGTGGGCTCGTATTTGTACATGTTTTTTATCGCCGGCCTCGTCCTGCTGATCCCGATCGTGCTGGGCTTGGCCGCTTTTTCCAGGAGGTGGGTCATTGAGCCATTTCCTACGTATTGGACCCTGGAGAATTTCAGGCTCATCCTTCTGGAATCCCCGCTCCTGATACAAAACTCCTTTGTGTTCAGCGGGATAGCCCTGGTTTTCGGGATTGTCTTCGGGCTTCCGGCCGCCTATCTCATCGTGCGCACCCGTGTCGCCGGGAAAGACGCACTTGACTTTGTGATCACCCTGATGCTGGCGTTCCCGGGTATCGCAGTGGGTGTGAGTTATCTGCTGGCATTTTGGAACCACATACCCCTAGCCAGGCATTGGATCATCATGCCGCTGGCCCTGTTTGCACGGCGGCTCCCCTATTTTTTGCGGATGGCTCATTCCTCTTACTTGCAGTTGGATATCTCGCTCGAGGAGGCCTCCGAGGTATCAGGGGTGGGCAAGGTCAGGACTTTTCTGAATATATCGTTGCCCTTGCTGCTCAAAGGGGTGCTTGTCGGCGTGGTAATGTTCTTCATCATGGCATTCCAGGAGATCTCTACCGCGATCTTCCTTTATCGAGGAGGATGGGAAACCCTGCCCATAGGGATCTATTTGAACTGGCACCGAGGCATGGAGTTCGGGATCGCCGCTGCCATGGCGTTCCTGATGATTGTGATCACCTTTATCCTTCTGCTGATTATATCAAGAATCAGCGGAGGCGTTCTCAAGGCAGCCTGGGGTCCCGGAGGCACGTAAATAACCGTTCTAGGGTTCAAGGTTGGGAGGTTCAAGGTTAAACGAAAAGATGAACGCTGAACTTTGAACCTTTGAACGGTGTCATGTAAGGAGACCAATTCAATGGCCTTTATAGAGATCAAAAACCTGTTCAAGCGCTTTAAAGAAGTAGTGGCAGTGAATCACATAGGGCTTGAGGTAAACCAGGGAGAGATGCTCACGCTTCTCGGTCCAAGCGGATGCGGCAAAACAACCACGTTGCGCTGCATCGCGGGATTGGAGACCCCGGAGGAGGGTGACATCGTTATTGACGGCAAGCCCATGCTTTCGGAAGGGTTTGTACAGCCGTCAAAAAGGGGAATCGGCATGGTGTTCCAAAACTATGCCGTATGGCCCCATATGAGGGTATTCAATAATATCGTGTACGGCTTGAGACTTCAGAGGATATCCAGGCAGAGTATCCGCGAAAGGGCGCAACAAGCATTGGAATTAGTGGGTTTGACCGGCCTGGAGGACAGATACCCCGCCCAATTAAGCGGCGGACAGCAGCAAAGGGTGGCTCTTGCCCGTGCCCTCGTGAGAAACCCCAAGGTGTTGCTATTGGATGAACCGCTGAGCAACCTGGATGCCAAGCTCAGGGAAAGAATGAGATTTGAGATCAAAAGCCTGGTAAAGCGTATGGGCATCACATCGGTCTACGTCACCCACGACCAGGCAGAGGCTATGGTTATCTCCGATCGAATCGCCGTCATGGACTCGGGGGACATAGTGCAGATCGGCACCGCACAGGAGATATATGAGAGGCCCGCCAATAGATTTGTGGCCGATTTCATAGGCGCCATGAACTTCATGTCCGGGGAGGTCGTCCAGGTCCTCCAGGATACGGACGGGGTGTACGTGCGCACCGAATTCAGCGACAAGATGCTGTGCAAGACACCGAACATCACGGAAACAACACCGGGAAAGAAAGTGTATGCATCGATACGCCCCGAGGATGTAGAAGTATTTGCGGAACCACCTCAAAGCAGGGAAAACCTGTTCAGGGGCACCATTGCGCATAAGGCGTACCTGGGTAACTTCCTGTACTTTTTCGTAAGCGTGAATGGCACTATGATCAGGGTCCAAATACCGCATCAAATGCCGCAAGAAGAAGGAGAGGAACTCTACCTGTTTCTCAACCCGCAGAAATGCATGATCTTGTTCTGATTAAAAAGTTGATGCACATGCGGTAAGAGGAATATTCGCCTCGCCCCTCTTTGTCTATAATGCTCACCTTCTTCTACCACACCTTCGTTCCACAGGCTGATTGCCTGAACAGTCCCATTACGATCAACGTTGATTCAAGGTTGAAGCGAATTTCAAATATGTTTGGCGAGTAAGGAGTAGTATTGATTAGGCCAGGGTAATGGGATGTAAACTTTGCGAATAGCATCTTTAATTTGTCAATCTGGGACTCGCAACATGGGATTAGATTCGACGGTCTCGTCTCATACTCGGTGTGTTTGGATCAGGGCATCCTATACACCATAGAATTAATGTTCATGCCTGCACCTACAGAAGTAAAGACAAGGATATCTCCTGAGCGAAGTTTATGGTTATTCAGCTTTCCTTTCTGCAAAAGATCAAACAAGGTGGGCAAGGTTGCAACCGAACTATTACCAAGCCAGGAAATCGTCATGGGCATAATGTGCTCAGGGATATCTTTTATCTTGTATAACTTAAACAATCTTTTCAATATAGCTTCATCCATCTTTTGATTTGCCTGGTGTATCAAGATCTTCTTTACATCAGATAAGGTAAATCCAGCCTTGTCAAGGCTTTGTTTTACCGTTGCAGGAACTGTTTTGACCGCATACTTGTATATCTCATGACCATGCATCTTGAGGAAAAGCCTATTTCCGCTGGAATTAGGGTTATGTGATTTATCAAGCCATAACAGATAAACATCCTTAAAGGTATCAGATCTCGTAACATGCGACAGGATGCCGACATCCCTCTCTGTTGCCTCAACCAAGGCAGCACCGGCCCCATCAGAATATAGCATGCTGTCTATATCATGGGGATCTGAAACCCTTGATAGTGTCTCTGCCCCAATAACGAGGATCTTCTTTGCATCGCCGGACTTGATATAATAATCGGCTATGGTCATCCCGTGTAGCCAACCAGGGCATCCAAAGGGGACATCATAAGCAACGGTATAAGGGTTTCTTATCCCCAGTTTATGCTTCACCCTGGCAGCGATGGTTGGAATCATATCGGACCTTGTGTTATCCGCCCTCACATCCCCCAAATTTTGACCGACTATTATGTAATCAAGGCTTTCCTTATCCACACCCTCAAGCGCGTTGCGAGCGGATATGAACGCTATATCCGATGTATTAAGAGCATCGGTTACATATCTCCTCTCATTGATACAGGTTATCTCTTGAAAGTTTCGGATGATATTTATCTTTGACCTTTCGAGTTTTTTCCCGTCAGCTCCATAAAAGTCATGGCCCAAAAAAACCTCATTTGGTATCCTCACGGTCGGAATATAGCTGCCAGTTGCAGTGATAATCGAATTTGGCATGTTGAAATCGGCCCGCCTTCTCTAAAATAAGATTTGAAACCATTATCTATGGGTGAAGGAGCCTAGTGCGAGAATCTTTTCGATGGGATAGGCTCCACATAGAGCTTGTGTGACCGGCGAAAATCAATCTATGTAACGATAAAAGGCATCTGAAGTCAAGAAAATTGCTCTTCGGCATCGCATCGGAACCAGCGATTTCAGCCTCCTGAAGGCATCTTGTCTATTCCCCGGAATGAGGGATGGCAGTGGGTCAGGGGAATGCCTGAGGCCTTTGGATATCTCATTTTGAACGGCGTTTGAGAATGGTTTCAACGATTTCAGCAAAGCCTTCTCCACCCTCTCGGCTTGCCACAAAGGACGGAAGGTGCTTCATGTGGGGGACGAAGCGAAGTATGTTTTTCACCCCTGCGGTATGGGGAAAATACCGGAACATCGGTTCGTCGTTGGGTGAATCACCACAGAAGAAGAACCGCTCCTTCTCAGCATCCAGATCGAGGCCCCACCGCTCTTGGACAAATGTTTTCGTCATGTCGAGTTTATCATAGTCTCCAAACCATCCGTTCACATGGATGGAGGAAACCTTGCAGGTTGCCCCGTGTTTGTGAAAGATCTCACATATCTGCTCAATGGCTCTTTGATCCAAGGGTTTCACGTCCTCGCGGTAGTCGATGGCCACGTCGGTCTCGCGGTAAAGCTGGTCACTGGCAATAGTCGTGCCCGTGACCTTTGCCAGAATTTCATCTCGTACACGGATTAAACGCTGCCGGTTCCGGGCTCGAACCTCCTCGGGATCAAGGAATCGCTTTTTTAGCTTATGCTGGCCTTCATCAAGCCAGAAATAGAAGGCCCCGTTCTCTCCCACGATCCCGTCCACAGGCCACATGCGTGCAATATGATCACACCATCCCGCGGGCCTACCCGTAATTGGAACAACCCTGAGACCGGAATCCCTTAGATCCCACAAGGCCCTGTAGGAAACAGCAGGGATCTTTCCGGAGGTGGTGAGGGTGTCATCGATATCAAAGAAGACGCCTGCGAGGTCTTTCACCACCTCAAAGGGGATGGTTTTGATTGAAGGTATCATGCTGTAAAGAGTCCTTATCCCTTGCTTCCACCTTGGCTGCATATCAGGAATGAGATTTGAAATCAAGTATAAGAGAGGCCTGCTTTTACAGGATGGGCAAGAAAAATGAGAACACTTTATCGTACTATTTATTAGATATAGCGTCATTTAGAAAATTTGTGTAATATCCCTAACTTGAGTTTCCGTAACACCGAACGCGACTCGCGGTGAGTTTTACGAAAGTTATTCTCATTTTTTGCTATAACGTCAATAAGTTCGTAATCGGATTACTATCTATCATGTGGAGGCTAATTTCGGGAATATTTCTGGGATGGACGCTGGGCAGCAACGATTCTGCCAATGTGTTCGGTACCGCCGTCGCCGCAAAAATCGTGAAATATCGTACCGCAATCCTCCTTACCTCCCTTTTTGTCGTGCTGGGCGCCTTGATAGAGGGAGAGAAATGCTTTGCCACGGTGGGTGAGCTCTCTGCCTTGAGCCCAAGAGGTGCCTTTTTGGCTGCTCTCGCTGCGGCCATTACCATGCTCGTTTTAACCTATCTGGCTCTACCCAGCTCTACATCACAGGCTATTATCGGTGCCATTGTAGGGGTTGGTATGGTTTCAGGAATCCTGGAGTTCCCCAGGCTCTACAAGATTGTCGCATGCTGGGTATTGACGCCCATTAGCGGCATTATAATAAGTTTCGTGCTGTATCATTTTATTGGTTTCTTTATTGCGAAGTATATCCGCAGCCCTCAAATGCGTTCTTTCATTATTTTCTGGAGCCTGATCTTTGCAGGATGCCTTGGAGCCTATGCACTAGGGTCTAATGCCGTTGCCAATGTGACCGGCGTCTACGTTGGCTCCGGTATGCTCACCCCTTTTGAGGGGTCGCTTATCGGAAGCCTCAGTATCGCGAGCGGTGTCTTAACTTACAGCAAAAAGGTTATGATGACGGTGGGAATAGAGATTACCCCCCTGGATGAATATGCGGCTTTGATAGCGGTGCTCTCTGGAGCCATTACGGTTGAAATATTCACACAGGTAGGAGTACCTGTGTCATCAGCCCAGGCTGTTGTAGGGGGGGTCGCCGGCATTGGGCTGGTGAAGGGTGTCAGAACCTTAAGTAAGCGAACCTTGATGGAAATCGTAATTGGATGGATATCAACACCCCTTTCGGCTGGCACCATATCCTATGTTTTAGTAAAAATATTTTTGGTATAGAGGAGGTAACCATATGCCATTCAGAAAAGAGAAGGAGATAAATAAGCTGATCCTGAAACACCTCGATAGTGTGTGTCGCTGCTTGCAGCTCGCACTCGATACGGTGAAAGAGTATTTGGATGATCACATAAAGGAGGCTAAAGCGCTCGCGCTAAAGGTGGATAGGTCTGAGACGGACGCGGATGTGATTCTCCGAGAGATAATGAGCAAGCTCTATTCCGGGGCATATCTTCCCTCGCTCAGGTCCGACATATTCCACCTGGTGCAGCACATGGACGGCATCGCGAATGCAGCTGAAGCCTGTTGTGATTTCCTTCTCGATCAGCGCCCCGATATTCCCAAGGAGATGAGGCCCCATTTCCGGAGCATCATGGAAAAATCTATTTCTTCCTGCACCCCTTTAATGGAGGCGGCAAGGTCCTTCTTAAAGGGCGAGGACCCCAGCACGGTCCAGGAGAATGCCAGGCAGGTAGGGATTATGGAGTCTGAAGTGGATAAGGAGGAATGGGACTTAACGCGCGATATCTTCAAAACCGAGCTGGATTATGGCCATAAGATCCACCTCAAACAGTGCCTCGAGACAATCACAACAATCTCGGACAGGGCCGAGGATACCTCTGATCAGCTCCAGCTTATCATCATAAAGGGCGGTCTGTAGCGCCCCCTTTTTTGCCTTGCTCTCGGATCTTCCGGGTGCTATGAGCCTTCCAGGTCATAAGATATCTTTCTTGTACGCAGATAAAGGGGTAGCCCTGAATGAGTAGCCAATCGCATGGAAACCCAGGGAGTTTCAAAAGGGACGGCGGCTGCCGGTTCTTCCATCCTGGAGCCGCGCGGGCCGCTGGTCCGAGATTGCCTCGGCTTTCCCTCCATCACAAGCAGCTCGCGGCATGCTCGCTCATGCATTTCGTCAATGACGGGCTCTTCTACGCAATATTCTTTATCATACCCCTGGCGGCCCTGGAGTTCGATCTTTCCTTTACCCAAGCCTCCCTGATCAAGACCTTTTTCTCACTCCTCTCCAGCCTTCTTCAGTATCCCTGTGCACTTCTGGTAGGTGTCATTAGCGATGTGGGGATTTTAGCGTGGGGTACTGCTTGGGTGGGGGTTGGCATGATAGTGATGGGGCTCTCAAAAGGGATAGCGTTTCTGTGGATCGCTACCCTTGGTGCCGGCATGGGCGGGAGCGCCCAGCATCCAGTGGCGAGCAGCCTCATCTCTCGTCTCTTCCCCGCTGAGCGACGAGGTAGTGCCATGGGAACGCTGAATTTCGGTGGCGATGTGGGAAAGGCGGCTTTTGGAGTTCTCATGAGCGTGCTGCTCCTGTACTTTACCTGGCGTCAGGCCCTCTACGGCGTGGGCGCGGGGGCTGCGCTGTTCTCGTTGCTCTGGTACCTAATGGTGCGTGAGCTCGCGAAGGAGTCCAAAGAGGGCCGCTTCAGAGAAGTTATGTGCTCCGGCACTAAACCCGGTGTAAAAAACGGAAACGCCGGTCATCTATTGGTCGATGCTTCCGGGGAGCCGTCTCAGCGGTTCCGGCGTGGTCGCTTTGCCGTGCTCTCCGCAATCGGCGTGGTTGATAACGCCACGAGGTCAACGCTACTCACCTTCTTGCCCTTCCTCTATCTGGCCAAGGGTTTGGGAAAGGAGCATCTTGGGATCTACCTGACCTTAGTAGCGACTGGAGGGCTTTTCGGGAAGCTCGGCTGCGGGGTACTCGCCGATTACCTGGGAAACGTAAGCATGATCGTGGGAACTGAGGCTCTGACCGTTTCCCTGATCCTGCTATGCCTCGTCACCGATCCAGGAACAGGATTGGTTCTTGCGGCTTTCCTGGGGTTTTTCTTGAATGGCACTTCATCGGTCATTTACTCGCAGGCCGCAGGTATCATCCCGGTTCAGATGCGCACTCGGGGCTACAGCATCTTCTTTACCTTGACCCTGGGGTCGTCAGCTGTGGTTCCCATGCTCTTCGGTATGTGGGGGGACCTCTTCCAGGCACGGTATGGAGAGTGGATAGGTGTAGTGGCTATTTTTGTAGGAATGGCTGTTATGCTTGCCATGACCATCCCGCTTGCGGCTGTATTCTATGCTCTTGGGCGTCCTAGGCCCAGGTGACCGGAGAACGTTCTTACGAGGCCCCTTTTAATCCGTCCTCGCTCTCTTCAGGTGTTCACAGGCCCAACCAGGGATAGGGCAGGCTCGACCTCAGTCTCCGCCCAATTTCACCTCCTTTTGATTGCCCAGGCAACAAGGATTTTGAATCTCCATCCAAGCTTGATCTCACTAAGGTGAGCCCGAGTCTCATTCAATATACCTGATAATATCATTTCCATATTTGGTATAATAGTAATATAAGGCTTGACGATTTATCACTACGTGTTATAAAACCCATGAACAACAAGCATGGTTATTAATAACTATAGTAATATTAAATAGTTATAGCGATATACCGAAGTTTTCGATCTTCTCTCATCCTCAATATGAAGTCACCTTTTTGCTGATGGAAAGTAGCGTTATTCCCCCATGCAGGCGATAATCTTTCAGACACTCGGAGGCCTAGGCCTGTTCATTTTCGGCATGAGGCTCATGTCCGACGGGCTCAAGAAGGTCGCGGGAAAGAGATTACGCGCCTTTTTGAGTGCCGTATCCTCGAACAGGGTAATCGCATGTGCAACGGGGACATTGGTTACCAGCATGGTGCAAAGCTCAAGCGCCACCACGGTGATGCTGGTTGGCTTCGTGGATGCAGGCCTCATGACCCTGACCCAGGCGGTTGGGGTTGTGTTGGGCGCCAATATCGGCACAACCGTGACAGCCCAGTTGATAGCCTTTAACATAAGCAGCTACGCCCCGCCGATAATCGCCCTGGGGGTATTGCTTCGCTTCTTCTTTTCATCGAGGGGGTGGCGACAGTGGGGGGAGGTCTTACTCGGATTCGGCGTTCTGTTCTTTGGCTTAAGCACAATGAAAGCCGGGCTCGCTCCCCTCAAAGGAGAACCCTCCTTCGTGACCTTCTTGACGAGATTTCAAGCACAAGACCTGAATGAAATCCTTCTCAGTATCCTGGCAGGTGCCGCGCTCACCATGGCCGTGCAGAGCTCGAGCGCCACGGTTGGCATAACCATGGCATTGGCCAGCCAGGGTCTATTGAGCTTTGAGGGGAGCGTCGCCATGATTTTGGGTGAGAATATAGGTACCACCATTACGGCCCAGTTGGCGGGCATAGGATCCAACGTGAATGCAAGGCAGACGGCAATGGCTCATACCCTCTTCAATGTGCTTGGCGTGGCCTTTATCATTACCATCTTTCCCTATTTTGTGGATATCGTCACCTATGTGACGGCCAGCATTTTCGGTGTTGCCGGCCCCGATCTCCTCCTGGGTGGGGAGAAGCCTTATATCTCGAGATACATCGCCAATGCCCACACCTTGTTTAATGTGATCAATGCGATCCTCTTCCTCTTTTTCCTTCCTTATTTGGTGAAGATAGCCGTATGGTTGACTCCTCGCGGCAAGAGAGAGCACCTTGATGAGATCTTTCACATAAAATATCTGGACAGACGCTACCTTGACCAGCCGGAAGTGGCGCTTGTACAGGTTAAAAGGGAGATAATCAGGATGGGCGAGGAGACCAAAACCATGTTCGCTGAGGTGACTGGCGGCTTGAAGATACGAAATTCGAGTATATTGGCAAAATGGAGGGAAAGGGAGGATGTGCTGGATAATCTCCAAAAGGAGATCACGGATTTCCTCGTAAAGGTCATGCAGCAGAATTTAGTCGTCGAGGAATCCAAGGAAATAACATCCTTCTTAAGGATGACGAATAACATCGAGAGGATCGGCGATGAGCTCGAGGATATCGCGGAGGCGCTCCATAAGATGATCGAAGACAGGCTATTTTTCTCGGAGCAGGCGATTCTGGATTATGTGGCTATCACTTCCGAGGCAAGGGAGTTTCTGATGCTCGTTCTTGACGGCATTAAGGAGAACAGCAAGGAGATAATGCCAGAGGCAGTGAGGTTGGTAGAGAGCATCAACAAGATGACCGAGGAGATGAGGTTGAGCCATCACGATCGATTAGTTGAGGGTACCTGCGAGATAGACAGGGGAATGATATTTATCGATATCCTCAACGCCTTTGAGAAGATGGGCGGCTTTTGCTACAACATTGCGCAGGCAGTAGCAGGGGTGAAATAGGGTCTGGCCAGAAATATTTGAACTTCGCTTCAACCTTGAATTCACGTTGATTGTGATGAGAGTGTTCAAGGTTCAGCGTTCAGTGTTCAGGAAAGACCCCCTCCCTTTCATGGCTTCTGCCCCCTGAACTCTGAACACTGAACACCGAATGCTCAAAATGTCCGACCCATTTAGTCAAACAATCAGCACGTTAGGAGCTAATGCACCATTGCCCTCCTGCATTTGGCCAGGATGCTCAGAACCTCGAAGGGGTCTTCGATTAAGGGAAACGTGGGCACTCCCCTAAGCTCGAGAAAGGCCTTTGCCGCATCCATATGCTTCTTATCCCCGCTAAAGGTAAGGTAAATCGGCTTTTCGGGATAGCGGCCTGCAAGCTCTACGATGAAATCCAACGGGGGAATCCCCGTCTCCTCGGTAAGCAGAAGGATCGATACTACGGCATCGATATTGGGGTCCTTCAGAACGATTTCCATTCCCTCCCTGTAGGCCTGCTCCACGCCATTGACCGTAGCGCTGGGCCAAATATCGACGGGGTTTCGCATTCGTATGAAGGGCGGGCTCATTTCCTGGAGCCTTCTTCTGCTTGCATCCTCAAGCTCGGGCACCATCAGATCAAGGTTCCGGCGGCACAGATCGGTGAGTGTGACGAGCATGGCACCGGAGGGCGCAAGAAAGCTCACCCTGTTTCCCTTGGGAGGCGGCATCATAGCCAAGGCCTTGGCCGCAAGAATAAGATGTGAATACTTGTGTATTCTAACAATGCCCGCCTTTTTCACCGCCCCTTCAAGGATGCGGTCATCCGTTGCCAGGGAAGCGGTGTGGGCGACAGCGGCTCGGGCACCTTCACTCGTTGCCCCTCCCTTTAGAAGGATCACGGGTTTTCTGCGCGTCACCTTGCGGGCTAACTCTAGAAACTGCACGGGCCTCTTGAGGCTTTCCAGGTAGATGAAGATGGCCTTGGTTTCCGGGTCCTCTCCCAAGTAGCTCAATACCTCGGCCTCATCTATATCGACTTTATTGCCCAGGCCTACGAACCGGGCCACCCCAAAATGCTCCGCGGACATGATGTACCGCATGGTATGCGTTGCGAAATTGCCGGTTTGGGTGAGGTATGAGATATTTCCTCTGGGAATTTTGCCCAATGGGAAGAAGCTGGAGGTGAAATTGTGCGGGGTGGAGGTATGGCCTGAGGTATTGGGTCCGATAACCCTCACGCCGGTCTCACTGATGGCGGCAATAGTCTCCTCCTGAAGGGTTTGTCCATGCCTGTCCACCTCTGAAAATCCGCCTGCGGCGAGCACAATGGCCTTGATCCCCTTGGCCGCGCACTCCCGTATCGCCTGGGGATTTAAATGGGCAGGGAGGATGACGATTGCCAGCTCGATTCCCCTGGGGAGTTCCTGGACCGAAGCATATACCTTTATTCCCAGTATTTCGCCGCCCCTTGGATTCACCAGGTAGAGCCCGCCCGAATACTCATTCGCGATGATGTTTTTGATGACGTCATTTCCTGGCTTATGAGGTGTGGCTGATGCGCCGATAACCACTACGCTCTTTGGCTCAAAGAACTTATCCAATTCCATAACTATGTCCTCGGGATATGGATTGAAAACGTACTTCCCCTTCCCGGGGTACTCTCGACCGATACCTCACCGCCATGAGCCTGGGCGATGTGTTTGACGATGGCAAGCCCCAGCCCTGTGCCACCCATTTGCCTGCTTCGAGCCTTGTCAACCCGGTAAAAACGCTCGAAAAGTCGAGGCAGATGTTCCTTTTCTATGCCGCGGCCCTGATCGCGGACGCTTATGCTGATTTGATCGTCCATTTGCGCAGCCGTGACCAGAACAGTGCTTCCCTCATGGCTGAACTTTATGGCGTTATCGATGAGATTCACGATGGCCTGCTCCAGAAGGGCGGGATTGATGTTGGCCTCCAGTTCCTCGTCGCACGAGAGCTCAAGGCTGATCTTCTTTGGAGCTGCTTTGGCCTCGCAGACCTGGAGGGCCGTGAAGAGGACATCACGTATGCGGGCCCCTTGAAGCATGATGTGTTCTCCTTCGGCCCCGCGCTCAATTCTGGAGAGGCTGAGGAGGTCTTCTATAATGGCCTCCAAACGATCCACGTGCTTTTCAATGATTCCCAGAAACCGTTTACTATCCTTGGGGTCTTTCACGGAACCGTCGCGAAGGGTCTCCACGAATCCCTTAATGGCCGTGATTGGTGTCCTGATTTCATGCGAAACATTGGCAACAAAATCACGCCGGATGTTCTCGAGCCTCCAAAGGCGTGTTACATCGTTCAGTACGATGAGCGCACCGGCCCGATGTTCGTCGGCATCTTGGAGGACCGTGCCGTGAGCGTTAATAATCCTCTCGGTATCCGAGTAAAGGACGATTTCCTTTTCTATCGGCTCCTGACTTGTGAGCGCGTTCTTCACGAACTCGTGCAGGAGGGTGTTTCTCACAACCTCCTGGATGCTGCGGCCTTGTGCCTTGGTGATATCGCATGAGAACATTGCTGCGGCGGCCTGATTCATGCTTAGAATGCGTTCTTCCTCATCCACCGCGATAACCCCCTCGATCATGCTTGAGAGCATGGCCTCGATCTCGTTTCTCTGCCGCATGACGGTATCGATACGTTCGTGAAGCTGGGCGGCCATCTGATTTATTGCATCGGAGAGGCTGCCTATTTCATCCGATTGATCAACCTGGGACCTGGCTTGAAAATTACCATGGGCGATGGACTCAGCAGTCCTTTTGATCTGTTCAATAGGGCGAGTAATCCGACGGGAGATCGCCAGGCTCAAAAGGGCCGCGAGGACCGCTATGATGAGCCCCCCGAGCGCTATTTCGTTCCGGATATTGCGGATAAGGGCGTCTATGCCGGTCACAGGAATGGATGCTCGAACAACTGCGAGGATTCGGTTATTCGCCTTGACGGGTATTCCCACGTACATCATGTTCTTTTCAAGGGTTTGGCTATACCTTATAGACATACCGAAGGGACTATTCAGCGCTTGGATAAACTCGGGCCGGTCCACGTGGGTGTCCATGAGGGTGGGATCCTTCTCCGAATCGCCCGCGACCTTCCCCGAGGGAAGTATGACGGTGAACCGGGTAGAAGCCCCTTCTCCGATATCCTTACACAGCAGATCAATGGTTTTTTCGTCGGGCGGATCGAGGTATCTTAGAACCTGGCTCTCGAAGATCCGCGCTCGGGTTTTAAGGTCTGAGGCCGTTTGTCGAAGAAAGAATTCTTTGAGGGAATTAGAGGCATACCAAGTGACCGCTATCAATGATGTGATGGTGATCAGAAGAAAGGATGGATAGAGGTGCCAGAGTAGCCGTTTCTTCCTTGCCATGGTTAACCCTTGAATCGGTACCCCACTCCTCGAACCGTTTCTATATATTTGCCGGCAGGGCCCAGTTTTCTTCGGAGCCCCACAATCTGGACATCCACTGAACGATCGGTGACATAGTAGTCCTCGCCACGAACCTCATCGACGATCTGGGACCGGGTGAAAACCCACCCCGGCCTTCTTGCGAGATAATGGAGAATGCCGAATTCGGTAAAGGTCAGCTCTACCGGATCACCGTTCACTCTTACCTCGTGGCGCCCTGGGTGGATTAGGAGGTTGTGGGTTTGAATAACTGAGGTTTTATCCTGGGATTCTTGCCCTTTTCTGCGCAGAACCGCTCTCACTCTTGCCAATAGAATCCTGGGGCTGAAAGGCTTGGTGATGTAATCGTCAGCACCAAGCTCTAAGCCGGTTACGATGTCCGCCTCTTCTCCTTTGGCCGTGAGCATGACGATGGGAATGTCTTTGGTATCGGGATCATTTTTCAGTTCTCTTGTTACCTCAATGCCATCTATTCCCGGCAGCATGAGGTCTAACACAATAAGATGAGGGGTTTCCAATCGCACACAGCTCAAGGCCTCCTCTCCGGATGCCGCACAGGTAACCTGATAGCCCTCTCTTGAGAGCTTGAATTTCAGGAGCTCCAAGATATCTTCCTCATCGTCTACTACGAGGATCTTTTCCTTTGCCATGATGGCATGCCCGCGAAAGGGATATCCGTTAAACATTATTCATCTATTACAAAAATGTTAGCACTGCATGTGGATTGTGTAAAGATTTTGTTACCACAGCCGGGTATGCTAGGATAAAGGGGATTGTCACCGTGAGGAGGTAAAAATGGAACTGAAGGTTGAAAAGAAGAGGGTGCTCTTTATTTGCACCCACAATTCGGCTCGCTCTCAGATGGCGGAGGGATTTTTAAAGGCTCTTTACCCCGATCGTTACGAGGCCTATAGCGCGGGCACGGAACCATCTAGCGTCAACCCCTTCGCTGTTCGAGTAATGCAGGAGATCGGGATTGATATTTCCCATCATCGCGCTAAGGGTGTGAGCGAGTTTCTCGATAGGGAAATCGATTATGTAGTGACGGTCTGTGACCATGCGAGGCAGACTTGCCCGTTTTTTCCAGGCGGAAAGGAGATGATTCACAAGGGCTTTGAGGACCCCGCCGCCTTTAGCGGAAGCGAGGAGGAAAAGCTGGACCTGTTCAGGCGGCTGAGGGATGAGATCAGGGGCTGGATTGAGGGCTTTTTTGGCGGGAAGCCGCTTTCCCGAGTTTTCTCCAATGTCTTATTAAATACGTAAATATCCTCTCCTCTTGCCCAATATTCATTTCGCGCCCGTGAAGAGCGCCTGGGCGATCAACCCTGCGATGGGCGGAAAGAAGAAGGAGCTCCCAATACGAATGAGCGTGAATTTCCACCCAAGTATCCCTATCTCCATCGGTAACCTGGAGACCGCCCACAGGGACCATCCGGTAACAAAGGCAACCATTGTTCCAGTGTTGGCACCGGCTCGCAGAAGTCCGGCCACGATCGGCAAGCTCACATAAGGCCCACCAGGGGTGAATCCTCCAGCAACTGTTCCTATGAGGATGCCTCGCATGCCTGATTCAGCGCCCACCCATTTTGATATTAGGTCTTGAGGCAGTAGAACCTGTACCATGCCGGCCACGATAAAGGCCAGAATCAGCAATGGAAGGATTTCAATTGTCATAGCCAGGCCCGATTTCAGGCCGCTGAGTTCTTGCCCCTGTCCCTTGAAGTACCCGATGAGGAGAAGCGCGATCGCCAGCACTCCCATTACTACCGTCGGTATCACCATTCCCGAGTTCCTCCTCTTTGCATTCATATCGTTTCCCCAGTCACATGCCGCTCAAGGTTCTGCATAAAAAAGAAAAACCCGCCAAGCGGGATGCTAAAACTTGATTCATATATTATTATTGGAAAAGTATCGCAATGATTTTTTATATATAAATGCAGATTATTACATGTTTGTAAACTCGATAATTTCTTTCTCCACTTTTGGATACATGCGGTCGATATCCTTTTGGATTTCGATTGTTTTCTGAATGGCTGTGACTATTTTACAGTAGTGTTTTATGTCATCAAGCGATAATAGTCTTTTTCTCCTATCCTTCAGCCACTTGTCACAAACCTGATAACCCCCGATCTGATACTCCCAGATTTCCCTCTCTATTCCCTCAAAATATTGACTGGTATTGATATATACGCGCTTCTCTTTGTCATCATACCTTAGTTTCTCAACAAGATCGCCGTCTTTTCCCTGGAATTTTGCAATGGGAGGGTCAAGCTCTGCCGATTTAAACAAATGAAGCTCAACGAGCCTTTGGCCATATTCAGCTAGCTTGCTGAAGCTTTTGTAATTTCTGGGAAAAGGAATTCTTGGAAAATCAATTTTCAGGAACTCGGCATACTTCGTGCGGTATATATTTGAATAAAGTATGCCATAGATGTAATAGAAAATCTCTTCTGGTGTTGTTTTCTCGTTATAAACTTCAAGGAAGGTGCTAATAAGCTTCGGGCTAATATTTGGTCGTTTTTTATCCAGAGCGAACAAGTCTTGTTTGTCCATGTCTGGGTAAAGGAAGAGAGGGAAAAGATAATTGATATCGTATGAACTAAATGTTTTGTGTGCTGAAATATTTTTAGCAACAAATGCACCAGGTTCTTCTTTACATTGCTTTGGGGTAATTAATCCCAAATTTTCATTAATCATGTGGCGCATAACTTCAGAGCGAGGCATACAGTGAAAGCCACGAGATTTACCAGTATAATAAGTGTACCGTATATCAAAGGGTCTATATAAGATTGGCATTATTTTATTTTTATCTAATCCACTATCGATCAAATCTTTTTGAGCCAACTCGACTTTCCAGTCCCTTACATCTGTACCTAAGTTATAAGCTAAGCGTGCTAATTCACGATCCATTTTTGAAAAGCTTAGAACAATAGACCAAGCTTCTTCAGGTGTCCAATTTATTGTCAATTTGTCCCTGGCAGTGACTATTCCTACGCTGTTTAATGGAAAGATATCGGTTATCTTTGGATACTTTTCATATACCTCTGAAAGCATTTCATCTCTTGGAATAAAAAGATAAAATTCGGACTTGGGAGATACTTCTTGCCAGGTGGTCGTTTTTACATCATTATTAAGAAGCCAGTCATTTTTTATTTCTCTCAATCCCCAAATATCTGAGTGAAAGACCTTACATTCTTTGTTTCTGTTTCTCCTTTTTATGAAAAGGGCAATGGCTACTCCTTGCTGAATATCAAAGACATTCTCATCTTTTGAGCCGTCAGGGCATTTCTCTTTTTTCAGGGTGTTGCCGTGTAAGTCCAAGATATAGACTCTGTCGAAGCTTTTCATGAGCGATTGTCGCATGCCCCTGAAAGTTGGATTATCAAGATAGCTGTGGTTGGTAATGAATCCCAATACTCCTTCACCTGCCTGGTCGATCTTCCACTGAGCAAAACGGATGAACTTCACATAATCATCCTGAAGCCATTTGGGGTTCTTTTCCCTCAAGGGTAGGCCATCGACTTTATAATATCCGTCATCAACACTCCCATCGGCCTGCTTGTATCCCTTTTTGAGCAGATCATTGATCCATTTTCCTTTATTTGCGGAATGCCCAGAGTAGGGGGGATTGCCAAGTATCACCAGGATTGGCTGCTCTTTTTTTACCTTCCCCGCTAAATGAGATTCCTCAGAAAGCGAAGCCATGCCGGGAAGTTCAGTTTGAGCAAGCTCTTCCATCTCCAAGGTATTAGTGAGATAAAGCTTAAACCTATCATCTTCTTTGAGCTTATAGCCAAGCTCTTCAAGGAGAAATGACATCTTCAGGTGGCCCACTGCATAGGGTGCCATCATAAGCTCGAAGGCATAGAAATTCCCAAGGATATGTTCCTTGATAAAATTCTCTTTTCCGCCTTCACCGTATTTGGAAACGAATTCCTCTGCTGCCAGTTTTGCTGCTTCTGCCAGGAAGGTAAGCGTCCCCGCTCCCGGATCTAACACCGTGACAGAAGCATCGGCAAATCCATCCGGTCTTTTAAAATGCTCTTTTAAAATTCCGTGTAATAAACGGACTATATATGAGACAACAGGCTCAGGGGTATAATAGACGCCTCTTTTCTCCCTTGTTTTTGGATCGTATTCAGCAAGGAATGTCTCATAGAAATGCACGATCGGATCTTTCCCCTTGCCCTCATGAAAATACTTGTGAAGGATATTTTTCACATCGGTAACCGCTAAAACCTCTGAAATATCATCGATAATCCACTCCATTTGCTTTGGTATGTCGCCCAGTGAAATGAATTTGAACACATCCCTCAGGATTCCGATAGTATGGGGGATGCTGTCGTAGGCAAGTTTTCTGTTAAACCCATTCTCCGTGCGGGTTCGGGCGGCAAAAAGGCCATATGTAATGGTCTGTGAATAAAGATCCGCGAAATCCCCTTTCGATAATCCCCGTATAAGGTATTCCTTGAAGGCCTCATAGAATCCTAAGATAAAGCCCTTTCCTACTTCCTCTTCGATTAGCTCCTCTGCAACGATCTCATCCCTCAGAAAGCGTGTCCTCTTTGCTAATTCCATTGCGAGAGTTTTGGCGGAATAAACCTTTGGCAGATAAAAGGAGAAGAATTTCTCAAGGAGATTAAAGAAATCAGATTCCTTTTCAACGGGCGGAGTAGTTTTTAGTTGATGGGCAATAAAGGGCCTGGCGATCAGGACCTTATCTATAAGAGTGCCATCTCTGTAAAGCCTGAACTCAAAGAAATTGGTTAGAATAAGATTTGGGAAGGTATGTCGGTAGCGTTTTAATTGATCTGAATCCTCTATTGAATCCAAGTTCTCCAATGTTGGGGCCTTGGCCTCAATATAGCCAATAATATGCTGCTTTCCATCCCAGATCCTGAAATCGGGATTGCCTGCCTCGGTCTTCTTCGGTAGTGTTGTGATGTGGAGATTTTTTCTGTTTACCGATTTTATATGCTCCTTTAACAGGGTTTCCAGGGTTGAGTAGTAGCTTTCCTCCCGGGCATCTCCAAGATTGATAATCTCACATATTGTCTTTAAATAATGGTTCAACATTATTAATTAAAGGGAATACGGTATCTCTACGAAATCGTATCTTCTCGGATCAAAATCCTTTATGTTTCGTGTGGCTAACTTAATCTTGTGATGTAGAGCTAAAGCAGCCTGGAAGGCATCTGGCAACTTCCAGCCGTATTTTCTGCTGAGAGCAGCCGATAAATCAGCAATTGATCTATCAATGATTAAAAGACTGTATTGATCTAAAAATGTTTTTATCAGTTGGACCTCGGTTTCCTCTATTCCGACAAGGATTTCAGCCCTCGTGATAACTGATATAGCCGTCTTACCAGGGTCAAGGGCAAGAACAAATGCGGTTGCCTTATCTATTCCGTTGAAATGATCAATTAAAATAACCGAATCGACTAGCCTCTCAATCATTGGTTTTCCACTCCGATCGGATATCCGTTTGATATTTCAGGCCGTCATTTTTTTTCCAGATACCCCGGGTATCCTTGACAAGCTTATGGTAAGTCTCTGATTCATGGGCCTCTCTTAATTTTTTAATGCCCTGTCGTATTACCTCCGCAACAGATACGTTGAAGGCTTTACTATAGCCCTCCAGCCACATTTTGTCTTCTTCCGGAAGAGTAATAATGGTTCGCTTACTTCCCATGATGCTCTCCTTACTTGTGATATACATTACTATATATCATCATCATGCTAAATGTTCAATCCAAAAGGAGAATATGGCTCGTTTCTCAAATTGGCGTCTTAAAATCAATTGATGCTTCAAATCTATTTTTAGGTTTTTTATTGAAAACTGAAGGTATTCCGATAATTCTCTATCGCTTCTACTATTTGATCGATGTAATCTTCAGTAAAGGGAAGGGAATGGCGTTTTTTCGACAGCCACCTTTTAAACTCCACCACCTGCTCGATATCCTCCCTCCTTTTTTCCTCGTTCTTGGCCTCCAATGGCTGGGCCATTTTCCTTTGAACCTCCCTCCACCTCTTCTGAAGGCCTTCCACCTCTTCCCACTTCTCCAGGTTTTTCCTCCCTGAGTAAAGATCAGGGGAAACTCCCGATTCAACGAGGTGGGCCATGCGACGCGCATTTTTGTAGCATGCGCATTTGAACTCGCAAAAGGAACACATGAGCTCGTCAGTGGAATGATGGAAAACGCC
>CAZJXD010000087.1:0-21894 GCA_964549945.1 uncultured Desulfobacteraceae bacterium | reverse complement strand
CCGTAAATCGGGGCACACGCGCAACGCGGATTTGACTATTGTATGCCATGGCGGTAGGTGCCCCGATTTATCGGGGTCTGCCGGTGCATTACGTAGAGGGCATGAGACAAAAAAAGACATCTCCATACTCAACCATATAGTTTCTTTGGTCAATAACCCTGAAGCGAAGTGTTGTGTTCATTTGTTAAATTGAGCTAAAGTGCCTCTAGAAACGAAAATGAACAGAATTACCTGGTCGGCACTACACGAGAAAAGGGAGTGGAACCCTCTCTCATTGTTCCTGGGGTTCCTTTCCCTTCTTTATTCAGCAGCCGTAAGGCTCAGGCTTCTAGCCTATCGCAAGGGCCTATTGAAGTCTAAGTCCCTTTCGGCCCTTGTGGTGAGTATAGGGAATATCACCGCAGGAGGGACGGGGAAGACCCCCTTTGTTGCCATGCTTTCGGACTGGGCGGCTCACAATGGCTTCCGCGCTGCTATCCTCTCGCGGGGCTATAAGGGAAGATCGAAACGTGAATCCCTCGTTGTCTCCGATGGACAGGGGCTTACCTCATCGGTATATGAGTCGGGAGATGAGCCAATATTGCTCGCCAAAAAGCTAACCTCTACTCCGGTATTGATATCAAAGAACAGGTATGCAATAGGAGACATGGCCTTGAGGCTGTTCAACTCTGAGTTATTGCTCTTGGATGATGGCTATCAGCACCTCTCGCTCAAAAGAGATCTTAACGTCCTTCTCATAGACGCAAAGAGGCGGTTCGGAAATGGATCGATGCTGCCCCTGGGTCCATTGAGAGAGCCCCTTGAGGGGATAAAGCGAGCAGATCTCATCGTCATAAGCAGATGCAGTGAACAGGACCGCGGAGATGAGCTCGCCGAGCTCTTAAGGGAAACCGTTCCGGGGAAGCCGGTGCTTCGCTCCAGTCACCTTCCCGATCAGGTGAGATTTCCCTTTACCGGTGAGGCCCGTCCGCCTCAAATCCTGGAGGGAAAGAATGTAATTGCCTTTGCGGGCATCGCACATCCGGATGATTTTTTGGAGATGGTCAAAGGGCTTGGTGCACACGTGGTGGAGTTCAAGGGATACCCCGACCATCACTCCTTCGGCGATGACGACTTCGAGGAGCTCGCATCGTGGAGCAGGAGACCGGAGGTCGATTTTTTGTTGACCACGGAGAAGGACTGGGTCAGGATTGAGGAGGCAATCCGCGGTGATCTGAATATCGCCGTGCTTACGATCAAGATAAAGCTTCTCGAGGATAGCAATGTCCTCTTCGATATCATAGAAAGGGGAATCCGAGGATCGAAGGGCTTGAGAAATGAGGGTCAGATCCAGGAATGAGATCTCACCCAGGGAAGTGCAAAAGATCGTGGTGAGGGCTACCAACTGGGTAGGAGACGCGGTACTGATGACCCCGTCCCTGGAGGCATTGAGGAAGACGTTCCCCCACGCCCAAATCACGGTTCTCGCGAATCCCTGGGTTCTACCGCTCCTCGTGAATCATCCTGCTGTTGACAGAACGATGATCATCGACAAGGGCGGGGGGCTGCTTCATTCAATCGGGGTGTTGACGAGGATCATATCGCGTTTGAGAAACGAGAGGTTCGACCTGGCGGTGTTGTTTCAGAATGCCTTTGAGGCGGCGATTCTGGCATCCATGGGAGGCGTGAGGTACAGGATCGGCTACAATACCGATGGAAGGGGATTCCTGTTGACCCACAAGGTGATACTGGATGAGCGCATTCTGGGGGTCCATCAAGTGGAGTACTATCTGGGCCTGATTGAGGCCATGGGTTGGCACGTTGAAGGGAGGGAGCCGAGCCTATTTCTCAATGGCGAAGATATCGAGTCAACCTCGCGTATGCTCTCCTCACACGATATCGCAAACCACCACTTTATCGTGGGGTTCAATCCAGGTGCTACCTATGGATCGGCAAAGAGGTGGCCCGAAGAGAGGTTCGCAATCATCGGTGATTGGGCGGCGGAGAGGTGGAATGCCAGGGTAATGCTGTTTGGCTCCTCCAGGGAGAGAGACATAGGCCTCAGGATCTCACAGGGCATGCATCATGATCCCATCAACCTCTGCGGGCTCACCACGTTAGGTCAGGCCATGGCATTGATCAAGAGGTGCAATTTCTTTCTCACCAATGATAGTGGGCTCATGCACATTGCAGCCGCTTTTCACGTACCACTGGTGGCCCTCTTTGGCCCCACCAACCACCTGACAACCGGGCCGATGAGCGGGAACGCGAAAATCGTGCGACATGCCCTTGACTGTAGCCCGTGCCTGAAGGAGACATGCCCACTGGACCATCGATGTATGCTCTCCATCGAGCCTGATGAGGTGTGGAATACGATGGAGAGCCTGAAAAGGGAATTGAAAACCTCCTAAGAAACTGTGCGAAAGGAGCATGGGGATGTCTTTTTTGCTGCATGCCCCTGGCCCAGACCTGGCATGCAAGGGCTGAGTTCTATGGATTACACAGCCGCTTTATTACCATTTCCCTTAAATGCTCCAACCAAGTCGCGCCAGGGCAGGCCTTCAACAGGGGGCCTCAGCGTGCCCCGTAAATCGGGGCACACGCGCAACGCGGATTTGACTATTGTATACCATGGCGGTAGGTGCCCCGATTTATCGGGGTCTGCCGGTGCATTACGTAGAGGGCATGAGACAAAAAAAGACATCCCCATGCTCAACGGATAGATTCTTTGGCTAAATATACTCCAGCGTAGTGTCGGGGTCATTTGCTAACATGTAAAAGTCAAGAGAGAATGATGAAATCGGCGGTATTCATCGATAGGGACGGAACGATCAACGAGCAGCGAGGCCATATAAACCATATTAGCCGATTTGTGCTGTTGCCAGGGGTGGGAGAGGCCATATCGCTCTTGAACGAGCACAATCGACTCGTGCTGATCACCTCAAATCAGTCAGGCGTGGCCAGGGGCTACTTTCCAATAGACCTGGTTCACGAGACCCACGAGCTCATGAAAAGAGAGCTCAATAAGGATAATGCGCAGGTAGATGGGATTTACTTCTGCCCTCATCACCCCGACGGAGAGGTTTTAGAGTATAAAAGGGCATGCAAGTGCAGAAAACCCGGTACCGGCCTCATAGAGGCAGCGAGGTCGGAGTTCGATATCGATATGGGAAGATCATTTGTGATCGGTGACCGCTGGCTCGATATCGCATTTGCCCATAATGCACATCTCCCAGGGATCCTGGTGCTGACGGGGTATGGAATGGGAGAGCGGGAGTACGTAGTACCTCCAAAGGGGATTACCCCCGCGTACGTGGCGGAAAACCTGCTGGAAGCCATCCATTGGCTCTTGACACAAGATGCATAATATGGGAGATCAGAAACCCAATATCTTGATAATCAAGTTGAGCGCGATCGGCGATGTGGTCCATAGCCTCCCTTTGCTCGAGGTCTTGAGGGGGAGATTCCCTCTCGCAAGGATCGACTGGCTGGTTGAGGAGGATGCCTCGGGTATTGTTGAGGGACATCCCTCAATAGATGAGCTGCTGATTTTTCCCCGCAAGAGCTGGTTGAGGAGATTCATGAGAAAAGGGGAATTCTTTTCAGTAGCAAGGGAGGCAGCCCGGTTCATAAGAGGGCTCAAGAGCAGGAGATACGACATAGTCATCGACCTCCAGGGATTATTGAAGAGCGGAATATTAACCTTTCTTGCCAAGGGAAAACGGAAAATCGCCTTGAACAACGGAAGAGAGGGCAGCGCGCTTTTCGTAAATGAGAGGGTTGCCGTTCCCGATCTGGAGATGCATGCCCTTGAGAGGTATCTCTGTATCGCGAGGCACCTTGGGGTGAAAAACCCAAGATGGAGTGGATATATCCCTATTTACGAGAGCGATAAAACATACATTGATTCCCTGTTGGGAAGGCTTTGCCTTGACCGCCCCTTGATCGCCGTTAACCCAATGGCAAAATGGGAGACCAAGTTGTGGGAGCCGAACAGATTCGCCTCGCTGGCTGACCTGCTCAAAGAGAAACTGGCCGCAGGGGTTATCTTTACGGGGAGCGGTGCCGATAGGGATGCCATAGGCGCAATTCAATCGGAGATGAAAACAGAGGCTTTGAACCTTGCCGGGAGGACGACCCTGAAACAGTTGGCCTATCTTTATCAAAGGTGTACTGTGGTCATTTCCACCGACACCGGGCCAATGCACATTGCGGCGGCAATGGGATCCCCCATCGTGGTAGCGCTTTTCGGCCCGACCTCCCCTATGAGGACCGGGCCCTATGGGGGAGGGCAAAAGGTGGTAAGGGCTGGGGTTGAATGCAGCCCCTGCTTTAAGAAGAGATGCGATGATATGCGGTGCATGAGAGGGATCACCGTGGAAATGGTATATGAGGCGGTAAAGGAAACGCTCACATCAAGATAACGATAATTAATTCAATAATTGGGAATTGATAGAATGGATAAAGTAAGCAGTAGGCAGAAGGCAGAAGGAGTTAACCAGCGATGAGCCCTAGGTTTATTTCTGTATACTGCATACTTCCTACTGCATACTGATTAATAAGGGAGGATTTGATATGGCCATTAGCAAGGAGTTGTTGGATATCCTGGTGTGTCCGAAGTGTAAGGGAGAGATCTATCTCAACGATTCCGGAGACGGATTGATTTGCGACAGCTGCAAACTCCTTTATGAGATCAAGGACGACATACCGATTATGCTTATCGATGAGGCAAAGAGGATAGAAGGGGAATAATTGGACATCTCCATCATCGTCGTCTCCCATAACACAAAAACCCTTGTTCTCGATTGTCTTGCCTCGATCTTCGACACCGTAGAGGGGGTATCCTTCGAGGTCTGGTTGGTCGATAATAACTCCACCGATGGAACGCTTGAGGCAGTAAGGGGCCGATACCCCGCGGTGAATGTCATCGCGAACAGGGAAAACCTGGGTTTTGCGGCGGCAAACAACCAGGCCTTCCAGTCCATGAGCGGCAGGTACGCCCTGCTTCTCAACAGCGATACCATCTTGAGCCAGGGGGCGGTTCGAGCGCTCTATGATTTTATGGAGGCCCATCCCGAGGCTGGAATGGGGTGAGGGCAACTACTGAACCAGGATGGTTCAAGGCAAAACTCCATTGCCAATTTTCCAACGCCCTTGACCCTCCTCTGCAACGAGTCCATGTTACGGCTGCTATGGCCGAGAAGGTTTCCCGGCAAGACAAGGCGGTATCGCTCCCCCATAGGGGTAGAATCGTGTATTGGCGCATGTGTAATGGTTCGAAAAAAGTCCATGGATGAGATAGGGGTATTCGACGAGAGGTATTTCTTCTTTTTTGAGGAGACGGACTTGGCGCACAGGATGAGGCGCTGCGGCTGGGGGGTCTACTTCGTGCCGGCGGCAGAGATAATTCACGCCCAGGGAAAGACGGTGGGAAGCGGAGCAGGCTCAAGGATCATGTTCTACAGATCACGATATCTCTTCCTTAGAAAGTGGCACCACAACTCCTTTCCTCTGTTTTATGCGATTATCTTCTTGAGATTGCTGATCAATGCCTTTCTCTCCCTGGCCGGACTAATGTTGACCCTTGGCCTCGAGTACTCGATAAGGGGGAGATTCGTCACCTACATCAAGCTCATCCTGTGGCATCTTCGCCGATGCCCAGAGCTGAAGGGGTAGCCTATGTTGGTGAAGGGAGAACGGATCTCACTGGATGGCATCGAACGGGTGTTGCTCATACAGCTTGGTGATATAGGGGACGTGGTGCTCACTACCCCCACGATCAAGGCCATACGGGAAAACCGACCCTCGATCACCTTGTATGTTATGGTGAGGGAACATGCGAGGGAATTGCTCGAGGACTGTCCATGGGTTGATGGCGTGATATCGCTGGAAAGGGGGGAAGGAAATCTCCTCGAGAGGTTTTTCTCCCAAAAGGGCTTTGTTCAAACCCTGCGGGCAAAGAAATTCGAAGCGGCCATCGACCTGAGGACCGGAACAAGGGGTGCCGTCTTGTCATATTTGAGCGGGGCACAATTGAGGATCGGGAGGTACGCGAATGATGGTCGGCTGTGGAGAAACAGGCTTTTCACGCACCTCGTCAAGCCAGAGAACGAAATGGAGCAATACTCTTCTTTGCACAGCCTAAATATAGTGGCCCCCTTCGAGATAGGTGCCAGTGATACCGATCCGGAGCTCACCGTCACCCGCGTGAGGGAAATGCGCACAGAACGCATACTGCGAGAAGAGGGGCTCGCTTCTGGCAGAGCCCTCATTGCCCTCCATCCATTCTCCCGATGGCGCTACAAGGAATGGCCCGCTGAAAACTATATCGCGCTGATCGATCATATAGGCACGAGATACCCGGTCCATATCGCAATAACAGGGTCAGCCGATGACAAGGAGAGGGCAGCTCATCTGGTAAAAGAGGCCAGGGCAGAGGCATATAACCTGGCGGGGAAGACCACGATCGGTGATTTGGCAGGTGTGCTCAAGAAATGCTGTTTGGTAATCGGCATCGATAGCGCCGCGATCCATATCGCCGCAGCCGTTGGAACGCCCACGATCTCCATCTTCGGGCCTTCCGCTCCGGTAAACTGGGCCCCAAGAGGGGAGCAGCACGAGGTCATCTTCAAGGATCTGCCCTGTGTGCCGTGCAGACAGAAGGGGTGCGACCACAGCGGGGTGAGTAAATGTTTACAGGAGCTGGAGCTCGGAGAGGTAGTCGAGGTGCTGGACAAAAAGATCGCCGAGATTCTGGACCGAGCCGATGATGATTAACCCCCCGCATCTTCCTGAAGTTCAGCGAGAACGGCTATGCTGTGGCCTGAATAGAACTTCGCGATGCGCCTCGCGAATACGCTGACTACAGGGATCCGCTTCAATGCCTGCTTCACCGTTTCAGAATGATAGTCCTTTGCCTTTACCACACGAAATCCACATTCCGTAAGGAGCCTCTTTAAGCTCTGAGGTGTAAAGTGAAAAAAATGGAATGGGAATTGCCACCCTATCCAATCCTCACCGTAGCTGCGTGCGTCCCTGCCCTCATAGTTCGGCACCTCTATCACGAGGATGCCATTCGCCTTTAACCAACCCTTGGCCCTTTCTATGGCATATCGGGGATTTCGTGTATGTTCGAGCGAATGCCACAAGGTAATAATGTCGAAATGCCCGCAGGGCAGGTCCACGTCATCTATCCGGCCAACGCGTACCGGCAGACCGAGCGTTTCCTTCGCATATCTGGCCGCCCACTCGGATATATCGATTCCCTGCACCTCATATCCCTTGCTGCGGCATAGCGCCAGGAAATACCCGTAGCCGCATCCGATATCCAAAAGCCTGCCCTTTGCCTTCTTGGCCTTGAAAAATTGAACCCTATGCTCAAGAAGGGAGAGCCATTTCTTGAACTCCTCAGAGCCCGGCTCGGCCCCCTCATCGTACTGAGAAGCGAAGTAGTCCCTGGTATAGAGCTCTTTCAGCTCCTCCCCCGTGGGACGAGGGTCCAAGACCCCCAACCCGCATGAGGTGCACCTGTAAATCTTCCATGGATCCTTATCGATCAAAAGCTCCCTCTCGGGAGTGCCGCATAAGATGCAAGTCCCCGGCGCATTCTCCATAGCGTCACCCGCAGCTGAATAACGAGCCATCAAGGCTCTTCGCGTTTTTATCGCCACGATCAGGCGCAGTGATTATAATTGAGCCCCCATAAAGGGTCAATGATGTTTGAAATCGTCTCCCCCCATATGAGTTGACATACATCCCCGCTTCGCCTATATTCCATGGCCGGAAGGCTATCGTGAGGGCTTAGAGGGGGACATGATCAAGGTCCTGGTTGGAATACCGGTGCTGGACAATATTGAGATGACCCGATCCTGCGTAGAGAGCCTCTATCGATTCACGGATGGGGATAGAATGGATGTCGATGTTTCCGTGGTGATTATCGATAACGGCTCGGAGGACGATATTGTCGGCCTTATCAAGAGAGATTTCAGGGAAGCGAGGTTTCCCACCTATTATGTGAGGAACCCAAAAAATGTAGGGGTCGCAATCGCGTGGAATCAAATACTACGCTTTGCTCCAGGTACCATAAAAGACTCCTCCTTTTGCTACGACTACTATGTGATCTCAAATAACGACGTCCTGTTCGGACCGGATTGGCTCCAGCCCATGGTGGAGGCCATGGAAGGCGATGAGCGCATTGGCTGGGTCGCAGCCCTGGAGAACGGCTCGCCCGTGATGGAGGAATTGGTCGAGGCCCATTCGAATACAAAGAGATACCGGGTCAATCCCAATAAGCCCTATTCATCCGAGAATATCCTGGAGAGCGTGAAAAGGGTGTACGAGAAATGGGGCGGACATGAGTCCTTCTGTAGGTTGGTGAAGGCCAGTTGCCTTCCCCCCTTTATCCAGAGGATGCGATCCGCGGTGTGTTTCATGATTCGGCCTGCTATGGTGCGACAGATAGGGTTTTTCGATGAAGATTTTGCCCCGGTGGGAATCTCCGAGGATCTGGAGTACTTCTTGAGGATCGAGGGAGTCAGCAAACCCCCGTGGATCATCGATGACTATCCAGCGAAGGGGAAGTGGAAGTACGGGCTCTGTGGCAGGAGCGTAATCCACCACAACTGGTGTATGACCAGACAAGGCCCCGGTTTCGATGGTCGAAAATGGGACAAGGAAAAGGAAAAAAACTGGAGGGCCAAGTTCGGTCGATCAAAAAAATACTACACCAGGAAGTTCCTGGCCTAGCCTTTCCCGACCATACGTTCATCAGCCCTTGAAGCAACTCCCGCCACTTCATCAAATACCCTAAGCATCTCGAGGTGATTCCTCTCCAGCGAGTACCGCCTGCCCGTGAGCGAGGCCTCCTTGGCCATATGCTGAAGCCTCTTCTTTGAAAAACAAGTCTTCATCGCCTCGACGAGATCGGCAGCCCTCGGGGGATGTGAGATGATATATCCGTCCTTCCCATTTGTGATGATGCCCGCTGCACCGTTGGCGGTAGTAGTAATTGCGGGAAGGCCGCAGGCCATCGCTTCCATGACTACGAGCGAGCAGGCGTCGTAGAAGGTAGGGAGCACCATCACATCGCAGTTGGCGTAGTACTGCTCGGGGCTTTTCGTGGGACCCGCGAATATCACTGTCTCTTCAAGGTTTAACCGGGCGATCCTTTTGAAAAGCGCGGGGTAGGGGGATTCTCCCACCACCACCAGTTTAAAGCGTCCCCTATCGGATTTCCCCAACTGCGCGGCTGCCTCGATCAGGGGGCCTATGCCTTTTTTCCTCAGATCGTAGGATATGAACAGAAAGGCGATAGCGCCCTCCTTTAATCCCAAGCGTTCCCGCAGGGGCCCTCGAAGGCGATCCCTTAGATCGATGTTGTACCTTTCGGTATCTATGCCGTTATAGATGAGATCGATTTCCTCTTTATTGATACCGTAGAACGAGGCCATGTCATCCCTGACCATTTCAGATATCGCGATGATCCTCGGCCTCGGTTCGATCCTGAACGGGGCAGACTCTATCCATTGTCTGGCCTTATCCTTTGGCGAAAGTGCGATGAGCACGCGTTTAAACAGGCGCAGGACCGAACTCCGTTCCGAAAACACCTTTCTGGATGTGGATAACCTGTGCACGCCACCATGGCTCTGGTATATATTCATGTATATCGTGTTTCCAAAGCCCAGAACCACATTGAATTCCTGTTCCTTTACCATCCTCCTATGTCGAAGTGCGAATAGGACCATCTTGGCCCACGAGGGCAAGAAAGACGGAATCCCTATCCTGTGGAAGGTCGCGGCAGGCGGTTCACCATCCCAGCTCCGGCCGAATAAATGGACCTCCCATCCCCGCGCAACGAGGATGGAGGCAAGGGAGCTGGCCAATGACTCAGCTCCTCCCTTGAACCTGCTGAAATTCTCAATTGCAAGTGCGATCTTTCTCACTGCGCGGGTTCTCCTCAGGAGAGGGGAAGGGGCCTATCCCCGAGCCCTCTTTCCATCTCCCGAAGCTTTACGTACCGAACGAACAAGGCGTAGGAGGAGCTCAGCGCGATAATGAATCCCGCAATCCCGTCAAGAAAACCCAGCCTGAGGAGATACACCTCTATGAATTTGAGCGGCGGCCTCAAAAGCAGTAACAGCGGGTTATACCGTTTACCCTGCTCATGGAGGTTCTTTGCAAGGAGGGTTGAAAACGCATCGATGGTCTGAACCTGGCCCGAGATCGTGCCTTTATACGGATAATGAAGGAGGTTACTCGTTAACTGGCCCACCTCTCCGTTCACCTGAATCCTCTCGTGTACCCTTTTGCCCACCCAGGATCCCTTAGAGCGCTTGAAAAGCCTGAGCTGCCGGTCGGGATAAAATCCACTGTGTTTAATCCACCTTCCCTGGTAAAAAGAGAGCCGCGGCACGCTATAGCCCTCTTTGGCGTGTTTATTCCCGATCTCCTCCTGGATTTCACTTCGAAGCTCATCTGTTATCTCCTCATCGGCGTCAAGGCTTAATACCCATTCACAGGTAGCCTTGGACATGGCGAAATTCTTTCCATCAACGAACCCTGACCATTTCCTCTGGTACACCTTGTCAGTGTACTCCCTGGCGATTTCAACGGTCCTGTCCCGGCTTATGGAGTCTACCACGATTATCTCATCGGCCCACTTCGAGCTCTCAAGACATCTTCGTATGTTTTCCTCCTCATTAAAACAGATAATACAGATCGATATTGCCATGGGAATAGAGCCACACCTTCGCTTGAATAAATTTTTCGTGAGTATAGGTGAGTAAATAAAGGCAGTCAATGAAAATAGGGGAGATCCGACTATCCCCTTAAACTCCAATTACCTCATTACCGTGGATTGGCAAGTGAGCTTTCAAATGAATCCGCTTTTAATCAAAATCCTTTCTTTCCCGTCTACCTCCGCGGGTACCATCTCATCCTGTTTTTTCCGTTGATTTTTAAGCCGTAAATGACCTACTCTAGCCTACGGCTACTAGACCCTTATAAGGATAAGAAAACGGGGAATTATCATGGGCAAAGACAGGGGCAAAGATAGATACACCTATAAGGGAGCCGATTCTGTCTACGTGCGACTTAAAATAGAGAAAGAGCCTGAAGAAGACAGAGAACGTGTTCTCGCTGTGATCGACAGCTCAAAAACCGGGCTTGCCTTGCTAATTACCGATAAGGACCGATCTACTTCACTTGCTGGAGAAGGGTGACAAGATACGGAACATGACCTTCTTCGGTGCGAGAGTGAGAACCAAGGAAGACGGCATAATCAGACATATCACTAAGGTGAAGGATGGTGAATTTAAAGGATGCTACATCCTTGGAGTGTATGCACCTGACATCGCTGAATGAATGGAACCTCAAGAATTCTATACGCTTTTAAGGGGGTATCGAACCCCGCCCGAATTAATTCGCAATGGATTGAATAAAATTGCTATATTATTACAATAAGTATATGGTATGTATACAAAATCAGGGATTTTCATGGAGCTGTGAATCGGGATTTATGGCTGAGTGCTATTCATCAATCTGAGTAAATGTAACCCGTGGCATCATGTTGGAGCTCGATCCAGTACAATTGAATAAGGGAATTGAGAACTTCGGAAGCACGTCGATCCTCGTGATCGGCGACATCATGCTGGATCGGTTTATATGGGGGAAGGTCTCGAGAATTTCCCCAGAAGCACCGGTACCGGTAGTTGAGGTTGAACGCGAATCCACCATGCTGGGCGGCGCGGCGAACGTCGTTAATAATCTCGTCTCGCTCGGGAGCAAGGTGCTATTATGCGGGGTTGTGGGGAATGACAGGCCAGGAGAGGAGGTCATGTCAAAATTGGAGGATATGGGCGTCGATATCGATGGAATCGCCATTGAGAACGCGAGGCCGACGAGCGTGAAGACGAGGATCGTGGCCCATGCCCAGCAGATTGTGAGATATGATCGGGAGAAAAGGATTTCCCTGAAACCCTCAACCATAAAACACATACTGGAGTTCATCCGCGGGAAAAAGGACCACATTTCAGCTATGATAGTCTCCGATTATGGGAAGGGAGTGCTCTCACGCAAGCTGATGCATGGTATCGCAGAGGAGATCTCCAGCTATGCCCTGCCGGTGGCGGTGGACCCTAATGTCAAGAATTTCTCGCTCTACAGGAATGTAGCCGTGATTACGCCAAACAATACCCAGGCGGGACAAATCACAGGCATGGAGATCAAAGACGAAAATGACCTGGTGAAGGCAGGCAAAAGGCTTATGAACCACAACCGATGCAAGGCCCTGTTGATCACCCGTGGCGAGGAAGGCATGACGCTGTTCGAAGAGGATGGGAGCATCACGCAAATAAAGTCGATAGCGAGAAAGGTCTATGATGTGACCGGCGCAGGTGACACGGTCATCGCGACCTTTACCCTCGGCATCGCGAGCGGGCTTGATATGAAATCCGCCGCCTTCTTGTCCAATCTTGCGGCGGGCATCGTGGTAGGAGAGGTGGGCACCTCAGCGGTGAGGATCGATGACCTCAAAAGAGCAGTCACCTACTACCTTTCGCAGTAAATAGCAGGCATTAAGCGGAAAAAGCAACAAAAACTAGTACAGAATAACGGGCATCGAGCAGTGAGCCAGCCACAGGAAACGAAAAAAGTAAAATTGATAAGCAGCCTTTTTTCCCCTGAACGGGCATTGATAGATACGGGCATCAAGGAGATGGAGGAGCACTTCGGTCCCGTTGACTGGGTAAGCGAGGTGCTGCCCTTTGACAGAACGAGATACTATGAAAAGGAGATGGGCTGGCCTCTCTACCGACGATTTATATCCTTCATGAGGCTCATCATGCCGGAATCAATAGCGGATATAAAGCTGATTGCCAATGAGCTTGAAAAAGCACACCTTGATAAGGAAAACAGAACAATCAATATCGATCCCGGGTATATTACGTTAGAGAGGCTCGTGCTCGCCACGGGGAAGAATTATAGCCACAGGATCTACTTAAGAAAGGGAATATATGCGGATCTCACCTTGATTTTTCACGATGGAACCTTTAAACCCCTCTCATGGACGTATCCCGATTATGCCGAGGAAAAGGCGATTGGCCTTTTTAACAGGCTGAGGAGTGAATACCTCCAGCATCTTAGGGAAGGTGAGAGCTAGTAGAGAGACAGGTATGCTGAAGAGCATGACTGCATATGGAAGGGCCGAATCAATAAAGGCGGATCTCGAGTATATCGTGGAAATACGCTCGGGAAATCACCGGTACCGGGAAATCGTACTGAAGCTTCCCCAAGGCCTCCAACCATTTGAGGAAATGGTGAGGTCCATGGTTGCCGAGAGGGTGAAGAGGGGAAGGGTTGATATCTCGATCCAACTCAAGGATAACGGTGACAAAGGACTAATGCTTGAGCTAAATATGCCAGTGGTAAAGGCCTATAAGGATATCTTCAATGAGCTCAGCGAGGAACTCGGCTCTGAGCAGCCCCTCGATCTCTCCCTTTTCTCTCAGATAAAGGACGCCATTATCATAAAACAATACGGCGTGGATCTCGAAAGGGTAGAGCCCGAGTTGCGGGTTGTGATCGATGAGGCCCTTGTCTCATGGGAGGCAATGAGAATCAATGAGGGACGGGCGATTGAAAAAGATTTCCTGGAACGATTGGATAAGATTCGGGAATACGTTGATGACATACAAAAGAGGACCGAGCAGGCATCAAAAGGGCAGAGAGATAAGTTAATAAAAAGAATTAATAAATTAAAAGAATCTATTGAAATTAATGAAGATCGATTGATGCAAGAAGTTGCCTTTATGGCCGAGAAGGCCGATGTTACCGAGGAATTGATTAGGATAGAAAGCCACTTAGACCAATTTATAAATTACATGGCCCAGGATGACGTGGTCGGCAGGAGGCTGGATTTCCTGCTCCAGGAGATTAACAGAGAGGTGAACACAATCGGCTCGAAGGCTGCGGATTCCTTAATTTCACACCTCGTAGTTGAGATTAAGGCGGAGCTGGAAAAGTTGAGGGAGCAAACCCAAAACGTAGAATAACTTTTTTAGTGGGGGTGAGTCATGGATCCAACCTTACTCAACATCGGTTTTGGAAATTTTCTGGTATCCAGAAGGGTGATAGCCATTATCTCGCCAACTTCAGCGCCTGCCAGGCGACTTCGTGAAGAGGCACGGGATGATAGAAGGCTCATCGACGCAACACAGGGCAGAAAGACGAGATCCCTGATCATCACCGATAGCAATCATGTGATCCTTTCGGCTATTCAATCGGAGACGATAGCGCAAAGATTCGCCCCAGATGGTACTTTACGGGGAGAGGATGTGATTTAGGCTCGATCACACGAAAATACCACAGTTCTATCAACAGGAAATGCAACAAAGGGGACAGATTTTCGTAATCACCGCACCTTCTGGCACCGGAAAAACAACCATCATACGTGCCGCAAGGGAGAAGGTAAGCGGGATCGGGTATTGCGTTTCTCATACCACCCGGAAGCCGAGGGATGGAGAGGCAGAGGGTACGCACTACCACTTCGTCACCAGAAAAGATTTCGAGAAGATGATCGATGAGCACCAATTCGTTGAATGGGCTCATGTGTATGGCCATCTGTATGGTACCTCATATTCGAGTATGGAGAGCGAACTGCCCTCAGGTGAAGATCTCCTGCTCGATCTCGATATCCAAGGGAATGAGGCGATCAAGAGGCATTTTCCGGAATCCCTATCGATATTCATTCTTCCGCCATCGATGGAGATCCTTGAGCAGAGGCTAAGAGGGAGGGCAACGAACGGCAGGGAAGATGTTGATCTGCGGATGAAAAAGGCGGAGGAGGAAATCAGAAGGTGTGGGGAATACGATTTCATCGTGATCAACGATGAACTCGCACAAACCGTAAAGGAAATAGAGGCGATTATCCTCTCCCAAAGGGCACGCGCGAAGAGGCGTTACCCGCTGATCCAGGATCTCTTTCATCTCCGATGAGGGGAGCAGCATTCACCAGTTCACTTCAAACATGTTACCAATACAGATGATCATGTATATCTCAAACTGGCAGGGCAAAAGACTTGACACAAATCATTTGTGGTATAAACGCCGTCAGCGAAACCCTCAGGCAAGGGAAAGGGATCGTAGAACTCTTCGTTGCGAGGGGGAGAAAAATCGGGCGGGTGAGGGAAATCCTTGAGCTCGCTAGGGCGAGGAATATACCGATCAGGCTTAAGGATCGTGTCTACCTAGATAGAGTATCACCCGGTACCTCTCATCAGGGAGTGGTGGCAGTACTCGGCAATTACACCTACTGCACGATAGACACCCTCCTGGAAACCGCCCTTTCCAAGAAATCCAAAGGGCTTCTCGTAGCCGGAGATCACATCATCGACCCGGGAAATTTGGGCTCCCTCATACGAACGGCTGAGTTTTTCGGGGTTCACGGGCTTATCATGCCCAAGGATAGATCCGCCTCCATAACCGATATCGTCCATAAGAGGTCGGCAGGTGGAACTGCCTATCTGCCGGTAGCGCGAGTCGTCAACCTTGCGCGGACCCTGGGACGGATGGCCGACGAGGGCCTTTGGGTAGTGGGCGCAGAAGGGCAGGGCGAGACATCGATCTATAGATTCGACTGGGACAGGGACGTGGTCATTGTGCTGGGAAGCGAGGGAAAAGGCCTGAGCAGGGTCGTGAGGGATCGTTGCCACCATCTGGTTCGTATACCACGGCTGGGCCATCTCGAATCCCTCAATGTATCGGTTGCCGCGGGGATTATCCTATCTGAAATAGCAAGACAGAGGGGTCATTCTGAATAGGCAGTACGGAGTATGCAGCAGCGAGAAGTTCAATACAAAGTGTTCAGTGCTTACTTCCTACTGCCTACTAATGTGCTAGAGGAAAGCCCCTAAGGGCGCCGCATGTAATCATCGCGTTTATCACCTCACACACGGGCAAGCCAATTACATTGGTGCAGGAACCCTTAATGTATTCGATCATGAAAGATCCGATTGCCTGAATTGCATAACCGCCGGCCTTTCCAAAGGGCTCGCCTGTCTTGATGTAAGCCTCGATCTCAGCTTCGCTCATCTTCTTCACCTTTACCCTTGTCGTAACTGCCTGTACGTGCACCGATATGCCACCTGGATCGACGAGGCAGAACCCAGTGATGACCCTGTGATCCCTTCCGCTTAAGGAAAGGAGCATCTCACGGCATTCCCGATCATCCCTAGGCTTGCCGAAAACCTTGTTTTTCAGCACCACAATCGTATCCGCACCGAGTATCCAGCGTTGCGGATAAAGATGTTGTACCGATTTCGCCTTCCGCACCGCGATTCGACAGGCCAGCTCTCCGGGAGAGAGCCTTCCATGAGCGGTTTCCTCGATCCCACTGTCCACTGACTCGAAGGGGATTCCTATACGTGTAAGAAGCTCCTTTCTCCTCGGCGAGACCGAGGCGAGCACGAGAGGATTGTCCTTGCCTATGGGAACGGTGTTCATCATTGGGTAAAGGCGAGTCCAAATAGCTGGCGTGCGTTTTCGCTCGTCCGCATTGCGACCTCCTCAAGGGTTATGCCCCTTATATCTGCCACTTTTTGGGCGGTGTGGACCACACGGCTGGGCTCATTCCTCCTGCCCCTGTACGGAATTGGGGAGAGGAAGGGGGAATCCGTTTCGAGAAGCATCATATCGAGGGGAATCCCAGCAGCGACTTCATGCATGAGGCTCGCGTTTTTAAACGTTACGGTGCCGGGGATGGAAATGAAATAACCCATCTCTATAAATGACTCAGCAAGGTCAATATCACCGGAAAAACAATGGATGACCCCCCTTGATTCATCCGTTTTGAAAGAGGACAGTATCTCCAACACCTCTTCGTGCGCTTCTCTGGCATGCACCACCACCGGCAGATTACAACGCATCGCTGTGTCAAGCTGCTGTCTGAAACGTTCCCTCTGGTTGTCCCTGGATGAAAGGTTGCGATAGAAATCAAGCCCTATCTCACCAATGGCTACCACCTTTTTCCCGGTGGAAATCGACCTTATTCGCTTCAGATCCTGCCTATCCGCGAGATCCGCATTGTGGGGATGAATGCCTACGGCAGCGAACACAGAGGGATAGCTCTCGGCAATGGAAATGGCCTTGAGGGAACTGTTCACATCGATCCCGACCGTTACCACCTTTCCCACGTCGGCGGATAAGGCCCTCTGGATCACCTCATCCCTGTCGGAATCGAATTGCTCCATATCGAGATGTGCATGAGAATCAATGATCATATCCGCTGCACGCTGCCTTCTCCCGAACTAAATACTCGCCTAAAGGGCCGTCCCCTTTTTAGGTGATCGGGATTGCTTTGTCAAAATTATTCGACAGGAATTCGGCCACAAAATGAACGAAATGCTTTAATGTATGCAGGCATCAAGAATCAATTCCTTGACTTTATCGCACGCTCTTTTATAAATTTACTCTATATGAAGGAGGGGATTTTCCTTGTGCATATTCCAAGAGATAAAAAGGGGGTGCGGGCATGAGAGAAGAAACAAGGAAATTGATCGAGATGGTTAACAAGGGGGTCCCTGATAAGGTGATAATGGAGAAGCTGAGTATCAGAAGAAAGGCTTCGTTGAGAAAGATGTATTACAATGCCTTAGTCGAAGCGGGGAAGATCAAGGATATTGTTGCGGAGGGGGAAGCGGAAACGAGAAAGACATTGAAAATCGCCAAGAGAGGGACGATCCTGCTCAGCAAGGCATTGGTGATCGACAAATTTGGATTCAATGCGGGAGATAGGTTTTCAGTGTCGAAGGGGAAGGACAGCATCGTCCTAAGAAAAATAGATGCGCAGTAATAGGATATACCATCGGCTAGAGCCGAAGCTTCGCTAACTATTCAAGGGAATTTCTATAAAATTCGAGTAGCGGGATCCAGGAGCGAGGGGCTCGATGAACGACTCGGAAAGACGACAACATGCCAGAATCAGGGCCAAGTGGCCGGTCACCGTCTTGACTGACTACGCGATAATTCAAGCGGAAACACGAAATATTACCGTCAATGGCATTTTCATTTCCAGCAATGAGCTGTTGCGCCTTAACAAAAGCTTTCCCCTTCGCATCAACCCTCCCAATCGCGAGCCGATGAAGGTGACCAGTAAGGTGGTATGGTCGGATCACCATGCCGTTGACGACCAGACGATTTCCTACGGTATGGGCATCTGCTTTATAAGGGTTTCCGATAAAGACCGCCATTTTCTCGAAGAAGTGATCTCGGGACATCCTCATTAACTCGGTATTGTTCCGGAATGGCTTGATATGTCTGCCCTCACACAGGAGACGCTGTTTCACCCTCTGAGAGGTATGAGTACCCCCGAAAGGGTAAAAGCGAGTGAACTGCACTCATTATCCAGTCAAATTGAAAGATCTATGTTAGGTAATATGAAGATGCTACCTATACTTGTAAATAAGGCGTTGTTTTTACGAACAGAAATGGTAAAATAAAATGTTGTGGAAAAAAATATAAATTTATGCTAAGTATAAAGCTTTAGTATAGAGCATATTCGTTATGGCGCTTCCCAAAGAACAAAACAATACCGAGAAGGCTCCCGATGTAGAGGCCCTCCAAAAGGAACTCGAGTTCAGCAAGAGCCTCAACTTCATCACCAATGAGATCCATTCCGCGAAGAACATCGATGAGATATTGATCAACTTGAAGGATCGCATTCTCATGCTGTTCGATGCGGACCGAATTACCATCTATATTGTCGATGGCGCCCATAAAGAACTCGTCTCCAGATTCAAGGTAGGCGAGGAGATTAACGAGATACGGGTTCCCATTACCAATGGGAGTATTTCAGGTTATTGCGGGGTCTCGGGCAGGATTATCAATGTCAAGAATGCCTATGATGACAATGAACTCAAGGGGATAAATCCCGAGCTTTCATTTGACAAGAGTTGGGATCAAAAGACAGGTTATGTCACAAAGCAAGTCCTGGTTGCGCCCATCAAGTTCAGCAAATACCTGCTTGGAGTCATTCAGCTTATCAATAAGGTTGCCGGCAGCCAGTTTACGCTGGAAGACCAGAAGTCCGTCACCGAGATCGCCAAGGTCCTCGGGATTGCCTTTTACAACCACCAGCGGCTTAAGCAACAGGCCAAGAAGACGAAGTTCGATTACCTCATCAGCAACAGCATTATCGCTCAAAAAGACCTCGATCAGTCAATGGTGCTGGCGCGGAAGATGAAGAGCAGCGTCGAGAGCATCCTCATGTCCGACTACCACGTGTCCAAGGAGGACATCGGCAAGTCCCTTAGCGAATTCTATCATACGAGATTTATCCCCTTTGATGAGAGGATGGTGATCCCAGGCCAGCTGCTGAAAAACCTCAGGCCCGCCTTTTTGAAGAGCAATCTCTTCGTTCCCGTGGCCCAATCCGATTCCAAGATCGTGATAGCCATGGAAAATCCCAATTACCTCCCCGCACAAGACACCGTGAAAGGGCTCATCCACGGCAAGGATTTCGAGTTCTGCGTGTCATTGAGGGAGGACATCATCAAGATGATCGATCACTTCTTCGATGTCTCACGATCGAGCCTGAATGAATCGGGTGCCAGGAGCATCGAGGATATCCTGGGGCAGCTCGAGACGGGCGAGGAAGAGGACGAGGATATGGGTGGGATGAGCGAAGAGGACGGGGCCATCGTTCAGCTCGTTAACAAGATGATCGTGGATGCGTACAACAGGGGAGCCTCTGATATCCATATAGAGCCTCGGATGGGGAAGGCAGATGCCGTTATCAGATACAGGGTCGATGGGGCTTGTCAGGTGTACCAGACCATACCCTACACATACAAGAACGCCATCTGCTCCCGAATCAAGATCATGAGCGATCTGGATATCGCCGAGCGGCGTCTCCCCCAGGATGGCAAGATCAAGTTCAAGAAGTACGCTCCCCTGGACATCGAGCTGAGGGTAGCCACCGTTCCAACTACAGGGGGAAACGAGGATGTAGTCATGCGATTGCTGGCCTCAGGGGAGCCCATCCCACTGGACAAGATGGGCATGAGGGAGCGCGATTACAACGAGTTTATCGGCATGATTGAGAAGCCTTACGGCATCGTGCTCGTGGTGGGCCCCACCGGAAGCGGGAAGACCACCACGCTCCACTCGGCCCTCCATTACATCAATAGACCGGAAACCAAGATCTGGACCGCGGAAGACCCGGTGGAGATCACCCAAGAGGGCCTTCGCCAGGTTCAGATGCAGCCGAGGATTGGGCTCAATTTCGCCGCTGCCATGAGGTCATTCCTGAGGGCGGACCCTGATGTGATCATGGTGGGGGAGATGCGCGATGAGGAGACTGCCTCCATGGGCATTGAGGCATCCCTCACGGGCCACCTCGTGTTCTCCACCCTCCACACCAACAGCGCGCCCGAGACTATCACGCGTCTACTCGATATGGGGATGGATCCCTTCAACTTCGCCGACGCCATCCTGGGGATCCTCGCCCAGCGGCTGGTGAGAACCCTGTGCAAGGACTGTAAGGAGCCCTACCACCCCTCAGAGGAGGAATTCGAGTCCCTGGTTCGAGCTTACGGCGAAGGCTTTGATAAGCTGGGTATCACTTACAATGACGAGCTCACCCTCCACCGCCCCAAGGGCTGCCAGAAGTGCCAGAACACGGGGTACAAGGGAAGAATGGGGCTCATCGAACTGCTGAAGGGCACTACCCCGATGAAGAGCCTGATCCAGATCAAGGCCAAGATGGAGGAGATCAGGGCCCAGGCTATCGAAGATGGCCTGGCCACCCTCATGCAGGACGGCATCAGGAAGGTATTCCTCGGTAAGACCGATCTCCTCCAGGTGAGGAAGGTGTGTATGTAGGAGCTTTAGTCATGGAAAGTTCCCGGCGTGCATCAATCCCGCGGTTTCCTCGATATCCATCATGATATTCATGTTCTGCAAGGCGTTTCCCGCCTGACCCTTCATGAGATTATCGATCACGCTGATCGCGATGAGCTTATTCGTTCTCGGGTCTATGTTGAGCGAGATGTTGCAGAAATTGCTCTCCCTCACATCGGTGGTGCTGATCAGCTCTCCATGGCTGAATACCCTGATAAAGGGCTCATTGCCATACAGAGCCTGATAGGCCTCTCTCACGCGCTCTATATCCACGTCTGGGAGAAGCTCCGCGTAGATAGTGGCGATAATCCCCCTGCTCAGGGGGACCACGTGGGGAGTGAATGTGATCGTGATCTGCCTTCCGCTCACCGCCGTTAACTCTCGCTCGATCTCATAGACATGCTGGTGGCCCGTCACCTTGTAGGCATGCATTGACTCATGTCGAGCCGGGAAGTGGAACTGAGGTGAAGGGGTTTTTCCGGCCCCCGAGACGCCACTTTTCCCATCAAAGATCATACCCTCCTCCTCGACCAGGCCGAATTTAAGGGCCGGCGCAACTCCCAGTATGCAGGCTACCGCATAACACCCTGGATTTCCCACCAATGTCGAGCTTGCGATCTCCCTCCTGTGGAGCTCGGGGAGCCCATAGGTGGAAGAGGAGAGTATCCCTGGATCAGAGTGCACCCCTGCCTTTCCAATCCTTTGAGCGTAGGAGGCATAGTCCTGGCTATTGTTGAACCTGAAGTCCCCACTGTAGTCGATCACCTTGATACCCCTCTCAAGCCATCTGCTCGCATCCCTCTGGCCCACGCCATCTGGTGTGGCATAGACCACGATATCGAAATCATCGGGGCATTCGGGATCCGTAGGATCAAAAACCTTGAGGTCGCAAAATCCCCTGAGGTGAGGGTATATCGTGCTGATTGGCTTGTCGATATCGTGCTTGGCCATGAGCCCGCCAATGCTTGCAAAGGGGTGGTTTAGCAGGAGCTCGATTAACCCTACACCCCCATAACCCGTTGC
>CAZJXD010000086.1:0-22456 GCA_964549945.1 uncultured Desulfobacteraceae bacterium | reverse complement strand
AGAATCTATTATACATGCATTGTAAATCTATTCTGTGGTAAGTCAAGAGATTTTTATTTTATAGAACGTGGGATTATATGGAAAAAAGTCAAGGAGCTGAAGATATAAAGAATACTTTTTCTTGTCACATTCGAGATAGGTCTTGGCAATTGTTATTGTCGGAGATATGCATGGCTTGGGTGGATTATATTGCTGGAGATAGCCTTGAAAACTGCGGGTTGCTTTCCTCGGTGAACTAGTGAGGCTTTATCGGCCATCCTATCCCGACCATGCCCATCTTATTTCTCGCTCGGGGAGACGAGATGGATGAAGAATTCCCTGTTTCCTTTAGTGCCTCTAATAGGGGACTCCAAGGTTCCGCGGACCTCGAGGCCTAGGTGTGTAAAGAACTCCACGAGCTCGGCTACCACCCTTTGTTGTAACTCCCCATCCCTCACCACACCGCCTTTTCCCACCATACCCTTTCCCACCTCGAATTGTGGCTTGATGAGGGCGAGGAGGAAGCCCTTCTTCTTGAGATGCCTGAGCGTGACTGGAACCACGATCCTGAGCGAGATAAAGGAGGTGTCGATCACGGCACCGTCGATGTCCTCCTGAATACCCAGTGTCGAGAGGTGCCTTATATTTGTCCTCTCTAACACCACCACGCGTGGATCATTCCTCAGAGACCACGCCAGTTGACCGTAGCCCACATCAACGGCCACGATCTTTTTCGCGCCGTGTTGGAGAAGACAATCGGTGAATCCGCCCGTAGATGCACCTACATCGAGGATAGTGAGCCCTCGCACATCAATGGAAAACGCCTGTAGCGCAGCCTCAAGCTTGATCCCACCCCTGCTCACGTACGGGTGATCAGGCCCAAGGAGATCCACGGAGGCCGCGGGCTGAACCATATGGCCTGGCTTATCCACTATCTCTCCATCGACCCTCACCAGGCCGGCCATGATAGCGCTTCTCGCCCTCTGCCGAGTCTCCGCCAGTTTCCTCTCAACGAGCAGGTGATCAAGCCTTTTTCTTGACCCGGTCATTTCGGCTGCATAGCTTTTTGGCCTCCAGCAGGATCCTCTTCGTGTCGATCTTGCACCTCTCCCGCAGGATTTCCTGAGGGCCGTGCTCTATGAATACATCCGGAATTCCGAGCCTCTTTACCGCAACATTTCGCACCCCTCGATCGGCAAGGGACTCGAGAACGGCGCTCCCAAAACCGCCTTGAAGCGTATTTTCCTCGACTATCAGAACCCTCCCGGTGCGTGAAGCCATCTGTGGTAGGCGGGGCTCCAGGGGTTTCACAAATCGGCAGTTGACCACGCTCGCCGAGTACCCGTCCTTTTCAAGCTCTTTCCCGGCATCAAGGCATGGGTAAACCCTGCTTCCAATGGCCAGGATCAGAAGGTCCTCGCCCCTTGTGAGCACCTCTGCCCTGCCGGTGGGGATTTCCACCAGTTCCCCATCCATGGGCACACCAACGCCCTTTCCCCTGGGATAGCGGATGGCAACGGGTCCCCGAAAGCCCAGCGCGGTAAAGAGCATGTGTCTCAATTCGTTTTCATCCTTTGGGGCCATGATGCTCATATTCGGGATGATCCTCAGGTAGGAGAGGTCAAAGGCGCCGTGATGGGTGGGACCGTCCTCACCCACTATGCCTCCCCTGTCCAGGCAGAATATAACCGGGAGGTTGGGCAAACACACGTCGTGTATTACCTGGTCGAATGATCGCTGAAGAAAGGTGGAGTAGATGGCCACCACCGGCTTGAATCCCTCGGTTGCGAGGCCTGCCGCAAAGGTTACCGCGTGCTGCTCAGCGATGCCCACATCGATGAAGCGATCGGGATATGCCTTCGCGTACTCGGAGAGGCCCGTTCCCTCACGCATGGCCGCGGTAATCGCGAAGAGCCTCTTGTCCTTAGCCCCAAGCTCAACCATTGTCTTGCCGAAGACCTCGGTGTAGGATGGGGGATCTTGATTCGATCCCTTTGGGCTCAGGCCGGTAGCGATGTCAAAGGACCCAAGGCCGTGATATAAGGTGGGGTTTTTCTCGGCAGGCGGATAACCCTTTCCCTTGGTGGTCAGCACGTGCACGAGGACCGGGCCCTCGAGCCTGGATACATCCCTAAAGGTCCTGACAAGGAGGTTGATGTTGTGGCCGTTGATGGGGCCGATGTATCTGAATTTCAGGGCCTCAAAGAGCATACCGGGGGTGAGGAGGCCGATAAGGGAATCCTCGCTTCTCTTCAAGATGGCGTATATATTATCCCCGACGCCTGGTATGGATCGAAAAAAAGCCTCCAAGCTCTTTTTAAGGTTCACGAACCGTGGTTCCGATATCTTGCGGCTGAAGTAAGAGGAGAGCGCCCCCACGTTTTTCGCGATCGACATCTCGTTATCGTTCAGCACCACCACCAGGTCCCTCTCTGTATGGCCCGCCTGATTGAGTGCCTCGAAGGCCATGCCCGCGGTCATAGCGCCATCGCCGATGACCGCGATGACCTTGTTCTTGTCTTCCTTGATAGACCTGGCTGTTGCGATGCCAAGGCCCGCGGATATGGAGGTTCCTGAATGGCCGGTGTTGAATGGATCGCAAGGGCTCTCCTCCCTCTTGGGAAATCCACTTATCCCCTTGTCCTTTCTGAGGGTATGGAACCTACACCTTCTTCCCGTTATGATCTTATGGGCGTATGCCTGGTGTCCTACATCCCAGATGATCTTGTCCTTGGGGGAGTTGAACACATAATGGAGCGCAATAGTGAGCTCCACCACTCCGAGGCTTGGGGCCAGGTGGCCCCCATTTGCCGCCACCGTTTCTATAATGAGATCGCGAATCTCGACGGCCAATGGCTCCAGATCGGCGATCTCCAATTTCTTCAGATCAGCAGGATTGTTGATCCGATCGACAAGCCTGTCCTTTGATTCGGTATTTTTGTGCCCTTGTTCCATATTTTAAGTGCCTAAAGTGAGCTAAAATTAAAAGTGCCTAAAGTTAAAGGTGAGATGCCCTATATGATCTGAGCCAATCCAACATCGCAATCCACACACCCCTTACTGCTTGCCGCCTACTGCCTACTTCTTACTCCCTGCTGTTGTTCTGGCTATGCCCTTCTCCTGACAATGTAGCGGGCGATGCCCCTTAACGGATCAGCCTTTTCATCGAATCCCCTAAGTGAGCCTATCGCGCTCTCCACTAATTCCTCTTGAGCCCTTTTCGACTCCGTGATACCGAAGACGCTCGGATAGGTCATCTTTCCCCTGGCCTTATCGCTCCCTATGCCCTTACCCATAATAACGCTGTCGCCCTCTACATTTAAGACATCGTCTGCAATCTGGAAGGCCAGGCCTACCTGTTGACCGTATCTGTTGATGGACCTCTCCTGCTCCTCGTTGCCCCCCGCAAGGATAGCCCCTGAGGTAACAGCTGCTGCTATCAGGGCGCCGGTCTTGTGTCTGTGGATATATTCCACAACCGCGGGATCTGGTTCCTTCCCCTCGTAGGCGATATCCACCGTTTGCCCGCCCACCATTCCCTTGTAGCCGGCGGCATTTGAGATTACCTCAATCACTCGCAACAGCAACCCTTTCTCGACATCGTACTCGAGCCCATGCCGTACCAAAAGGTTGAACGCGAGCGTAAGCAGTCCGTCTCCTGCCAGAAGGGCCACTGTCTCTCCGAATACCTTGTGATTTGTGGGCTTCCCCCTGCGGAAGTCATCATCGTCCATTGCGGGGAGATCATCGTGGATCAGGGAGTAGGTGTGGATGAGTTCCAGCGCGCAGGCCACCGAGAGGACTGCATCGGCGGATCCCCCCACCGCCTCAGCACCGGCGATACAGAGTATAGGCCTCAGCCTCTTTCCCCCGGCAAAGAGGCTGTAATTCATGGACTTAATCACCTCTTCGGCCAGGCCGGATGGTTGAGGCATGAGCTTTTCCAGTGCCTTCTCAACAATGACTCTTCTTTCATCAAGGTATGTTTCAATCCCCTTCGACATCCTCACCTGCCTCAAAGGGCTCTCTCCTCACGCCCCCTTCATCCTTCATCAGTATGGAAACCCTTTTTTCCGCCTCCTCCAGTTTCTGAACGCAATACCTCGACAGGGTTACCCCCTGCTCGAAGATCGTGAGCGATTCCTCCAGGGGCAGGTCGCCGCTCTCAAGACGTTTCACGATATCCTCGAGTTCTCGTAAGGCGTCTTCAAATCTTTTCTCTTCCATCATCGTCCCAGTTCTTCGCTAAGCTCAATGAGGTGTAAGGGGTTCACCCTCTCACCATTTAGCCTGATGCCGAAGTGGAGATGGGGGCCTGTGGCCCTTCCCGATGAGCCGGAAAGCCCTATGATATCCCCCTTTCCCACTACTTGTCCCGCAATTACGGAGACCTTGCTCAGGTGGAGATACATGCTGTGAATGCCTCCCCCGTGATCGATGACGATGCTCAGGCCGCCGAAGAATTGATCCGCCACCAGGACCACTTGACCCCTATTGGCAGCCTTAATCGATGTGCCCTCTGCCGCCTTAAGGTCCACGCCTGAATGAGGAGACCTTTCCAGATCATTGATGAAGGTCCTGCACCCGAAGGGGCTCATAATCCTGCCTGTTACCGGCATTATCCACCTCCCCCGCCAGAACGGCTGGGCATGGGAGATCGAAAGGAGCTCCCTCATCACCTTTGACTCCTCCTGAACCCTCTCGAGGGTACGGGGGTCAAGTGCCTCCATCTCCCTCGGTACCCTGAACCGCCTGGTACCGTGATCCGTTGAAAGTACCATGACGTGCCTTGTGAGTACCTCGTCGTCATGCCTGACCTGTAGTGTATACCCTCCCGGCACGGTAGTCAAATCCGCTCCGAGAAAAGCGGTCCACATCCCGTTCGATGAGTCGAGAAGCACGGTGATTTCCTTTCCCCTCCAGGTCACCTCGGGCCTGGCCTTTCCCTCCTTTTGTATGGAGAGGATAGCCACTTCACCCTGCCCGATCGCCGATGGATGGAGCTCGATATCAGATCCGGCGAGGGGCAGTGCATCGGCAGACGAGAGGAGAAAAACTGCGAGCAGCATGAGCATCAGCAGGCCTTTTTCCCATTTTGGAGGCACATCACTCTCCCTTCTCGGTCTTGGTGACCACGCCGTTGAGCGCGCCGCGGGCCAGCAGGATGTTGATACCGTTACCGGGGCTCACCTGGGCGGAATCCTTGATGATGGTCATATCAGGGGACCTTCTCGTGATACTATACCCTCGCTTGAGGATTGAAAGGGGGCTCAAGGAGTCGAGTTTATCGGTGAAGGCGAGGGCATCCCTCTTTCTGACTTCCAGGTACCCAGAGATGGCCTGAACAAGGGCTCGGGTGTGAAAGCCTACTTCCTGAGATCGCATGGTGATGGCATGGGATGGGCTATTCAACAGCAGCCTTTCACTGATGGATTTAAGCCCTATGGCCTTATCCTTAATGAAGCCTCTCCCCATGGTGAGCAGGCGGCCGTAAAGGTCATCAAGCCTGAGCCAGGTATCCGCAAGGCCTCGTCGTGGGTCTCGTATGCGGGCCGAGAGGTTTGCGATTCTATCCCGGGCTCTCGCGAGCATGCCCCCCAGAGCCATCTCCAGCCTGGAGGAGAGGCTCTTGAGATCTCTGATAAGGACATCCCTTTCCTTAACGAGCAGTTCAGCCGCACCCGAAGGGGTGGGTGCCCTGAGGTCTGCGGCAAGATCGGAGATGGTGAGATCCACCTCGTGGCCCACTGCGGAGACAACGGGGATACGCGAGCGCCTTATGGCGTAGGCCACTTCTTCCCTGTTAAAGGGCCAAAGGTCCTCAAGGGAGCCTCCGCCTCGTGTTATCACGATCACCTCGATATCCTCGAGCTCTCTGTTGACCACCTCAAGGGCCTCTACAATATCACGTGCTGCCTCATCGCCCTGAACCCTCGCCGGGACTATGGTAATATCCAGGTTGGGCATCCTTCGGCCGGCGATCCGCAGGAAATCCCTGATCGCCGCACCGGTGGGGGAGGTAATCACGGCGATCCTCTGAGGCAGAAAGGGAATCGGCCTCTTCTGATCCTCATCGAATATCCCCTCGAGGGCGAGTTTTCTCTTCACCTGTTCAAAGGCAGCGGCAAGTGCCCCCACGCCGAGAGGCTCCAGATAATCGAGGATGATCTGATATTCCCCCCTGGGTTCATATACCCCTATTCTGCCCCTGGCGATTACCATCATGCCGTCTTCAGGGGTGAATTTAAGATAGCGGGCCTGTGGCCTGAACATCACCGCCCTGATCTGGGCATGTTCATCCTTAAGGCTCATATAGAAGTGACCCGAGGATGGACATGAGAAATTCGAGATCTCCCCCTCCACCCAGATAACGTCAAATTCCGCCTCAAGCAGGGATTTTATCTGCACAGTTAGCTGGCTAACCGTGTAGATCCTCGGCGGTTGGAACGGAAGGTCCATGGTTGTCGTGTCCTGTTTCATGTGTACAACTTGCGAGACTTATTTTCGTAGCTTCTCAATACGTTCGGGTTCTGTCATTGCGAGTAAAGGAAGCAATCTCTCGTATCGCGACGAGATAGGGCGCAAGCCCCGAGGCGCATGGCGCAAGGCCTTATGCCTTTGGCCCATTCGAATATTATCCTAAATCAATAATAAAATTACCATGAATGTTAAGCCTTGAGCTATGAAGACCTATAATTTGGACTTATAAGATACCTTTCAAGGTAGAGTCAAGGATAGATCTTAAGAAGGAAGAGCGTCATAAGGAGGGCACAAAATAGATTACATAATAACTGTCATTGCGAGGAGCCATTCGACCCTGCTCATGGCCCTAAGCCTGCCGAAGGGCCGGAGACGACGAAGCAATCTCTATAAGAATTTTAACAGTGAAATTGTGTCCCCGCCCGCCTTGCCTGCCTGCCCGGCCAGGGAGAGAGAGCCATGGCTGCCAGGGCTCCATTCAGTCGCCCGCAGCCCTAAAAGCCCTCCCCTTCATTGAGGAAATGGCTTTTTCACGATCACAATCTTTAATCCATCCCATAATACCTATTTCATACCAATATATCTCATAAAATAAAAAGTTGTCTTTTTATTGACATTCTGGTACTAGGGAATTGGTGCTTTTCCCCGGATGCGAACTCTAAGCAAGGGGAGGCTATGGAGTGAATTCAAAGACCCCATTTCTTATAAAGAGAGGCGGGGTCTTTTTTTAGAGCAAGACCACCTAATAAGCAGGCTCACTAACTTCCCGGAACAGTCCAAGAACTTCTTGGCCATAATGATCTAAGCAAAACAATAGGTCTTATATAATCCATTTTAAGGTTCAAAGTCATATCAAATTAGCAGCCAATCAATAATATAAGAAGCCCCTGTGGAACCATCACATAGGGGTTTTTCTTATGGCCTCAATCCTTTACCCTTCCGTTAATACCCACTTCATTGCCGTATATCTCCTAAAAAAGCTTGCATTTCCATCCCTATTCTGTTACCAGGGAGATGGTGCTTTTCCCTAGATGCAAACTTTGAACGGGGGGAGGCTATAAGATTTGCTAAGGTTTTATGCATGGCTTTTACCATTTCTTGTTGCATTGGCTACTTTCGGTCTCATTGTTGATCGAGAATATTTTATTGCAAGGCCATCCCGTTCGGCCTTAATCGCTATCGTTATATTGATTCTTCCTGCTTTAGTTAACCTAATTTTTCGTTCATCTGGATCTATTTCAAAGACATTTCGGCTCCTGACTTTTCGTGTTCTTAGAGCACGTATATTTGCTTTATTTGGTGTTGTGGCTCTTGCTATATCCTTAATTAGTGTTTTGTTGGGTGTCATCAGTGGATTGCCAATTCAGACCGTGCTTTTTGGCAGCTTTGTTCTATTGAATGTTGTGTTGTTCTACCTTTTGGCACTAGTTTGGAATGGAAATTTTTCTATTCAGGAACCAACTGACTTTTTGTTCCGACGTCAAAATCATCCTGAGGTCTACCTATACGTTAATGGTGAGGGAAGACATATACCCGATCCGCAAACCCTATTCCTCCTAGGCTGGTCATTCGCTGATGTTGTTGTATTAAAGGAGAAGGAATTTAGAGCATTCCACATTGGAAGACCTATTGAGAGTGTTTCAAGAGCACGCCTTGTTCGCCCTACTGATAACGAGAACGAGGTCTGGATGATTTTGGAGGATGAACGAAGACTAGTCCCAGATCCAAGAATTCTTACTTCAATTCAAAGCTTAAACCCAAAAAGACCCATAGAGTCTATTAAGCGTGGAGAACTCGCAACATGGCGGGAGGGAAAGGCTTTAGCAGCAGTTATATTCCAAAGGTAGCTGTCTCAATTCAGTAGACATGGTAAACTTCTTTGCTGACCTTATCAATTCGATGACAAGGAAATAGAAAATGAGATACCATGAATCGAAACATCTAAACCCCATTTCTCACATAGAGAGGTGGTTTTTTTTGATATATTTTGCCAGGAGAGATTAAAAAGTATGAAAGCAAAATTATTCTTGATAGCTCTGTTGATGCTTATATTCCCATCAACAGTATTTTCACAGGATGAGATAAAGAGTGGATATGATATTTATCACAACCTTAAATTGATGGATAATCCAGCAACTCTTGATGACGCCATGAGTGTTGCACGTACAATTGGTTATCTCGATGGGTGTATCGATGGTATTTCTCTTACTCAAGATGCTCTTTTTGAGTCTATGTTCCCCTCTAATATAATGACAGAAGGTGAAAGAACCAAGCTTTCCAAACAAATTAATTTTTCTCGCCTTAATATTCCGAAGGAAGGCATTCATGTCGGGCAACTCATTTTAATTTTCAAAAAATGGGCAGAAAAGCATCCAGAAAAACTAAATGGAACCGCAAGAATTTGTATTTGGGAGGCTCTTGTCGAGTCCTATGGTTGGAAATAAATTATGAATGTTATCAGAGGAATGTATCGAATAGCCATTATTTTAGGGGTAATAGCTTTAGTGCCTGGATTTTTAGGGGGATGGTATATTTATGAGTCAGAAAAAACAATGAAAGTGAGATGGTATGGGGAAAAGATGCTCCCAGCAGAAAAAATACCAGAAGAATATCAAGAGAAAATAAATGCGATATTACCTGAAGAACTTCAAAAAAAGAGAAGAATAAAAAGGGGTATTAGTCTAGAAGAACTTGATAAGATATTTGAAGCAAGAAACACTGTTTTACCCCCAGTTCGTTATTACTCTCCACCAGATTGGCAATGTGCAATAGCTGGTATTGCTGGCTCAATAGCTGCTTTCTTAATTGTTCTGTTTAGTATATTTGGAATTACAAAAGTAATAAAATGGATTATCGCTGGTTTTAAAGAATAAATGGATAATAGATAGTCCTATTTCTCTTTTAGAGAAGTAGTTTTTTTAGGGATGAATAGCATTTAAATAAAATAGTAAGAAAACAATTGAAAGCATATTTTGATCAAAATATATGGGAGTATGTAATTAATCAATTCTCGGTTTCAGAATTTGAAAAAAGACTTAACGCTTCTAAAATACAGATTTGCTTGGGAACTCATAACATCTATGAATTTGCTAGACTCTTTCTTGATGAGAACAATCTAGAGAATATCGAAAAGGGGAAAGATATTTTTCAATATCTAAGTGACATGAATATGGATTATTTTTTAAAACTTCCTGATCAACTTATTGACTCTGATTTGGATTATGCATTAACTGGGGGCAAGCTATTGCCTTTCCTGGATAATTTTAATATCACTGCAACAAAAGAAGAAATGTATAGATTAGCTAAAGGCTATAGTGAGAGAGCTAAGGATTTCATTCAAAATCGAGAGAATAGTATAACAGAAGATATCTTAGAATATAGGAAATCTATAATTGAGATGAATATTGATATGCCCAGACCAAGAGAATTTTATGCATTTCGAGATGATTGGGGGTATAGACGGCAGACTATCATAAAAAGTCCTTATGGAGAAAAAGCAAAATATATTTCAGATGAAAAATTATTTTCCGAGCCAGAAAATTATCCATATTTAAATACTTATATCAATGCACAACTATATCTCAATTTCATTGCTTTAACAAATCCTGATGGACCAAGTAAAAAATCAACAAGTGATTATAGACATTTAATAACTGCAAATGCAGCAGACTGCTTTGTAACTGAAGATAAAAAGATTCAACATAATTCACAAAAGCTTTGTCCATACATTTTTATTTATAGCAGAGAGGAGTTTGAGGAGTTAATTACATAAAATAAAGGGCTTATCATGTCATGGTCTAAAATATATTTTGGAAAACATAAAGGCAAAACTTTGCCTCAGGTAGTATTTTCAGATCCAGACTGGTTTTTTTGGGCGATTGATGACGGAGTTTTTGACGGAAAAGGTGCTTTAAAAATCGAAGCAAAGGAAATTTATAAAAAAGCAACATCGATAAGAATACCAGAAGAAGGAAACGAAGAATTAGTAGCCGAATATGGTCTTCGTCCATCAAATGGAACATTTTGTGATTTGGAGATAGTTCCTAAGAGCCGTCCACCTCATGAGGGGTCCACTAGAACCTTTCGTTTACCAGTCATTGATCTAAGTGTGCCAAGACGCATTAAAGATTATGATAAGCTTGGGTGCAGACTACTCATATCTACAGCCAAATTTTATCTTTTTGGTGATTCTAAGCGTAAAATGACAAAGAAACGATGTGAGGAGTTTTTCAGTGATGATTCCAATTTTGATATTTAGGCATTGTCTTACATTGAATATTATGGCTTCCATATAATATATGTGATCTTTCTTAAAATTAAAAGGCTTTTTCTATGGAACGCAGTACCATAAATAAACTATTATCATCACGATACTTATTTACACTTGTGACAGAAAATTTAAAGACAGATCAGGGTATCAAATTGAGTGCTGGCGTGAATCTCATGCAAGACTCAGTTGAGTTGTTTCTACTAGCTGTGGGTGAATTTTTAGATGCAAATATAACAACAAATACAGGCTTTGATAAATATTTTGAGCTGATAAATAATAAAATTGCTCCTGATAAGCTCCCCTTTCGAAGTAGGTTAAATAGCCTTAACAAGCTTAGAGTAAATTGTAAACATTACGGTATACAGCCCGCCCAAGATGAGGTTAAGCAGTTATCCATAACGGTACGTGAGTTCTTCGAAGAAGTTTCGATGTCCATCTTCGGAAATAAGTTTGCGGCTTTCAGTTTGATTGACCTCTTAAAAGAAGGCGAGGTCAAAGAATTATTAAAAGAAGCAGAAAAATATTTTGATGAACAAAACTATATTGAATGTCTAATCTCCTGCAGAAAAGCTTTGTACTGCGAAATTATGACAGATTATGACATTTCAGGATATAGAAGCAAAACTTCCAGTAAAAAGGGTTTGGGATTAATGATGTATGGTTACAAAGCACCTCATTGGGCAAAAAATCCACAATATATTGAAGAGAATGTTGATGACCCTTGTGGCTATATCGTATTTGATCACAGCACCCTCGAAATGGACTTAATGAAAGATGGCGTAGACAGCAATACTTTTTGGAATGTTTGGCGCCTAACTCCTGCTGTTTTTCGCTATGACCAAAAGAGCGAGTGGATTGTCAGATACAAATTTGAATGTTTTGAAAAGGATGGAATTGATATCAGAGCAGAGTATGTTCTTTCATCGACGATTGAAATGGTTTTATCTATTCACCAGAAAAGAAGCCAGGTAAAAAGCCCCGAATATCGACTTTATTATATCGATCTTAAACGGACAAAAACGCCTGTTTATAGTAAGGCCAGTAAGAACAGTTTGGTTGTGAGGAATACCCCTGAGGGGTTAACTAGATTGGACTGTGATTTTCGAGTTGCTGGATTGGATAATAGCGATATCTTTGCTCATGTAAGTTATTACAATCTAGAGGATGGTATTTTCTTTTCAGGCTTCATTCACCATGATGACATAAAATTTGATTAAAATTAAAGAAAAAACAATCAGTTCATCCGCTCTGTGTTTCGCTAAGCTTAACATCGGCAGCTGACTGCATCGTTACCACCATCGTTACCTGCTTTTATCCGCAATAAGATACCTGCCACAAATGTTTAGATATGATTTTTATTTTCAATATCACAGATCAATTTGCAATCATTCTTAACCTAACATTCTTCTGATTCAATCTATTATCCACAGTAGATCACACACCTCCCACCCCCCCATTCCCCCATAAAATCTTAACATCCCACCCTTAAATCTCTTAGCATTTGGTATGGCTTGTTTCAATTGATCTGTCACATCACTAATTTTTTGTGCCAATCATTACATTTTTTTCTTGATTCTTTTAATTATTTTTATTATACTTAAGATTAGATAGAAATGGTGCTGAAGGGCGGAGTCCAGAGGCACTTAAATAAGCCTCCCCGGCGGTGTCGGGTGAGGAGATCCCGGAGGGATAGAACATTTTAGCCATAAGAGTCTATTCCTGCGGGATTTTTTTATATTTAAAGGAGATGAAAGTATGACAAGGAGAATGATTGAGAATGATATGGAACATCCAGCCAAGGAGATTTTCAGAGAAAGCATGATCCCATTGTGGTCATTGGCGCAAAGGATAGGAGTTTCTTACGCATATCTGTCAGCGATACTTAACAGGCGAATCACACCCTCCCCTGAGATTGATGCAAAGATCAATGAGTATGCAAAAATTGTTAAGGATAATTTTGGGAAGGATGCGAGGGATGGCAAGTAGGCGTAGAGAGATCGTGCCTTATGTAAGGCCTGAACACCTAGGGCCTGTCTCGGAGGAGATGATCATCAAGGCTCTCCAGGCCTCAGTTGGCATTCAAAGTGATGCTGCTAGGAGGCTTGGCATAAGCCCACAAGCTCTAGGACAGAGGATAAAGGGCAGTAAACGGCTCCAAAAAGTGCGAGATTCTATCAGGTATGAATATATCGACCTAAGTATGAGCGTGATCCTTAGTGAACTAAGGCAAGGCAGCTTGGACGCGGCGAAATTCGTCATGTCGAAATTGGGTCATTTGGCCGGATGGGTTGAAAGCCACAAGCTTGAAATTGATCCTACTGGAACAGGTGTTCTAAAAGTCCCGGGCATGATGCAATCCACTGAGGAATGGGAGCGAATGGCAATTGCTTATTACGAAAAGCGGAAGGAGGTGGATGGAGATGCAAATCGCGAAAGAAGAGACAGTTTACAAAATGGTATCGGTGATCCAAGAACTGATGAAAGAGAAGGAGATTTATAAGAAGATCCTAGCTGAGCTAAAGATTGACCAAAAACGCTTCGAAAATAATCTTGGATTATTGATTAATGCTTTTGTAGCCGCAGCGAAGGAGCGAAAGGGTATATCGGTATAGATAAGGCCGAGATCGAGCCAAATCACCGTGGTTATCCAACAGGAAATTAAAAAGTATTATTCCTTAAGGAGGGAGATGTGGGGAAAAAGAAGATCTATAAAACTGAACTGGCCCTTTACGCGAAGGAAGATGATCGGGAAGTTGATACCATGCGCCGTTACAACATTTTTAGCAAAGGTAAAGATAAACGACATCTCGGATACCTTTTCTTGAGGAGGGAGGCAAGAGTCTGGCCTCATAAATTAACCTTAGAGGATGTAGGTGTGGAAACCGTCTACGTCCAGTGGTAAGGAGAAAAATTATGGAAATCAAAGACACCCCGACAATTGACACCGCCCGGATGCAATCTAGGCAGCAACTCGTTACTGATCGACCTGTTGAAAACCTGAAGAAGTTTCGACAGGAACAGGAGGAAGATGATACCGAGCGGATAGTTCGAGAGAAAACCAAAGAAGGTGCTGAGCTCATTGAAAAACAGCGTGCTGAAATCAAAGCAATGATAGAACTGAAATTGAATCCTGTCGAGAGGATGAAAATGGCTCACCGTCATGATGATGAGATGAAGGAGCTTGTTGGGCAATATCGTTCATATGGCTTTGGAAAAGCTGGTTTAACTAGATTGGAATAAATGGCCTTTTATGGATTGACCAGGACTTATGCGGGGAGCCATTGAAGTGCGCACCATTAGTGAAGATAGGTATATTTGGATGAATGCCTCCTCTGTACCAACAATAGCTAATGAATGGTGAAACTAGCAAGTCCTTTTCTAAGTGGGGGACTTTTCCGGTGGAAATGCTGCCCCCACCATTCAAATATTGAGAATTTTCGCTTGGGAGACCTGAGGCTTTTGAAATCCATGTTATAATAAAGATGGATTGAGGGTCACAAGGGCAAGTTTTTACGGACAATAACTCTTATCACACCCTTTTTTGCTTAGCAGGGCATTGAAAGTCCTGCTAACTGGTTGGCAGTTTGAAAGTTGGGGAACCTCCTGCTTTTGACTGCCAACCACAATAACAAATAGGAGGTTCGTCATGGACAATGCAAACAATCCTTTACTTCAAGCCGCTCTGGACTATGAATCAAAAGGCTACTCAGTCATACCCATCCGTAAAAACAAAAAACCATTCATAAAGTGGGAAGCATTTCAAAAAAGAAGAGCACGACCTACGCGTATCCAATACTGGTGGGCAAAATGGCCAGACGCCAACATCGGCATTGTTACTGGTTCTATTTCAGACTTGGATGTTGTTGATGTGGATTCAAAAGAGGGCCTTGCTGCATTGAGAGAGATTATCCCGTCTGATTTGCCTATCACTACAGCCAAAACCCCAAATGGCTGGCACTACTACTTCAAGCATCACGAAGGGGTTAGAAACAATGTGCGGTTCATTAAGGACTGTGACATCAGGGGGGAAGGAGGGTATGTAGTTGCACCTCCAAGTGTAAACGAAGATGGCAAGGAATATGTCTGGTTGCCAAACTTAGCCCTTGACGATGTTGGGACATTTGCCTCCCCCTCCTTGCTATCAGATTTAATAAGGTCTACTCCGATTATTTCTGATATTCATCAGCCTATTGACCCTCTTGTCATATTAGAGGGAGTTCCCGATGGTGAAAGAAATGACAGGCTCTTTCGATATGCGTGCAGACTGCATCACCAAGGCTTAAAGATAGAAGAGGCTGAAGTCCTTGTTTCACGCGCTGCTGCTGCCTGTACTCCTCCACTTCCTCTGGAAGAAGTGAAGGATTTGCTAAACAGTGCATGGACATACCAAGGGGATTTACTTGAAGATGAAAATCTGCCTTACATTGACGTGACAGAAGAAAACATAAGAAGGATAACAACAGAGGCATGGGGGGCGCTCAATAGTGCCAATAAACCCCCTACTTATTTTAGCCATTCCACCGGCCTTGCTAGGCTCAAAATACGACAAAAAGATCATAAACTTACAACTGAGACATTGAAGGAAGATCATCTGAAAGGGCGTTTAGGCAGGGTCGCCAATTGGATCAGAGTTCGAGGCGATAGTGTACGGGTAATTTATCCTCCAATAACAGTTGTCAAGGATATGCTCGTTGAATTGAATCCACCAATACCATATCTGGAAAGGATTATCGAGTATCCGATTTATGCTGAAGACAGGACGTTACATTATCAAGCTGGATACTCTAAGAGTACTAAATGTTACTATGACCCAGACCCCAGATTGGTCATTCCTGAAGTTAGTGCACAGCCTTCTGATAAAGAATTAGCAAAAGCTGTCAATTTGATATGCGAGGCTTTTTGCGATTTTCCGTTCATATCGGACTCAGAAAAGGCGCATGCAATTGCATTGACGATCTTACCTTTTGTCAGGCTTTTGATTAAGGGGAACACTCCCTTACATCTAATAGAGGCTCCTTTGGCAGGGAGCGGGAAGACACTGCTTGCTGATGTTGCTGCCTTCCCTTCATTGGGGCGATCAATGGCGAAGATCACGGAAGGCAAGAACGAGGAGGAATACAGGAAAAGGATAACGGCTCTCCTGATAGAAGGTTCGTCCTTCATTTGCATTGACAATATCAGGGCTAGATTAATGTCCGCTGCTGTATCTGCTGCCATTACAAGCGGCACCTGGAAGGACCGAATCTTAGGGCATAGTAAAACAGCCGAAGTTCCAGTGGATTGTGCTTGGGTCGCTACTGGGAATAATCCTGCCCTGTCTTCTGAAGTGGCAAGACGTTCCATTAGAATCCGCATTGACCCAAAGATAGATGAGCCGTGGTTAAGAGATCCTAAGGATTTCAAACATCCTTACCTGATAGCGTGGATGAAGGAATGTAGGGGCGAGTTCATACATGCCATATTGACGATTGTTAATAAGTGGATAGCAGAAGGAGAACCGTCAAGACCTGAAGGAGCACCAGTATTGGGGATGTTCGAGGAGTGGTCGAGAGTCATAGGTGGGATTCTTATAGTAGCAGGGGTGCCTGGGTTTCTTGAAAACTTGAAGGACTTCTATGCTGACTCCGATGTAGAAGGAGAACAGCTGAGGATATTTGTTAACGCTTGGTGGGAGAGGTATCAAGATGAAGAGGTTGGAGTAAGGGAATTATACACCCACATTGTGGAATATGACCTGCCCGTTGATCTTGGAACAGGAAAGTCAGACATGAGCAGAAAAGTATCATTAAGCAAAACATTACTGAACCTCCGAGACAGGCAGGTTGGGGGTTACCGGATAACGACAGCAAGGAAAGTTTCGAATAAATGGCAATGGAAACTGGTTAAAGCCGATAATTAGGGTCATTAGGCTCATTAGGGTCTTTTTACTGATTCTAAAAAATTTTTTAGCTTGAGGTTAATAGTGACCCTAAGAACAAAGGAAAGCCATATATAACAAAGGTTTCATGAGATGTTGAAACATTTACTCTTAGGGTGCTTAGGGTAACTTTACTAAATTTCTAAATGGAATATCTCAATGCATTAGGGGCGAGAGGTGCCGCCCTCGGCGTTGAAAAAAAAGATAATTTTTTTGTAGACTGGGTAAGATACCCTAATGAACCTAATGACCCTAAGAAACCTTAAAACGGGCATAACCATGAAGAAGAGGAAACTCACCCTTGAACAGCTATTTGCCTTGTCATATAAGGATTTTAAAAAGGAATTGCAGGAGAATTTCCATCAAGTTCCTATTAAAGATAAAACTCGCTACATGGAAAAGATGGAAGAAAGCGCCTTTCACTGGATTAGGGAACAAAGGAAGAATGATGATTTACTGAGAAAGCTAACATATATAGATACCTTGAGAACCATGGCTAGAGTGATAATAAAGAAACACCATGAACGATCCTTACAAGAGAAATAAGGAAAAAAGAAGATGAAAACCAGATTTGTTGCTATTAAAAAGGTCCATAACGATGTGTGGCTGAGGATTTACGCCCAGAGTAGAAGAGAAGAGATTACTATTCCTGAGTTATTGCTGAAATCCGTCCTTGAGCACATAGAGCGGAAGAAGTTTGAGAGGAGCAATAAAACCCACACACTAAACAAAGAAGGCTTACTGGATTTGGCAGAGCGGTTAGGAATAAGAAGATCAGGTAATGACATTGAGATTATAAACAAGATTGTGGAGGTGGTCTCTGGCTATAGGTTCCCTGGAGAATATGAGGAAGAGCAAGAAGACCAAGACTATTATAGTGCTTAGAAAACGAAACACGATTTCTTTATTTTATTAAACCTATTAGATGATTGATGCATAAGGTTAAGAGAAAGAAACATCTAGAAAATTTCGACTTTATTTTATTTATGGATATAGAAGGTGTAGGGTTAAAATTGGCACAATCTCACCCTCTATGTTCCAGTTTTTCAGTTAATCCCCTTGTATCCCCTGCCTCTAAATCAGTGAATCCGGCCCGTATCCCCCTTGATTCTATAAGATCTGCCCTCGGCCTATGTCAATTATATCCTCTGCCGAGATCATTGATTCTAAGGGTGATATCCGGTAGTCCCTGCCCCCGCTGAGTTTCACAGCTCTTTTAGTAAATGTTAAAAGATAATTTATTTTTATCTTTAATAAAATAATACTTGATTAAACTAAAATAGTAATATATAATAAGGAAAATATAGGATATTAATTAAATATAGGGGTTGTTATGAGGAAAGCAGCACAGAGAGGGAAGCATAGAACAGTGGCCTACTTACGGGTTTCGACAGATACCCAGGATACAAAGAAGAATGAAGGGGAGATAGCACGGTTCGCTAATGAAAGGGACTTCGGGAAAGTGGAGTTCATTACTGAGAAAATAAGCGGCATGAGAAATTGGAAGGAACGGAAGCTAAAAACTATCTTAGATGAACTAGGCGAGGGGGACCGGTTAATCGTTCCTGAGATGACCAGATTAGGCCGAGCAAGCATGATGGAGATTATGGAGATCCTTTCTTATGCAAAGGAGAGGAAGATATCCGTTTATGATGTGAAAAATAACTGGGAGCTAAATGACTCCCTGCAAAGTGAGGTCATGGCCTTTGCCTTTTCTATTGCCAGTCGGATTGAGCATGATCTCATTTTGCAGAGGACAGAGGAGGGGCGAAGGGCAGCCATGAAGCAAGGCGTTAAGTTCGGCAGGAAGCCAGGCCCCGGCAAGTCCAAGCTCGATCCTTACAGAGAAGAGATAGAAAATGCTGTAAAGCTAGGAGTTCCGCAAACAAGGATAGCCAGGAAGTATAAAGTTACTCCGGCTACGGTATATAACTGGCTTAAAAAGCATAATTTACACGGGATTAAGGCATGAAATCGCCCCTACAATCAACGATCACGGCTGAGGGTATGTTATGTGGGGTTCTTACATTGGCTATGGCATCAAGGGAATTTATTATAAAAAGGAGGATATATGGCCACTGAAAAAGCCGCAGGCTATGTCAGGGTATCTTCCAAGGAACAGACGGAAGGGGAGTCACTATCGACGCAGAGGAAGTCCATAGAAAAATACTGCAAGGCCCAGGGCTACAAACTGACTGAGATTTATGCAGATGAGGGCATTTCAGGCGGCAGCGTAAAAGATCGTCATGCTTTGTTACGCTGCATATATGATGGACAAAATGGAAAATTTAATGTCCTTGTAATTCATCGCTTATCACGTTTTGGAAGGAATGCCCGGGAGCTTCTTAACAATCATGATGAGCTATCCAAAACAGGGATACAATTAAGGTCTATCAGTGAAGGGATAGACTTCAAAAGCAAGTATGGGAAGGCGATGCTGGGTATGCTTGCCATTGTGGCCGAACTGGAAAAAGATATTATCAAAGAGCAATTGCTTGAGAACAGGATTGCCAGAGGACAGAGAGGCATTCCTACTGCCGGCAAACTCCCCTTCGGTCGTAAGTTCAATAAGCAAAATGGCGAGTGGGAATTAGATGAGGAAGTGGCCGGACTTCTTAGGTGGGCGGCAGATGAGTATTTAAAGGGCGGATCGTTGCGGGATATATCCGAAACTCTAAGAACCAGGCACAATCAGCCCCTATGCTATCATCATTTGATAACGGTCTTGTCAAAAAGATGTGGGGATACATGGACAGTTAATTTCAAAGGCGAGGAGCCAATCACGTATGAAATCCCCCGGATACTTGATGACAGCACAATCCAAAAGATTCAAGAAAGACTGGAGCACAATAGAATTGAATGCCGGAAGGATGTTCGGAGATATGTCTTGACTGGCTTTATCCGCTGTGAAGCATGCGGGAAATCCTTGTCCGGCCAGACGCAAGTAAACAAGTACGGAACACAATTTCAATATTACAATCATCCAGGCGGGAAGTATGAAAAATGCAAAGCGTTCAATTCCATCCCATTAAAGAAAATCGAAAACGCCGTCTTTCAGACAATATTTGAAAACATGGCCGATGTCCCTTCCTTCGAAAAAGCAATAGCTAATAGCCTGCCAGATGAAAAGCTAATCAAATCATTGATAGATAAGATCAAGACCGGAGAAAAGGAATTGAAGAGAATAAACAAAGAGCTAGATAAATTGGTCAATTTAGCACTATCCGGCACACTGGAAAGAGAAACGATCAAAAGCAAAGAGCAGTCTCTTTTACAGGCCAGGGTAAAGGCAACCGAAGAATTAGAGGACAATAAGGATAGACTTTCCTCTATGCCTGACATAAAGAAAGTAAAGAAAGAGGCAGACAATATCAGGCGTAAATTGCTGCTAGATTATAGTGGTCCTGAACGGCTTGAGGAGATGACTTTTGACGAGAAGAAAACGCTGCTGCACTGGCTTTTTGATGGCAAGGATAAAGAGGGGACTCCATATGGCATTTACGTTTCAAAGAAAGATAAGGAAATAGACTACTTCATGTATGGCAGGATTACGGGGCTGAGAACATTGAAAGGCGATGATTTTGATTATGAGGGCGGGGATAATGATATATATAAGACTAATAAAGATGCTTGTCAAAACGACGATGATCTATACTCATGTCCTTAACCGCGGACCAGCTGGTGTTCGGAGCCCCGTCGATGAACTTTGAGGTTATCGAGGAGGTTTTTAAACTGATCCGTATAAGACACCATGCTAAAACATCCAAAGAGACGCAACTTTCTGATTTGTATAGATATATTGTTTAAGCCATCAGCGAAACAAAGGAGTTTTATACGGAAGAAGACCAGGGTTCCGCGTCTTATGCGGATCAATCTAAACATTGTTCGGTGACACTTACATATGAAATTGAGCAATCTGGGTTTTGATCAATGGTTTGAAGCACATGCTGCCCAATTCCTCCAAGAGGACGGCGGCATTGCCCGCATATCGGCAGTCGATCGCGGCTCCTACCTGATAAGAAATGAATCGGGGGAAGTCCCGGCCGGGCTCGCGGGGAAGTTTGCTTATCAGGTTGAAAGTCCAGTTGACCTGCCGTGTGTCGGTGATTGGGTTACCGTGCAATACCATAACGATGACACCGCTGCAATTATCCATGGGGTTTTTCCAAGAAAGACATTCCTGCGCCGTAGGTCCGCTGGTGAGAACGTGGATTTCCAGATGATAGCAGCCAACATTGATACTGCTTTCATCGTTCAATCATGTCATTTTGACTTCAATCTGCGGAGAATGGATCGATACTTAGTAATGGCTGCCGATGGTGGTGTTGAGCCGATTGTTGTTCTTACCAAGACGGATCTGGTCTCTTACGACGAACTGCAACAAAAGCTTGAGGCCATCACACAGAGCGGCATCACCGTCAGAGTCATCGCCCTGAGCAACCTAACTGGAATCGGATTTGACGAATTCCAGCAGGTGTTAATGCCGGGGCGGACTTATTGTCTTCTTGGGTCATCGGGTGTCGGCAAGACCACACTCATTAACCGCCTCGTTGGTCACGACGCTTTCGAGATAAAAGGTGTCAGCGCTACAGGAGAAGGCACACATACAACAGCCCGCCGGCAGCTTATCGTCCTCAATCAAGGCGCGATGTTAATTGATACCCCCGGAATGCGGGAACTTGGCCTTTTGGGCGTCGGCGATGGGGTAGACCAAGGTTTTGAAGACATTCTCGAACTTTCCATATATTGTCGCTATGCCAATTGCAGCCACACTCAGGAACCCGGCTGCGCAGTCCTTGCTGCCATTAAGAGCGGTGAGTTGAGTGAAGGGCGTTATTTCAGTTATATGAAGCTCAAAAAGGAATCGGTATATCACGAGATGTCATACGTGGATAAACGGAAAAAGGACAGAGCATTCGGACGCTTCATCAAATCGGCAATGAAGCAAATGAAGGACTGAAAGACGGGCACCGAACAACAGTTTGCAGCAGACCGCCAGGGCCGTGCCGTTTTTGGAAGGTATCGTTTAGCTGTAAGTTTATTCATTTTAAGAATCTTCAGGTCAAAGCTGGCTGCTGCTGAAACTGACGTTATGTATTTAATTAAAAACTATGGAAAATTTCATCTCAACAATTTTGTTTGGAATAGGCACGGGTTTAGTAAGTGGATTAGTTGCTTCGTTTGTATTTTGGTATAGCTTAACTCATTGGCTCGTTCCGAAAATTCAAATATCTCCTAAAATATCAAAGCTTCCTGCTAAAACATATCGAAGTGGCTATTTTTATCAGTTCAAAATTAAAAATCCCTCAGAGGGACGACCAGCTATAGATTTAAAATTTCAAGCTTCTATCTATTATCCTGATTTTCCAAGAAAAGGTGTAACTAATGTTTACCCAATACCTTTAGATGCTGTAAATCTAATGGAACTTTTACCTGTAATTAAAGGGGAACGACGTACTAGAAGGGTGAGGTTTAAAATAGATGATCATAAATTTTGTGAAATTCACCAACGGAGATTTTTCCCTAAAGAAATAAAGGATTGTGCTAAACAAGAAAGTCTCAGATTAGAACAGCTATTAAAAATATCAGAATCAGCCTTCATTAGAGTATACATAGCGGCTAGTGACGAATTTTCAGGTTCAAGGAAAATATTCAAAAAAGAGTATAAACTTGAAGACATAGTTGAAAGCAGAGATTATGGAATTTAGCCATTTAAATAAAATAGGTTGCTATATGAATAATGTACATAATCGGCTAAAGGGGAGATTTTAACTCCCCCTCCCCACACCACCTAGCATGCGGGTCCGCAC
>CAZJXD010000085.1:0-22661 GCA_964549945.1 uncultured Desulfobacteraceae bacterium | reverse complement strand
TCTCTATAGGCGACGGGCGCCCGCCTGGATCATCGGTAAAGAGCCAGCTCATAGCGAATGCCTAGTTCGGTGCAAAAAAAGACATCCATATCCCTCACTATAATTCTACGGAGTTAGATACATAATCGAATAATATTTTTAAGATTACCATATAGAAGCAAAGAGTGAAAGAGCAGATATGGCCACCTTGGATTTCGAAAAAGGCAACGGTTTAGTGCCCGCCATTGTCCAGGACTATAGATCCGGCAGGGTCTTAATGGTTGCCTATATGAATAACGACGCCTGGGAGCTTACCCTTCAGACTGGTGAGGCTCACTACTGGAGCCGCTCCAGGGGAGAAATCTGGCATAAAGGAACGGTCTCGGGCAATATCCAGATTGTAAAGGAAATATTCGCTGACTGCGACCGCGATGCACTTCTTCTCAAGGTGGAACAAGTGGGAGGCGCCGCGTGCCATCTCGGGTACGAAAGCTGTTTCCACAACAAGGTCAACAGGCGCGGGGATACCACAATCATTGATGAGAGGATATTCGATCCTGAAAGGGTATATGGAAAATGAACGTTCTTAAACTCGGCATACCAAAGGGGAGCTTAGAGGAATCCACCTTCAGGTTGTTTGAGAAATCGGGATGGAAGATAACGGTAGCTGACCGGAATTACTTCCCCGAGATTAACGACAGGCATCTTAGCTGTTCAATCGTGAGGGCTCAGGAGATGCCCATTCACGTGGAAAACGGGACCATTGATGCAGGTATTACCGGCAAGGACTGGACAAAGGAGAGCGAATCGGATGTCGTCATCGTTTCAGATCTTATGTACTCAAAATCAACCAATAAACCCACCAAGTGGGTTTTGGCAGTAGATGCTAACTCCGATATTAAAGAGCTCTCCGATCTTCAGGGCAAGAAGATAGCGACCGAATTGGTGAGCTTCACCAGAAAATACTTCGCCGAAAGGGGAATAGAGGTAAAGGTGACATTCTCATGGGGGACAACGGAGGCCAAGGTTGCAGCAGGCCTCGCTGATGCGGTGGTGGAGGTCACCGAGACCGGCAGCACCATCAAGGCCCATGGATTAAAGATCATCCATGAACTCATGCAATCCAACACCGTAATGATCGCGAACAAGGCCTCCTGGGAGAACAGGTGGAAAAGGAGCAAGATCCAGCAGATCGTCTTGCTCCTCAAGGGGGCACTCCGTGCCGAAGGCATGGTGGGGTTAAAGATGAACGTCCCTAGGGAACGATTGGACGGGATCATCGAATTGCTCCCCAGCATTACCTCACCTACCGTGGCCAATCTCTTTCAATCGGATTGGATCTCCGTTGAGGTCATGGTCCACACCGAGATGGTGAGGGACCTTATTCCCCGATTGTTGAAGGCAGGGGCGGTAGGGATCATTGAGTATCCATTAAACAAGGTGATCTGATGAGGCTGAAACTAAGAAGAGGCACAACCCTTATACTCGGCCTATCCGTCTTGGCTCTTGCCTTGATCGGATGTGCCGGGGATAGGGCCTTGAGAAAAAGGCAGGCCCAGGCCAAGCAGGATTTAGGGAGATCCCTCTTAGCGCAAGGCAATTACACGGCCGGCTTGGGAGAGCTTCTCGATGCGGCTAAGATTGATCCGGAAAACCCAGAAATACAGAACGAGCTCGCACTGGCCTACCGGGAAATGGAGATGTACCCTGAGGCGATTACGCACTTCAAGAGGGCCGTGGAATTAAACCCGGATTTCTCCGAGGCATATAACAACCTCGGCACGGTGTACCTCATCCTCAAGAAATGGGACCTCGCGATCAACTGCTTCCAAAAAGCCCTTAAGAACAGCCTCTATGCGACTCCCCACTTTGCGTACAACAATCTGGGCCTCGCGTACTATCACAAGGGAGAGCCTGGAAGGGCGATCGAATACTATCAAAAGGCCGTTCAATCGCAACCTTCCTACAGCAGGGCCTACCATAATATGGGAATTGCCTTCGAGGCCTTGAACCAATGGGAAAAGGCCATTGAGAGCTATAAAAAATCGATACGCCACGCACCAGAGAATCCTGCTTCCTATTTCCACCTCGGCAGGCTCTATGTGAAGCTCAACGAGCCAACCCTCGCCGCCCAGAACCTGAGGGAAGCCATACGTCTAGATACGCAGAATATCTATGCACCTGAGGCGAAGCGTCTCTTGAGCGAGGTAGAATGAAAGTATGACAGTCGCGACCAGGGCAAAAGAGTTCCGCTCCTTTATCGTGATGGATGTCCTGGAGAGGGCCAGCGCCCTCGAAAGGCAGGGACGTGACATCATTCACCTGGAGATAGGTGAGCCGGATTTCGATACGCCCGAATGCATAAGGGAAGCCGGCGTCAAAGCCATCAAGGAGGGAAAAACTCACTACACACACAGCCTTGGCATACCCGAGTTGAGGGAGGCCATCTGTCACTTTTACCTGGAACGATATGGGGTTTCCATTAGTCCGGATCAGGTCCTCATCACCTCCGGGACCTCTCCTGCGATGCTATTGATCTTCTCGGCTATCCTGGAAAAAGGGGATGAGATTATCGTCTCAAATCCCTATTACCCTTGCTACCCGAACATCATCGAATACGCCGGCGGGAGGTGCACCTTTGTGAACACGCGAGAGGACGACGGCTTTCAGTTTCTTCCCGAGGAGGTCGCCAAAGGAATATCTCCACGAACCAAGGCAGTGCTCATCAACTCTCCCTCAAATCCCTGCGGAACCCTGCTCTCCCCTGAGAGAATGCAGAAACTACTTGAACTCGGACCTTACGTGATCTCCGATGAGATATACCATGGCCTCGTATATGAAGGCAAAGAGCACACCATATTGGAGTATTCGGAGAAGGCATTCGTGCTGAATGGATTCTCCAAGCTCTATGCCATGACCGGGTGGAGGCTCGGGTTCGTGATTCCCCCGGAGGAGTTCCTCCGCCCCATGCAAAAGATGCAGCAAAACTTCTTTATCTCGGCGAGCAGTGTCTCGCAGTATGCGGGCCTCGCTGCCTTGAGAGATGCGCAGGCCGATGTCGAACAAATGAGATCGGTCTTCGACCAGAGGCGGCGCTACATGCTCAAGAGGCTCAAGGAGCTTGGCTTTGGAATTAGCGTTGATCCTGTTGGGGCATTTTATATACTTGCCAGGGCGAGTCATATCTCCAGTGATTCCTATGGGTTGGCCTTTGAAATCCTTGAAAAAGCAGGGGTGGGCGTTGCCCCGGGTATCGATTTCGGCTCAGGAGCAGAAGGATACCTCAGGTTCTCATACGCAAACTCCCTCGAGAACATCACCGAAGGGCTCAGAAGGATAGAGGAATTCCTGAACAATAGGTAAATCGGGACTGGGTACTGGATGGTTCTAGGTTTGGAGTCTCAAGTTTCAAAAAACTAGCCAAACATATTTTGAATTCGCTTCAACTTTGAATCAACATCGTCAAGTGTTCAGGGGTTCAGCGTTCAGTGTTCAGGAAAGAAAAACTAGTGCCTTGCCTCTGCTTCCTGCTGAATACTGAACTCTGAACTCTGAACACTCACAAGGCCTGACCCATCTGCTCAAACAATCAGTATGTAAAAAACGAATGCCGCAAGAAGTTTCATTCGTAGCAAGCGCCTTCCAGCCCGAACAATTCCCCCTTCCGGACAGAACCGAGGTTGCCTTTGCCGGCAGATCGAACGTGGGGAAATCCTCCCTTATCAACAGGCTCGTGGAACGCAGGAACCTGGCGAGGATAAGCTCTCGACCGGGAAGGACGAGATCCATCAACTTCTTCTCGGTGGAAAATTCCCTCTATCTCGCTGATCTGCCAGGCTACGGGTTTGCAGCCGTCTCACAAAAGCTCAGGCAAGGTTGGAAGCGATTAGTTGAGGCCTACCTCACGAGACGATTCAATCTCAGGGCAGTGGTGGTAATTATCGATATACGGCGAGGGCCCGGAGATGCGGATTTGGACCTCCTGAACTGGCTCAGGGCATTTAAAATACGAACGATAATCGTGCTCACCAAGGCAGATAAAGTATCGAGGGGAAAGCTGAAAAAACGAGTTGATCTAATATCACGTCAACTCGCAGAGCGAGGGCTCGAGCACCCCCTCACCTTCTCCGCCAAAACCGGCCAGGGCAAAGATGAGCTCTGGAAAAGACTTTATGAGGTAATTGAAATGAAACCGCCGGTGAACCCGAACTAAAACCGCCGAATTGTGCTGCTTCCATCTGCTTCTATCTTTGCAAGTCTTCAGGTTCATAGGCTGAAGGCCGAAGTATACTCTTTCTGAAACGATTTAATAAAGGCATTGAAGAGCTTCTCGGTTTCGATAATCTTCGGTTATCCCTCGATGTCGTTCTATTTCACTCAAGGCCCTGAGCTTATCTAAAGGCCTTCCTACTTCAGGCTATCTACCTGAATAGCTACCTTTCTTTAATGAGTACCGAGCAACCAGCAACTTGTAACGAATATTACAGGCCGTAATACTTGATCTTCTTATGGAGATTGCTCCTCTCCACGCCGATTGCCTCGGCAGTCTTACTTATATTTCCCCCAAATTGCTCCAGCTTATGGGAGATAAACTGCCTTTCAAATACCTCCCTCCCTTCCTTGAGGCTTTCAAGGGAAAACAGCGTTTCTACCTCTCCCGCCTCATATCGCGATGTATTGAAGGGAGGAGGGATGTTCTCTGCCCTGATTACCGTACCGGAGTGCATGATCGCGAGCCTCTCTACCAAGTTCTTGAGCTCCCTCACATTGCCCGGCCAGCTATATTTCTTTAATAATTCCAGGGCATCGGGACCGAGTGTTTTCCGTTGACTTTTGGCATCGAGGGAGAATTCATCAAAAAACTCATCCGCCAGCTCTGGAATATCATCGACTCGTTCCCTCAATGGGGGAATCCGGATGGGAATAACGTTAAGTCGGTAGTAGAGGTCTTCCCTGAACCTCCCCTTTGAGATCTCCTCTTCTAAATTCTTGTTGGTAGCAGCGATAACTCGGACATCAACCTTGATGGTCCTGTTGCCGCCCACGCGTTCAAATCTCTGTTCCTGGAGGATGCGCAATACCTTTGACTGGGCCTTGAGGCTCATGTCCCCTATCTCGTCTAAAAAGAGCATCCCCTCATGAGCCTGGTCGAATTTCCCCCTCTTCATTGTGGTAGCGCCGGTAAATGCCCCCTTCTCGTGTCCGAAGAGCTCCGACTCGATGAGATCCTCCGGGATGGCGGCACAATTCACCTCGATAAAGGGCTTGTTCTTCCTTTTGCTTGAGCGATGGATCGTATGGGCCACCAGCTCCTTGCCTGTTCCGTTTTCTCCTGCAATAAGAACCCACGCATTAGTCGGGGCAACTATCCGTATCTGCTCCTTCATCTCCATGATGGCCTTGCTGTGTCCAGTTATCTGGTATCGCTGCCGTTCCCTCTCCCTGAATAGATCAAGCTCCGCTTCGAGTTTATTGTAATTCAACGCGTTATTTACCGCCAGAAGCACCTTCTCCAGGGAGAGCGGCTTCTCAATAAAGTCATATGCACCCAGTTTCGTGGCCTTTACCGCTGTCTCTATGGTTCCATGGCCCGAGATCATGATGACCTGTAGGCCGGGGTACAGCTCCCTGATCCTTGTAAGTGTTTCTATACCGTCGATATCCGGCATCCATATGTCCAACAGCACGATATCCGGGATGGTTTCCTTTATTATGTCCAGCGCCCTTCTGCCTCCGTCAGCGGAGAGAACCTCGAATCCCTCATCGCTGAGGATGCCATGTAGGGACTGGACTATACTCGGCTCGTCATCCACGATAAGTACTGTTTCCGCCATGGTCCCGTTGCTCGTTGCTGATTTCTCGTTACTCGTTGTTTTTGCAACTGATACTTATTTCAACTTAACTTTAGGCACCTTAGATCATTTACCATTTTAGCAAATGACCCAGACGCTTCGCTTCATAGTTATATATGGAAGAAACATATACCCTGAGCATGGGGGTGTCTTTTTTTCCATTATGCCCTCTAACAGGGGGCTTCAGCGTGCCCCGTAAATCGGGGCACACGCGCAACGCGGATTTGACTATGATACGACATGGCGGTGGGTGCCCCGATTTATCGGGGTCTGCCTGTGCATTACGTACAGGGCATGATAGAAAAAAAGACACCCCCATGCTCTTTTAAACATGTAGTTTCTTAGGAGTCACTTTATACTCCTAAACCCATCATCTCCCCTGCAATAGCGGCAACTCTCTCAGCTGCTCCACCCTGTCCGAGTTGGTCCCTTACCAGCCGCAGGTTCTCTTTCATATCCTCCCTTTTCGCCACATCCTCCAGTAAGTGTAGCCCCTCTTCCGCCAGAAGGGTATCCGTTGCATCCCCTTGAATCAACTCCGGAACTATCTCCCTGCCAGCGACCAGATTAACCAAACCTATGTGAGATACCTTCGCGAGAAGCTTGCTGAGCAGATAGGTAAGAAATGATACCTTGTAGAGAATCACCATGGGTGTTCCCGTTATGGCAGCCTCCAGGGTAGCTGTTCCAGAGGCGATGAGGGCGAGATCGCAGGCTGCCAGCACCTCCTTTGTATCGGCACAACAAACGGCAACATCGGCCTTCACATCCTCCAGGTAAGGCCTGACTATCTCCTCACCCACGGTAGATGCCAATGGGAGAATGCAACGCAGATCCGGGTAAGTGCGGGAGATGATTTCAGCTGCACCCACTATGGGCGGCATGTGCCGCGCGATCTCCTCATTCCTGCTCCCGGGTAGTAATCCAACCACGGGAAACTGATCACCGCCAATTCCCAGATGCTCCCTGACCTGTTTCCCGCTCCTTCCAACCTCAAGACCATCGAGCAAGGGGTGTCCCACATATTCTACCCTAATGCCGTATCTGGAGTAAAACTCTTTCTCAAAGGGAAGGATAACCGCTACCCTGTCCACTCGTTTCGCTATCTTTTTCACCCTCCTCTCCCGCCATGCCCATACCTGGGGCGGGATATAATAAAGTACGGGTATTCCAAGATCGTGGGCCTTTTTCGCGAGATTTAGATTAAACCCCGGATAATCGATGAGTATCACGAGATCGGGGGGACTATGCTTGAGCGCATCCTTAAACTCATTCAGTGCCTGATGGATGAATCTCATCTTCGGGAGCACCTCTGTTATTCCTACCACGGCTACCTCCGAGGCTCGATGGAGGATCCTCACATCGGCCTCCTCCATCTTCGGGCCTCCTATGCCGAAAAACGTTATCCCTGGAGCATGCTTTCTGAGCGCCACAACCACGCCTGCCCCGTATATATCCCCTGAGGCCTCTCCGGCCACAATCATTACGGTCTTTGCAGCACTCAATTCAGGTCGATGTTTTTCGTGTTATTTGCTCAATGATGGACAGCGACACGGCAAGGGCCCTCTTCCCATCGAGCCCTGAGACCTTGGGTTCAGTCCCCTTGTTTATTGCATTCACAAAGGAGCTCAGCTGATCGGCTAAAGGGTCGCTATTGGGAAATTCATCCTCCCGGTGCACTACGGAGTTGCGGCCTGCAAGCGTTTTATCACCCTTCAATTGAGTCACGGTGATCCTTCTGTTGCCGTAATCCACCGAGATGTGGGTATCGGGCTGGAATATCCGAAGCATCCTAAGGGATTCACTTGAAACTCGGCTCGCGGTCACGTTTGCTACAGTACCATTGGCGAAAATGATCCTCACATTGGCAATATCGATCTTATCGCTGATCACGGGCATCCCAGCGGCATCGATGTCCTTGATATCCGAATTGACGATATGCAAAATAATATCCAGATCATGGATCATGAGGTCCAATACCACATCTACATCCGTGCCTCTGTTGGTGAAGAAGTTGAGCCGATGGGATTCAATAAAGATAGGCTTGGAGATGAGGGACTCCATCTTTATGACGGCCGGGTTAAAACGCTCGATATGTCCTATCTGGAGGACTGCGCCATTCACCTGTGCCCTTTCAATAAGCCTCTCGGCATCTCCCAGGTTGAGGGTTATCGGCTTCTCGATTAATAGATGCACGCCGTGACCCAACATCTCATATCCGACCTCGAAGTGAGACAAGGTGGGAACCGCCAAACTGGCACCATCAAGAAAGGGCAGGAGTTCGGTATGGCTCGAATAGGGTGTGGTGTTATACCTGCGCGCCACCTCCTGTGCCCGTGCGAAATCTTGATCGGCAACTCCCACGAGGTCAACGTCTTCCATGGCGGCGTACTTCTGGGCATGCAACTCGCCCACATACCCGACGCCTATAACGCCTAACCGTAATCTTTTCATGACTATCTTGAAACGATGGAGATGCGATTGCTGTCTGCCAGCTGAATCATCTCCTCTTTATCGAAGATGATGGTCTTTCCCGCCTCGATCGCGAGCGCTGCTGCGCGAACAGATGCCATCACCTTAACGGTATGGAGACCTACGGCGGGCAGATCGAACCTGAGATCCTGATTGGGCTTGCTCACCTTCACCACTACTGCCCGCTCCTTGGCTAGCTCGCCTCCTCTTTGAATCGTCCTATCGGTCCCCTCAATGGCCTCCACAGCCAACACGATCTTCCTCCTCACCACCACACAATGCCCGATATCCAGCCGACCTAATTCCTTAGCCACCATCCATCCGAACTCGATATCTTCTCCCTCCTCCTTGTTCGGCCTCTTCTTGGTAAGGCATCCTGAGGGAGCCAAGAGCTCCGGCAGGTAGGTGGTAGAACTCACCACGGTTATCTCCTCCCTCTCGAGCTCCCCGGCGACGGTCCTGAGGATGTCATCGTCATGGAAGATTGCTAGCTTTCCCATGAGGGCCATGCCTTTCAGATCGGGTCTTACATTGGCGAAGACCTTGGGCTTGGTGATCGTGCCGGCCATCAGCACACGCGTTACACCCCTGGATTTGAAGGCCTTGATCAATTGACCAAATTGACCAAGGCCTATCCACGTGATCTCGTCCACCCTGCCGGCCAGCTCGGCTAACGTCTCCCCCTTATGAGCCACTGCAACGACTCGTATACCCTTTGCCCTCGCCGACTCTGCTACCAGTAAGGGAAACCTCCCGCCCCCGGCTATAAGGCCTATCTTTTCTATTTTCAATTGACAATCGACAATTTTAAATTTTCCCTTTCCTACCTCACCACACCCCTCTTGGAGCTGGCTACAAAATCGAGCAGCATGTCCAACTCCTCAAAGGGTGTTATTTCCTCCCGCACCCTTTGGAGGGCCTCGTTCAATAGATGATGGTCGCGCCATATGATCTGGTAGGCCCTCTTTAGGTCGTCGATCTTTTCCTTGGAGAATCCCTCCCTCTTCAGGCCTCTCACATTCAAACCGTACAATTTTGCCCTATCTCCCGAGGCCATCATGAACGGCGGGATATCCTTAACCGTGGCGGACATTCCCCCGATAAATGCATATGCCCCTATCCTCACGAACTGATGTATGGCGACCAGGCCCCCTATGATGGCCTTGTCACCGATCTCTATGTGACCACCGAGGGTTGCAGCGTTTGACATAATAATGGAATTGCCGAGCGTGCAGTCGTGGGCAACGTGGGCATATGCCATGAGGTAGTTGTTGTTCCCGATCTTCGTGACCCTATCCTGCTTGGTGGTAGCCCGGTTCACGGTTACGAATTCCCTTATAATGTTTTCATGGCCTATCACAAGCCTGGTGTCCTCGCCCTTGTAACCCACGTCCTGTGGAGGTAATCCAAGGGAGACGTACGGGTAAATCCTGTTTCTCTCTCCGATCACTGTATTCCCATCGATCACCACATGGGAATCGATGAAGGTATCGCTGCCAATCTCCACCCCCGCACCGATAATTGAAAACGGCCCAATGCATACCCCGTCGGCAATCTTCGCCTTCGGTGACACTATCGCGCTTGGATGAATGTCTGCTCCCATATCCTTATCCTATCGCAGCCACTAATTCGGCCTCAGCTACTAGATCCTTGTGTACCATCGCCTTTCCCTTCATCTTCCATATCTTGGTACCCTTTCTGATGGCGGTAAGCTCGAAGACTATCTGGTCGCCGGGAAACACTGGCCTGCGAAACTTCGCCCTATCGATTGCGGCGAAGTAAATGGCCTTGCTCGCATCCAGGTTCATGCTCTCCGGTACCGATAACCTCGCGAGTATTCCCCCCACCTGAGCCATGGCCTCTATTACCAAGACGCCGGGCATAATCGGGTTTCCTGGAAAATGACCCACGAAAAAAGGCTCGTCTATGGTTACATTCTTGATCCCTACCACCCTCTCACCCAGTTCGAGTTCTGTGATCAGATCAACGAGAAGAAACGGGGGCCTGTGTGGCAGTATCTTTATGATATCCTGGTATCTCAATGGAAGGTCCATTACCCTCGTAGCTCCTTTTTCCCTTGTTGTTCTAGTTCCCGGATCCTTTTCTCCAGCTCCTTCAACTTCTCGGAATACTCGGGGAGCCTCCTGATAAGCCCCCTCGTTTTCAACCAGAGTCGATGGGGCATGGTTGGAAATCCCGAGACAACCTCTCCTGCTGGAATGGATTTCACCACACCGGATCCTCCAACCACGGTTGCCCTATCTCCTATCTCAAGGTGATCGATAACCCCTGTCTGCGGCCCTATGATAACATTCCTCCCTATCCTGGTACTTCCCGCAATGCCAACCTGGGCAACGATAATCGTATTTTCACCAACAATGACATTGTGTCCAATCTGAACGAGATTATCCGTCTTTACCCCTTTCTCTATTATGGTCTTGCCGAGGGCTGCCCTGTCGATTGCGTTATTGGCCCCGATTTCCACCTCATCTTCTATCTGTACAATGCCCGTTTGGGGAATCTTGACGCTGACATCGCCATCCCTGGCGTAGCCAAATCCATCGCTTCCGATGACGCTTCCCGCATGGATCACGACGTGTTTCCCTATTATGCAGTTCGGCAGCACCGATACGTTCGGATAAATCACGGTCCCCTCTCCCACGCGAACCCCGTCCCCGATATAGACGCCAGGAAACAGGAGCACCTCATCGCCGATCACCGCGCCCCTCCCCACGTACACGAAGGGGTAGATAGAAGCCCCCTTTCCCAGGAGAACTCCTTCGCCGATCACGGCCCTCTCGCTCACGCCCTCAAAGCGAGGGGGCGGAGGGGCGAAGAGGGTGGCCACCCTTGCATACGCCAAGTAGGGATCGGGGACGATCAACTGCGGCCCGGAAAAGAGATCCGTGGGTGCTTTTACGATAACGGCAGATGCCCTTGTGACCCGGAGCTGATCACGTAATCCCTGATCAGCCAGAAATGAAATCTCTCCCTCCTCGGCCAGGGCGAGGGAACTGATACCCCTGATGACAACTGAATCATCTCCCTCTACGGTGCCGCCCACGGATTCTGCGATGTGCCTAAGGGTTACCTCCAAGGCTATTCACCTATCTTCTTGGCCTGCCCTTGCTTCAGCTTATCGTAGGCCTTAATAACCTGGTCGGTGATATCCACTGCCTTATTCCAATACAGCACGGCGCCCGCCCTCTTCTCCAGGATTATGGCGTAGTTTCCCTCGGATCCAATCTTTTCAATAACCGTGCCGAGTTCATCAAAGATCCTCTTTTTCTCCCGATCCTGGGCCCTCGCCATCTCCTCGTTCAGATCCTGTAAGTAGTACTCTAACTCCCTGGTCTTTCTCTCAACGTCCCTCCTCTTGCTCTCCTGGGCATCCATGCTTAACATCATCGACTGTTTCTCGAACTCCCTCCTCAACTCAAGTAGCTCCTGTTGCTTTTTATCGAGCTGTTTCTGGAGTTCGGCCTTCTTTCGCTTCAGCACTTCGGTTGTTCTCTTCCCCTCTATTGACTCCTGAAGGCACCTTTGAAGGTCAATTAACCCAACCCTTGTAAGCTCCTGCCCAAAAACTATGCCGTGGACAAAGAGAATCAAGGCAATAGTTGTTGCAAAAAAAACACACTTTCTCATGGTTGACTCCATTATGGATGTAGTTTATGAGATTATCGGTGACCAGATACATCAAGCGTAAATCTTACCCCATTTCCCCTTTTTTAGTCAACTGACCACGGACAATCCTTAGAATGGCGTTCCTATGGTGAACTCAAAGTTGCTCGACGCTTCGCCCGGCTTTCGATCCAGGTTATACCCCCACTCCAACCTCAGGGGCCCAATCGGCGTATACCATCGAATGCCCACTCCTGCGCTTCGCCTGATACCGTCAAAGGTATAGGATTCATCCTTGGTGAATACGTTCCCCGCATCGAAGAAGAGTACCCCCACCACTCCTTGCTCCTTCTGGATGGGGAACCTGAACTCGGCATTGTAGACCATCATCTTTTCCCCACCGATCCTATCGCCGGTCAATGGGTCAACCGGTGAAATGGATCCCTGGTCGAACCCCCGCACCGTATTCATCCCCCCTAATGTAAATTTCTCGTAAATCGGCAATTTTCCTCCTGGCCTCTGCTCCACAAAGCCCCATTTGCCCTGAACGGAAAAGGAGGAGTCCTGGAACAGGGGGAAAAACCAAGACGATCTCGCCCTGTATTTGTTGAAGTAGTTATCGCCTTCCAGAGGTCCTCCCGCATACTCTATTGACAGCGAGTTCACTGAACCCGTTCGCGCGTTAAACATCCTATCCCTGCTGTCCCTCGAAGTGCCGAGGGTCACACTGCTGGTGAGACTTTCTCCCTCCATATCCTTTATGACCTGGGCCGTCGTCTCCGACACATCCTTGACCTCTGCATTATCATAGGTGTAGATAACCGATCCCCTCGTGAACTCCATTCCCAGCGGGAATCCAAACCTCAGCCTGCCCCCCCTGCTATGCTTGGTATATTCATCATACTTGTACTCCCAGTCATAGAGATCGATGCCCGCCGATAGGGGCTTCTCGAACAGCCACGGCTCGGTAAAGCTCAAGGTATACCTCGTGGCCTTGGCGCTTATGCTTGCCCTCGCCGATACCACCTGCCCAAGGCCAAAGAGATTGCTCTTGGACAACTCCAACATCCCCATTGTCTTTTCTACGGAGCTATATCCAACGCCAAAGGACAACATGCCAGTTGGCCTCTCCTCAACGTGGATATCGAGGTTCATCTGATCGTCGCTGCTCCCCTTCTTCGTGTCAACCTCCACATTATCGAAAAAGCCGAGCTGGTAAAGATTCTGGGTGCTCCTCTTTATCTTCCTGCCGCTGAAATATCCCCCCTCAATCACCTGGAGCTCTCGTCGGATCACCTTATCCCTGGTAAGGTCATTTCCGGTGATGGTTATCCTCTCAAACCTCACCTTCTTTCCCCTGGAGATCTGGTAGGTGATATCAACCTTCCGCTCTTCATCGTCTTCTTTGATCTTGGGAAAGACATCGACAAAGGCATAGCCCTCGTCCGCATAAATCTCGCTTAACCGCAGTGCATCTGCCCTGATAACCTCCCCGCTGTACACCTTCTCACCGACGATCTTGAGCTCCTTCATGAGCTCTTCAGGTTTTCTGATCAAATCTCCCTCGATACTGACATTGCGCAAGGCGTACTGGGGCCCCTCATCAACCGTGATCGTGATCGTAATGCCCTGGCCCTCTTTGTAGGAGATCGCGGGTTCTCCTATCTTTGCCTTTATATAGCCGTGGTTGTGGTAAAATGAGTTGAGCTTGAATGTATCGCTATCCAACTCCTTTCTATCGAGGCGACCTGAGTGAGTGAAAAAGGAGAAGAATCCCTTCTCGCTCGTCTTCATCACATCCTTGAGCTCCTCGTCGGTAAAGTGATCGTTGCCCACAAATGCAATCTTCCGTATGTAGGCCTTCTTTCCCTCCTTGATCTCATAGATGAGGGCCACCTCGTTGTTGGGAAGCTCCTCAATCCTGTCGGTTATCTCCACGTTATAGTATCGCTTCTCATGGTAATGGTCCTTTAGCCTCTCGATGCTGTCCTTGATCTCCTTCATGTTGACGATAGAGTATTCCTTGATGCCCGAGGCCTCCTTGAGATCCTCCTCGTCTATGCTTTCGTTTCCCTCAAAGCTGATCTTTCCTATGGAAGGCTTCTCCACTACCTTGAAGGTGACTATCTTGCCCCGCGACCCCTCTTCCACATCTATCTGAACATCCTCGAAATAACCCATTTTATGGATGGATTTAAGGTCCTTATCGAGCTTCGACGGATCATAGATCGTTCCCTCTTGACTCTCAATGACGGCGAGGATCGCGTCTTCTTCAATGCGTTTATTTCCCTGAATCGATACTTTTTCTATCTGCTCGATGCCCTTGATCCGGTTCGAGGTCATTACCGCCGCCCTCCCTATTACCTCGGGAACCTCATCTATGGTATTCCCTTCAACGAACACGGAGAGAGGGCGCCTATCGGTATGTACGGGGAGAATAGTGAGGTCAAGGCTGATTCTATCTCCAATCTGGGTGAGGCTTCCTCCGATCACCCAATCGATTCCCATCTCCCCGGCAGCTCTCCTGAGCATATCCACATCGGAGGCCTTTATCCTGGTGAGGCTTCCCTCATTTATGGTGTCGGGCTCGACGAGATCAAACCCCTCGCCCGCCAACTGCGTGATCAGCATCTTCTGTAGTCCCAGGGAGAGATGAGCAGCCGGCTTCACTATATAGAGCTTAAAGGGGAGGACGGCAATCTTATACTTTGACTGGGCCGCTACAGGGGACTGCATGAAAAGAGTGATGAAAAGCAAAGGGATGAGGAGGCTCGACAACAAAAGGCCGCAAAAAAGGACTCTCTTTCGATCCAGTACCATCTCAGTGTTTGTCGAGCCTGTGGTGTTCATTGACCTCCTGCGCTTTTAACACAACAAACTCAACGAACACAAGAAACTCATTTATACGAACCTTCCATCAACGAGGTGCAGTTGCGTGGACATCTGGCGCGACAGCTCCAGGTTGTGTGTTGCGATCACCAGGGCCAATCCCCTGGTCTTATTAAGCTCCAAGAGGAGTTCCGTGATCTCGTCTCCCGTTGCCTTATCCAGATTTCCCGTGGGCTCATCCGCCAGGAGCAGCTTCGGGCCCATAATCAGGGCCCGGGCAATGGCAACCCTTTGCTGTTCGCCTCCTGAGAGCTCGCCAACCCTGTGGAAGAGCCGATCCCGCAAACCCATCTGCGAGAGTATATTCGAGGCCATCTCCGCTGATTCCCTCTTGCCGTATCCCGATATGAGGGCCGGGACCATTGCGTTTTCGAGGGCATTAAACTCAAAGAGAAGATGGTGGAACTGGAACACGAACCCTATTTCCCGATTTCGAATCCCGTTCATGCCCGCCTCATCCATATCATAGACATTTCTATCCTCAAAGAAAACCCTGCCCCGAGACGGCGGCTCGAGGGTCCCCATGATATTCAACAGGGTTGACTTCCCCGCCCCTGATGGCCCTGTGATGCTCAGGGATTCACCTGTCGATATCCGAAGGCTTATTCCCCTCAGGGCGTGAATTATCTGGCTATCCTTTTCAAAATCCTTATGGATATCCTCGATGTGAAGCAAGGATTTCATGTAAAATGCCTAAAATTTAAAATGCCTAAAGTTTAAAGTGAATACAATATCAATCACAAACCGGACAATCCTTATTCGTTATTTGTTAATTATTTTCCTTCAATCGAACATTCGCTATCGAGAATGCCTTGCATCCCTTAGGTTAAATAACCCATACATAATTTTAGCTCACTTTACATTTTAGGCACTTTAGCTCACTTTCATTCATACCTCAGCGCCTCTACCGGATTTACCTTAGAGGCCTGGAAGGACGGGAAGATAGTGGCCAGGAAGGAGATGACCACTGCGGCCAAGGCGATCAGCACGATATCGAACCACTCCATCCTCACGGGAAGGGTGGTGATATAGTAGACGTCCGGGGGAAGCTTAATGAATTTATAGCGCGCCAGCAGCTGGCAGAGAATGGATCCGGACGCAATGCCAAGCGCAGTGCCCACGAGGCCTACGAACAGGCCTTGATAGATGAAAATCCGCATAATGCTTCTCGACGATGCCCCCATGGTCCTCAGTATCGCGATATCGCGGGTCTTCTCCATCACCAGCATGACCAGGGAACTGATGATATTGAGCGCGCCAACCAGCACGATCATGATCAGTATGACAAACATGGTCACCTTCTCCAGCTTCAGGGCCGAGAAGAGGCTTTTGTTCATCATCTTCCAGTCTTTGGTCCAGTATGGATAGCCGAGTTTTTCCTGAACCATGCGGCCTATGGCGTCGCTCTCATCTATGTCCCTGACCCGTAATTCGATACCGGTAACCTCATCACCGAGGGATAGGAACTCCTGGGCGTCCGTCAAGGAGAGGTACACGAGGGAGCTGTCATAGTCATACATGCCCGATTCAAAGATGGCCTTTACCTGGAACCTCGCCTCATTGGCGACCCTGCCCAGAGGAGTTAATTTCCCTATGGGAGAGACCACGGTCACGATGTCGCCGGGCAGCGCCCCTATCTGCCGGGAGAGCTCGCTTCCCAGGATGATTCCCCGAGGTTCATCGGCAGGTCCGCTCAGGACTTCGAGGGAGGCATCCTTGATCATGGATTCTATGTTGATTACCTTGCCTGCCGTTTTTGGATCTAGCCCCCTGAGAACCGCCCCCGAGATATTGCCGGCATTTTTCACCATCACCTGGCTGTAGATAAACGGCGTTGCGGCCACCACCCCATCTACCTCCAGGGCCTTCTTCATCACCGCTTCCGTGTTCGTTATACCCCCCTTGTAGCTCAAGATAAGGAGGTCGGAGTTCACACCCAGTATCCTTTTCAGTAGATCCTCCCTGAAACCGTTCATGACCGCCAGCACCACGATCAGGGCCATGACCCCTATCATGATGCCCAGAATGGAGATACCCGTGATAATAGAGATAAACCCCTGCTTTCTCTTTGCCTTGAGGTATCGCTGGGAAAAGAAGGCTTCGAAGGACATGCTTCTGGTTGCTCGTTACTGGTTGCTCGTTACTGGTTTTAAAAAGAGATTTTCTATACTATCACCTTAGTGCTCGTCCGTTGTTATTTCCTTACCGAAATCCCATATCGGGTTTGCCGCGTGCACAACACGTAACTCGCAACCCGCAACAAGGCACTGTGTGCCAAGAAATGCGGGCAACAAACTGCCAGTGATAATTGGCTGCTGACATTACTCTTTCTTCCTCATATGGGGGAAGAGGATTACATCCCTGATTGATGGGGAATCGGTGAGCACCATGGCCAGCCTGTCCACCCCAATTCCCTCTCCCGCCGTGGGAGGCAGCCCGTATTCCAAGGCCCTGAGATAATCCTCGTCCATGAACAGGGCCTCCTCATCGCCGGCATCGCGTAACGCAACCTGCTTGAGGAATCGGTCCCGCTGATCATCCGGGTCATTGAGCTCGGAGAATCCGTTTGCAATCTCCTTTCCCGCGATAAACAGCTCAAACCTCTCGGCGATTTCCGGATTCTGGTCATTTCTCCTGGACAGAGGGCTCGTCTCTACCGGGTAGTCCACGATATAGGTGGGCCGGATCAGCTCTGGCTCGACGAGGCGATCGAAAAGCTTGGTGAGCACGTATCCGATCCCATCCCTCTCACCTATCTCGACTCCTTTGCCATGTGCGAAATCGCGCAATGCCTGATCATCGGAGAGGACTTTCTCTTCTATTCCGCCGATATCCCTCAGGGAATCCATGAGGGTGATCCGCGGCCAAGGCGTGGTAAAGTCCACTCGATTCCCTTGATATTCGAGGCTCGTCTTGCCGAAGAGCTTCTCGAGGATATAGAGCATGAGCTTCTCGGTAAGCTCCATGAGATCTTCATACGTGGCGTAGGCCCAATAGAATTCCAGCATGGTAAACTCGGGATTATGTTCAGTGGAGATACCCTCATTCCTGAAGTTCCTGTTTAGCTCATAGACCTTTTCAAACCCACCGACCACCAGCCTTTTCAGATAGAGTTCCGGGGCCACACGAAGGTAGAGATCCATGCCCAGGGCCTGGTGAAAGGTCTTAAATGGCCTCGCGGTAGCGCCCCCTGGAATCCGCTGCATCATCGGGGTCTCCACTTCCATAAAGCCCTGGTTGTCGAAAAATTCCCGAATCGTGCGAATGATCTTGCTTTTGAGGATAAAGGTATTCCTCACCTCGTCGTTGGCTATGAGATCCAGATACCTCTGGCGGTACCTGGTTTCCACATCCATCAGTCCGTGATATTTCTCGGGCAGGGGGCTTTGTGCCTTTGACAGAAGCACAAATGAGCTCGCCAACAGGGTCAGCTCATTCGTCTTCGTCCTGAAGGGCCTTCCGGTGAGACCCACATGATCGCCAATATCTATGAGCTTGAAGATCTCGAAGTCCTCCTCTCCAACCTTGTCTTCCCGTATGTATGCCTGAAGTTTCCCTGTGCCGTCCTTGAGGTGGATGAAGGCTGCCTTGCCGAAATCACGAATGGACATAACCCTGCCCGCAAGGGTGAAGGAATCGGCAACCCCCTCGAGCTCCGCACCGCCCAGGTTCCCAAAACGATCGATCACCTCTGCGACGGTGACATCCCTCCTGAACCCCGATGGATAAAGGTTAAGGCCCCTTGCCCTCAGGTCTTGAACCTTTTTCTTTATCTCCCTTAAAAGCCTGCTCGACTCATCCATGGTAAAAAAGGAATCTTTTCTTGATTAATCCACCATTTTATTTTATAGGAGATCAGGTTTAGTCCAAATATTGCTGTTAGTCAAGGCAAAACAAAAAGATCAAAATATCAACACGTTAAGATAGGTGCCCTCGTAATGTGACGAACGGTCTCGCGCAGCGGGGAAAAACAAAGGGTGATATTTTGAAGGAGGTCACGAATGGCGAAGATGCTATGGAAACCATCGGAGGAGAGGGTCAAAAACTCCAACATGTACAAATTCATGCAGTTCGTCAATGAGAGGCATGGGACCGACTTTCAGGAATATATGCCCCTCTATCGCTGGTCGGTCGAGCGAATCCCCCAGTTTTGGGCTGCCTTCTGGGACTACGCGGACATAATACACTCAAAGACATACGATACCGTCGTGGACGACCTCACCAAGATGCCGGGAGCGAAGTGGTTCCAGGGTGCGAAGCTGAATTTCGCGGAAAACCTCCTGAGATACCGTGACGGCCACACGGCCCTGATATTCAGGGGCGAAACCCAGAAAACCGCAAAGATGAGCTACGCAGAACTCTACGACACCGTAGCACGCCTGGCGCAATCGCTCTGCGAGATAGGGATCTCCCCTGGAGACCGAGTGGCGGCCTACATGCCGAATATGATGGAGACGGCGATCGCCATGCTCGCCTCCACCAGTATCGGCGCGACGTGGTCCTCCTGCGCCACCGACATCGGCTCAGGCGCGGTGATAGATCGATTCGGACAAATCGAGCCCAAGGTCTTGTTCACCGTGAACGGGTACTACTACAAGGGAAAGGCATTTCACTCCCTTGCCAATGCGGCAGAAGTGGTCAAGGGAATACCCTCAATCGAGAAGGTGGTGGTCACATCCTATACGGAGGAGAAGCCCGATCTCTCGAATATCCCGAACTCCGTTCGTTGGGATGATTTTCTCGCGAAAGAAGGCGGGCTCGAAATCCAGTTCGAGCAGTTGCCCTTCGATCATCCCGTGTATATCATGTTCTCCTCGGGAACCACTGGCAAGCCCAAGTGCCTCGTGCAGGGTGCAGGCGGGATCCTCATCAACCAGCTCAAGGAGCTCATACTGCACACCGACCTCACAAGGGATGACGTTCACTTCTTTATCACCACGTGCTCCTGGATGATGTGGAATTGGATTATGAGCTCCCTGGCCGTGGGAAACACCCTCATCCTCTACGATGGAAACCCGGCGTACCCCGACATAGGTGCCATGTGGAAGCTCAATCAGGATGAGAAGGTCACCATGTTCGGCACCAGCGCGAGTTATATCAACGCCATTAAGAGCATGGGGCTCAAGCCCGGAAAGCAGTTCGATCTATCGGCCTTGAAGCAGATATGGCAGACTGGTTCGCCCCTCTCACCTGAGGGATTCGAGTACGTGTACCAGGAGATCAAGGAAGACCTGTGGTTTAACTCAAGCGCAGGGGGGACCGACATCAACGGCTGTTTCTGCACCGGGAGCCCCACAAGCCCCGTATACGCCGGGCAATTGCAGTTCCCCGCCCTGGCCATGAAGATAAACACCTACGATGATGCCGGCAAGCCCGTGGTCGATCAAGAGGGTGAGCTCGTGTGCGAGGCGCCAGCCCCCTCAATGCCGCTCTATTTCTGGAACGATCCGGATGGCGCCAAGTATCGCAGTGCCTACTTCGACGTCTATCCCAATGTGTGGCGGCATGGCGATTACGTGAAGATCGACAGCGAGACGAATGGCATCACCTTCTTTGGGCGCTCCGATGCGGTGCTGAAGCCGTCCGGAGTTCGAATAGGGACTGCCGAGATCTATAACCAGGTGGAGAAATTGGAGGAAATCGCCGACAGCCTCGCGATCGGGCAAAACTGGGAGGGCGATCAGCGGATTATCCTCTTCGTGAAGCTCGCTGAAGGGTACCAGCTTACCGATGAGCTGATGGCCAAGATCAAGAAGACGTTGAGGGAGAAGGCCTCGCCGCGGCATGTGCCCGCGAAGGTCATCGAGATCCCGGATATCCCCTATACCCTGAACATGAAGAAGGTCGAAAGCGCGGTCACCAACCTGATCCATGGCCGTCCGGTGCTCAACAGGGACGCCCTGATGAATCCTCAATCCCTGGATTACTACGAAAACCTCCCCGATCTTCAGAGCTGATGGAGGAAACAGCCCTCACGCTGCCTTGTCCATAGTCGCCACCTTCACCTCCTGAGCCTTCCCCATTCGCCTCTCGAGATGCACCTACAACATCATGAGGTTGATTCATCTCATTTTTTCCTTGACAAAGGAGAAACCCATGGGTATATATAGAGACCAATAGTTCTCCATGGAGATAAAAGGGGACGAATCCCCGTTTCTTTTGATTCTCTGTATGAAGAAAGCGTAACCCAAGGAGCACCATGTCCATGAATTATAAAAGGGTACCGGCCATTGACAAATGCTTTTCAATCTTAGCGCTGATGGCGGAAGCGAGACGCCCCTTTGGATACAATGAAATCGTGAAGAATCTGGGCCTGAATAAAAGCACGGTATTCAACATCCTGCATACGTTGAACGATCTCGGTGTACTTGAGAGAGGACCGGACGCCCTCTTTCGATTGGGGCCGCGCTTGTTTATCCTGGGCTATGCCGCTGCCGGGGGCTCCGAGTTGATCCAGACGGTGCATCCCTATCTCGAGACCGTCAACCATGAGTTTAAATTATCTACGTTTTTCGGGATCCTTTCAGACCGGGAGGTCATTATCCTGGACAAGGCGGATCGGGCGCACAGGATCAAGATATCATCGGAGATCGGCATGAGAATACCGATCTTTGCCGGGGTTGCCGGAAAAGCCCTCCTCTCACAACTGCCTGAAGCAGACATCGATGAAATCCTGTCGGAAACCACACCCAAACGATATACCCCCAGGACCATCATCGACAAGAGGGCCTACAAAGAGGAGATTCTTAGCGTCAAGAAAACCGGCATTGCCTACGACAGGGAAGAATACATCGAAGGGCTTATCGCCGTGGCCGTTCCGCTCCAGACCTCCAGGGAGGATTTACAGGCAGCCATATGGGCGGTGGGGCTCAAACAGGAGTTTCGGGAAGATGTCATGGTGCGAATTGCCGAATTCCTCTCAGATATCGGAAAGGAGATCAACTATCGCTTTTCCATGATCGCCGGACCTTTCAACCATATGAGGGAAAGGCTGGGTTAGGAGGGCAAGTAATTATTTTGATTCAGACCTAAAGGTTTACTAACCTAACAGGTAATAACTGATTAGAGGAGGTTAAGGCATGTATTTCAGGGTTTACTGTAACGTGAAGGAGATCGAAGCCCCGGATATGGAGACTGCCAAGCAAATCCTTAAGGATTCGCTGAGAGATATTATCTGGTTGCTTCCAGTCACAGAGACTCCTGTAGCGCCTCCGGCGATAGAGATTAAAAAAGTTGAAGTCAAGGAAAAGAAAGGCGGACATGGTTCAATGACCATGCGCCATTAGAAAGTGCTATGAAGGCACGTGAAATATGAAAAACCTGCGCAGCCAGACATCAGGCTGCGAAGAGACCTAGAGGGGTAAGAAAATGAGGTACGCTGAAACAGGCTTCCAATTAGAAGTTGATTTGTCAAAGGGAAGCATTGATAAGGTAGAGACCGATCCTAGAGATACGGCATTGTTTCTCGGGGGGCTCGGTATGGACTCGAAGCTGCTCTTTGATCGGGTTCCTCCGGGCACCGATCCATGGTCTCCCGACAACCTGCTCATATTCGGTAATGGTCTTCTGAACGGCACATGCGTTCCCGGTGCAAACCGCGTGACGGTCGATACCATTGCCCCGTTGAACGGATTTCTGGGGCATTCCCTGATGGGCGGATTTTTCGGGGCGGAAATGAAAATGGCCGGTTATGACAGAATCGTCATTCGGGGCGAGGCGCCCGACCTGGTCTACCTGGCGATACACAACGACAAGGTCGAGATCCGTGATGCCAGGCATCTCCGCGGGAAACTTATGGATGAAACGCAGACCTTGATCAAGGATGAGTTGAACGACAAAAGGGCC
>CAZJXD010000084.1:0-22674 GCA_964549945.1 uncultured Desulfobacteraceae bacterium | reverse complement strand
GAAACGATTAAAAAAGGCCAAAATGTGGTGAAGTACGGGGAGGTCATCGGTCAGGCAACCCAGGATATCGGCCAAGGCCAGCATGTGCACGTGCACAATGTGGAAAGCCTGAGAGGAAGGGGAGATCTTTCAAATGAATAGGGAAAAGCAAAATCCTGCGGAATAAAAACTCCAAGGCCGAGCGATTAATCAAGGGATGCGAGTAAGGGCCTTATCGGAACTCGCATGGACAAAACTAAAAGAAAGGAGGGTCAAGAAGGAAGGCAAAAGCGCAAAGGTAACCGAGATGAATAATTGAGAAGGAGGGAAAAATGTCGGGGAAAAACGTATTTCTAAAGGGATTGATTGGCACGGGCTTGATCCTGATTTTGGTTGCAATACCCTTTGCTGCAACTCAGGTTCAATCAGCGGATAAACCGATAAAGCTCGTGTTCTCAAGCTACCTAAAGGCAGGCTTTACCAACAACCTCACCTGCAAGTTCTGGATGGATGAGGTGACCAAAAGGACAAACGGCCGCGTGGAATTCACCACTTACTACGACGGCACGTTGCTCAAGGGCGCCGAATCACTTCCGGGATGTGGACGCGGGATGTGCGACCTCACGTTATGTCCGGACGCCTATACAGCCGACAGGCATCCGCTTTCCATGGTCCAGACGCTCCTGTTCATGACCGATAAGATGGACTCCTACCTCAGGGGCTGTTACCGGCTGTTCACCACGGAACCCTTGCTCATCGAGGAATTCACTCAAAATAACGTGCACTTTCTGGGTGAGATTCCCGTGTCCTCCAATATCCTCGGTGCCAGGGAAAAGATGGATCGCATCCCCTCGCTCAAGAACAAGAGGATTCGCGCCATGGCAATGACCGCCGATGCCCTCACCATTTTGGGCGCCACCCCAGTTGGCCTCGCACTTGGGGAGGTGTACGACGGACTGGATAAGGGGGTCATAGATGGCTACTCGCTCACCGACTTTACCTTGGCATCTATGTTTCACCTTTACGAGGTAGCGCCTTACATGCACGACACGGGGATGGGTATGTTCGGGGGCATGTTCTTCGTGATAAACAAGAAAAAGTGGGACAGCCTGCCCGCCGTTATACAGGGGATAATGACCCAGGTAGCAAAGGAAGCCATCGACAAGCACGTTGCCCTCTACATGAAGATCGAGGCACAGATGGCAGATAAAGCGCATGAGGGGGGTGCCAAGGTCGTAATACTCACCGACGAGGAAAAGGCCAGGTGGAGAAATACCGCTGGCCCCAAGCTCTGGGATAAATGGGTAAACGACAAGAACGCTGCAGGGCTTAAAGGCGGATATATCTTCAATAGGTGGAAGGAGATCATAACCGAGGAGAACAGTCAGAGCACGTACAAGAGCGCCTATCAGGTATTCGCGGAGAAATACGGCGCCGAGCACTGAAAACCAAAAGGGAATAAGATCGGGTGCATCCCGCATTGCTGAACCTGGAGTGTACACGTTGAGTTGAAGATGTTGAGCTCGGAGATCAGGGGTGCACCCTCTAATAAGGCACTCGCTCATAGGCAGAGGGATAGTTTAGCTTGAGCAGCAGCAAGACGATCAATCTCATAAGCAGTCTTTACAGGACAGTGAGGTACTCAGCGGGCATTGCAGCCAGTTGCTGTATCTTCGTCATGGTATGCACTATTGTGCCCGATAGCATCGGGAGATTCTTCTTCAGCAAACCCATTCATGGGACCCTTGAGCTCAATATGCTGCTCATGTCGGCAATCGTGTTCCTGGGGCTGGCGTGGACGCAATCACAACGCGGCCACGTACGGGTTGAGATCCTGATCTCGAGAGCAAAGCCCACCTTAAGAAGCGCGCTCAATATAATCTGCTGGGCCATCGCCTTCGCCTTGTTCTTGGCGATTACAATCGGCGGCGCTGAAGAGGCCATAAATTCCGTGAGGATAGGGGAAAACCTCTGGGGAGTTAAGAAGTTCCCCCTCTGGCCGGGAAAGATCTTGGCGGCCTTTGGTTCGGGTCTGCTTTGTGTACAGTTTCTCATCGACATAGGGAGTGAATTCTTAACTGTGCTCATTCCCCGAAGATCAAAGAAAGGTCCCGCAAGAAACGGCTTTGGTGAAGGAAAATAAGGAGCTATCGTGGATCCCCTCATATCAGGAATGGTGATGATCGTACTGCTGCTCGTGCTTTTGGCAATCGGGCTTCCCATTGCCTTTTCGCTCGGTATCTCAGGCGTGATCTGTGTCTTCATGGTAACGGGGTGGCAGACTACCTACGGCTTTCTGTCAACCACCCCCTTCAATACCAGCGCGAGTTGGCTCTACGTGGTGCTGCCCCTTTTTATCCTCATGGGCATGCTCTCTTACTCGGCGGGAATCAATCAAGATGCCTTCACCATTGCCAATTACTGGTTGGGAAAGATCAAGGGCGGACTGGCAATGGCAACGATTTGGGCCTGTAGTGTATTCGGGGCCACATCCGGTTCCAGCATTGCAGCTGCTGCAACCATGGGAAAGCTCGCAATACCCCAGATGCGTCGCTATAACTACGCGATGGAGCTCGCCGCGGGGTGCGTGGCAGGAGGCGGAACGCTCTCGGTGCTCATACCGCCCAGCGGCATTCTGGTGATATATGGAATCATCACAGAGGAATCAATCGGTCAACTTTTAATTGCCGGCATAGTGCCGGGATTGCTTTCCGCGCTCATCTATATGTTCGGCATCTACATATGGTGTTCTCTCAAACCGACCATAGCCCCCTCCACTGACATAAGGGTCTCGTGGAGAACGCGCCTGGTTTCCCTCAAGGATGGATACGGTGCCGTGCTCATATTCGGTGTGGTGATGGGGGGCATCTACACGGGCATCTTCACCCCAACCGAGGCAGGCGCGTTCGGGGCAGCTGTGGCGCTGGCGCTACTGCTCTTCAAATCCAAGACTCGCTTTCATGCCCTGAGGGAGGGATTGGTAGAAACCGCCAAGGTAACCTGCATGTTCTTCACCATTGTAATCTGCGCCCACTTTTTCACCCTGGGACTCACGGTATCTGGAATCCCAAAGCAACTCGTGACCTACCTCACCCAGCTGAACATGCATCCCAAGCTCATACTAACCATCCTTCTCTTTGTCTACCTACCCTTAGGCATGTTTCTCGATACGGTCTCCCTGCTTTTCCTCACGCTTCCCATAATATTTCCGGTGGTGAAGGCCATGGGATTCAGCGGTATTTGGTTTGGCATATTGGTGACGAAGCTCATAGAGGTATCGCTCATTACACCGCCGGTAGGCCTCAATGTTTATGTGATCAAGGGAATACTGCCTGAGGTAAAAACGTCCACCATCTTCAGGGGATGTATCCCCTTTCTAATCATGGATATACTCACGCTTGCGGTTCTGTTTTTCTTTCCTCAAATCACCCTGTGGCTGCCTTCCACCATGCGTTGAGGGGGAATATAAAGGAGGTGAAGGTGTGAAACGGGCACTGATGATGAACTCTAAAGACAATGTGGCAACCGCGTTAGAAACGCTGGAGGGCGGAGTCCCCGCCACGGTGATTCTTCCTTCGCAGGAGGTCTTCAAAGAGCTCACACCCGAGAAGGCCATACCATCCGGCCACAAGCTCGCCGTGAAAGTGATCAGGAAAGGCGATCAGGTCGTGAAATATGGAGAGGTAATCGGCAATGCCACCCGGGATATAGGGTTTGGCGACCATGTCCATGTCCATAATGTGATGAGCAATCGTATGCAAATGCCTGAAGTGTGGTACAGGGAGGAGGATTGATTCATGAACTTCCTTGGATATGAGAGGCCGGATGGCTCCGTCGGCATCCGAAACATCATCTTGGTTATGTCCGCAGCGGACTGCAGTGAACCGGTGGCTCGAATGATCGCGGAAGGGGCAGAAGGAGCAGTGGCCATCACCCAGCACTACGGATGTATTCCGGGGGAAATGGTAGCGAACACCTTGATCGGAGTGGGGGAAAATCCAAACGTTGCCGCGGTCTTGCTGATCGGCATGGGCTGTGAGGGAATGCCCGCACATGCCCTCGGAAAGATGATCAGGAGATCAGGCAAACCGGTGGAGTGGATTTCCATTCAAGAACTCGGCGGAACCCCCAATACGGTTACCAAAGGCAAACAGATCCTGGGGGATTTGTCCGAAAAGGTGGCCGGATTGAAACGGCGGGAATTCGACGTAAGCGAGCTGATCGTAGGTGTGAAGTGCGGGGGTTCTGACACCAGCAGCGGCCTCGCTGGCAATCCGGCAGTCGGCGTGTTCGTGGATATGCTGGTAGATGCGGGCGGGTCAGCGATCATGATGGAGCCTATTGAAGCGGTGGGTGCGGAGGAGCCATTGGCCGCCAGGGCCCTCAATGAAAAAGTGAGAGACAAGATCTACAAGATGATCGGGGACGAGGAGAAACGGTGGTCCGTTCCCGGGGCCCAGATGGAGTTCATGTGCAGGGGAAACGTCGAGGGCGGATTAACCACCATAGAGGAGAAATCCCTGGGCGCCATTCATAAGAGCGGCAGCCGAACGATCGTGGATGTGCTGGAAAACACCGATCGCCGTCTGGAGAAGGTTCCAAAAGAGGGCGGGGTTTACCTTCAGGATGGCACGCATATGGAACCCATGGCCATGTCATTCATGGCAGCCGCCGGGGCCCATATGGTTCTCTTTGTCACCGGCTGTGGCGGCACATTCGGCCATGCCATCGTGCCCTTTATTAAGGTCACCGGGAATCCCGACACCTACCGAAGAATGTCTCACGATATGGATATCAACGCGGGCACGATTCTCACGGGCGAGGAGTCCATGGAATCAATGGGCAAGAGGATCTTCAACGAGGTGATAGAGGTGGCATCCGGAAAGCTCACCCTGGGTGAGAGATTGGGGTATAACAATTTCTCCCTGTTCAGGCAGGATCCCAGGCTGGAGTCCCTGCTCAAGATATCAGGGTGGCCGGAATGAGGCCGGCGACCGATGTTCGTCGAAAGGGCCCTGCAAGTATTCTTACTACATGAACGCAGCAAGATGACGTGTGCTGGAAAATGAAGGGCAACACTCAGTTCTCTTAACGATCAAAAAACAAAAGGGGAATACGATGAAGCTTAAAAACGGGGCAGAATATATCGAGAGTTTGAGAAAAATACACCCCATCATCTACTACAAGGGAAAGAGGATCGAGGATGTCACAAGGCACCCCGCCACTGCTCCGCACGTCAGGGCAGCGGCCATGACCTATAGGCTTGCCAGCTCAAAGGAACATCGAGACCTCGCCACCGCCACCTCTCATCTCACAGGCCGGACCATCAGCCGCTTCACCCATGTTCACCAAAACGTCGAGGATCTCATCAAGAAGATCAAGCTCCTGAGGGTACTCGGCCAAAAGACGGGCACCTGTTTCCAGCGTTGCGTGGGCCACGACGGGATCAACGCCACCTATAGCGTCGCCTACGAGATCGACCAGAAATACGGCACCGATTATCTCGATCGGTTCAAGGAGTGGCTCACCTACATCCAGGACGAAAACCTCATGGTGGTAGGTGCCATGACCGATCCCAAGGGAGACCGCTCCAAGAGCCCGGCCGATCAAGCAGATCCGGACCAGTACGTGCACGTAGTGGACCGCAGAGAAGACGGTATTGTCGTACGGGGGGCCAAGCTTCACATGACCGGTGGGGTCAACTCGCACGAGATCCTGGTGATGCCCACCGTAGCCATGGACGATCGATCAACAGACTACGCTACCATCTTCTCGGTGCCCGTGGATGCCCCGGGCGTCACCATGATCTTCGGGCGTCAGGCCAGCGATGATCGGCGCGACAAGAGGGAACGGATTGATGTGGGAACGAGGGCCTTTGGAACAGTAGGCGGGGAGGCGGTGATCGCCTTCGAGGATGTCTTTGTTCCTGCTGAGAGGGTATTTATGGATGGCGAGACCGAATTCACTCCTACGATAGTATATAGGTTCGCGGCCCACCACCGCGCCAACTACGGTGCCTGCAAGACAGGACTGATGGACGTCTTGATAGGAGCCGTCACCTATCTGTCCCAGATCCAGGGAACGGCAAGGGCCTCACACGTGCGAGACAAGGTCACCGAGATGATCCACCTCTGCGAGACGCTGTACAGCTCTTCCATCGCCTGTTCCGCTGAGGGATGGGCTACGCCTTCCGGGGCATACATGGTGGATACCATGCTGGCAAATGTGTGCAAGCAGAATGTCACCCGCATGCACTTTGAAGTTGCCCGGCTTGCCGTTGATCTGGCGGGCGGTTTTATCGCCACCCTTCCAAGCCAGTACGATCTGGAGAGCGAGGACGTGGGGCATCTGGTAAAGAAGTACTTCATAGGGGTTGAGGGGATCCCTTACAAGGACCGGATCAAGATCGCACGGCTGATTGAGGCCATGACCGGCGGAACCGCCATGGTGGAATCCATGCACGGTGCGGGCTCGCCACAGGCCCAGAGGATTATGATCTTCAGGGAGGGGAACCTGGAGAAAAAGGTAAAACTGGCAAAGGCCCTATTGGGTATCCCCTTCAAGAGCGAAACAAAGAGAACAACGGAATAGGCAAGGAGGAAAGATTGATCTAGTTGCCAAGCGGGTACGCTGTATCTGAGTGCATATATCCGTTCTGTATACGGAGAGATGTTGAATATCTGGATAAGAAAGGAGAGAGACGATGCCAAGGGATGTATCGAATGAGGAACTTCTCAACAAGGTTGAAGGGCAAGCAGCGAACCGGGAAAAGGAGGTTCACGGGTGCGGGCGCTGTGTATTGGCAACATTGATGGATCAGTTTGAACTCGGTGATAAGGCGAGCGCGGATTTGATTCAAAAGGCAATGCTTCCACTTTCAGGTGGCATAGCCCAGAAACGCAACACCTGTGCAGCGGCCCTCGGTGGCCTCATGGGTATCGGGATGGTCTACTTTCCCGGAAACCTGGAGGATGCCCAGATAGAGGACATCATGAAGGCAATGGCATTAGGCAGACAATACCATAGTAAATTCGAGAAGGAGCTTGGCCATATCCGCTGTTATGACATTCGAGAGGCAGGGCTCGGGCGCTGCTTCGACACCGCAGACCCGGATGAATATGAGAAATTCGTGAAGGCAGGCGGCTATGAGCTGTGCAGCAGCGTCGTGGGAAAGGCAGCCCGATTGGCCGCTGAATTTATTCTGGAGATCCGTCGAGAAAAAGGTGCAACCTGAAACGCATACAAGGAGGAACGAGATGAGACTAGAGGGAAAAGTCGCCCTGATAACCGGCTCGGGAAGTGGAATCGGCCGAGAGATGGCGCTGGTATTTGCGGGAGAAGGCGCGGATATTGCGGTGAACGATATTGACATAGCATCTGCCGAGAACACGGCTGAGCAGGTGAGGAAAAAGGGTAGAAGGTCCATCGCTGTAAAGGCAGATGTGAGCAATCCCGATGACGTGGATGGGATGGTAGCCAGGACCATAGACGAACTAGGAGGAATACATATCCTGGTGAATAATGCCGGGATTCTGGATGAATCCGTGCCTACCGTTGAATCCTCTGTTGAGCACTGGGACAAGGTAATTGGGGTAATTCTTCGGGGCACGTATCTGTGCTGCCGACGAGCCGCCCGATGGATGATAGAGAATAAAACCGGCAGGATCATTAATATCAGCTCCATCGCCGGCATAAGGGGTTTTGCCCCTCGTCCCTCCTACGGCCCGGCCAAGGCCGCGGTTGTCCATCTGACCAGGTGCCTGGCCGTGGAGTGGGCGGAACACAATATCAGGGTGAACTCTATTACGCCTAGTTTTGTAAGGACCCCTATGGTTTTGGAGGTCCTTCAACTCACGGGAACCGATATAAAGGTATTCGAGAGCAAGATTCCCCTTGGACGCCTTGGCGAGCCAAAGGATATCGCAAACGCAGCCCTATTCCTGGCATCGGAGGAGGCGAGCTTTATCACGGGCGTGAATCTTCCGGTAGATGGGGGCTGGCTAGCCTTCGGCATGTACGCAAAGGCGAAATAGGATCAAAGGCTTCGTTCATACATCCCCGAATAACGCTATCATACATGAGGTCAAGAAAATGAGAAAGATCCAGGGAATAATTCCGCCCACGGTAACGCCGTTTATCAAGGGGACCAAAAAGGTCGATACAGGGGTTGTCCGGGAGCATATGGAGTTTTTGGTTGACAGAGGAATACACGGTGTCTTCGTGGCCGGTAGCACTGGCGAGGGCCTTTTATTCGGCATTGATGAACACGGGAGACTCCTGAAGACGGTGGTTGAGCAGGTTCGAGGAAGGATGATCGTGATCGCCCATGTTGGAGCCATTGACACCCTCACCGCCCTTGAGCTCGTGAAACAGGCAAGGGATCTCGGGGTCGATGCGGTTGCTGCGGTGGCGCCATTTTATTACAAATACCAGGATGATTGTCTCATGAACTACTACCTGGATATCTCGGATGCCTGTGAAGACACGGGATTCTTCATCTACAACAATCCCTTTACCACGGGGCATACCATCAGTCCAGCTCTGGCACGTAAGATTGCGGAACAATGCCCAAACTTCGCCGGCATCAAGGATTCCAGCGAGCAGATTCAGCACATCAGTCAGTATGTGGCAGGCTTGACGAATCACGCCATCTTGGTGGGCAATACCGGAATGATCGTGCCATCTCTCAGTGTTGGCTGCGTAGGTGCGGTTGCCGGAATGGGTAACTGCGTGCCGGAACTAATAGTGGAGTTATGGAATACCTATATGAGCGGTGATAGCAAGGGGGCTGCCCAAAAACAACACCAGATTAATGACATTACTGCCAGGTTTAAGGTGGGTCCCTCTATTCCGGTCTATAAATATATCCTGAAACTCCGGGGCCTCAATTTCGAATATTCCCTGCCCCCGATAAGGGAATTCAGTGAGGAGGAGAAGGCCAGGATTCGAGAGGTATTTGAAGAGGTAAAGCCGATGCTGCACTGACGATGAATCCCAAAGCTTCTTACTGGCGATCATCTGAGGATTTAAGGTAAAGCAGAAAATAATGCCGAAATCAGCCGCCAAATCAGAGAGAGGGCATCCCGATCACGAGCTTTTTATTGGCGTAGACATCGGTGGTACCAAGATCCTCGCTGTTTTGATGAGCCCCAGCGGCACCGTATTTCAGCGTGAGGTGATTCAGGTGGATGGGGCCGTTAAAGATAAGCTGCCTGAGACTGTGACGTCCCTGGTGAAGGGCATCATTAGCCATGATGAGGCTAACGTAAAAAATATAGGGGGCGTGGGAATCGGCATTACGAGCATCCTTGACCAAAACCAGCATACCCTGCTCTTTTCCCCGAGCTACCCTCACTATGTGGGGCAGCCTTTCAAGACGATTATAGAACGGCATGTGGACCGCCCCGTAGTGCTCGATAACGATCTGAATGCAGCGGCCTGGGGTGAGAGATGCTTCGGAAACGGGAAGCCATTCAGGAGTTTTTACATGATCACGATCGGCACCGCCTGCGGTGGAAGCTTCATCTATAACAATGAAATCTACAGGGGGCTTAGCGGCACCTCCCTGCTTGGCCATGTAACCCTCATACCTGAAGGTGGCCCGCCATGCACCTGTGGAAAAACCGGTTGTGTGCAGAGCGTGGTCTCGGGCACCGCTATTGCCAGGAGAGCCCGAGAAATGCTGGAAGCGGGAAGGGTCATTCGGTTTCCTCACGCCCTAGATCCAACGCGTGTAACCAGCAGCGATGTCTTTAACGCCGCCGCTATGAATGATCCCGTTGCCCTGGAGATAGTGGATGAGGTAGGGGCGGCTTGCGGGCTAGCAGTATCCAACATCATTCACCTCTTTAATCCCGAGGCGGTTATTATCGGGGGAGGTGTGGCTCAGGCGGGTGCGCTATTTTTAGACAGGGTACGGGAAAGCGCTCGAAAGAGGCTCCTCGTTGATGCTGAATTTAGGTGCGCGATCCTCCCTGCCGCGCTAGGACCGGACGCCACCGCTCTTGGGGCTGCAATGCTCGCAGCGGCGAATAAAGGGGGAGGGATAGGCAATATTGGCGAACTCAATGCATAGGAGGGAGCACTTCGAGATACGCTGGGTTGTTCACTATCTCGAAGGCTTTCTCGTTTGGGCAAGGAAGCACTTCCTCAAATTTCTATGCCTTTCGCTCTTGGTGCCTGCGTGTTCATGCACCTACATAGGAGGCAACGATACCCGTTGTCGCTCCGCCAACGAGGATACCTGGAGAGACCTCCTGGTTGGCCAATTAAAGGCGGCGGAGGAAAGCGTCGATGTTGCGGTCCATGGATTTAACGATAGGGAATTCGCGGATTGCTTGATCCAGGTTCATCGTCGGGGTATCCGGGTGAGATTATATATGGATAAAGCTCAGATGGTGAAAAGAGTAAAGCCCAGAACGGAGCTAGGAGAGAGTGGGATACCCATACGTTTCAGCAGTGAGCCGGGTGAGATAGGCGAAAATTTTTGCATAATCGATGGGCAAAGGGTCATCAGGGGATTTCCCGACTGGATTCAAGGCTTGAGCATGCGATATGCACACGGTGCTGCCATATCAAAAGAGGAAAAGACGATTAGGACATACAGGGATACATTCGAGAATCTTTGGAATCTTCATTTCTCGATCATCTATCCTTATCGATTTTAAGTGGCCCATAAAGCTGATCTGAGGAGATGGATTTAAAGAATACTGGTATGCAATAGATAATTCGGAACACGAAAAGAACATCCACTGTGTCGCGGTGCCAATCTTAAACGAATCGGGAGAAAAAGAAGCAGCACTCAGTGTGACCGGGTTATCCTTTGATTTCCCGGATGAGGAAACAATCGAGAAAACAACTAAGATGCTGAAAAATGGAAGAGATGCCATACGGGAAGAAATTGGCGATACAACAAAGGCCAGCTAATCCTATCATATCTATGACAACAGGGCATCGGAGCAGGCTAATAACAACTACAAAAGGAGGGACTAGGAAATCAAGATTTACACGGGCTTTTAGGACAGAGAAAAATATCGACCCTGGTACATGGCAACCCTAAAAAGATAAATCCAAAGGGAGGAGGCAAGAGATGTCAAACTTGAATAGGATTATTACTCTTATGGTGATCTTCACCGTGGTCATGGTTTTCTCCGTTGCCACATGTCTCGCAGCAGGGGATTTTCCCGACCGGCCCATCACCTGTGTGGTACAGTGGAGTGCAGGCGGTGGCACGGATATTACCGCAAGAACCATAGCGCCGGCCTTGGAAAAGGAGCTTGGAGTTCGTGTCAACGTGATCAACAAAACAGGGGCGAGTGGTTCCATCGCCCATAAATATGTGCTGGACTCCAAACCGGACGGATATACCATGGGAACGTTCTGTCCGACCATCACCGTATATAAGGCGGGCAAGGTTTGTGACCTTGTCCCGAGCGATTACAATATGATCGCAATGGTTACGCGGTGGAGCCCGCTGATCGGCGTGAAGACCGATTCCAAGTGGAAAACAGTCCAGGACTACATCAACTATGCTAAGGAGAATCCCAATCTCATCACCTGCGGCTCATGTGGCGTGTGGACTACTTACTCCGTTGCCGAATATCTGTTCGGCATGACAACCGGAGCCCAGATCAGGCATGTGACCACCGAGTGTACCGCCATGACCATTCCCTTGGTGGTGGGTGGGCATATCGACTCCGGTATCATCGGGGGTCCGGAAATACTTCCCCATTTTAAAGCTGGCAAATTAAGGCCTCTGGTGGCTACCACTGCCGAGCGATCTCCGCTCTTTCCCGATATCCCTACGGTGATGGAGTTGGGGTATGACTGGCAATTTCCCACCTTTATCGCCTTTTTTATGCCCAAGGGCGTGCCAGCGGACAGAAAGCAGATCATTGTGAATGCCTTTAAGAAGGCTGCGGAGTCCGATGAATTCACCAACACAGTGACGAAGATGGGCATGCAGAGGGTGTGGGTAGGGCCGGATGAGCTGACGGCATTGCTCGCCAGTCTGCAATCATATGTGGATAGAGTGGCCGCCTGGAAGGCGGGTCAATAGTAAACCCTTTCACTCTACAGGATACATTGCCAGGGTCGATTATTTTTCCTTTATCACGGAGTTGAAATAAAACCGAGTGAAGCGATGAACCTCATCATTGGAATTGTATGTTTTTCGATCGCGGTGTTTCTGTATGCGAGCACATTAGGGTATCCCCATAAAAGTTCAATCGGCATCCTGCCCGGGACATGGCCGCGGATGATCGCCTTCCTGATAGGCATTTTCAGCGTGATTCTGATTATCCAGGGTATCAAAGCCAAAAATGTGTTTTCGGGATTGACACTTGATCGCAAAAAATTTGCACAGGCTGTCGTACCCGGCATTATAGTGGTGAACATAATCCTCTATATTATTGTCTGGTCGCATTGGAGGAGCTTTATCCTTCCCACCTTCTTCATGACAACAATAATCGTTACCCTGCTGAAACAAAACAGGAAATCAATACGTGACTACCTGATCTCCGGAATTATCGGCCTAGCCCTTACCGCCATAATTTATTCTGTGTTTTACTATGTATTTCGGCTTCCCCTTTGATCCGCATTTCACCTTATTCCGGGAAGCAGAAAATTTGAGGTTTTAAGGAGACATACATGTTTGTCCCCCTGTTTACCGCACTTGCATCGGTCTTAAAGCTGTCGGTCCTCTTGTACCTCATCGCAGGTACGCTATTGGGGATGATATTTGGAATGCTGCCTGGCTTAACGGCCACCCTGGGAATAGCGATTCTCGCGCCTCTCACCATGTTCGGGGGGTTTGCAGAGGCAATGGCAATGTTGATGGGGATGTACAACGCGGCCATCTACGGCGGCTCCATTACCGCAATAATGGTGAATACCCCGGGCACCCCTGCAAGTTTCGCAACCACTCTTGATGGCTTTCCCATGGCACAAAAGGGTGAGACGGGCAAGGCAATCGCAACGGCCACCACTGTTTCCGCTTTGGGCGGCCTGTTTGGCGTTGTGGTGCTGTCCGTCGCTGCATTTCCCATCGCCAATTTCGCCTTACGATTCGGCCCGCCGGAATATTTTTCCCTGATCCTCTTTGGCATATGTATGATGGTGAGCGTGGTCGGTAAATCCGTGGTCAAGGGGCTGCTCGTTGGATTCTTGGGGCTGGCCATTGGGACCATCGGCATGGATCCGGTGTTCGGGGTTTATCGTCTTTCCTTCGGTCTTTCAGGCCTTCAGGGCGGGATCTCCTTCATCTCCATAATGATCGGGCTCTTTGGCCTGGGCGAGGCCCTGTATCGTATTCAAATCATGGGGCAAGAGGATACGGCAACGGGCTTCGCGAAAACAATAAGTCGAAGCATGCCCAGTTGGCAGGAGATCAAGGGCGCCATCGGCACCTTTTTCATCTCAGCGCCTATAGGGGTAGGCGTGGGAGCGGTTCCCGCCATCGGAGGGGATATTGCAGGGATGATCTCATGGGATCAGGCAAAGCGTTTCTCGAGAACCCCTGAGAAATTCGGAACCGGCTTTATAAACGGCGTAGTCGCAACGGAGACTGCGAATAACGCCTCAATCGGCGGTGCAATGTGCACCGTGCTTACCTTGGGCATACCCGGAGATATGCCTACCGCGGTTTTCATAGGTGCCTTACTGATGCATGGGGTCACACCCGGCCCAATGCTGTTTCTGCAATCCATCGATTACGTATACCTCATTATCGGCTGTCTTGTTTTCTCTAACCTCGCCTTTTTAGCTATAGGGCTCTTAACGACGAGATTCACCTCTAGAATAAACATCCTGCCCTCTCATATTCTGTGGCCTATTGTCGTGTTGCTATGCTGCATTGGCTCTTACTCCATCGGTCACTCATTTACCGATATGAGCGTCATGCTCATAGGCGGGGCCATAGGATGGCTTCTGAGAAACCTCGATATTCCCCCGGCACCGATGGTGATCGGAGTACTTCTCGGTCCCATGGCAGAATGTAATCTCTGTAGGACGCTTCAAATGTCCAGTGGGGATTGGTCCATCCTGTTTACACGGCCGATTTCGGTATTCTTTCTGTTGGTTTCCGTCGCAGTTCTGGTGATAACCTTCGTCCAGAGGGAGCGCCAAAGGGCAAAGAAGGACGCTCAATGATTGCGCATAGATCTCTTATCATTGAGGGGCCAATGGATACGGGGCTGGGTGGCCATAACGGGGGATAGGATTGGGAATGGTGAGGGATATTATGTACCTCGCAAGGTCAACAGTAGTGGCTGTTTATGCAATGCTGGATTTGAGGGGAATCTGCAAGGTGTATCCCCGGGAACCGTTCGTTCCACTAACGGACGATGAAAAGAAACTAATCAGGGCAGAATTGGAGAGGGCCGGCTTCCTGTAGTAAAGCAGGTTTCAATACCATGTATTTTGCGACTATAGATTGTGGTACTACGAACTCCAGGGTCTACCTGCTCGATGACGCATACCAGGTAATCGGAAGGGGCCAAAAAAAGGTCGGCGTGAGGGATACGGTTATCACCGGTTCCAATGAAATACTGAAAGAGGGATTGCGGGAGGCCTTCGAGGATACGGTGAGGGATACTGGCTTGCGAATGGGCGATGTAGAGTTCGCCATTTCAGCCGGGATGATCACCTCCGAGATCGGCCTGATCGATATTCCTCACATTCCCGGGCCAGCTGGGATCGATGAATTGACTCGCAACATCAAGGTCGTGCGAGATCCAACGGTCTTTCCGATCGATATTCCGATGATTTTCATATGCGGAATCAAGAACAGCTTACCAGAAAACGCTACTTACAGAGACATACGTAAAACCGACTTCATGCGAGGGGAGGAAGCTCAGGCTTTGGGCCTCATTGCCAGGTATGGAGACCTGAAATATCCCGTGATGTTGACCATCTTAACCTCCCATACGAAGTTCATCTATATCGATGAGGAAAAAAAGATTGTAGGTGGCCTCTCCACCTTAAGCGGCCAAATACATGAGGCCATCGAGAGCGCCACATCGATCGGAAAATCGATTAAGAGTGTCTCGGGTGATACTACTGGAGAGAACTACTTCGACAAGGGCGTCATTGACGCGGCCTATGATTCGGTCAAGAACGCGGGATTTTTGCGAACCATATTGATGCCCCGCTTCATGGATGTGTTGCTTGATACGCAATGGTATGAAAGGGAGCTATTCCTTAATTCAGCCATCACCAGCGAAGACCTAAGGACAATGAATGACTTCGGCCTTGTCGGCTTCGACAGATACAACAGTTTCGTTCTCGTGGGGCAAAAGAAGAGAAGTGACATCTATAAATACCTTCTGGAAGAAAAAGTAAAATCAACACGAGACATAACACAGATCTGCGAACAAGACGAAATCGATCGTTTATCCATCGATGGAGCCATTGAAGTGGCAAAAAAAGCGGGGTATCTCACATGAGGCCTGGAAGCCTTTTACATGGAGAAATGTGAGAAAGGGAGTCAACAAACATTATTGAACCAAGGGGATTATGATGCGCTATCGTAAGATGGGAAAAACGGATTTAAAGGTATCGGAGATCGGTTTTGGCACGTGGGCTATCGGAGGTCCAGCAAGATTAGGGCCAAAGGAGATCGGCTGGGGTGATGTTGATGATGAAGTCGCCTTGCGGACCCTGGAGGCCTGTACCGATCTGGGCATCAACTTCATAGACACCGCTGATGTGTACGGTGGCGGCCATAGCGAGGAACTCATTGGTAAGGCATTTAAAAATCGGCGTTCAGATGTCGTCATATGCTCGAAGGGGGGAAATGTTGGCTTTTCAGAGGGTGGATTTGTCAAGGATTTCTCCCGGGAGTGGATAAAAAAGGTATGCGAGGAGAGCCTAAAGAGGCTCCAAACCGATTACATCGATGTATATCTCTATCATACTCCTCGCGGCGACATGCGTTACATACCCGAGGAGTTCGAAACGCTCGACGAGCTTAAACAGGAAGGTAAGATCCGCTACGGGGGTGTCTCTATAGGACCTGCGGAAGATGGATTAAAACTCTTAGGGTGCGGCTGCGGCGAGGTGGTAGAGGTGGCCTATAATATCCTCCAGCGCGACGCCGAGGCAGAGCTCTTACCGGGTTGCCAAGGGCAGAAAGTGGGGGTTATCATCCGGGAACCCCTTTGCAGCGGATTCCTCACTGAGAAGTTTACCCTCGAGGTGACATTCCCCACCAATGACATCCGCAGCTCATTACCGAGAGAGGCCATCGCACAGAGGGTGGAGGCGGTGGAGAGGTTGCGAGATCTCATTGCTGATAGCTCTCGTACACTGGCGCAATTAGCGCTACAGTTCTGTTTGTCATCGCAAGCGGTATCGGTGGTGATCCCAGGAGCCAAGACACCGGAGCAGTTGAGGGAGAATGCCAACGCCAGTGAATTAGGGCCCTTGACCAATGAAGAACTCGCCTCTATTGATGAGCTATTCCCTCCCGGCGCGTGAGATTACATGAGTATGTCGACTAACGTGAAAAGGCCGGGCAGCCCTCTCAAAGAGCAGCTGGCCTTATCTCTTTGCTCTCTGATAGTTCCCTCGCGATCCCATCGTATGGCAGACTCCTTTCCCTATCACGTACAACGTGCCTTGAAGGAGCTCTCTGGTTGAGCCGGGGTAATTCTAGGCCTTCACCAGGGGGATCGCGTACGGCCCTTCGGCAATGAAGGCGATAGTGGGCCTTTGTCCTCCAAACCGCGGATGATGTACTGCGTAGATAATCGCGTTCTGAAACATGTCTTCCGCCTTTTCCCTGGTAGAGGAATATCGAACCTCCCTGTCGATACACTCATATCCGCTTATACCCGGTATAATAGTATAGTCCTCCTCGGGGATGTGAGGAGCGCAGTAGATGAGTCCATCCTCGCCGACCTTACGGAGGGGTTTCCCCCACATCTCCGGCTCCCATTGATCCTTGGTGAAGAGCCAGTCTGGATGACGGAGAATGGAAACATACCGATCGGGGCCGAGGATCTTTAAAAGGTGCAGCAACGTCTTATACTCAGGGGATCCTATCGGCGAGGCATCGATGTTGTTGGCCGCTATGGCCATAATGCCCTTTTCCTTCACGGCCGGCATGGCAGAAACCGCGCACTTTACGCTCTGATAGTGGTCTCTGCCCACATAGCCTGCATGGGTCAACACGATGTCAAATGGCTCCCTGATAGGCACCTGTACGAACTCCCTCATCGCCTCAAAGGCCGCGAGGTGAGCCCCGATGAGATCGCCGGCAAAAACCCCTGTCATCGATAGCCTGTGGTCCAGGGTCATGTTGACCAGGAAATCGACCCCTACTGTTTGGGCCACCTCCAAGGACTCCTCATGGCATGGGTTACCCTCAAGCACCAAGTTCGTTGCATGGGGGTGCTCCAGGAACTCAACTCCATGGAATTTCTGGATTGTCGTGGTGTTCACCAAGGCCGGGCATACCCCTTTCCTGCCGCCCGATACACCTGCCATGAAGTGGCTCTCCACCAATCCCGTCACGATCTTGATATCGGAGTCGTAGAAGATCTTGTTCACGTATACCTCGGTGCCCTTGGAGGTACGGGCTGCCAAAACCTGAGAAGACAGATCCTCACAGTGATGGTCAACGATACGATAGTTGTCCACGACCTCCGCGCCGAACATGAAAAGCTTCTCCTCTATGGTGCTCGCTCGGTGCATGCCAGTGCCCACGACGAGCACTATATTCTTTCTCTCAACCCCAGCACCCTCGATTATCTCCAGAAGGGGCACCAGGATCCCGTTCTCCCCCTTGTAGGGCACCGGTCTGGTGATGTCCGAAACCGTGATACATACCATGATCTCGTTTATGGGTTTGCCCTTGGATTGGATGATCTCTCCCAGCCTTGGCGTGCCGGTTGGATTGTTCAAGGCCTTGGAGATCTCCTCTCTGGAGTTGGCCAAGGGAGGCATCACCTTCATGCGAAGGATCTCGCACTCAGGTGGGACGGCTACCTCCAGGAACTCATCTCCGAACTCCACCTCAATCCTCTTCCAGCCCTCGGTATCAGCTTTAGCGATGATATCGGCTATCTCATCTCTCATCCTCATCCTTCCTGCTTCACCTATGGCTTCCCCTACCGTCCTTCGGTTTCAAGGCCCTACCTCGTAAAACATGACTCCCTCCCTCACCTTGACGTATGTTACCGATCTCTTCCTGATTGCTATTGCGGTTCAGAAAAAGATCTTATCCGGGTTCATCAATCCCTTTGGGTCCACCAGTTTCTTGATGGCCTTCATGAGCTCATAGCTCCGACCGTGCTCTCGTTCCATGAACTTACGTTTGCCAATGCCAACGCCGTGCTCCCCCGTACAGGTACCTCCTAATTCTAAGGCCCTGTTCACAATCCGTTCATTAATATCCTGTACCACGGACCACTCCCTCGAATCATCGGGGTCCCCGGGCAACACCACGTGTATGTTGCCGTCTCCCGCATGGCCGAATATGTATCCCACAGCGCCCCGCTCATCGATGAGCTTCTGGCAAAACATGACCATTTCCGGATACCGGGAAATGGGAATAGCCGCATCAACAATTGGCGATTCCTTTCCCTGGTGGGCCCGGTGGATCGTCTCCCACGCCTCATGTCTCGCACGCCACAGCTCCTCCCGCTCCCTCTCCTCTATGCCAAACCGAAAGCTCGTCGAATCACAGCTTTGGGTGAGCTCCTGTGCGAGGCCCGAGGTCTCAAGCAGCGCAGCCTTGCTGATCCCATGAAATTCGCAGAAGAGGCTTGGAACCTCTCGCAACCCCAGTTCCTTTTCCTTGTTCATGAGTCTGATGAGTCCAGGCGTCAAGAGCTCCAACGCGGCAGGCTCCAAGCCCGATCCTATTATCAGGGCAACCGCCTTGGCCGCGCTCTCGAGGTCATCAAAGGTGATAGTGGTGGCAAGATGGTGTGAGGGGATGCCGGTTAATCGCAGTGTGGCCTCGGTCACAACCCCCAGGGTCCCCTCCGATCCGACGAATAAGCGGGTGAGATCATATCCCGAGGATGACTTGCCGGCCCTGCACCCCGTATGGATCACCTCGCCCTGGGGAAGCACCAAGGTCATCCTCATTACGCAGTCCTTTGTAGCGCCATATTTGACCGTCTGCACTCCGGATGCATTGTTGGCGATCATACCACCGATGCTCGCATCTGCTCCCGGATCAACTGGGAAAAACAGCCCGTATTTCCCTGCGTGCCGATTCAACTCCTTCCGTAGCACTCCCGGCTGAACGTCCGCCTGAAGATCCTCGGGTCTAATCTCCAGTATCCTGTTCATCCTGGTAAAATCCATCACCAGCCCTCCCTGTGTTGGCACAGGGTTTCCTTCCAGGCTCGTTCCCGCCCCCCAGGGAGTGACTGGAATCCCCTGATCACAGGTCCAGGTCAGGATCCGGCTCACCTCCTCGGTGGTGATCGGCCAGATAACCCCTGCGGGCAGTTTTCCAACATGGGGCGAAACATCACGAAGGTGGAGCTCCCGGTTCGATTGACCAACTGAAAAACGATCAGGATCAACGAACCCCGATAACGCATTGATCTGTTCTTGTGAAAATTCCATCATCGACCTATCACCTCATAGGTATCATATATGTTTACTGTAATCAGGGGGTCAGAACAGAAACCCTGTCTTTTTTCCCTTTCCCCCGGATTACATGATACTACGGTAGACATCACAATCCTTTTTTGACCCTGCTTTCTCATGTTGTGAGCCGGTTTTGTTCGGTGAATATCCATATGACGTTAATTACGCAGATGAGCACGAGATAAGATAGCAATTTAAGGACTATAATAATGAATAAGGCATGGATCAAGCTAAAATCCTTCTGAGGATGATGCCCCACAATGAATACCAGCTTTGGGACAAAGCCGTCTATTGTTGGCTCTTCTCATCATGAAATAGTGGTCACCAGTCCATGCCTGAAGATCCTGAAGGTAAGCTAGATCTCGCCTATCGCCTTTGATACCCTCCTCGATGCATGAGATACTATACAAGGATCGTTCTCGTGTGTCAGTCCCTGAATAAATAGGTGGTATTCCCTAATACAATGGGGGATCGTCACAAAATACGATGATCCCTGTTCATAATTAGGTATAATGAATCTTCATATGAGTAATAAAAGGTATTAAACCCCAGGGCAAGCCCTGGACCCTATTTTAAACGGCAACCCCGCCGCAAGCGGTCGGGGTATTGAAAATTTAATAAACCTGATTGAATAAGGGTTTTTCTCATATAATTATACATAATTTTTTCTTGACAAAGATTCCTATTTTCATTAGATAGGACCTGCCTTTTTTATCCTGGCTCATCTGGGTTACCCTCCGTGGGTGCGCTCCAGAGAGCTGTTCGTTGCTCCGATACCATGGTTGTAAGATGGATCGGGAGGGTAAGCCCAGGAATACATTCCTTTCAAGCCGTTTTAGCAGCAGGAGCCCGATGATGTTAAAAAAGACGACAATGACCATCAATGATATGGCATGTAACGTAGATACGTGAGAATGAGATTGTGAACCAATAAAAAAGGAGGAATCAAATGGCTTACAATGCAGTTGAAATGAGCGATTGGCAGATCTCAGAGGCAGCAGAGGAGAATATGCCAACTCCAGATGAGTGGCGAGAGAGGCTAAATCTCCAGAAGGATGAGATGCTTCCCATGGGCAGACTCAGCAAGCTCGATTTCATGAAGATCATCGAACGCCTGAAGGACAAACCGGATGGCAAGTACATTGAGGTTACGGCTATTACCCCGACCCCGCTGGGTGAAGGCAAGACCACTACGAGTATGGGCCTCATAGAAGGTCTGGGGAAAAGGGGCCTTAACGTAGGTGGATGTATCAGGCAGCCCTCCGGAGGTCCCACCATGAATATCAAGGGAAGCGCTGCCGGTGGCGGTAATGCACAGCTAATTCCCCTTACGGAATTCTCCATGGGCCTCACCGGTGATATCAATGACATCATGAATGCCCACAACCTGGCAATGGTAGCACTGACTTCCCGGATGCAGCATGAGAGGAATTACAATGATGAGCAACTGGAAAGACTCACCCATATGAGGAGGCTGAACATTGATCCCACGAGAGTTGAGATGGGCTGGATCATGGATTTCTGCGCCCAGAGCCTCCGGAATATCGTCATAGGGCTGGGTGGTCGTATGGATGGTTTCACCTTCCAGTCGAAGTTTGGGATCGCGGTGAGCTCCGAGCTCATGGCCATTCTTTCCATTGTGAAGGACCTGGCAGACCTCCGTGAAAAGCTCGATAACGTTACCGTAGCATTTGACAAGAGCGGAAATATAGTTACTACCAAAGACCTTGAGGTTGGTGGCGCCATGACCGCGTGGATGAGGAACACCATTAACCCTACGCTTTGTTCCACCGTTGAATACCAGCCATGCATGGTGCATGCCGGCCCATTTGCAAACATTGCGGTAGGGCAGTCTTCTATTATCGCTGACCGCATCGGGCTCAAGATGTTCGACTACCATGTTACTGAAAGCGGCTTTGGGGCCGATATAGGCTTTGAGAAATTCTGGAATGTCAAGTGCCGCTACAGCGGTCTCAAACCTCATGTATCAGTACTTACCAGTACTATCAGGGCAATGAAGATGCACGGCGGTGGCCCCAAGGTGGTAGCCGGACTCAAGCTTCCTGAGGAGTACACCAAGGAGAATCTTGAGCTCCTCGAAAAGGGTCTTTCCAACATGATACATCACATCAATATCATAAAGACCTCGGGAATAAATCCGGTCGTGTGCATCAATGCCTTCCATACCGACACAAAGGATGAGATCGCCATGGTCCGCAAAGCCGCTGAAGAGGCGGGGGCTAGGTGTGCTCTTTCCACCCACTGGGCAGATGGTGGAGATGGAGCCCTGGAACTTGCGGATACGGTGAAAGAGGCATGTGAGGAAACCAACGACTTTCAATTCCTGTATCCCGTTGAGACGAAACTGAGGGATCGTGTTGATAAGATCGCCAAGGTGGTATACGGGGCTGATGGCGTGGCGTGGACACCTGAAGCGGAAAATAAGGCGAAGATGCTGGAGTCCGATTCCAAGTATGATGACTACACCACAATGATGGTAAAGACCCACCTGAGCCTTACCCATGATCCTGCGGTAAAGGGCGTGCCAAGGGGGTGGACACTTCCTATCAGGGATGTGTTGATCTACTCCGGGGCCAAGTTCCTGTGTCCATGCGCCGGGACAATCAGCCTGATGCCGGGAACATGCTCAGATCCTGCCTTCAGAAGGGTAGATGTCGATACCAAGACAGGCAAGGTGCAAGGCCTGTTCTAAAGAAGAAATCCAGGGGGATCGTGAGATCCCCCTTCCTTTTCCCTTCAAACCAAAACAACACCATTCGACCGAAAACACACGAACCAAACCAGTTGAGGTGACGAACCTGGAACACCCTCGTACCCTCCTTAATTATAATACATTTTTGGTGTAACCATCACCACAAAGGGGAGAGATTCTCATGAACGATAATGGTAAGAAACTGAGATCCGTCCTGGTAGCAGGTGCCGGAGTAGGAGGTGTTCATGCCGCGCTCAATCTAGCCGATCTGGGCTTCAAGGTGTACCTCGTGGACAAGCAAGCCAATATAGGCGGCAAGTTAGTACAGCTCTACAGAACTGCCGAGGATAACTTCGCCCTTGGAATGATCACCC
>CAZJXD010000083.1:5520-23061 GCA_964549945.1 uncultured Desulfobacteraceae bacterium | reverse complement strand
AGGGAGGCATGCGAGGTGTCGGGCCTCTCGCGCTCCCGCCTGTACGGGCTTCTCAGAAAACATGCCATCTCCCCAAAGAGCTGATGAACCTGACTCATCGACCCCTCGCTGCCCAATTACCCAATAGCCGGCTTTCTATGCATCAAATCCAATATTCAATATCAGACTGACTCATGCATTATCCGCTTCTACGGCATCAAACAGAGAGCCGCAGATCTCAGGGAGACTGTAAAACACCCTGTTCCATGAGGGGATCGACGTCGCCTCGTGCGGCCCCTTGCTTTGCTCCCACGCGGTCCAGAGGAAGCCTCGAAAATATCGCGCCATCAACTCCTCCTGGTATCGATCGAAGGCCAGGCCATTCACCTCGGCATCGTCGCTGTACTGTTTGATGAACCTAAGCGCATTCTCGTAGTAGCTGTGAAGTATCATATCCACGAAGGCATCATCCAGGGCCACGCCGTGAGATCTCATGTAGGTCAGGTAGAACTTGGCGATATCTACTACCATCCGATGGAGCCCCTTGGCGGAGTCTTCCTGAGAGAGGTCCTGATGCTTGTGCTCATAGTTAGGTACCAGGTCGATCTGCGCGATCTTTTCGGTGCTGACACGGTGATAAACCTCCGATAGGGTGGAGACTTCCAGGCCCCAGTCATAGGCGATGTTGATCTCCCTGGCCAGTCGATTGGTAAGGCTAAATTCCCCTGCCAGCGGATAGTTAAAGGTGCGGTGGTACGCAAAAAACCGTCTCAGTTCTTCAAAGCCACGCTCGCGCATGATCCTGCTTAACACATCCACAAAGGGGGTCACGAAGAGCCTCGTCACCCTTCCCTTCATAGCACGCTCCGCGGGAGAGATCCGGGCGTAGTAGCCCTTGCAAAACTCGAATTCGCTGTTCGGATTGGCGGCGGGCTCAATCAGCCGTCCCAACAGGATCCGGTCGTAGGTGACGATGTCGCAATCGTGGAGGGCGATGATATCACAGTCTTCCCTCGCAAAAAGGTAGCCGAGGGTTACCCACACCGACTGCCCCTTGCCTTGAACCCCTGTGGAGATATCCCTGTCTTGAATCTCCTGAAAAACCTTCTGGATGCGCGCGCCATCGACCCATACCACCTTCACATCCCTCTCCGAGGTGCGGAGCCTTCCGAAGTACTTCTTTGCCTCCCTGAACTGCGCCTCTTCAGGCGAGCCGCCCAGGGCTATTACCACGCTGTGAAGGTAACGGACTTGCTGGATCGCATACAATATGGGATCGAGTACCTGGGGATTCTGGATCTCCGAATAGAGCGACGGAAGAAGTAAGCTGATCCTGACATGCCTGGAGTATTCCTCCAGCTTGCGCTCCAGTTCATGGAGATATCCCTCGCGATTGAAGACCTCATGGAGCGCGTGAAGGGTGGTGACAATCCCTTCCTGGTGAAAATCGGTCATAGCAGTTCCTCCTTTCTATTCAAGCACTGGGAGAGCTTTTTCTCCTCTGGGAATAGAGCCTAATTAAGTAACCTATCAAAAGAGGCTTTACCGAGTCAAATCAATCCGACCCCGCAAGACACTTTCCTGCCCGATGGGACATTTTCCTCTTTCACTGGACACCTAAGGGGGAATTCCTTCAATGGTCTGGATCAGGAGATCAAGCTAACTCCTTTAAATATAAAGGAAATCCATTGCCCTACCGATGTTGGCATACTTCTTGTTCTATCTCCTACCAGGGTGAAGAGATTGTGGTTGGCCGCGCACTAGAAGGATCGGCATCGAGTGAAGATCTTGTTCTATTCAAGCACAGGGGAAGATCCTGGGGCAGGGATTGAAAAAAGGCTTGAGACGCTTGTTCCAGAGGAAAGAATAGAGGTGTATCGATCAATCGAAGAGCTTGCCCACGGACTTCATCGACTATACGACTACGATACGATCGCTATTCTTCGGTCGCGAAACAGAGAAGAACTCCTGCGTATTATCTCCCTTCGCGATCTGCTCCAAGGCCTTCGGGTCATCCTCCTTGTCCCTGATCGAGAGGAGGAAACCATAGCGCTCGCACACCGCCTTAGGCCCCGCTTTCTGAGCAACAGCGAGAGCGATTTTTCAGACACCATAAGCGTGGTGCAAAAAATGCTTGGGCATGACGAGTAGAGGTACCCAGTCTTTGTAAAAGGAGTTGATTTTATGCGGCAAGCAACACAGATGCTTCAGGTAGTGCCACGAGAAGGCCCTGAATATGAGTATATCACTACCACGCTCTACGACCTGATTGAGGCGATCGATGAAGAATTGCAACCTGGAGAGGAAGAACTATTAGGGAGGATTGTCTTAGATTTGGCTGAAGATCGAAAGATACGATTCGGGGGAAATTCTCCTGAACAAAGGATGGAGTTTGATTAACTACCTTTTTCCTGCTCACTTCGAAGGTCTTCCGCTCCCCTACATGGAATTTTAGAAACAGCATAGATAGAAAGGGGTGAGACAATGGATCATTGGATTACCAGGAGGGATTTAATGAAAGGGCTGGGAATGGCCACGTTAGCCCTTGGAGCAGGAGGTATTTTCGCCACCGCGCATGGGGCTCCCCAGAAGTCGAAGCAACAGGAACAGGAGCAAGGAGGAGCATGGGTTCTTCCTCCGCTTCCCTATGGATATGATGCCCTGGAGCCTTACATCGATAAGGAGACGCTGACTATCCATCACGACAAGCACCATGCCGGCTACGTCCGGGGCTTAAACAAGGCCTGGGAAATGGCAGCCAAGGCAAGGGCATCGGACGATTTCGGATTGATCAAGCACTGGTCACGGGAACTCGCCTTTCACGGTTCAGGGCATGTGCTTCATACCCTTTACTGGGAAAACATGTCACCCAAGGGAGGGGGTGAGCCGAGCGGCGAGTTGGCTGATGCGGTAGCCAGGAGCTTCGGCAATTTCACCCGATTTTCCAATCACTTCAAGGCAGCGACTGGATCCGTTGAAGGCAGCGGCTGGGGCATCCTGGCCTACGAGCCGTATCGAGGGAACTTGGTGATCCTCCAGGCCGAAAAACATCAGGATCTGACCATCTGGGGCGTATACCCGTTGTTAGTCTGTGATGTGTGGGAGCACGCCTACTATCTCAAATACCAGAACAGGCGTGCCGAATATATAAAAAGCTTCTTCAATGTCATCAATTGGAAGGAAGCAGGCAGGAGATATCAGGCGGTGAAAGTGCTCGCCGGGTAGCAGGAAGGAGGTGATCGTATGATTCCATGGGGAGAATCATTTGATGTATCCATCAAAAGGGCAAAGGATGAAGGCAAGCTCATCCTTATGGATTTCTTTAACCCCCACTGAATAGGATGCCAACAGCTGGAGGCTGTTACATGGAAAGACGAGAAGGTCTCTAGGGTAGTAACCGAATGGTTTATTCCCTTGAGAATAAACAGGGAGAAGCAAGAAGATATGTTTCAAAAGAATCTCGTGAGCTGGACCCCAACCATTGCTCTCTTAAACGCCGATGGGCGGGAGCACTATCGTTTCACGGGATTTCTTTCACCGGAAGAGTTGTGTGCAAGAATCATATTGGATGGGGCAAAGGTAGAGATCACCATAAATAACTATGAGCTTGCCGCCAAATGTCTCAACGAGGTTATTGAAAACTATAAAGGAACGTTCGCGGTACCAGAGGCGATCTTCTATCTTGGCGTCGTAAAATACATGGCGAGTGATGAGGCAAAGGCCTTGAGACAAGGCCTTGACCGCCTGAGAAAGGAATTCCCGGATAGCGAGTGGACCTTAAAGGCCAAGCCCTATGAAGCAATCACCCTATGATTCCTATTAGGCGGAGCAAGGCGCAAAGCATTGTAAAGAGTGAGGAGCATATAAGGAAGGAACAAATAAAAAAGGAGCTATGATCATGAAAAAAATCGGAGAATTGTATCAAACCGCGGATTGGAAGGCCGAGAAACATGTTCCCGTCATCGAATGTCCTGACAGGGTTACCGCGGACGAGATGTTCGATGTCAAGGTATCGCTGGGCAAGGAAGTCGCCCACCCCAACACCACGGAGCACCACATCAGGTGGATTCAGCTCTTCTTCCACCCCGAGGGAGAGAAGTTCGCTTACCAGGTCGGGAACTTCGAGTTCACCGCCCACGGGGGAACCGTGGAGGGACCAAACAAAGGACCAGTGTATACCAATCACTCGGTGACCGCCAGCATGAAGGTCAAGAAACGGGGAGTGCTCCATGCCACGGCATTGTGCAATATTCACGGGCTCTGGGAAAACAGTAAGGAGCTTGAGGTAGGCTAGGCAAATACTATTTGAAAGGCCCTCCGAATCAGCCTGCTTCTACCCGATGGTCGATAGGAGGGCAAGTAAGCCAAGTACTACTGTGGGAATGCAGTATATCGAGCAAGCCCGAACGATCATATAGAGGATAATACAGGAGACTGGACTATGGAAGACATAAACGTGGTTATAGCCGGTGCCGCCGGGGAGGGCGTGCAGACCGTCGGGGACATCCTTGCCCACACGATTTCGGCACAGGGATACGCGGTGTTCACCTGGCAGGAGTACGAATCCAGGATCCGGGGCGGCCAGAACAGCTACTCCATTAGAATCGGTGAGAAACCTCAGAACGCCCCGCTCCTGCCAGCGGACGCCCTTTTGGCCTTGAACGAGGGGGCCGAGAGGAAGTACGAACCGCTCCTCAAAGAGGGGGGAACGCTTATCGCCCAAACGCAGCTCTGGGAACGCATGATCGCTATTCCCTTTGCCGAGATTGCCGAAAAGGAGCTCGAAGATAAGATCTATGCCAATACGATCGCCGTCGGGGCATTGGTAGGGGTCCTCGGCGTTGATCTGGATACCCTGAAGCAGGTTCTCGTTCAAAAGTTCAGGGGAAAAGGACAGGAGGTCGTGGACTCCAACCTATCGGCCGCTGAAGAGGGGTACCGAAGAGCTACCCAGGAGTGCAAGGATATGTGCCCCTGGAAGCTTCCAAGACGAGGGGTGCGCTACTATCTGATCTCCGGAAACGAGGCGATCCCCCTGGCAGCCGCCTTTGCAGGATGCCGGTTCATCGCGGCCTACCCCATGACCCCATCAACGGGAATCATTACCTACCTGGCCAGGGAGGAGGGGCTCCTGGGGGTGTTCGCCGAGCAGGCGGAAGATGAGATCGCGGCCGTGAACATGGCGCTGGGCGCGAGCTATGCGGGAGCTAGGGCCATGACCGCCACCTCGGGAGGCGGGTTCGCCTTAATGGTAGAGGGGGTGAGCTTGGCCGGAATGACGGAAACCCCGCTGGTAATCGTCCTTGCCCAGAGACCAGGTCCTGCAACCGGTCTCCCCACTAGGACCGCCCAGGGGGAGCTCCTGTTTGCCATTAACGCGGGACACGGCGAGTTCCCCAAAATGGTGCTTGCCCCGTCTAGCCCTTACAATGCCTTCCAAAAGATCGTGAAGGCCTTTAACCTGGCGGACAAGTACCAGATGCCCGTCATCGTGCTCACCGATCACTTCCTGGCCGACTCACAGTTCTCCGTTTCAGATTTCGAGCTCGGCACCCTTTCCCCCACCTTCCACCTCGCCAATCCTGCGGAAATAAGAGACTACAAGCGCTATCAGCTGACCGAACACGGGATCTCGCCGCGGCTCTATCCTGGGCAAAGCGAGCACCTGGTAGGCGCGGACAGCGATGAGCACGATGAAAGGGGCCATATCACCGAAGACCTCGGCGCAACCGTCAAGGACATGGTGGGAAAGAGGCTCGCCAAGCTCGATGGCCTAAAAGGGGAGATTTCTCCTCCCGAGGAAACCTACGTGAATGATGCCGATACCGTTCTTGTCGGATGGGGATCTTCCCATGGAGCCATCCTGGAAGGCCTCCACCTCTTGAAACAGGAGGGAAAGAAGGCGGGGATGATCCACTTCACCGAACTGTGGCCCCTTCCGGAGTTCACCTTTCCGGAGGGGAAGAGCTACATCACGGTGGAGAGCAATGCTACCGGGCAGCTGGCCCGATTATTGCGGTCTGAGTACGGCGTGAGCTTTCAAAGCACCATCAATCGCTATGATGGCCTGCCCTTAACCGGAGAGTATATAAGGAGTCACTTCAATGACTACTATGGATGATTACCGGAATAAGGTTGAAATCCAGTGGTGCCCGGGCTGCCCCAACTTCGGGATCCTCCAGGCCTTCAAAAGGGCACTGGTAGAGCTCAACAGGGCCCCGCACGAGGTGTGCATGGTATCGGGGATCGGACAGGCGGCCAAGCTGCCCCATTATCTCAACTGCAATTTCTTCAATGGCCTGCACGGCAGGACCTTGCCCGTTGCCCTGGGGATCCACATGGCCAATCCAAAGCTGACCACCATCGTCGTCACAGGGGACGGCGACTGCTACGGGGAGGGGGGAAACCACTTTCTCCACACCCTGCGGCGAAATCCAGATATCACCATGGTGGTGCACAATAACGAGATCTACGCCCTGACCAAGGGACAGGCCTCGCCTACCACCCCACAGGGCGAGACGAGGACGCTCCAGTTCAGAGGCGTGGAACTCGCCCCGATGAACGCATTGGCTATCGCGATCCTCCACGGGTGCAGCTTTGTGGCAAGGGGATTTGCGGGAGATATCGAGCACCTCAAGGGCCTCCTCGTTGAGGCGATCTCCCACCGGGGATTCTCTTATGTGGATGTGATCCAGCCCTGTATCACCTGGGGCTCGCACCCGGTGAGTTGGTACAGGGAGCGCATCTATAAAATAGGCGATGATTACGACCCGAGCAACCGAGATGCCGCGCTGGCGAAGTCCATGGAGTGGGGGGAGAAGATGCCAATCGGTGTGATCTACAAGACGCCGCCGGGAGAGGTATTCGGCAGCAGGTTCAGAAAGGCGGTAACCGAACGAGCCCTGTCTGAATTGCAGCCTCCCGGCAGGGAGAAGATGCTAAAGCTTCTCTCGGAGTTTAAGGCTGCTGAGGGATCGTCATAGGAAGTGAATACTCATTCGAATTATATCGTAGAGTACGAAAGGAGGCAATAGAGTGTCTAGAATCGCGATCATTATCACGGATATGTTCGAGGATTCGGAATATTCCGAACCGGCAAAGGCATTCAAAAAGGCGGGGCATGAACTCGTCCACGTGGGGCTAAAGGCCGGGAAAACGGTCAAGGGAAAGAAACAGGGAACGGTGGTGGAGATTGACAAAGAGGTAAAAGATGTTTCAGCGGAGCAGTTTGATGCGCTTCTTATCCCGGGCGGGTATTCACCGGATCAACTGAGGGTTGATGAGGATGCGGTACGATTTGCAAAGGAGTTCGTTCAAAGCGGGAAGCCCGTGTTCGCCATCTGCCATGCACCCCAGCTTCTGATCACCGCGGATGTGATCAGGGGCCGTAAGATCACCGGGTGGAAGTCGGTCATCCAGGACATCAAGAACGCGGGGGCCGAGTTTATAGATAGGGAAGTGGTTGAAGACGGCAACCTGGTATCGAGCCGGAGCCCCGCCGATCTTCCGGCATTTATCGACGCATGCCTTAAGAAACTGTAATGCAACGAAACAGTCGCTTCTAGGAGGACGAAGATGGCGAAAAGAGTGTACATCGACGAAGAGGAGTGCATCGGTTGCGGATCATGCGAGGAGATCTGTGAAGAGGTCTTCAGGCTCAACGAGGAGACCGAAAAGGCAGAGGTCATCATGCCCGAAGGAGGGCCTGAAGACCTGATCCAAGAGGCCATAGACTCATGCCCGGTTGAATGCATTTATTGGGAGGAATAGGGGAGGAGGTGTGTGAACATGATGCCCATCGGCCCCTTGATGATCGAGCACAGGCTTATTGAGAGGATGATCGAGGTCATGAAGCGACAGGTCCAACGATGGGAGAGAGAGGGGAAAGCTGATCCTTCCTTTATCGAAACCGCGGTGGATTTTATCCGGACCTATGCGGATCGATGCCACCACGGCAAGGAAGAGGATATCCTGTTTCGAGACCTCGTCAAGAAGACGATTTCAAGCGATCACCAGCGCATTATGGAGGAATTGCTCGAGGATCATCGGTGGGGAAGAAAGACAACCGGCAGATTGGCAGAGGCGAACGAGGCGTATCGGAAAGGCGACGCTGGGGAAGCCGTTACTATCCTTGACTGCATGAAATCGTTGGTGGAGTTCTATCCAAAACACATTGAAAAGGAGGATCGGCATTTCTTTATCCCGATCATGGATTACTTCAGCAAGGAGGAGAAGGACGTCATGCTGAACGAGGAACAGGAGTTCGACCGGGCTCTCATTCACCAGATATACCGGGATTGCGTGACAAAGGCCGAAGGGCACGCGGGAAAGTAGCTTTTCCGATAACCTGAGCCAGCCACTCCGGCGGTGGCATCAGCATCTCATATTCTCTGACCTCCGAGAAAAACCGGTAATAGATATCAACATGACCGTAAGGTGTCATAATGTTACGGATTCTTTTTGCAATTGTATTGATAGCAATCCCCGCTACCGGCTCGCCGGGAACCTTGCTTTTCAGGGATGCCTTTCCCAACGGCAAGCCCCAGCAGAGATGGGCACCCTACCCGTATTTCAACCTTGATAACATCGAGGGCATAAGAACAAGTGCCGCGCCCGATGGAGATAATGGAATCGGCATCTTGAGAAACGCCAATGCGGGAGGATTTGCGAGTCTGAGCTATGCGGTAACGAGGCAGGTGGCCGTCTTCCATCTCGAGTCGATGGTTTACTGCCCCGTTACGGAAGGGGTAAAAGGCCCGCTCACTGGAATAGCTCTTCTTATTGATCCTATAGGGGGGAGATTTTACAGGTTCGTCTCGGACTTTAACACGAACGACCCCACCCTGAATCTGGCCTATGTGGGGCTGGATACGAGGAACTTTCCCGTTTACCTCAAATTCTGGGATGTGAGGGAACTGCCCAATGGGGGCCCAAAGGAGAGCGGCTGGCACAAGATGGCCGTGAGGGTCAAGGATGGGATGCTGACCGCGTATTGGGATGGAAGGGAGCTCAACGGCGGGCCTTTTGCCGTTGATAAGATCTCAAGGGGATTTGCCGGCGTATATACCAATTACGTAGGTGGCTTCGGAGAGGCAGCCGCAAAGGTTGACGGCTTTTCTTTGGAGCAAGATTGAAATCCTTCAGGTCTTGCTCCCGGTAGAGGTGGAGACGAAAGGAGGCTGATTACCATGCTCACCATTGCCAACAATATCACCACGAGAAACGCGAAGGTCCGCCGGGCTTTCTGGCGGCAGAGAAGGGGGATCTGGAGGCCTCAGCATGAGCCGGCTAAGATCATCGCGGATCTTGCAAGTCAATGTGCCGCTGCCGGCGCCGATGTGATCGAGATTAACATCCAGCAGCACTTTGATCTACCCGAGGCGATGGAATTCGCGGTCAACACTGTGCAGAAGGCAACCGAACGTAGGCTCTGTTTGAGCACGAATAATCCGGAGGCCTTAGAGGCCGGGCTAAACGCATGTGCACACCCACCGATAGTGAACTACCTCTCGATCGACGAGGAAAGGCTCCGGAGAATGCTTCCAATGATCGCGAACCACGATGCCGAGGCGGTATTGCTTCTCACTGAAGCGCCCACGCCTCTTGATGCCGAGGATATGCTGAAAAAGGCCGCCATCCTCGTTGGGGCCGCAAACGAGAGCGGCATCCCCAACGAGAGGCTCCTCATTGACATAGGGCTCCTTCATATCACCAGTGATGTGGGGCAGCGCCACCTCGTTGAAGGGATGGAGTTCGTCCGTGCAATGCCAGAGGCCTTCGATCCACCGGTGAGGAGCACCTGCTGGGTCGGCAATGCTTCTGCGGGGGCTTCCAAGAGGCTGCGCCGGCCGATAAATACCATGCTCCTTGCCATGCTCGCCGGGGCAGGTCTCTCTTCCGCCTTCGTCGATGCGCTCGACAGGGAAACCATGAGGACCGTTCGCCTGATACGTATCTTTCGGAACGAGGTGATCTATTCCGACGGTGAGATTGAGCGCTGATTGTGAAGCAAGGGATCTCGGGTTTTTCTTCAGGGCGCCCGGCCTCTTTATTATGACGATAATGAGCAGCTTAAGTTCGGAAAGGAGAGAATTATGTCGCAGTTGATCTCTTGCCGAGATGGAAACGGCATCGTGTTGGCCTCGGACAGCAGGTCGGTCTTCTTTGATCCCGGTGGAAAGATAAGCTATCTGGAGGTAAACCGTATGGTGCAACTCAGCCAGCACACGGCCATCCTGACCGGAGGCGCTGCCGAAGGGGCGGAGATGTGCGAGGCCCTGAAGATGTTTATCAAAGAAGAGGGCCTGGACGATGTCCAGGAGGTCTACGGAGCAGCCCTCCCCTTCTTGGCCGGTGAGCATGAGAAGTTCATGCGCAGGGAGTGCGAAGTGATGCCTCTCGATCCCATCCACCACGTCTACTTCATCCTGGGAGGCTACACCGAGAGGGATCAACGGCAACCCTTCCGCCTCTATTTGATCTGGACAAAGAAAAAACTCCCGCAGCTCGATGGTGATGAGATTACATTTTCCTTTTCAGTTCCCAGGATCATGGGCCTGGAGTACAGGTTGAACCAGCTCTGCAAGGAAAACAAGCCGTTAGATCAGATCCTCGCGGAGGTAAGGAGCGGCATGAAGAAGATGGCTCAAGCGCAGGAAGAGGTCGGCCCTCCCTTCTCGTATGCCTTTATAACTGAAGGGGGATTTAGGGTAATTGATTGATCTCTAACCAGTGCAGCCTTTTCCAAAGGGTTGTGAAAAGCTGCGCAATAGAAAAGGAGGTATAACCATGAAAGTACTGGTACTATTCTACAGCATGTACGGCCATATCTATAAAATGGCAGAGGCCGTGGCAGAAGGAGCACGAGCGGTGGAGGGTGCGGAGGTAACGCTCATGCAAGTCCCTGAGCTCATGTCCGAGGAGGCGCTCGAGAAGGCAGGGGCGAAGAAGGCGCGGGATGCCTTCGCCCACATCCCCACAGCCAAGCCGGATGATCTTGCCGGTTTTGATGCCATCCTTTTCGGCACGCCCACACGCTTCGGCAACATGTGCGCCCAGATGCGCAATTTCCTCGATCAGACCGGAGGACTGTGGGCGCGAAATGCCCTTGTTGGTAAGGCAGGAAGTGTCTTCACCTCCACCGGCACACAACACGGCGGCCAGGAGACCACCATCACCAGCTTCCACAGCACCCTGCTCCATCAGGGGATGATTATCGTGGGCCTGCCATACTCGGAGTCCCGGCAGATGACCCTCGATGAGATCACGGGCGGCAGCCCTTACGGGGCGAGCACCATCGCGGCATCGGATGGAAGTCGAATGCCATCCGAGAACGAGCTGGCCATGGCACGATTCCAGGGCCGCCACGTGGCTGCCATCGCCAAAAAGCTGGCTGGAGCTTGAGCGGGACACCGGTCCATGCAAAGGAGATTGCCATGAGAAAAATGACCGAGAAGGCGCTTGAGGAGGCATTTGCAGGGGAATCAATGGCGCACATGAAGTACCTCATGTTTCAGGAGGTCGCGGAGAAGGCCGGGCTTCCGAACATTGCGAGGCTCTTCAAGGCCATTTCCTATGCGGAACAGGTGCACGCCACCAACCATGCCCGAAACCTGGGAATCCTCAAGGAAACCCCTGATAACCTGGAGACCTGCATTCAGGGGGAGACCTACGAGGTGGAGGAGATGTACCCTGTGTTTAACGCCACCGCAAAGCTTCAGGGCGAAAAGGGCGCAGAGATCTCAACCCATTACGCCCTTGAGGCCGAGAAGATCCACGCAAGGCTTTACAAAGAGGCAGAGCAAAGAGCACTCCAGGGTGAAGATATAGACATACCGGAGGTATACATCTGCCCGGTGTGCGGATATACCCACTTGGGAGCTCCCCCGGATTGCTGCCCTGTATGCGGGATATCGAGCAACAGGTTCAAGGAATTCCAGAGAGAGCATATATAGCAACTGCGAAAAGAAGGGAGGTGAAAGCCCCGGCAACCGTTTCTGAGCATTAATCAGGCGAGTTTATTGAATCACGCAAACTTAAGAGAAGAAAGGAGAAGGTGATATGAGAAGAGTACTCATTACAGCAACACTGGCATTAGCCCTGGGATTATTCCTCCTTCCCGTGGAGGGAAAGGCACAGATGGGCCCAGGCATGATGGACCCAGGCTGGGGCTACGGTCCTGGCATGATGGGTCCTGGCTATGGCTACGGTTATGGCATGATGGGTCCTGGCATGATGGGGCCGGGTTATGGCTACGGTTATGGCATGATGGGTCCTGGCTATGGCTACGGCCCTGGCATGATGGGCCGCGGCTGGGGTATGGGCCCCGGGATGATGGGGCCGGGTTATGGCCCTGGCTACGGTCCTCAATACGGACCGCGCTATCAGCAACCCCAGGAACCCCTAAGCGAGAAAGAAGCCAGGGAAATGGTGGAAAATTACCTGCGTTCCACGAGAAACCCGAACCTGAAGCTGGGAAAGATCACCGACAAGGATAGATACTTCGAAGCCGATATCGTGACTAATGATGGTTCTCTGGCGGACAAGATAGCCATTGATAAAACTACCGGTTGGATGCGCTCTATTTATTAAACAAGAGGGCACCCCATGATCCAGGAGATGCGTGGGGTGCCCGCAACAAAGGAGAGGGGGAAAAGATGAACCTTATCTATACATTATCAAGAGATATTGCGGCCCAGTGGGGCGGCTATGATTGGGGGCATGGCCCTGGCATGATGGGAGGGGGATATGGCTTTGGGTGGTTCGGAGGCATTATAATGATTGCCTTCTGGATTGCCATTATCGTTGGAATCGTCTTGCTGATCCGGTGGCTGATCATCTCGACGAGAACGACAAGCCACGGAACGGGCTCAGGCGAATCTGCCCTTGAGATCCTTAAAAAACGATACGCTCGAGGCGAGATCAACAAAGAGGAGTTCGAGGAAAAAAAGAGAGATCTTATGTAACCACCGTTGAGGGAGTGTAGAAAATGGATACTACCATAACGAGAAGGACGTTTATGAAGACCGCCTTTGGGGCACTCCTCGTGAGCGGGCTCCATCCATTCTCCCTGGTTCATGCCCTGGCCGAGCCAAAGGGACAAGTGAGGGAATTCCGCTTCTCTGCATCTCCTGCAAGGATAAACCTCGGGGTTGGGCCGGATTTCATGGCCTGGACCTATAACGGGGGGGTTCCGGGACCGGAGATTCGGGTAAGAGAGGGCCAGATTATCAGGGTCGTGCTCAAGAACTACCTCCCCGAGGAAACAACCATCCACTGGCACGGGGTACCGGTGCCTAACCGCATGGACGGGGTTCCCAATGTGACCCAGAAGGCTGTGCCCCCTGGAGAGACCTTTGTCTATGAGTTCGAGGCGAAACCAGCGGGGAGTTTCATCTACCACTCACACGTCAGCTACCAACTGGACCAGGGGCTCTACGGTGCCCTGATCATCGAGCCTTCCCTTCAAGAAAATCCCTATGACCGCGAGTATACCCTGGTGCTTGAGGATTGGGTGATGAGGGACGGGGGCGGCCCCGCTGCAACGCAGCGCCGCCCACCCATGGGTATGATGGGCGGCATGATGGGACAAAGAGGCGGCGGAAGTTTGTCAGCCGGCCCCCTCTTGGAACCAGTCTACGATGGGTACGCCGTAAACGGAAGGGTCTATCCTGAGACAGCGCCTCTCGACGTGATAAAAGGCGAGAGAGTAAAGGTGAGGATCCTCAATGCATCCTCAGCCACGATTTATTACCTCTCCCTCGCTGGGCATACCCTGACGATCACCCACGCGGACGGCAATCCCGTCCAGCCTTTGAAAACCGATGTGCTCCGCATCGGCATGGGCGAGCGCTACGACGTGGAGTTCAGGGCTAATAATCCCGGTACCTGGCTGCTGGCCGCCCGTGAGGGAGGATTCGGCGAGGGTACACTCCGTGTCCCCGTGATCTACAGGGGAGTGACGAGGAAAGACCCGGTTCCGCCCATATTCCACCAGGGGCTGCGCCTCGCAACCTATTGGAATCTCCAGGCACCCTATCCCTCTGAAGCCATTGCTTCAGGACCCCCCGCGAGGTTTTATCCCCAAACCCTGAGCGGGGGCATGCACTCGCCCTTCTGGACGATCAATAATCAGGCCTACCCCAACGCACAACCCCTTGTCGTGAGAGAGGGCGAGCGGGTGCGGATTGCGTACTTCAACCGCAGCATGATGCCCCACCCCATGCACCTGCACGGACATTTCTTCAAGGTGGTAAACCCCTCGCTGCCGCAGGAGCGGTGGGTGTGGAAGGATACCATCATAGTTGATCCCATGCAGCGCGTGGATATCGAGTTCCACACCGATAACCCGGGCAGTTGGTTTCACCACTGCCACAACCTCTACCACATGGAGGCGGGAATGGCGAATGTGGTGGTCTATAAGCCGTAGAACGTTCGGGTGGCGTTCACTCGCCTTCGCCATCTACGAGATTTAACTATGGCTCGAGGAATAAATACCGACCTTGCCCGAAAGAGATATGACAGGGCTGCCCCTTATTACGATCTCTTTGAGGCGCCCATGGAACGATTCCTGTCCTCGCGGTGGAGGAATAGATTGCGTAAGCGGATCAAGGGCAACCAGGTTCTCGAGGCGGGAGTAGGTACGGGAAAGAACCTACCCTACCACCCGCCCGGTGTGAAGGTGACCGCTGTTGACTTCAGCCACCACATGCTTGAGAGGGCGCGAAGGCGGAAATCTGCCCTCGGCCTGGGGGTAGAACTTGCTGAGATGGATGTCCAGCGTCTGGCGTTTCAGGATCACGTATTCGATGCCGTGTTCGCCACGTTCCTATTCTGTTCCGTCCCTAATCCCGTATTGGGGCTCAGGGAGCTCAGAAGGGTCTGCAAGCCGACCGGAAGGCTCCTCCTGCTGGAGCATGTGCGACCGGGCAGCTTTCTCCTGGGCTCCCTCTTTAATCTCCTCAATCCCCTGGTGGTGCGGTTAATAGGGGCTAACATCAACCGGAGGACCTCGGAGAACGTCCGCCGGGCAGGGTGGCGAATCAGGGTAGAGGAAAGGCTTTTCTCTGATATCGTCCTGTGGATAGAGGCTGAACCGCAGTGAACAAGGGTGCCGTTTACTATGAAGACTATAGAAAAAGAAGATATCTTTAACAAAATGAGGGAACGTCATGGAAGAAGTAAAGAAATATGCCTTCAGCACTGTTCTGGATGCATCCTATGAGGATGCGATCTCAAGGGTAAAAGATACCCTCAAAGATGAGGGTTTCGGGGTGCTCACCGAGATCGATGTGAAGGCAATCCTGAGGCAAAAGCTGGGTATTGAGTTCAGAAAGTACGTCATTTTAGGGGCTTGCAATCCACCTTACGCCCATCGATCTCTGGAGGCGGATCTGGATGTGGGGCTTCTGTTGCCCTGCAACGTCATCGTCTATGAAACGGACGACGCAAAGGCCTATGTTGCGGCGATTAACCCGGTATCTGCTCTCGAGATAATAAAGAGTCGGGAGCTGCGAACCATCGCTGAGGAGGTGTCGGAGAAATTGAAAAGGGCAATCGAGAGGGCAGGCGGATAATTTGCCTCCTCTTCTCATGTTTCTCACCAAGGGGCAGGCCAGGCCGTAGTACGTTAGAAATGTGTTGGATGTCGATGCTCATGAGAAAGGAGGGCAAGGATGGCAAGAGACCCGGTATGCGGGATGGAGGTGGATGAGGGTCGAGCGAGACATCTTTACCAATACCGTGGCACATCATATTACTTCTGTTCCGAGAGGTGTAGGGAGTCGTTTGAGCAGAATCCGGAGAAGTATCTAAGTGCACTGGATGAAGACCTGATGGATAGACGAAAGGTTGCCATTGTGGGCACAGGCCAGGTAGGCACTACCTTCGCCTTCGCTCTCATGTTGAGCGGACTTGCAACTAGCATCGTGCTCATCGATCGGAGGCCCGAGGTGGCCGAGGGTCATGCCATGGACCTAAACCACGGTCTTTCCTTTGTCCAGCCCACCAGGGTTTACGCAGGCGACTACACGGAGTGCAAGGACGCGGGTATTGTGGTGGTCACCGCGGGGGCTTCCCAAAAACCGGGTGAAACGAGGTTGGATCTCGTTCAAAAGAACACCGGCATCTTCAAGGCCATCATCCCCGAAATCGCCCGGCACAACCCCAGGATACTGCTCATCGTCACCAATCCAGTTGACGTCCTTACCTATGTTGCCCTCAGGCTTTCCGGGTACCCCATGAACCGGGTCATGGGATCGGGCACCACCCTCGACACCGCGAGGTTCAGGTATCTGCTCAGCAAGCACTGCCAGGTAGATCCGCGCAACGTCCACGCCTACATCATAGGAGAGCATGGCGACAGCGAGGTAGCTGTCTGGAGCCAGGTAAATGTGGCAGGGATGCCTTTGAAAGACTACTGTCCTGTATGCAAGAGAAGCTGTCCGGCAGAGGAAAGAGAGGAGATTTTTAATCAGGCAAAAAGTGCTGCCTATGAGATTATCAGCAAAAAAGGCTACACAAACTTCGCTATAGCCTTGGCACTAAGGCGGATCGTGGAAAGCATACTTCGGGATGAAAACAGCGTCCTTCCGGTCTCCGCCCTGATGGACAACTACTATGACATAACCGATCTCTGTCTGAGCATTCCTGTCATTCTGAACCGAAACGGGATCTCCAAGGTCATCAAGATCGCCCTCGATGAAGCAGAGATCAAGCAACTCCAGGCCTCTTCCTCTGTTCTCAAGGAGGTTATCGAAGGTCTTGATATCTAAGGATTTTTTGAACACAACAACTGCCACATAAGAAAAACTGCTTCATCGTTCGCTAACCAGCATTCTTATGCCGGCAACATTCTGGATGAACGGAAAAAGGTATGCGTTACATACAGGCCTCTCCTCCCCCGATCTACTTCAGCTCATTAAGTTGAGCGGAACAGCTTGAGAAGAATGGGAGGTTTTGAAATGGGATTTATGTGGATAATTTTGGTTATCATTATCGTGGCTGCAATTCTCGCGGGAAAGGGCTACCTCAATCCGGCCAAAAAAGAAGGTGAGCCGCCGAGCGAGACGGCCTTGGACGTATTGAAGAAAAGATATGCGAGGGGAGAGATCAGCAAGCAAGAATTTGAGGAGCGGAAAAGGGACTTGGTCTAGTATAGCGTTTCATTAATCAGAAGAGAATGAGGAGGGTCCGCTCATGATGATCATCGTCATGGCCCTGCCGGTTCTGGGCTTGGCCTTGTTTTATTTTTTTCCTTTCTGGACTGTACTGCCGTTCTATATTTGCCTGCTCCTCATATCGGGGATTATTTATTACGGGATGTTCACGGTTATGGGGAAGAAGAGGCGAGTCCGGACGGGATTTGAAGAAATGGTAGATAGGGAAGCCCTTGTGTTGGAGGACATTGATCCGGAAGGGAAAGTCCAGATTGACTCCGAGATATGGGATGCTACGGGTCGAGGAAAGAGATTTCGGAAAGGGGAGAAGGTCAGGGTTTGTGGATACGAAGGCTTAATGCTGGTCGTTGAACCATTACGCATATCATAGAGCATCTGTTCAGTT
>CAZJXD010000083.1:0-5420 GCA_964549945.1 uncultured Desulfobacteraceae bacterium | reverse complement strand
AGGCTTAATGCTGGTCGTTGAACCATTACGCATATCATAGAGCATCTGTTCAGTTCTCCCTTATGCTGACATAGTTCTTGTTTATAATGGAACTAAAGGCTCTCAGGAATGGAAGGAGGAAATAGGAGGAAGACAGGATGGCACAACCTTCTCTTTATGTGTGTTGGTTTGAAGAGATCAAAATTGAAGGCGCCCCCTAAAGAATCCTGATCCAAAGGCATCAGACTTTGATCCAGCCCCTTATAAGGGCCTTGCAGGGGCATTATCATAAGCCAAGGATTTTACCTCCGGGATATATGAGAGGAGAGCAAAAAATGGCAAAACAAAATACCTACAAACAACAAGATCAGGATTCATCCAACGGCTCCGCACAACATGAAGGCCATGAAATGCACGAGGGTCATCACGGGATGAAGCACGAGGGGCCTAATCTGAATAAGGGCCATGAGGGGTATGAAGGCATGCATGGAATGGAACACGACAAGCACGAGATGCACGAGAAACATGAGGGACATAAAGCAATGATGCACATGGGGCATGGGGGTCCCGGAACAGGAAATCATCACGCCCACATGGTGGCAGATTTCAGGAAGCGTTTCTGGATATCTCTGATAGTGACCATCCCTATATTGTTTTTGTCCCCTATGATCCAGTCTTTTCTGGGGTTCAGGGAAGCGGTAAGGTTTTCCGGGGACGCATATGTTCTCTGGGCTCTCTCCTCAATCGTCTTCTTTTATGGCGGCTGGCCTTTTCTGAAAGGCATCTTTGAAGAGCTGTCGATAAAACAGCCTGCCATGATGACCCTCATCGCCATTGCCATCACTACTGCGTATGTGTACAGCAGCATTGTCGTATTCGGCTTAAAGGGAAAGGTTTTTTTCTGGGAACTTGCAACTCTAATCGACATCATGCTTTTAGGCCACTGGATCGAGATGAAATCCATCATGGGGGCATCCCAGGCCCTGGAGGAACTTGCCAAGCTCATGCCCTCCGTCGCCCACAAGGTTATGCCTGACGGCAGCACCCGGGATGTATCCCTGGATGAGCTTGGGACGGGCGACAGGGTTCTCGTAAAACCGGGAGAGAAGGTCCCCGTTGACGGTGACGTGGTGGAAGGGCAGACATCGGTAAATGAGGCCATGCTTACGGGCGAGTCAAAACCGGTGATAAAACAGGTGGGAGGCAAGGTCATAGGGGGCTCAATTAACGGCGAAGGCTCCATTGCCGTGGAGGTCAAGAAAACCGGCGGGGATTCCTTTCTCTCCCAGGTCATAGAGCTAGTGAGACAAGCACAGGAGAGCAAATCGAAGACTCAGGATCTGGCAAATACAGCTGCCCTCTGGCTGACTATCATTGCCCTGATGGGCGGCGCCGTAACGATAGTGATCTGGTTGGGCATCATGCACAAGGACTTTGCCTTTGCCCTCGAGCGCATGGTTACCGTGATGGTGATCACATGCCCTCACGCTTTAGGGCTTGCAGTCCCCCTTGTTGTGGCTGTTTCTACTGCACTGGCCGCCAGCAATGGTCTTTTGATAAGGAATCGCGCGGCCTTTGAGAGGGGCAGAAACATCCAGGCGATCATCTTCGATAAGACGGGGACCCTGACCCAAGGGAGATTCGGCGTCATCGACACGATCGCCTTCTCAAATGACATGGATGAAAGAGAACTCCTGAAACATGCCGCATCCGTGGAATCACGTTCGGAGCACCCCATCGCACAGGGGATTGTCTCTTCTTCAAAGGAAACCCTTTCGGTTGAAGACTTCAAGGCCATTCCCGGAAAAGGGGCACAGGGCAACGTTGATGGCAGGGATGTAAAGATTGTAAGCCCCGGGTATTTAAAAGAGAACAAAATCCCCATGGAAGACAAAAGGATAGAGAAATTCAATTTGCAGGGAAAAACGGTGGTTTTCGTGATAATAGAAGGGGACCTCAAAGGCGCCATCGCCCTCGCGGATATCATCAGGGACGAATCAAAAAAAGCCATCTCCAAGCTCAAGGGTATGGGAATCCGCTGTATGATGCTCACAGGGGATAACAGACTGGTTGCCAAGTGGGTCTCTGAAGAAATCGGCCTGGACGAATACTTTGCTGAGGTCCTGCCCAGGGATAAAGCGGAGAAGGTTAAAGAAGTTCAGTCAAGGGGCCTGATCGTGGCCATGACTGGAGATGGGGTAAATGACGCCCCTGCCCTTGCTCAGGCTGATGTGGGTATCGCCATCGGCGCTGGAACCGATGTGGCTGTGGAGACGGCTGATATCGTTCTTGTAAAAAGCAATCCCCTGGACGCCGCGGCGATACTTGGGCTTTCCCGTGCCACCTACAGGAAGATGATCCAAAACCTTGCCTGGGCCACGGGATATAACGCCTTTGCGATTCCCCTTGCCGCCGGCGTGCTTTATAAGCTGGGCATTCTCTTGAGCCCTGCCATGGGCGCGGTGCTCATGGGCTTGAGCACGGTGATTGTGGCGATCAATGCGAGGTTCTTAAAGATAGCTGCATAAATAGCTGGCGAAGCTCCGCCTCAAACCGACGAGGCCTCGCTGCTGGTTGCTAGATGCTGTATAGAAAAATTCCTCTTTTCACCCGATATCCAGAGACCAGCATCCAGTATCTCATGAAATCCGGTAGCCAAATGTGATTAAAAACTTGACATAAATGTGAATATCTTAGGTTATATAAATAGCGAGACACCGAAATGCAGGAGGCAGAAGCATGACGGATTATCGAATTGAGATCGATTCACTGGGCGAGGTGAAGGTCCCTGCCTCCGCCTACTACGGCGCCCATACGCAACGAGCCCTTGAGAATTTCCCCATTAGCGGAAAGCGCATGCCTCGGGAATTCATTCGGGCCATGGGAATTATCAAATGCGCGGCAGCTGAGGCGAACATGTCCTTCGGTCTTTTGGATCGAGAGATCGGGGAGGCCATCGTGCGTGCCGCAAGGGAAGTGACGTACGGTGCATTCGACCACGAATTCGTGGTGGATGTCTACCAAACCGGCTCCGGGACCTCCACCAACATGAACGCCAACGAGGTCATCGCCAACAGGGCCATCGAGCTGTTGGGAGGGAGGATCGGAACAAAGACCCCTGTCCACCCCAATGACCACGTGAACAGGTGCCAGTCGAGCAACGATGTGATTCCGAGCGCCCTCCACATCTCTGCCCTGGAGGGTATCGAGAGAGCTCTTCTCCCTGATCTGAGGGATCTCCGTGCTGCCCTCAGCGAAAAAGCAAGGCAATTCCGGGGGATCGTGAAGGTGGGCCGCACGCACCTTCAGGACGCCGTGCCCATTCGCCTGGGCCAGGAATTCGGCGGGCATGCCTCGCAAATCGAGCACGGTATCCGCCGGGCCCAGGGTCTTCGCCGTCACCTCAGGGAACTTGCCCTGGGTGGAACCGCGGTGGGCACGGGGATCAATGCGCCGGGGGAATTCGGACCTCTTGCCATCGAGAAGATAGCCAGGTTCACCGGCATCCCCTTTGTGCAAGCAAAGGATCCCTTTGAGGCCATTGCCGCGCGGGATGCCGTGGTGGAGGCCAGCGGTCAGCTCAAAGGCCTTGCCGTCAGTTTCATGAAGATCGCCACCGATCTGCGATGGATGAGCTCGGGACCAAGGTGCGGGCTTGGAGAGATCACGCTCCCGAACCTTCAGCCGGGAAGCTCCATTATGCCCGGCAAGGTGAATCCGGTCATACCGGAGAGCACCATGATGGTGTGCGCCACGGTGATAGGTCATGATGTGGCAATAACCACAGGAGGCCAGCACGGAAATTTCGAGCTCAACACCATGGTTCCCATGATGGCCGATCACCTATTGGAGTCCATCCGGCTCCTGGCGAACGCCTCGAAAAACCTGGCAGTGCATTGCGTAAGGGGAATAGAGGCGAATGAGGATCGCATGCGCTCCCTCGTTGAAAGGAGCCTCGCCCTGGTCACCGCCCTTACGCCGAAAATTGGGTATGACGCCGCTGCCGGTATCGTCAAGGAGGCCTTTTCCACCGGCAAGACGGTCCTTCAGGTCTCACTCGAACAGGGCATACTCCCTGAAGGGGAACTCAAGAGCCTTCTCGACCCGAAACGACTCACCACACATGCCCTATTCGGCAGCTAACCCGGAGAAAAAGGATGAATACTCCTCAGACCTATCAACCAGCGGTATCGGACAGCCAGGCGCATTCCTCTACCCAGCGGTATATGCTTGCGGTCCTCTCAATCACCGCGGGCATCATGATCGCCGAGATAATCGGCGGCCTTCTGGCCAATAGCCTCGCCTTGCTGAGCGACGCGGGACATATGGTGACCGATATACTTGCCCTGGGCTTGAGCCTGACGGCCATGAGGTTTGCCAGGAAGCCCCCGACGCCCGCGAAGACATTCGGGTTCTACCGATTGGAGATCCTGGCCGCCTTCTTCAACGGCATGCTGCTCCTCATCATCTCCCTTTACATATTCTATGAGGCGTACCATCGCCTCATTAATCCCCGGGAAATCAAGGGCGCCTTCATGCTCGTGTTTGCCGTCATAGGGCTTCTGGCCAACGGCGTGGGTATAGCGATTCTGAGGAAGTCCGCCCTTAGAAGCCTGAATGTGAGGTCTGCCCTTTTCCATATCGTGGGAGACACGATCTCCTCAGCAGGAGTCATCGTAGGGGGAATAGTGATTATTTACACGGGCTGGTACATAGTAGATCCTATCATCAGCATCCTTATCGGAGGGCTGATCCTCCGGGGGGCTTACGGCCTGGTGAGGGAATCGATCGATATCCTCCTCGAGGCAACGCCCAAGGATATAGATGTGGAGAAGATGATAGGAGATCTTGTAAGGATCGAGGGCGTGAAGGAGGTACATCACCTGCACCTCTGGACGATTACCTCCGGCATATACGCTATGAGCGCCCACGTGTTGATCGATGATCTCTTGATCAGCAAAAGCAGCCAGATATTGGAGGAGATCGAAAGGCTCCTCCAGAGTAACTACAGCATGGAACATATCACCATTCAATTTGAGAGCGAATCCTGCGGGGATGATCTGGTGAAAGAAACTACTTCCTGCCGAGAAGATGAGGTAGGAACCGCTTAGCAAACATCGCGAGTGAAGCTGCCCGCGCTTCCGCACGGGCATCCTGGCGAAGGCGAGTGAAAAAAAGGGGATTAACCCGAAACGGCTAACCCCTTGATTTTACCGGTATGCCGAAGGCGGGACTCGAACCCGCACAGGCGTACACCCACTAAGTCCTGAACCTAGCGCGTCTACCAATTCCGCCACTTCGGCAAAAGACCGCTTGCTATCTATTTCAGGATTACTTACCCTTATGAAAACTTTTTGTCAATACGTAATCAAATCGCTTTGCGATTTGTGACTACTCACGTAGTCAGACTGAAGCTGTTTAGACTGAAGGCTTAAAGTGAT
>CAZJXD010000082.1:0-23164 GCA_964549945.1 uncultured Desulfobacteraceae bacterium | reverse complement strand
TCCCCTCCGAGGTAGACACCTCCAAGGTGGAGGCCCGCTGCGTTGACGGGGTCCTGACCGTGGTGCTCCCCAAGGCGGAGGTGGCCAAGCCAAAGCGGGTTGCGGTAAAAACCTCATGATGACACCTATCCCCCTGAAAGGAGGACTACAAATGGCTGAGAAGGAAAAAAAGGAGTTACAGGCAAGGGAGAAGGCAGAGGTGAGCACCCCTGCCGAGCAGACCAGGCCGGGGCCAACCTTTACCCCGGCAGTGGATATCTTCGAGACGGATCAAGAGATCACCGTGCTCGCCGATATGCCGGGGGTGAAGGCAAAGGATCTCGCCATCGACCTTCGGGAAAATACCCTCACCCTCTCAGGTGATGTGGAATCGCCGGAAAGGGAAACCGAGGAAGAGGTCCTGCGGGAGTATCGCACGGGGAACTACTACCGGCAGTTTACCCTCTCCGAGGGGATTGACCAATCCAAGATAGAGGCTGCGCTCAAAGACGGGGTCCTTCGGGTGAGGCTCCCCAAGGTTGCAGCGGCAGCACCCCGTACTATCCCTGTGAAGACCGGATAAGAGCCGCGTGGCTACGTAAGCTCACCATATCTCAAAGGACGATAAGGGGACTGCGTGCATCTGCGAGATGCAGTGCAGTCCTCGCCTCGAAAAGAAGTGGTAACTGCTTGGAAAACGCGATCAGCCCTCACAGAAAATCGCATGATTTCGGCCATTAGATGTTTTTATTGCTATCTCATAACACCGAGTGCTGGATCGACCTCAAACGCCTAGGGCTCCATCCTATAACGCCTTTTCCACAAGCCATCGCCCCAAAAGGGGGTCAACCACCTTCCAGATGCCGTCCGACGGATGTTGCTCCACCAAATCTTCGCCGGTCAGCACACTCAGGCCGCGCTGAATCCCGCCCGTTGATTTGAGGCCATGCCTTTCCATGTATTCTGCTGAAAAAAGTTTTTTGGTAGGTTCTTTTGCAACGGCGGTAAGGACGGCAATTTGTTTGGCTGTAAGCCTGCGGAGAAGGGCCTCAAACAGCGCCCTTTCACTTTCAAGAACCAGACGGTAGATCTCTGAGACTTCTTCCGGCGTGACGGTGCGTTCTACTCGGTCAAAGAGAAAGAAGCAGAATTTCTGGATATAGTAAGGATGATGCCCAAACAGGTCGCAAACATGGGCACCCAGATCTTTACTCAGTGCCTTACCTGCCTCTTCAAACCTTGAAACCATGAAATCAATAAGTTCTTCTCTCGGCAGGGTGCCAAGCTCATAGTTGATCGTACTCTGAAAGAACGGCCGTTTCCGGTCATTGAACATCTCCAGCAGGATTCTCCGGCGGCTGCCGACAAAAACGAATCCGCATTTCATTCTCTGGATATAGTGCCGCAATCGGCCTTCGACACGGAGGGAATCATCGATTTCGGTAATCTCCTGGAACTCATCCAGCGCCACATGCACAAGGTTTGGAACGTCCTGTACGAATTTCTCCAGGGACTCCATTGTGTTATCCAGTAGCTCCCATGATCCGGACCTGTAAGCGGGTTGAACGGATACAGAGACTCCCCCGTCCGGGCTTGGGGAGAGCACAGGCCGGAAAGAGGTCAAAAACCGAATGGCCATTTGAAAAAGGCTCTCATCTTTGCGGGTGATGGTGTAAATGGATCGGGCGATCCTTCCGGCAATGTCCTCAATGGAAGAAATGCCGAAAAGGTCACAGTAAGCGGTTATCGCCCCATCAGATTCCAGATGACCCTGAACCTTCCTCACGAGCGAAGTCTTTCCATACCTTCTGGGCGAGTAAAGCAAAACATTCTCTCCTGCAGAGCCAAAGCCGATGAGATCCTTCAATTCCTTTTGCCGGTTGCAAAAAGCCGCTCCATCCGGTATTTCCTTGAGAGTAAAGGGATTTACGTGCATAAGAGGCTACTTTCCAATCATCTTTATTATCTGAGAGCAGCTTAATTTGAGCATAATTAGCTATTCATGTCAAGCAATAAATCGCTTAAAAAGAAGTGCATGAGCCTTATTGCAGGTTGAGTCAACCGTGCTCTGCTAGGCAACTCGTCTATCTCGTGGGAAGTCGCTTGGTATCCGTTGCGCTGGCACTGGCAGATTTGGTTCCAAGCGTTTGCTCCCCTGGAAATAGGTACTATTCAGGTGTTTTTTAATCGGCTACGAGATCATAAGGAATTGAAATGGACGGAGTAGTTATGCGGTTTTTACTTCTATCTTCGTGACTACTCACGTAGTCAGACTGAAGCTGTTTAGACTGAAGGATTAAAGTGATCAGAGGAGTACTATTGCTGAACTTTGTTGAAGAAACATTAGCTTTCGTACCAAACATGTCTTCAAAATACGCCTTATCCCCGTTATTTCCTAACAGTCTTCAGCCTAACACCTATCTACCTGAGTAGTTACCTATCTTCTTGATAGACTCTTCCTTCGTCTTTTGCATTCGGATCTTGAGCACTCCGTCTTTGTATGTTGCATCGACCTTGTTAGAGTCTACATCAGTGGAAAGCTGGATCGTCCTCGTGAAGGCTCCGTAGCTTCGCTCAATCCGATGGAAGCTCTCGCCCTTTTCCTCCTCCTCGTGCTTCCGCTCCCCTTTGAGGGTGAGGAGATTGCCGCTCAGGGAAATATCGATGTCCTTCGGATCCATGCCCGGAACCTCGGCATTCACCATTACCTCTTTACCCGTTTCGTATACATCCACCAAAGGCATCTACTCGCCTTCTTTAAGGCCAAACTCCGACGGCCGCAGCTTGAAAAATCGATTGAAGAGCCTCTCCATCTCACCCCTGAAGCGGTCCAGTTCCCTTCCATGCCATGGTACTAAGCTCAACATGGAACACCACCTCCCTTCTTCATGAAATTTCCGTGCTCTTTGTTCAAAAAGTTAATTGAGGCTTTCCGGTTGTCAAGGGGGTTCATTTGAATTTTTTGATGCTCCCTTTGTCGCGTGAGGGAATGGAGAGCGCTTTGGGATCAAGGACCTTCGCCGTGAGGACCCCCTCTTGACAAATCACTCATTTGACTTATTAATTTAATAACTTACTCTTCGATTTTTTCGATCAATGTATTCCAGTCGAGGGCATGGATCTAGAAGATTTTCCGGGGATCAAAATGCCTACCAGAGCCACACACGCGAGGATTTACTAGGGAGAGCTATCTCAATACGTCTATGAAGAACTCATGCCCCTGGCGAGGCAAAACAATACCTCAGCTCAAGCACTGATCGTGGAGACCATCAAAGCCTATCTGAAAAACGGAGACCATCCCCGAGCTCTGGATGCTCAGTAAATACGATCATCACCTTATTGGCACATATTCAAAGAAAGCGGATCATGAGCTCACCGTGGTGAGCAAGAAGAAATGAAGGTTTTTCCAAATGCTCTAAAAAAGGAAATTATGGGCGCTGTTAAACCTTAGCAGCCCATTTGAAAGAAAGGAGGGATCGAGATGAGAAGATCGATCGTTTTTATGATATTGGCAGTAAGGGTGATGTTTTTCCTGGCTTCATTTGCCACCCAATCATGGGCCAGCAAGGGGGTAGTGAAGATGGTGGGAGAGATCACAGCCATTGATCTCATGCACAAAACGGTGGTCGTTGAAGTCCCTGTAGGAAATCCAACGGTTGGGGAACAGCTGTTCACCGTAGGAGGCCCCCTTTCCCATGACGCTGAGTTGAAGAGGGGCGGCAGATCAGCAAAACTGGAGGATTTTCATGTCGGTGATCGAGTGACGGTACTATGGAAGACGATTGAGACGGGTCACCTTATCCTCTCGCTAGAGGCTAGATAGCCTTTCTTAGAATAGGAATATTGAGGGCTTCCCACAGGAAGATAATGGCCCAAGCTCTCACCCCCGATCGATTCTGCAAGGCGGGAGACTATCTCATTCCCCTCACCATAGGTGCAGGGGAGTCAAGGGCAGAGGCTGAGTTAAAGGTCATTATCACGGGAACCTATAAGCTGGAGGCAGGGACTCCCATGAGATATTCAAGAACCGCCGAATAGTGATTTCCAAAATCAAACCCTGGAATCAGGGCGGTATCTTGAAAACCTGACCCACCTAATGTAAGCCCAAGTCCTAGTCAATAGTCGCCTTCTCTCCCTGGCCTATATGCGGGATTGACATCAAGGGAAAGATAGGGTTATGTCATCAAAGCGGAGTAAGTGAGGTCCTCATGAAAAAGGATGCTATATTCATCCCCGGTATTATTCCGCCAGAGAAGCGAGTAGAACCCGCGTGGTGGTTTATCTTCCGGGGAGATGAACTACTGGTGCACCGGAGATCCTCTTCAGCTGAAATCCCGTGCGTTGTTGATATTTCAGATGTGGGTTTAGAGGCCGTTCGCCAACAGTATCTGGGCCGGCTCAACTCTCAGCACTGTTACGCAGCCGAGCTTGCTGAGGGAACGAGTGCTCCCGCTGGCATGGCATTTCAGGGATTGCGCGGGATTTACGGCCTTGTAGATGAGGAGCTTTTCGGGCTCGCAGGCCGCGCCTTTCAGATCGTGGATTGGGATAGAACCCACCAGTTCTGCAGCAGGTGTGGGGCAACGCTTACCACGAGCGCAATCGAACGGGCCAAGGAGTGTCCCCAATGTGGGCTGATTCAATACCCTCGTATCGCCCCCTCGATTATCGTCCTCGTCCAGCGAGGCCCAGAGCTGCTCTTGGCCAGGCCTTCTCGTTTTCCCGCGGGCTTATACAGCGTGATCGCGGGCTTTGTTGAGCCGGGGGAAACCCTCGAAGAGGCCGTAGAGCGTGAGGTAAGGGAAGAGGCAGGCATCACGATTACGGACATTCGCTATTTCGGCAGTCAACCCTGGCCTTTCCCTCACTCCCTCATGATCGGATTTACCGCACACCATGCAGGAGGTGAGATATCCATAGATAACAAGGAAATGGAGGATGCAGGGTGGTTTACCGCCCACAATCTGCCCAAAATCCCGGGCAAGATCAGCATCGCACGGAGGCTTATCGATTGTTTCCTTGAAGGCCAGGGCGTGCTTCCCCCATGAAAGGCCGGCATCACGCCGGGTGGATGTCATTCTGCCGGGAGGCTTTGGTTGCCAGGCCGTAATACCGAAACAGCAAGATCGTGATAGTGGACCATAGTATAATGATAATCAACTCACTTACCATGAACACAAAGAGATGCTTCAAGGAGAAGGTTGCGACTATGGTGTTGATCAGGATCTTCACGCTTATTAACAGAGCTGAAAGCAGTACCACGCTCCCAATGATCTGCCAGGTAAATTGCCTGGTGATTCTATTGCTGTGTAGTAAGGCATCTATGGGGCTAAGCCTCTCCAGTACCACGCTGAACTCGGCCAGCGAAAGCCGGGCAAATATAACCAGGCCAGGCACGATAAAGGCGAGGAGCCCGAGGATAATCAGCACCGAGCTAATCACATTTACCACCAAGAGATTCAGCCAGCACCCTAATCCCACCAGCAGGCTCTCCTTGACGCTCCAGCTGTCGCCCGATACTAATCTCGAGATCATGAAAATGAGGCCACCCGTGTAGATGGGCTGGTACATGAAGTGGATAAAAATGGGTAGCGTTTTGATCTCCGGTGAAAGGTCATAGACGGCGGCGTAGTATGAGAGGAAATTCTCGATAATTATCACGGGGAACGTGGCGTACAGCAAGAAGCTCGCTATATCTCTCGCATAGACCCGAAAGAAGGAAAAGGTCTCCCCCAGACGCATTATCACGGGGTTATCGGCAACGCTGCTCATGAATATCATATTCCATCATATCATGGCCTGAAGATCGTCGCTCCACATAACGCATTAGAACGGCGGAAGACCAAGCGATTTGTGGTTAGTCGCCCTCGGGCGAGGGTTCTTCAAACAGATTGAGCTCCCTGTTCTTCCTCACCTTGTTCGGATCAAAGATTCGCCCGTTCATGGCGATGTACACTCCTGGGGCCAGCGACTGAACTGCGGCAACGGCACATCCGATATTAAACGGCGCATCGCTGGATTTGAACTTCGCGGGCACCATTGCCCCGGTGAGCAGTATCACCTTGTTCGGTATGGTTTGGAGCTTCTTGGCGGTCTGAATCATGGTGTCCGTACCATGGGTGACGATGATGTAGGGATGTTCATCCGCCGCAATAGTATCATGGATTTCCTGACGATCTTCCTCGGTCATATCGAGGCTATCCTTGTGTATCATGGACTCGCACGTGTAGCGAAAGGTCACATTCGCATCCCGCAGTATCTCCTCAATCGCCGACTCTCCCACCTGATATTCGCTCATCCTGTCAAAATACACCTTATCTATGGTGCCTCCCACGGCAATGAACTTGATCTTCATGGTTCGCCACCCTTAAGGTAAGTGCCTATCTTCAAGGGCACACCATAAAGGATTGCTCATCGGTCCTTATGCCTCACCGAGGTGTTTTCCCTTGGAAGCCTCCAGGAGCCGGCTAATCTCCTCCTGGCACTCGCCGCACCCGGTTCCGGCCTTGGTCCTCTCCTGGAGCTCATACAAGGTTCTCGCACCCTCGAGCACGGCCTGCTCTATTTCCTGATCGGTGATATTCATGCATGAACACACCACCCGCTCCTCTTCCGTTTTAACCTTATCCTCCATTCCATTTCGCATGTAGTAGTCATTGATGGCCATGCGCAGTGCCTTATCGCCCAGCACGGAACAGTGAATCTTGTGCTCAGGCAACCCCCCAAGCTCCTTGTTTATGTCTTTCGACGAGAGGTTATATGCGTCACCGAGCTTCATGCCCTTGGCCATTTCCGAAAGAACCGACGCGCTCGCAATGGCGCTTGCACAGCCAAAGGTCTTCCATTTGCAGTCGGTGATAATACCCTTGCCCTTGTCGACCTTGATGAGGAAGATCATCTCATCGCCGCATGCTATATTCCCCACGGTGCCCTTCCCATCAGCATGAAATCCCTCCTCATCCATGAGGATGTTCCTTGGGTTCATGAAGTGTTCCTTTACCTTATCAGAATATGCCCAACCTGTCTCACTCATGCCACTCTCCTCCCATACATCGTCGACATATCCCTGAGCTTGCCTATCACCCGCGGAAGCCTATCGAGCACATACTCAACGTCCTCCATCGTGTTCTCCCGACCCAGGCTTATTCGTATGGAACTGTGAGCGCATTCCGCCGGAAGACCTGTGGCGAGGATCACATGGGAGGGATCGAGGGACCCGGATGCGCACGCAGAACCGGTTGACACCGCAATCCCCTCCAGATCGAGGTACAGGATAATCGCCTCTCCCTCTGCACCTTCAAAGGACACATTGAGCGTGCCCGGCAGACAATCCAGGGGGTGCCCCACAAACCTCACATCGGGAATCCTCTCCTCTATACCCCTTCGAAGCGCGACCTTTAACTCTCGCAAACGTCCCTCCTCCTCAACCATCTCCAGGGTGCGCATCTCGATCGCCTTTCCGAATCCGATAATCCCGAGCGTATTTTCCGTTCCAGCACGCCTGCCTCTCTCCTGGTGACCGCCACGAATCAATGGACAAAACGGCGCACTCTTCCTTACGTACAACGCGCCGATGCCCTTTGGCCCGTAGATCTTGTGAGCGGAGAGGGTGAGAAAATCGACACCCAACTCCTCCACATCGACTGCTACCTTGCCCACGGCCTGAACCGCATCGCTGTGAAAAAGCGCCCCACGCTCATGCACGATCTCGGCAATCGCGGCAATATCCTGGATGGTGCCGATTTCGTTATTCGCCATCATCACCGACACCAGTCCCGTCCTCTCCGTGATCAAATCTCGAAGCTGCTCGATGTGGACCTTTCCATGCTCATCCACCTCAAGGTACGACACCCTTACGCCCCTTTCCTGAAGGCACTTCGAGGTCTCCAGCACGCAGGGATGCTCAATGGTGGTGGTGAGAATCTCGTTCAATCCCTGCTGGCGATACTCGCACTGTTGACGCTGGCAGGTGAGGGCATTCAAGACGGTGTTATTCGCCTCGGAGCCGCTTCCCACGAACATCAGCTCCTCAGGAGAAGCCCCAATGAATGAGGCAACCTTTTCCCGCGCCTCCTCGACTAGCTGCCTCGCCTTTCTGCCAAAGCTATGGAGGCTTGAGGGATTCCCGAATATCTCCAAGGCATCGGCCATCGCCCTCTTCACTTCCGGGTGAAGCGGTGTGGTTGCATTGTTGTCCATATACACGAGCTTTTGGGCCATTGTCGCTCCTTTATCTACATTTCAGATCTTAGCACATAACCCCCACGCTTCGCTTCAGGGTTATATATGAAAGAGACTCTATATAGAGCATGGGTATGTCTTTTTTTGTCTCATGCCCTCCACGTAATGCACTGGCAGGCCCCGATAAATCGGGGCACACGCGCAACGCGGATTTGACTATTGTATGCCATGGCAGTCGGTGCCCCGATTTACGGAGCACGCTGAGGCCCCCTGTTCAAGGGCATGTAGCAAAAAAAGGCATCCCCATGCTCCTTTCTGCGCAGTTAGTCTCTTAGGGTGTATTCCATCCCCGGGCCGGCTCTTCTCGTCCAGCACTGATAATACCTATTTTGCCCCTTAAATCAACACGGAAATAGGATGGGGGTGAAAAGAAGTCCGGGGCCTGCCGTTAGTCAAGGACGATTGTCTGTCCATGCGCCAGAACGAGAAACGACTCCCTGGAAAGCCCCCTTTCCTCCAGCGCCCTCTCGAGCCTCTGGGGGGGCTCATCGAGGGGTTCATCGGTGAGTATGAACGTGCCCCAGTGGATGGCAACCGAGGTTCTAGAGCGAACGTCCAGGTGAATCTGCACCGCCTCCTCGGGGGAGATGTGATGATACCGCATGAACCATCGCGGCTCATAGGCACCAATCGGAATGGCGGAGAGATCGAAGGGGCCTGCTCTCGAGCCGATCTCCTTAAATATGGGTGTGTATCCGGTATCGCCGCAGAAGAAGAAGCGAAAATTCGGCGAGGCGATTACCCAGCCTGCCCACAGGGTCTTGTTCTGCGAGATGAGCCCTCTCTGGCTCCAGTGATGAACGGGAACCGCGGCGATCGTAAGGCCACCTTCATCATGGGAATCCCACCAATCGAGCTCGACCACATTGCCGATGCCGAGATCCGAAAACCACCCCCCGAATCCCAGGGGGACAAAAAACCTCGTCGATTTGCCGCCATCGCGTTCATATAGCCTCACGATGCTCCCTTTATCGAGGGAGTCGTAGTGATCGTGGGAGATCACGACGATATCAATCGCCGGCAGATCCTCAAGGGCCACTCCAGGAGGCACTATTCTCCGCGGCCCTATCCACTGGAAGGGCGAGGCGCGTTCGGAGAAGTGGGGGTCCGTGAGGATATTTTTCCCGCCAACCTGGAGAAACACCGTGGCATGGCCGATCCACGTGAGGGTGGTCCTCTCTCGATTGGATCTCAGAAAGGCGGGATCATTCTCGGCTAAGGGAAAATGGTAGTCCCCGGGTTTTGGTGTCTTCTTCCAGAGCCTTTGCCACCGCCACTTCAAGAAATCGAGGAACCCCGGCTCTTTATAGGAGTAGATATTTCTAAAACCATCCTCCGTGTGGTGCGGTTTGTCCGGGTTTGGTGGGGGAGCGGAACAACATTGGGTGAGCATGAGCAGGTACGCTGCTATTGCCACGGCAAGGCCCCACACCTGGATAACCCGTGGAGTATCACACATGGGGGGTCCCTCTCAACAAACGGTAAGTTCTGTATGCGGAGTGGCGAGGTGCCTTCAATGCCTTCCTTCTCAATTCCCTTTGTGTTTCATAGGGGTGAACCGCTCGCCAGTCACGCAAGGCCGTTCAGGCCCGAAATGCCAGATAGGTCTTTTTGGCCTTGGCAACCTCTTCCACGAAGTGCCAGCTTCCCCGCTCCACGAAGTCCGCGGCCACCGGAGTGCCTATTTTTATGTTCTCAGGGTGGGCCACATCAACGCCCAGAATCTGGGCGCCAATCCGCGGACCCTCCTCAACCTGGACGATGCCGACGCAGTAGGGATTGTCCCTGCCATACCCCGCATCTATCATGGGCATAGGGCCCACGCCGATCACGGTGAAGGCAACGAGCATGCCCTTACCGCCCAGCTCCTTCCACTCCATTTCATCGCCCTTGCACTTCAAACAGATCGGACGGGGTGGCAGCCATAGCGCACCGCAGCTTGCACACCTGGAGGCCATGAGCTTCCTCTCGGACAGGAAATTATCGAATGAGGCAATGGTAAAGGGTGTCTCCTTCATCGCGCCTATCTCCTTTCATAGATCTGGACCACGGCGGTTGTTCCATGGGCCCCGATGTTGTGATTGAGGGCGAGATCGATGTCGGTGGTGGTGACCTGTCGCTCTCCCGCCTCACCCCTCATCTGCTGGAATATCTCCACCATCTGGGCGGCACCTGTCGCGCCCACAGGATGCCCCTTGCACTTCAGGCCTCCCGAGACGTTGATGGGCTTTATCCCCTCCCTGGTGGTCTTGCCCTCTCCTGCGGCGACCGCCGCTTCCTTGCCCTCCTTGAAGAATCCCAGATCGGCAACGGCCATGACCTCGGCGATGGTGAAACAGTCGTGCACCTCGGCGATCTTGATATCCCCAGGGCCCACACCGGCCATCTCATACGCCTGCTGTGCGGCGAGCTTCGCCGCCGGTATGGAGGTGAGGGTATCCCTGTCGTGGAGATTATGTCCGCTGGCCTGTCCCGTGCCGATAATATAGATCGGGATATCGCTGAACTCATGAGCGATCTCCTCGGCAACGATGAGCAAACAGGCCGCCCCATCGGTTACTGGGCAACAATCGAATAGGGTATTCGGCCACGCGATGACCGGGTTGTACCGTGGATCGTTGAGGAACTCCATCTCATCGGCCCATGTGGGAACCGGCCCACCCTTCTCCCTGGCCTTGGCAGCCCGCAAGTCCATCAGGTCTTTAATGGTCATGGGGAAATGCGCCTTGGGGTTCAGGGCGCCATTGTTGTGATTCTTGATCGCCACCCTCAAAAGGTCGTCATGCGTCGTTCCATACGCGTGCATGTGCGCGGTTGCCATCGCGGCGTAGAGCCCGGGAAAGGTGAAGCCCACGGAACCCTCGAAGGTGGTATCGGAACCGCAGGCAAGGGCCATGGTGGTCCAGTTGATCGGGAGGCTGGTCATCTTCTCCGTGCCGCCCACCAGCACCATATCATACAATCCTGAGGCTATGGCGATCAAACCGTCTCTCACCGCAACCGAACTGCTCGCACAGGCATCCTCGATCTTGCGCGCGGGCCGGGGCGTCAATCCGATGATATCGGCGCAGAGGTTTCCCATCACCGATTGGGACTCCCACATCTCGGCACCGCAATTACCCACGTACAATGCCTCTATCTCCTGGTGATCAAATCCCTTATCCACCGAGCTCTTCATATGGGCGAAGGCCTCCGCGAATAACTCCCGGTTGGTGACATCCGGTCGGGTCCCAAAGGCCGACATCCCCGCCCCAACGATCGCCACACCCCTGCCGAGCCTGCGTTTCCCTCGAGCCATCATCCTCCCTCCCTGCTGAAGCGTGATTACGTGAAGATCAATGCGTTCGCCCTATTGACGATCAATAATTTCTCCCATAAATTACCTGAATACCGTGCAACCTCCTTTCGTGTCAACGATTTTGTGTCCTCGTTCTATGGGTATTTCCGGCCGGTTATCGCCCCAATTCTCGCGATCCCCCGGTGCTCTTGAGGAGGGGAAAAAGCATGTTGATTTCTCAAGGCTTCTTGGTTAAAGTACCCTTATTACACCTTGCTCCTTTGGGCAGTAACGTCCCACACTGAGATGAGATGAAAAGGGATAACCAGACTGTCTACCTCGTTGACGGCAGCTCATACATCCACAGGGCATACCACGCGATAAAGGGCCTCTCAAACTCAAAAGGCCTCCCTACCAATGCCATATTCGGCTTCACCAGGATGCTCATGAAATTGCTCGATGAGAAATCGCCGAACTACATTGCCGTGGTTCTCGACGCAAAGGGACCAACCTTCAGACACGGGATATTCAAGGACTACAAGGCCACCAGGCCCCCCATGCCCGATGATATGGCGGTGCAGATTCCCTATATCAAGAAGGTGGTTGCCGGATTAGATATCGCGATGCTTGAAAAGGAGGGCTATGAGGCGGACGATATCATCGCCACCATTGCCGTGCTGGCGAGCAATCATGGTCTGAACGTGGTCATCGTGAGCGGCGACAAGGATTTCAGGCAAACCCTTTCCGAGCATACCGCGATGTGGGACCCTATGAACGAAAAGCTCATCGACTACGAGGGTTTGAAGAGAGAGTACGGGATTGAACCCGAACAGATCATTGAGGTAATGGCCCTCTCAGGAGACTCGGTGGATAATATCCCCGGGATACCCGGGGTCGGGGAGAAAACCGCCCTCACGCTCATCCAGCAGTTTCACTCTCTAGAAAACCTCTTTCAGAATACCGACAAGATCACCAAGGCCTCGCTCAAGAACAAGCTCGAGCAATTCAAGGACCAGGCCTATCTCAGCAAGAAGCTGGTCACCTTTGAGAATTTCGTGCCGATCGATGTAAGGCTCGATGATCTAAGGCTGAGGCCTCCCAAAAAGGGGGAACTCGCCGAGCTCTTTCGAGAACTCGATTTTGAATCCCTTCTTGATAGATTCTCGAATCATGCCGAGCTCAGCGAAAAGGACTACAGGTTAATCTCCACCAGGGAAGAGTTAAAATATCTCATCGAGCGCATAAAAAAGAAAGGCATAGTCTGCTTCGATACGGAGACCACCAGCAGAAGCCCTCTCGATGCGGAACTGGTGGGGATCTCATTCTGCCTTGAGCCCGGTATTGCCTACTATCTGCCCCTGGGGCATACCTACCTCGGCGCAGGCCCACAAATGGATCTGAACGAGGCACTCGATCTTCTCGAGGAGGTATTCCGTGATGGGGCGATAAAGAAGGTAGGTCAAAACATTAAGTACGACGCCGAGGTACTCGCCAGGTATGGCATCGATGTTGAAGGACTGTTCTTCGATACCATGGTGGCCTCCTATGTGATTAATCCAACCCAGCGTCAGCATAACCTGGATTACCTGGCCCAACACTACTTGAGCTACAAGATGGTGACCTACGATGAGGTAACCGGCCACGATAAGTCAAAGAGCTTCGCCGCGGTGGATATCGATAAGGCCAAGGAGTACTCCTGTGAGGATGCCGAGATCACCGTGCGATTACAATCCATTCTGGAGGAAAGGCTAAAGGGAACCGACAATTATGCCTTGTTTCAGGACCTGGAGATGAAGCTGGTCCCGGTTCTCATCGCAATGGAGACAACGGGGGTCAAGATAGATGTGGAGTTCTTCAAGGCTATGTCAGAGCGGTTTGCCCATGAGCTTTCCTTCATTGAGCAGAAGGTCTTTGAGCGGACCGGCGAGCGGTTCAACATCAACTCACCCCAGCAACTGGGATACATCCTCTTTGAGAAATTGAAACTGCCGGGCAAGAAGAAGACGAGGAAGAAATCGGGATACTCCACGGATTTCGAGGTCCTCACCGAGTTGGCTGCCCTTCATGAGGTGCCCTCGCTGCTCCTTCGCTTCAGGACCATTAGCAAGCTTAAATCCACCTATCTGGATGCCCTGGTACATCTGGTGCATCCTGCTACCGGAAGGGTGCACACCTCATACAACCAGACGGTGACTGCCACGGGAAGGCTGAGCAGCAGCAACCCGAATCTCCAGAACATACCCATCAGAACCGAGGAAGGCAGGGAGATAAGGAGGGGATTCATCGCCGAAGACGGCCACCTGTTGCTCTCAGCGGATTACTCACAGATCGAGCTCCGGGTGTTCGCCCACTACTCCGATGATCCCGTGCTCCTGGAGGCATTCAAAAGGGGAGAGGATATCCACGCGAGGACCGCTGCCGAGGTATTCAATCTGGACCCGAAGATGGTCACCTCCGATATGCGCCGCATGGCCAAGACGATCAACTTCGGGATCATCTACGGCATGGGTCCTGTTCGGTTGGCCAAGGAGCTCGGAATTAGCAAAAAGATGGCCCAGGCGTATCTCGATAGCTACTACGAACGATACAAGGGGGTGAGGGAATTCAAGGAAGAGGTGATAGCCCAGGCACAGCACCACGGGTACGTGAACACCCTGTTCAAGAGGAGGCGGTACCTTCCGCACATCAACAGCGATAATGGACACCTCAAGAGCGAGGCGGAGAGGACGGCGATTAACACCCCGATTCAAGGGACCGCCGCAGACCTTATAAAGATGGCCATGATACGGATTGCCGAAAGGCTCCGCGCAGAACACCTGAGCACCAAGATGCTCCTCCAGGTCCACGATGAGCTGGTGTTCGAGGTTCCCCGGGAAGAGCTCGAGAGGGCCGCGAAAATCGTAAAAGATGAAATGGAGGGAGTTTATTCCTTGAAAATCCCCCTCCGAGTGGATATAAACTGGGGCAACAACTGGGACGAGGCACGGTAGCCGTCAATATAAAATAAAATCTCACTATTTGTGTCACGTTTTATTATTGATTTAGGATGATATGGGAACAGGCTAAAGGCACAGGGTATAAGGTATAGGACCGTGCGCCATACGCCTTACGCCTTAAGCCAAATGACTAAAGCAATGTGGATCATGTTTTAATCCGCTTCTGGCAGTTGCTAAGTGACACATTTATCCTTTTAAAAGGGATCTGGTATGGAAGGCTATTACATTGGCATTGACGCTGGTTCGGTGAGTGTGAACGCCACGGTGATGAGCGGTAATGGAGAGCTGATCTTCGAGTATCCCTATACAAGGCACTTCGGAGCAGTAGAGGCCAGGGTCCTTGAAATCTTGAGCGACCTATACAATCGCTTCGGCTTTGCCCACATAAAGACGGTTGCCTTCACGGGTAACCACGGAAGGATTATTAGCGAGCACCTGGGCGGATTCTATGAGTTCGAGTCGATTGCCCAGATCTTGGGCTCCCTGCACCTACAGCCGGATGTGCGATCTATCATCAGCATGGGCGGGCAGGATACCGCCCTTTATATCCTGAGTCACCACGGGGGCAGGTGGGAGCTCGAGGATTTTAATACAAACAGCCCCTGCGCCTCGGGTACGGGATCCTTTATCGATCAACAGGCGGAGCGATTGGCCTCTTCGATCTACGGGAAGGATTTCGATACCTCGGAGGCCCACATCAGCAAGATCCTGGAGGATTTCATTTCCATGGGCCTCAAGAGCAAGGGCCCTGCACGGGTGGCCTGCCGATGCACCGTGTTCACCAAATCGGACATGATACACCTCCAGAACAAGGGAGAGAAGCTCGAGGATATCATCGCCGGCCTTCACCAGGGAAATGCATCGAACTACCTGAGCACTATCGTGTCGAACCGGGCCCTGCCCCAGCCAATACTGTTTATCGGGGGCCTCACCATGAACGAGCTCCAGGTGAGGGCCTTTCGGGACCACTTTCCCGAGCTGATCGTCCCCCAGCATTCCACCTCCGTTGGTGCCCTGGGGGTGGCGCTTCAGGCAAAGGAACTCGGCATAGAAAGCAAGCCACCCTTGAATGAGCTCACCTCCATGACGGAGAAGGGCGCGCTTTGCTTCGTATCAGCACCGAGACTGGAGCTGATCAAGACACACTTCCCGGAGGATAACGACCTGCCACCGCTGCCCAAGCGAAGGAAAAGGATACCGGCATACTTAGGGATTGATATAGGCTCTACCACCACCAAATATGCACTTATCAACGAGAAGCGGGAGATCATCGACAAGGAATACCGGCAGACGATGGGCAAGCCCATTGAGGTCACACAGAGCCTTTTGAGGATCCTAAAGCACAGATGCGGTGAGATCGTTGACATCAGGGGGGTGGCCACAACGGGATCGGGAAGAATGGTGGTGGGTGATTTCCTCAACGCGGATCTCATCATCGACGAGATCACCGCCCATGCACGGGGCGCCGTGGAGATTGACCCCTTGATCGATACCGTTTTCGAGATCGGGGGGCAGGACAGCAAGTACATCTCCATCTCCAACACCCATCCCCTTGACTTCGACATGAACAAGGTATGCGCAGCCGGAACGGGGAGCTTTCTCCATGAACTGGCAAACAAGAACGGCATAAACATCGTTGATGAGTTCCAGCAGATCGCCCTGTCATCGAATAATCCAATCAAGCTGACGGAACGATGCACCGTGTTCATGGAATCAGATCTCGTATCCTACGCGCAAAAGGGTGGAGCGAAAAACGACCTTATCGCCGGCCTCTGCTATGCTATCGTCTATAACTACCTGAACAGGGTGGTGGGAAACAAGAAGATAGGGGAGCGAATCATGTTTCTTGGAGGCCCTTCCCTCAACAAGGCCATAGTGGCGGGCTTTGAGGCAGTGCTGGACAAGGGCATTGTGATCCCCAAACACCGCGAGGTGCTCGGCGGCTTCGGCGCTGCCGTCAGCGTTCAGGAGAAAATGGCAAGGGAACACAAGGAGGGATCATCGGCCAGGGCTATAGATGAGGCGATCAACGATACCCTAGCTTACAAGGAGGCCGTATGCCACGCCGATCCCCAGTGCCACAACGAGTGCAAGCTGAAGGTCTACAATTTCAGCGGAAGAAAGAGCGTGTGGGGAGGGGAGTGTGGCAGGTACGAGGTGAGAGGCCGCTACGGAGAGAAGAAAGAGGATTACTTTAAACTGAGAGACGCTATCTGGGAGAGCCACCTTCAAGGCCTCTACCATGACCTCGGGGATCTGAAAATGGGCTCTGAGCAAGACGACAGGGCCATCCTTGAGGTGGAGGGCAGGCCAACCGTGGGGATGCAGAGGGCGCTGTACAACCATCAACTCGCGCTTTTCTGGGCGAGCTTCTTCGATGCGCTCGGATACCGGGCCGTCTTGACTCCCAAGACCAATGACCGGATCTCAAAACTGGGCATCGAATCGATGACCACCGAGACGTGCTTTCCGGTGAAGGTATCCCACGGGCATGTCATAGATCTCCTCGAAAAGACGAGATACCTGTTCCTGCCCACCATCATCGATCTTCCCTCTGAGATTGAAAAGAAGAACCACTTCTATTGTCCCCTTGTTCAGGGAAATCAATACATGCTCAAGACGGCGTTGGGACTGAAGGAGAGCGGGATTTTGAATCCCACTGTCCATCTCAAGTATAGCCCTGAGTTGCTCAGCATAGAATTACACTCACACATCGGAGAGACGCTGGGCAAGAGCCTCCGCCAAATCAGGAAAGCGATAGAGATCGCCTATGGCAGGCAGCAGGATTTCGAAAACGAGCTCTACGCCCATGGAGCCAGAATCACCTCATCGCTGGGTGAGAAGGAACCCCTGGTACTGTTGACGGGCAGACCCTACAATTTGTTTGATGAGAGGCTGAACCTGAGGATCGGGCAGAACCTGGCTAAAATAGGCTTAGCAGCCGTTCCCATGGACTTCATGGACATCAGGGGCGTGGATTTATCCGATTTCCCGAACATGTACTGGGCCTACGGCTACCAGGTATTGCAGGCCGCAAAGCTCATTAAGCTCACGCCAAACTTCTTCGGCCTTCACCTCACTAACTTCAGCTGCGGCCCGGACTCCTTTAACGAGCACTTCTATAAATACATAATGGGAGACAAGCCCTACCTTATCCTGGAGCTTGATGAACACACCGCGGTAGCAGGAGTAATGACCCGGCTCGAGGCATTCAAGAACGTAATAGGGTCCGTACAGAAAATGGAATCCATGGAGCCTGAAACCACGAAAGCCACCGCAATAGTGAACTAGCCTATGGAAAAGATTACTCAATTAGACACCTTCAGGGTCATGGCCGAGCGCGTTGGACGATTTGACGTTCAGGGAAAGAGGTTTCTGATCCCTGAGATGAACCCCGTGAACAGCCATCTCCTGGCCGGGGTATTTAAGAGCTATGGCGTGAACTCAGAAGTCATGGAGACCTATGAGGGACTGGACCTGGGAAAGAAATTCACCTCGGGCAAGGAGTGCTTCCCCTGTGTGGTAACCCTGGGGGATATCCTCTACTTCATGAAAAAGGAGAAGGAGAGGCTCGGAGATAAGTTTAATCCCGAGAACTATATGTATTTCATGCCCGAGGCGAATGGCCCGTGCAGGTTCGGGATGTACAACAAGTACCACAGGATAATCCTCGATTCCATGCCCGGCCTGGAAAAGGTGAAGATCGTCTCGCTCAGCTCAGATGACGCCTATGATCTCGAGGGACTGATTCCAAGGGAGAAGATGCGGGACTTCAGGAAGGCCGGTTATCTCTCCATTATGGTGGGTGATATACTCGACAGGCTGCTATGGAGGATTCGGCCATATGAGAGATCAGAGGGAATAGCCGATGCCTTTATCCTCCACGCAAGGAAGCACTTGACCGAATCATTTGCGAAACACTCATCGAAAAAAGACCTCACCCCCATTCTGGACGATTTAGAGGAAATCGTGAAGGAGACAAAGGGGCTCATTGATCCCAGTATTCCACGAAAACCGCTCATAGGCGTGGTTGGGGAGATCTATGTGAGGACACACGTGAAATCCAACCAGGATACCATCAGAGTTCTTGAGAGATATGGAGCCGAGGCGGTGAACGCCTCCATCGGGGAGTGGATCAATTACACCACCTATGATCAGGTAAGGCTGGCCAGGATCGCCCTTCGATTGCACCTTAAGAGCCTTCGACTCAAAGAGGTAAAAAGTGATCTCTTGAAGTATCTGAAGTACAACCTCACCCTCTTCTATCAGTACATGCAACAGAAAAAGGCTTACCAGATGGCACGGAAATACCTCGATATCATAGAAGACCACAAGATAGGCCACCTGGAAAAGGTGCTCAAGAAGAACAACATCTTCTCCTTCGAGGTCGGGACAGAGGCCTGTCTGAGCATCTCATCGGCCCTGGTACTCGCCCACCACGGGTACAACGGGATCGTAAACATATTTCCCTTTACCTGCATGCCGAGCAATCTCACCGCTTCCATCACCAAGCCATTGATGGCAAAGCTCAATGTGCCTTACATCGATGTCTCCTACGATGGCTCCTTTCAACCGGGAAGGGAAGCGGCCTTGAGGACGTTCATGTATCAAGCCTCTCAACACTTCAAAACACACGGTAGACCATAAATGTACAAGATGCTTATAAATGCGGTGGATCCGGAGGAATACCGGATCGCCATACTCAAGGACGGCGAGCTGGATGAGTTCTACATCGCCACCTCCACCAGGGAAGAGATCAAGGGGAACATCTATAAAGGCGTTGTCTCCAGGATTGAGCCATCGCTTCAAGCGGCCTTTATAAATTATGGGGCCGATAAGAACGGCTTCCTGCCGATAGGGGAGATACACCCCGAATATTTTAGCTCTCAGGAGGCGATCTCCACATCCAAGGCTGCCCCCAAGATAGAGAAAGTTATCAAAAAGGGCGCTGAGCTCCTGGTGCAGGTCACCAAGGAGAGAGAGGGGAAAAAGGGTGCCTATCTGACCACCTACATCTCCATTGCGGGACGGTATCTCGTGTTGACCCCGGGGAGGCCGAGTGGCGGCCTCTCCCATAAGATCGAGGATGAGGAGGAGCGGAAGAGGTTAAAATCCCTGATGAGCCAGCTCAATCTGCCGGAAGAGGTGGGCTATATCCTGAGAACCGCCGCCGCGGGACAGAAAAAAAGGATAATATCCGGTGAGCTAAAGAACCTCCTGAGATTATGGGAGGACATCAAGAAAAGGGCGGAAAAGGAACCCCCACAATCCATGCTGTACAAGGAAGAGGATCTTGGCCTGAGAACCTTAAGGGATTTCTTCAGTGCAGAGGTAGACGAGGTCGTCGTTGACGACAAGGAGACATGGTCGGAGATGAAGGAGTTCATGAAGGTCATCTCGCCCAAGCATCAAAAGAGGGTCAAGCTTTACAGGGAGAAGGCGCCCATATTCTCCGAGTATGGAATCGAAAAACACTTAGAACAGATTTACAGTAACAGGGTTTCCCTAAAGAGCGGGGGCTCTATTGTCATCGACTCCACCGAGGCCCTCATCTCAATCGACGTGAACAGCGGCAGATCTACAAGGGGCAAGGGCATAGAGGACACCGCGTATAAAACGAACCTGGAAGCGGCCAGGGAGATCGCGAGACAGCTACGGCTCAGGGATATAGGAGGGCTGATCGTAATAGATTTCATCGACATGAAGGACCACAAACATGAGCGAGAAGTGGTAAAACAGCTCAAGGAGGAAATAAAGAAGGACAGGGCAAAGATAAGCTTGTCACCCATTTCGAAGTTCGGATTAATGGAGCTGTCCAGACAGAGGTTGCGGCCTTCGATAGAGTCAAAGAGCTACCAGATCTGTGAGTTCTGCCAGGGCAGGGGGATCGTGAGGTCCGTGGAGGCAACCGCGGTGTCATTCCTCCGCCAGATATGGCTCGGTGCATCAAAGGATAACCTCGTAACGGTCAAGGGAATACTGCCGAATAACGTAGCCAACTACCTGCTGAACAAGAAGCGCGCGGAGCTGGCTGAACTGGAGGAGCGCTATGGGGTTGGCATAGAGATTCAAGGAAACCCCGGCCTCTCCCCATGGGAGGGTGAGCTCAAGTTCATCGAGAGAAGCGAGGCAAAAGAGGCATAAGATATGCGATTCTAGGGGAAATCTAGGTCTTCCGAGAGGTGATTTACCGTCTCATCCTCGGATTGTCTTGTTACGGTCTCTATTATCTGCTCAATAGTCATCTCATTTTCCTCTATTGGATGTGCGGTAACAATTATAAGAGTTCTATCATGCTTTGCGCTATATCCACTCATATACTCGGAGATTAGCTCCCAATCCTCCTTAATTAAACCCTCTTTCTGATTCGTTGTGTTCATGTCTACTGCAAACTCCTTGCAGGACGTACATATATATTTATAGAGAGGCGGCGGCCCTGCTTCAAGCTCGCTGCGTACTGCATTACCTTTGCAAATAGGGCACTCCCAATCCTCCCATTCACCTGACCCCATCGCTAATCCCCTTTAAAGCATAAACTATAATCGCAGGATAGAGGCTACTCGGATTTTTACGGTATCCCTTGCCCCGCCCGGCAACGCCCCTTGAATGGTAGCAACTATAAAGTTATCGAAGACTTGATCACAGCCTCTAGTTTTCCGTGCGAGGCCTCCCTGGATCTTCTGATGCCTGTGGCTTTTTCCCGGTCCCTGGTACTCTCCTGAAAGCAAATCAACTGAACCGTAATCTCATTTCCCTCGATGATGACCGTTCGGTTGAAAATGAAAGGTTGTTTGCCCTGGATATATCCTCTGTCTTCGTTGAAGTATGCCAGGTAGGCCATAGCCCTCTGGTGGCGAACAGCGGGCGCGAGCCGTGCAGCACCGCAGAAGCCCGTCAAGGCGTATTGAAGCTTCTCCCGATTCCCTTTACCGCAGCGCCTTGTTCAATGCGTGGCATGATTCATTACTTCGTAAGTCAGATAAATAAAAACTCAACGCTCAAGCCCTGATCTTGCTTACATAATAAGTGTTAAAATGATGTACGATCCTTATCGGACTAGGTTTCCGTTATTTTCTCAAAGAAATCTCGTTTCCCGTGTATGACTGCAAGAATTTCTATTCCGTCAGGAGTAATCTCCTATATCAAGCGATATGAATAAACGAATACTTCTCGTGTGTTCGGATCATCGATCTCCGGTACTATGCGACCTATCTCGGGAAAAACCATAAGTTGCTCTGTTTTTTCCACGATTGTCTGCACCACCTTTTTGGCGTAATACCTGGAATCCTTAGCAATATAATCGTGTATTTGCTTCAGATCCATTCTGGCAGGCCGCGACCATTTTACCATGACGCTATTTCTTTCTTTAATTCTTCAATAGAGATGGCATCTCCTTGTTCCGCTGCCTCCCTGCCCTTTCTTACCTTATCTATGACATAGAGTCTGTACATGATCTCTTCAATGTCTGCCGAATCAGGCATCTTCGAGATGGCATTGATGGCTTCCTGCTTCAAGTTCTCCATTATATGTATCCCCCTCTTCGTTGTTACTTTTGATTTTACGTTGAGCAAAATCTCCAAAAGTTTCTTCCCTCATTCACTACCATGAAGGAAGGCAAGACATTAGCTCTTGGTAACCTCTTAAGTTCACGATAACATTTTGCCCTTGATTTTTCAAATAACCTCTCAAAGTACAAACCAGGGAATTACAATGCCAAAAAATCTCTGTCCAGTCCTGTCTTTTTTGGGCTAGTACTCCTGCTCGAAGATAAATCCGCTCATGAGATTGCCCAAAAGATCAGCGGCAGGCCCGTAGAACTGATGAATGAAGATCTCCGGATTGAGATAGCCGGGATTTTCAACGAATTTTCCGCCCCGCCATAGCCTTTGGGCGAATATCACCTGGGGGACCTTTAGGATAAGACGGTCGCCTCGGGAGAGGTATCGGCTATATGATTGGAGCACGCGGTAGGTTGGCGTGGGCGTTCGGTCTTGGCCCCGCAGCAAACCATAGAAGGTGAAATCCATCTCCAGGGCCGGGAAATGCTCGAAATACTCCTCCACACTTTCAACGGGCAACACCTCTTCCCTGAACGACTGGCCGCCAACGGTGTGGGATCGAGTCGATATCCTGTCTTTCTACCGCTCCTCCGAGTATATCTGGCCAATCCAGCCGGAGTAGCGGTCACTGGCAGTTCCCATGGACACCTGGGGATGGAGACCCAGGAACTGAAACTTCTCCAGGTTCAAAGCCTCTTGTTGTGCCATATGATAAGGGTGCCCCCCATGTACGACTAAAGCCCTAGCTTTCTGGAGTCGGGGCAAAGCCCTTCATTTAGCCCTTCCAAGAACGCTTAATGATCTAATAAGTGTCAAATAGAATCTTTGCTCGTTGCCAATACTTATTTACTTATGCCTGGCCCCATTCATGACCCCTTCACGATTCAGGAGTTTACCCGCCGTCTTTTTTTCCACCGTTCTTCTTGCCCGCCGTTCATGTGGCGGGGTTGCCCAATCAGATTTGATCGCCTTGATGCTTACACCCTGCGCCTTGTGCCATTCCTGCTTCATCATCCATTACGCCGATAAAGTAATTTATTTACTGCCTCAAGGAACATTAAGCAATCTCTGCAGTCGCGGTAGGGATACCGGTCACCCGGCACCCCCCGCAC